>NZ_LMED01000030.1:0-163540 GCF_001425285.1 Acinetobacter sp. Root1280 | reverse complement strand
CTGATTTATCAGAAGTTTTATTTAACACCACCGCCGATGGATGTGCATTCTACAGCATTCCCAATCCAACACAACCCCTTTTTTTAATTATTTTTCATTTTATCTATCACTTGTTTATTTATTCTTCTAAAACAGCACTTTTTCTTTAAAAATCTGCTTTTTTGCATAAAAACACAGCAATAAAAAACCAATACCCCATCATATATTCACTAAAACAACTAAAACGGCCTCTTGTATACCCTTAGCATTGTTATAAATGCAATTTAATAGAGATACGGCGGTTAAAATCTATATAAGGAGATAGATCACTTTTATCATTGAATAAAAACAGCAAACTATTCCCGATAAAGAGATCAATGTTCTGTCCCAACTCAAACAATACTTAGCCTTGCTAAAACCAACGCTATAAAACTCACTCTATAAAACCAACTCTATAAAATCGGGTTCGATAAAACCAAGCTTTATTTGTATTTGGATGTATGTCTATATAAGTCGAGTACAATCTATGGATCCCTACCACCATTAAAGACTATCTTAAAGCGGATTAGGGCTGGCGCCTTGCTCTAGATAAGCCAAGATCATCAAAGTTAATTCTTTTTTTAGCTGCTGTTCTGAAATTAGAAAATTATTATGACTGACATAACGCATCATGGTAAAAAGCGTACTATTGATAATCACAAAGGATTTATTTTTAAGTACTTCAAAACTCCAATGATTAAAAAAACGGCTAAATACATACAATCCCACTTCATAGAAATGCTTTTCTAACACTTTTGCTGCTTCTGAATTGTTATAGCCATGCCAATGTTTAAGCACTTCAATAAAAAAGCCACCATCGGCTTTCATCATGTCAAAACCGAATTGAAGACTAAGTGGAATGATTTCTTCTAAGCTCAATTCTTCTTGGCTAATCGCAATCTGTTTCAACGCAAGCCCCAGCTGCTCACTTTTACGACTTAAAAGCTCCTGAATAATTTCTTCTTTATTGCCAAAATACTGATAGATAGAACCAACACTGACACCTGATTTTTCTGAAATTTTGGGTGTAGTGACGTTGATTAAGCCATATTCAGCAACACATAATTGAGTTGCTTCCAAGATACTATCTACGACATTCCGAGCACGTTGTTGTTGTGGTTGTTTTCTCATCTTGCGGTTCACTCCAAAATGCGAATTGAATGCGAATAATTATTCATATTAGAGTTTGACTAAACAATAATCAGGTCGCGCTCAAAATGCAAACATTAATTAAGCCACAACGCCTTGCCTCATTTGAGACCATGGCACGAACAAATATGAAGTCTAAGCTTTTTTATTATTTTACAGACCAGCAGTTACAACCGAGTTATGACGAATATCTTTCACTCAATCGAGCCTTACAGACTGGTGATATCGCGATGGATAAAGTTATGGATTGGGTGATGACCAATCCTAGACAAAATAGAAAGCTTTTTGAAACAGCCTTGTATCAAGGTTTGGATAAACTTCCCAATGAAATCCCTGAATTAACTGATTTTTTTAAAATGGTTGAACAAGCGCCTACTTGGCTTGATCCAGCTAAAATTGAAACTGCGATCAAATTTACCCATCGTTTAGGGACAAATGGCACTTTTATTTTACGCGATGTGGCTTTAATGACGGGTTATCAATACCCTGGTTTTAATCAACCGTTAATTATGACAGGTGCTTTACATAAATACGCTGGAAAACGCTTAGCTGAAACCCACAAATGGTGGCTTGATGTCAATCAACAAGATAGTTTCTCTCGTTTTAACAATGGTTTTACTTCAACCATTTATGTGCGTTTTATTCATTCGTTGGTACGACATCAACTCAATAAATCCAAAGACTGGGATAACGATATCTGGGGAGCGCCGATCAATCAATATGATCAAGCCATGACCAATATCGCATTTAGTGCGGTGTTACTTCTCGGTGTCAGAGCCATTGGTATTTTTCCAAGCAAAACCGAATCAGAAGCCATAATGCATTTTTGGAAATATACGGGCTGGTTAATGGGAGTAGATGAAAAATGGCTAGTCAATAAAGAGTCTGACGCATGGAAACTACTGCAATGGATGAATTATGCCCACCCCAAGGCCGATGAAAGTAGCAAAGCTTTAGCCATCAGCTTATCCAAAGAGCCTTTTGAACGACACTACAAACACTTCAATTCCTTTTTGCAAAAAAAGGCCTATCAAAATCATTTGGATATTACTCAGTTTTTTATTGGGCAACGTAAAATGAAAAACCTAGGACTCAAGCCACGTACTTTGGCTTGGTATCCGCTTTATTTAATTGCAAAAAATACCCTGCTCTACCGGAGCGCTAAACATATCGACAAACTGGATCAATATTTACAACAGAATGGTCGTGCAGAACAAGAATATGCACTTGAGCTTTATCAAAATGCGGGGAAACAATTAGCGAGTATGCATCAGTAAGATCTACTCTCACTCTCCCGTACTTCATGATTAAATTAAATAGGAACACTCGAAAAGACAAGGGGAAGCCAATTGGCCTCCCCTTGTTTCACATTACATGACTTCGCGTCACTTTACTCATTGATCAATGAGAATGCGTTGCTTCAGAAGCCGAATGATCCATGTTTGGCATACTTTCATGACTCATCTTAGACATATCATGTTGCTGAGCTGCATTCTGTTTTTGGCTTGGCATATAGTCAGGCTCGTTGGTAATCGCCAAATAGAAGATTCCCATAAAAATACAGCTTAAAATAATTGCGATTATCAGCAATTTCCATCCCCAAAACGATTTTTCAGGTGACAACTTATTACTGTCATTACTCATAGAACATCCTCATATTTCTGTAAAAAATCAGTTTTAAATCAATTAAAATTTCATGCTAATACGAGCCCAATAATTACGCCCAGTATTATTAAATTGTTGAGTACCGACTTGACCATCCGCACCTACACCCAATTTGTTTAAATGCTCGGTATAGGTTTTATCTAAGACATTGTCGACACCAACAGCAAGATTTAGATCTTTTTGAATGTTATATGACGCATTCAATGCCAAGGTGGTAAAGCTTTTACTTTCACCAGTGTCATAACCGACAATATTACCTTGATTTAAGCTAATACGATCTTGTTTCGCCACCGCACGCCATAATAAACCTAAAGAATATTTATCTTGAACATAACGTAAATTCAAACGACCTTCTAAAGGCGCAATTTGTGGCAATGGTTTATGTGTATCGGTATTTTCGCCCCATGCATACATTGCACTTAAATCCGCTTGAATCGCATCAGTAAATTGATAACCGATCCCCGCTTCAGCACCCGCGATAGTTGCATCGACATTTTTTGCACCCGCACTAAATGATGAACCATGACTATGTCCATCCATCCCGCCCGTTGGATGATTATGATAACTCAATAAAATAAAGTCATTAATCAATCCTGCATATGCTGATGTCCACACACTCAATGCATCATGTTGGTATTGATAACCGAGATCCAACTGTAAAGTTTTTTCAGTGTTTAGATCATTAAACGTCGGTTTAGACATACCAGTATTACCATGTGCAGTACTGAATAGCTCCCAATAATCTGGAACACGTTCCACATAACCTAAACCAATATAAGATTTGGCATTATGTTCAGGAGATTGATTTTCTAAACGAATAAATGCACTTGGCAAAGTTTCTTTACGTTGATCATTCAGTTTTAATGCATCAATTTTAACTTGATCAATTCGTGCACCTGTCACCAATTTATAAGCATCATTGAATTGATAGGTCATTTCTCCGAAAGCACCATAAGATTGGAAGCGCATATCCTCTCTAAATGCAACATTCATGGATGGCATGGTCGGTGATGACATACTGCCACCATGTTTGTTCAGCTGAGAATCCACCCCAGTAATTAAACTGAGTTTATCCCATTCACTGGTCATGGCTAAACGACTATTTAAAGTACGACGTGTCACCTGCATTGCCATTGGATTCGACACCATTTGATGTGTATTCATATCATGTGTCATTGGTGGTGTACGTAAACTAAAGTTATCCATAATATGGTCGTTATAACTATAGTTCACTTGCCCTTCGAGCTTTTTAATCACAGGGCTTAAATTCTTCTTTTCAACACGTAAGCCTAGGCTTTCACGTGCAAATTGAGAACCATCCATGGTTCGGCCTGCGTATTCAGCCTCACCATCGGCTTTACCACCCGTCAGTTCAACCCATGTATCTTCATCGGGTGTCCAGCCTAAGGCTAAATCGGTATTCCAGCGCTCCCAAGAAGAAGGCACTTTATTACCATCACCATCCTCATAGCTGTTTGACTCAGAACGATTGGCATTGATACGCATATATTTTTTACTGTCACCTACAGCAGCTTCAATGTTGTGATCCAAACGTCCAAAAGAACCGACTAAAACACTGGCTTGACCTTGATAATTTTTATCATCTGTTAAGGTTGGTTTTTGACGTTCAAAAATAACCGTGGCTGCTGAACCTGTATTGGCATATTGAACCGTCTGAGGTCCTTTCACCACCGAAATACGGTCAAAACTTTCAGGTTGAATATATGACGTAGGTGCATCCATGCGTGCAGGGCATGCACCTAAATTTTCGGTACCATCTGTTAAAATTTTAATCCGTGAACCAAACATGCCGCGGAATGTGACATCTCCATTGGTTCCACCGCTTTTAATTGAATTAAAGCCTGCAATACTTTGCAAATAATCAGCACCATCTGTGGCAGGTACAGGTTGAATCGGTTGTTTTGGATCAGCATGAATAATCAAACCATTGGCATCATTATTTAACTGTGCTGTAACCACGATTGGAGCAAGTTGAGATGCATGTTCCTGGTCGTGTGCAAATGCCGCTGTAGAATAACAAGCAACACAAACCGCAGCCGCTAAAGGCTGTAAAAAGAATTGAGGTTGAGCCATTTTCTTTCTCTTAAATCATAAATTAAACAAGGCTGGAGTCAATGAAGACCCTAAAAATTAAGTTTTTGATTTATGCAAAAAGTGGCGGGGCTCGGCCTTGGGGAAGTAAAAACAAACGTTGCAATACAAAATAGACATGTCGAAATGCTTTTTGAAATGCAACCAGTCGCACTTGAATACGATCTAATATTTCTTTGATTTCAAGTTCAGGAGGTAAAACCAGATTGCCATAGACTGTACAGTATTGGCACTGGTGACCCGCATCATGGTGATGTGAACTTGGTTGCTCTGGCACTGCATGCTCAGCATGGGCCAACAGGTGGTCATGACTGGCAGCTTCATGTGCAGAAGATACAGATTGATGTTGATGATGGGTGCTATGTTGATGCTTTTCGTAGAAATGACTTTGTACTAAAGCTTGAGTAATAGTTTCACAGACCGGCGCAATTTGATATTGCTTCGGTAGCAAAGGCTGTAAAAATACAGCAATCTGTAAAAAAACTGCGGTAAAACCGAGCAGTAAACCTATTCTCAACAAAACGTTCGTCTCAACATTTTTCGAGCCAGAGTATAACAAAGCCCAAACAAAATTGGGCTTTGTATTGCAGGAAAATTTTAAAAGTTTTTAAAATTCAACTGACTCAGATCAACGTTTTGCTGGAACTTTTTGCTTTTCACGCTGACGAACCACTTTTTCCACTTTTTCACGCGCGCGTTGACGCTTTAAAGGGGATAAGTAATCCACAAATAATTTACCGTTTAAGTGATCCATTTCATGTTGAATACATACCGCCAATAGATCATCCGCTTCGACTTCAAAAGCTTGACCTTCAAGGTTAATTGCTTCAATTTTAACTCGTGACGGACGCTCAACTTTATCGTATATTTGAGGAACAGAAAGACAGCCTTCCTCATAAGATAAGGTTTCTTCTGTAAGCGGTGTTATTTTGGGGTTAATGAACACCATAGGTTGGTCTTTGTCTTCAGACAGATCCATTACGATAAGCTGAATATGCTGATCGACCTGTGTAGCAGCCAGACCAATACCTGGCGCTTCATACATGGTTTCAAACATGTCTGCTGCTAACTGGCGAATTTCATCAGTTACCACATCGACAGGTTTTGCAATGGTGCGTAAACGGGGATCAGGAAAACTTAAAATAGGTAATAAGGCCATACTGTACCCTCTGTTGCTATGCCATTGATCTTAAAACTAAATGAAGAATATGCTTCATTAAAAAAATGTGTGTAATATGCGTATTATAACGCATATAGAGACATAATTTTAGGAATTATGATAATGAAAAAGGTTTTAACTGGCATAACGAACTTTCATGCCAAGGGGTTCAAGAAACAATTACTTGCTGTGACACTATGTTTAAGTGCAGGATTCACTTACATGGAAATCACACACGCAAGTCCAAATACCAATCCACCTGCACTTAAATCCAGTGCACCCAATGTCTATGTGGTGAAACGTGGTGATACGTTATGGGATATTGCGGGGAAATTTTTAAGCAAGCCTTGGCGCTGGCCTGAAATCTGGGCAAGCAATAAGCATGTTAAAAATCCACATTGGATTTATCCAGGCGATAAATTATTGTTGTGTACTTTAGATGGTCGCCCATTGATTGGTATAGATGAAGGTGATGGTTGTGATGGAATTATCCGTCGTCATCAAGGTGGAACATCTTTACGCCCTCAAATACGCGTTGAATCCTTAAATAATGCGATTTCAGTGATTCCATTATCAGATATTCAACCGTGGTTAGAACACAGTATTGTGGTCAATCCTGAATCTTTACAGAACATCCCTTATACCATCGGTGCTGCTGATAATCGTGTGATTACGGGTGCAGGACAAACCGTTTATGCGCGTGGAAATGGCTTAGTCGTGGGTCAACGTTATGGGATCTATCGTGAAGGCAAACCCTATATTTTCCTCAATGCTGAAGGCAAAAAGTTTAATGCGGGCATGGAGTTAACTGAGGTTGCTTCTGCAACTGCGGCGGCTGGTGAAAATGATGTCACCACCCTTGAGTTAACCAAAAGTTATAATGCTGAAGTGCGTAAGGGCGACTATGTCCTACCAAGCTATGATGCCGAATTGCCAAGTTTATTCTATCCAACCACCACCAATGAAGTCACCAATGGCGGTAAAGTGGTTCGTGTACAGGGTTCAATTGGTACAGCAGCGCAATATAGTGTAGTCACCATTGACCGTGGAAGCTTACAAGGTGCTAAACCTGGACAGGTCTTTAGTATTTACCAACAAGGTGAAACGGTCCGTGACCCAAAAACCAAAGAGTCTGTGAAATTACCAAGCCAAAAAATTGGTACGCTGATGATCTTTAAGAGTTTTGATCACCTCAGCTATGCCTATATTTTGGAAAGTAATTTACCAATTAAAATGGGTGCTGAAATTAAACCGCCTGCAATTGCAGATAACTAAGTTTTTCATGATGTGATTTAAATATGTTGAAGCAGATATCCAATGACCAATATGATGCCATCAGACTTTGGTATTTGGTTCAACATTCGCTCAGCGCTTTTCGTAAATTAGAAACACACTTTGGTTCTATCGCAAAAGTGCTGCAAGCTGAAAATTTAAACTGCTGGTCTGAAGCCAAAATTCATAAAAACCATCTTGAAAGAGCCAGTGAATTTCTCACTGCGCTTGGGCAATCCAAATTTCAAGTTTGCTTCGATAAAATTCAACAACATACAGATTTTATTCTTTTAGATACTGACCCTCATTATCCTCAACAACTGTTACCTTATCCTGATCATCCGCCAATTCTATTTGGTAAAGGTGCATTTCAGAATCTAAGTCAACCGCAAATCGCCATCGTGGGTAGCCGAAAGCCAAGTCCGCATGGCAAACAAGTGGCTTATGATTTTGCTTACTATTTGAGTGAAAAGGGCTTTTTTATTACCAGTGGTCTAGCACTGGGAATTGATGCCGCTGCACATATGGGTGGACTAAAACACCATCGAACCATTGCGGTGATCGGTACAGGCTTAGATCTAGTTTATCCCAGTCAAAATAGACAGTTACAAGAACAAATTTTGCAGCATTCAGGAACGATTTTGACTGAATACCTGCCAGAAACTCAGCCTATTCAGCGCAATTTTCCCTATCGAAATCGGATCGTGAGTGGTTTGAGCTTAGGTGTTGTTGTCGCAGAAGCACAACTGGGTAGTGGCTCACTGATTACGGCGCAAGCTGCCGCAGAACAAGGTAAAGTGATTTTTGCAATTCCAGGGCATATTTATGGAGAGCATCATCAAGGATGTCATCAGCTCATTCGTGAAGGGGCCATTCTGGTTGATCATCCAGAACAGATTGTTGAAGATTTAGCACTTCCCACCCAATGGCATTGTGCACAACAGTCTGAATCACTATCCCCAATGCCAGAAATTCCCGAGCATTTATTTAAGCTGTATCAATTGCTGGATTGGATTGGGCAAGACTTAGATACGCTTGCTCAAAACGCAAATTTAGACATTGCACAACTCACAAGCGATCTTATGGAATTAGAACTTTTGGGTCACTGTATTCAACAATCTGGGCTGTACTTACGTTGCCGAGTCAGTTATTAAGGTTCACAATAGTGGCTTATTCCACGAAATGGCAAGGTAAACATAGATGATTACAACCTCAGTTGCTGAAGCTGCACAAATTCTTCAACAAGGTAAAGTCTTAGCTTATCCAACAGAGGCAGTATGGGGTTTAGGCTGTGATCCGTTCAATGAACAGGCTTTTTTAGAAATTTTAAGGCTTAAACAACGCCCTATAGAGAAAGGCGTAATTTTATTGGCAGGACAGCTCACACAAGTTGAGCATCTATTAACAGAAATTGACCCTATTATTCGTGAACAAATCATTCAATCATGGACGCAACGCTCTAGAACAGAACGTGCAACAACTTGGCTACTTCCAGCTGATGATAAAATTCCACAATGGATTAAAGGCCAGCATGCTCAGGTTGCGGTTCGTGTAACCAATCACCCTTTGTGCATTGCCTTATGTAATGCCTTTAATGGCTTTATTGTGTCGACCAGTGCAAATTCGGCAGGTTTAGAACCAGCAAGATCTTTACAACAAGCCAGTCAATATTTTGGTTCGGAATTGAATTATTTAAATGGTGATCTTGGTTTAAGTCGCGAGCCAAGCAAAATCATTGATGCATCTACAGCACAAGTGATTCGGGCTTAAACACGTTAAAATATTCATTCCAACATGAGTTCAGGGCCTGTTGGAATTTCATAAATGGCTTGCGTTGTAGGTTAAAATTGAGCATGAGACGTATACGTCGTAAAGCAGGAAACGAAGAGAATAGCGAGACTATTTTCGAGTTTCATAACGTAGGCTGAGATAATTTTAGCCACAACCCTGAGCAAGAACAAAGCATTGCTTTGTTTGCAGCGCAAGGCGTAGACGAATTGTCAACAGACCCTCAATATTGCCAATAAAAAGGCAAAAAAAAACTCAGCCACATATAGGGTTGGCTGAGTATAAAAAAGGATGCGTTAAACACATCCAGAGGGTATGAAAAATTCAGTGTAGAACAATTTAATTAAGAAATTCTTAATTCGCTACGATGAAAATATTATCCTATAAATTTTTTTTGAATACAAATATATTCTTCTGAACAATATCTGTTCATTTGAGTGAATTGCAAATGACTTGAATTTCAATAATAAAACTAAGTGTTTAAATTTGTTTTACTATTTGAATTTTCAATAGTTAAATCACTAATTCAAAAACAAATTTTGCTCAGATTTAATACTTAAAAAGCGTAAAAAATAAAGTTTTAAATGAACATTTTTCACTCAAAACACTTTAAATTTTAACTCAATAATGTACTTTTTTTGACACTAAGTGACTTTTTTTGTGCCAATGCAATTCCCACTAAAATGACAATACCACCAATCGTATGCGACATCGTCCAGGCCTCATGCAACCAGAAGTAGGCAATGATTGCAGTAAATACTGGCATTAAATTCATAAAAATGCTGGTTCGATTTGGACCTAGATATTGCACAGCCATCATCCACAATAAAGGTGCAACAAGAGAAGGTAATATACCCGCATATAAAACGCTAGCGACATTACCTTGGTTAATCGCATCAATGCCATAATAAAGCACAAATGGTAAATGGTAGACCAAGGTCAGTGCAATTTGCACATAGAGACTCAGCAGTAATGGAACTTTCAATTGCCATTTTTTTAGAAAGACCCCATAAAAAGCATAAAAGAACACAGCCAAGACCATGATCAAATCACCAGAGTGCCCTGCCAATTGAGTCAAGTTGCTAAAATCCCCTCGGCCAATCACATACAGTAAACCAAGAAAAGACAAGATACTGCCGACAACAGCGAAGCGATTGGGGATTTCACGTAAAATAAGAATCGAAACAAAAATGGTAAATACTGGAATAAAGGCGTTGATAATGCCCATATTGGTTGCTGTGGTGTAATGCGCTGCGCTATATGCCAAGCCTTGATACAAGAACATACCAAAAGCACTCAGCACGACAAATTGCATAAAATGTTGCTTAACCAAATGACGTTGCTTCCACACTTGGGGCAACATAAATGGGGTCAAAATAATAAATGCCACTAACCAGCGATAAAAGCTAATACTGACAGGTGAAATATAATCCGAAACATAACGTGTAACTGCAATATTCATTGACCAAATCAATACTGCAATGATCGGTAAACTGATTGCCCACCACATGGGTTTTGAATTGCTATACATAATTTTGACTGTCGAATAGGATCTGGAAATGATTATCGATGAAGTCGGAATAAATTTAAATATGGCATTTCAGACATCTATAGGGCTTTTCAGACAAATGCTATTTTATGCGTTTTTAAACCTAGAATAATTCCCAAGTTTTAATTGCCAAAGTCACCACACTTTGTAATTGTTCAGCACCAACCCCATCACGGGCTTGCATGGTTAAACCTTGAATCACCGTTGAATAATAATCTGTCATCGCTTGAATATTGGCGTGTGGGTTTAAGTCACCTTCTTTGACACCCTGTTGCAAACGTTGGTAGATATTTTCTTTGACTTGTTGTCTTTTCAGCAAAAGATCATGCTGAATCGGTGCATGTTCTTGTGAACAATTCATGGTTGCGGTAACCAACATACAACCCGTCGGTTTATTTTGTTGAACCAATTTTTTAAGGTTTTCATACAAATAAATTTCAATGGCGATTTTTGCTGTTTTGGCTTGTTGAAAAATAACCTCCAAAGGACATGCCTCATGCTTTAAGTAGTATTCCAAACAGGCATGAAACAGCTGTGATTTATCTCCAAAACTACTATATATGCTGGGTGCAGTAAGATTTAAGGCTTTGGTTAAATCGCTCATCGATGTGGATTCATAGCCATATTCCCAGAACAACAACATGGCTTTTTGTAGCGCTTGTTGTTCATCAAAACATTTAGGACGGCCACGCCCACGCTTAGGTGCTTGTTTTTCAGCGACTAAAGCATGTTTTTCAGAATCAGCCATAACTTTCACATATATTTTTATAACGAACATTATTAAATTAATTGACAACACAAAATTAATCAAATATTTTATTTTTATAACGATCGTTAATGAATTAAAAAATACCTCCATATGCTTTCGCTTTACAGCAGGAATATATCTTCATGAATATGATGCAATCAGAAGTTTCAGAACCACAGTCCTCTGAGATTCCCCCCAGTAGCCAAGGGAGCTGGTTGGCGCTATTAACCGTTGCAATTACTGCTTTTGCTTTGGTCACCAGTGAGTTTCTTCCAATTGGTGTCCTCAACGACATTTCCAGTGATTTGCATGTATCTGTTGGTACAGCGGGTTTGATGATCACTCTCCCAGGGATCATGGCCGCCATAGCAGCACCACTCCTTCCCGTTCTAGTCAAAAATTTAGATCGACGTTACTTACTCCTAGCCCTGTCTGCAACGATGGTGTTTGCCAATGCCATCACTGCAATTGCATCAACTTTTGAAATTTTATTGCTGAGCCGTTTCATTCTTGGATTTGCAATTGGTGGATTTTGGGCGACTGCGATTGCCTTAAGTGGTCGTTTAGCACCAAGCCATTTACCTATTGCGAAAGCAACAGCAACAGTCATGGCTGGGGTAACTTTAGCCACTGTTCTTGGTGTACCGATTGGGACATGGTTAAGTGATGCATATGGCTGGCGAACATCATTTGGAATTACCTCCGCCATCGGCTTCGTTGTTTTACTGTTGGGGATTAAATTTATCCCAAGTTTAAAACCAGAATCTGCCATTCATTTTAAAGACTTACCTGCATTGCTAAGAATCAGTAAAGCCAGACAAGGTTTGATTATTATTTTGTTGATTGGTTTAGCTCATTTTTCATCATATAGCTATCTGACCCCGTTCTTTAAAAATTCAGCAGGCTTTGACAGTGCTACCATCAGTTCGCTACTGCTATTATTTGGTATCGCCGGTATCTTTGGTAATGCTTTTGCTGGTTATAGCGGTAATTTGAATGTGCGTTATACCTTTGCATTCGTTGCCATCTGTTTTGCGGTTGTATTCTTTGGCTTTCCTCTATTTGCCATTCATCCATCAGGCGCCTTTATTCTTACAGCGCTTTGGGGCTTTGCATTTGGTGCATTTCCAACCACTGCCAATATTTGGATGTTTTTACATGCCCCTCAAGCTGTAGAAAAAGGCATGCCGTTATTTGTTGGTTTCTTCCAAGTGATGATTGCAACAGGTGCATTAATCGGTGGCTATGTTGTTGACCATTTTAATGCCAACATTTTATTGTATAGTGTACTGAGTTTTATCCTTTTGGCCTTTATTTCAATCTTCACGTTGAGTCGTGGATTAAATAACCCCAAAGCTGAAAACACTGCCATCCAATGTGAGAGTTAAGTCTTTTCAACTATGTATTCAGCGCTGATTTCTGTAGAAGAATTTTTCTACCAAAAGCATGATGTGGTGACACCCCATTCAAATTTATGGGGTGATTTTAATTTGAGTCTAAATGGGACTTTAGAACTCAATGTCGCAGAACAAACCTATCTGTCTCCACCAAGTTATGGTTTGTGGATTCCACCGCAAACCGAACATTGTTGTACTGCTGTGGATGATCAACTGACGCATTATATCTGTATCCGTATTCATCCTCAGCTTTGTCAAAGCTTATCCCAAAGCACAAAGACTTTAAGTATTCGCCCTTTTTTACGTCATACCATTGAAGAAGTTTTAGAGCAGCAGAAACAAGGGATTCCATCATCTCCCTATTATCAACACTTATTAGAACTGTTGGTCGATCAAATCCAAAATAGTGTGTGTTATGAGCATTATTTACCGCAAACCAACCATCCCACACTCAAGCCTATTCTTGAGCATTTGTCGGATACAACACGCTTCCCCCAAAGCCTTCAGGAAATTCTCGATACTTTTCAGATTACTGAACGGCATGCACTTAGACTTAGCCAAGAGCACCTTAAACTTTCGCTGTCTGAATGGCGTAATCGCGCCAAGATTATTTATGCAATTTCATTGATCCAACAAGGCGCCTCAATTAAAAAAATTAGCTTAGACCTCGGCTATCAACATACGTCCAGCTTCATTGAGTTTTTTAAGCGTTACACTCATCAAACCCCAGCACAAATGCGAAATCTTTAAGACTGGGGTGTTTTTCAAGCAGCCTAATTCCACTTTATTGATAAGTTTATATACAAAAATACTATAGAAAATTGCCTTAAAATTGTGCATTTTGCATCTTATGCTCTAGATTAAGCATATAACTTTTTGAATTTGTATATATTACCGTCAAATTCATAAGAATTTTAAATAATGAAGGGTTCGAATAAATGAAAAAATTACTACTAGCTACACTATGTGCTTCAGCGTTTGCTTTAACTGCATGTGATAAAAAACCAGCTGATTCAGCTTCAGGAACTGAGAGCAAACCTGCTGCAGCTGCAGTTTCTTTAAGTACCAATAATACTGCTGATATCAAAAGCGATTTAACTGCACTTCAAACAATGTCTACAGCGAAAGCTAAAGAAGCATTGAACTTCCAAACAGAAGTGATGCAAGCTGCACAAAAAGGTGATAAAGATGCACTGAAAGGTGTTGTCGATAAAATGAAAACTTATGTGGATGGTTTCAACAAAGATCTTGATGGCTTAGCACTTAAAAGTACTGAAGTTGCGTCTGTACGTGACAAAATGAAAGAGTCAAATAACCTAGGCGTTGAAATGTCTGAAGCTGGTTTAGCGACTTCACCAGATCCACAAAAAATCATGGAACTACAAAAGAAAGGTACTGAGTTACAACAAAGCCTGTTAACTGAAATGCAAGCACTTCAAGCCAAAGCAAACGCTGCACCATAATCGATTAAATTTGATGCAGTTTTTAAAAGCAGATCCTATGATCTGCTTTTTTTATTACACTTATATACAAATGTAACTTGCTGAAATCTTGGAATATCGCTAAAACATTAGACATATTTCTAATCACTGTCTTTTGATTTTTAAGGATACCCCTATGAGCAATTCCGTTTATGACATCCCAGTCAATACCATCAAAGGTGAAGCGACGACCTTGAATCAATATCAAGGTAAAGTTCTTTTAATCGTTAACGTTGCATCTAAATGTGGCCTTACTCCACAATATGAAGGTTTAGAAAAACTATATACTGAAAAGAAAGATCAAGGTTTAGAAATCCTCGGCTTTCCTGCAAATAACTTTCTTGCGCAAGAGCCTGGAACAAATGATGAAATCGAGCAATTTTGCTCTTTAACTTACAATGTCGACTTCCCGCTTTTTGCTAAAATTTCAGTTGCTGGTGATGATAAACATCCACTTTATGACAGCTTAATTCATGCAATCCCTGAACGTATTGGTGAAGGTCCTTGGTGGAAAGACTTAGTCGATTATGGCCTAACACCAAACCCAAAACCTGAAGTCCTTTGGAACTTTGAAAAATTCTTAATCGGTAAAAATGGCGAAATCGTGGCACGTTTTGCACCAGATATCACTGCTGATGATCCACGAATTACATCTGCGATTGAAGCTGAATTAGCAAAATAAATCGAGCATTAAAAGCTCTATGCTTTAAATAAATTTTTATATTTTGCAGTTTTGATCGAAAATTTTATATTTTCGATCAAAACTGCCTCTAGCTTTATTCACAATTTAAAATTTCAACCACCTTCAATAGCGTGCTAAAAATGCATTCTTTTTTGCTTTTGTTTGAGTAGAAATGAATCTCTAAAGTTACAGACTGTATGTCCTTTGCAACAATCCTCAATCTCTACACTTTTGCAAATTATAGTGAATTCATAACCGATTAAATTACTTTTGGACAACGATGAAAAAGCTTTTACAAGGTGCGGTTTTGCCTTTTGTTATTTTTATTTCTGGCATGTTACTACTAGGCTGTAATCAAGCAGCTGAACAATCACGTCAACAAGATGACGCTCAAGCGATTGAAACTGTGCAAATGAGTGAGAATACATCCGACTCAAATAATAATCAATCAACAGCAAAAAGTACTGAAGATTTAAAACAAGGCAATATGTTTTATATCGCACGTGATGTTGCCAACGTACAGCTGAAAACTGGTGACTATGTTAAAAAATTACAGCAAAGCCAATCTAATTTACAACAAGCGATACAATCACAAAATCAAGCTGAGCTACAACAATCTGTCAAAACATTGACTCGTGAACTACAAGGATTTAACACAGCATTGATTTCATTAGATTTAAAAAGCCAAGAGATTGATGGTATCCGCCAACAAGTGCTACAAGCCAATAAGCAAGTGCTTAACTCAGCACTGTTAAACGGTGATTTAGACATTTCAAAAGTTGATTTTAAGAAAATCGAACAACAAATGAATACCATCCAACTAGATATGCTTAAACTGGCAGGCATGATGATTCCTGGATCAAATACAGAGCAAGCCATTGAACAGAGTTAATTAGATTTGAACAGATCAGCCTTGGCTTGGCTTTGCGACATTACATGATCGATCTTGTCCTAGCGCGCGTTTAGCATCTAACTTAAAACGAGCTTGAGCAGACTTATAACTTGCGGGTAAAAATAGCGTTAAACGGGTTTTATTCTTTCCAATGGATTCCACCAAGGTTTTTGATAAATAGGCCCCACCCTCTGTACGGGTAAACAAGGTTCCCATTTCTAAATCTCGTTCTAGTCGATTGTCGGTAAAGACAAAATCTTTTTCGCCAGTAAACGCAACACATTGCCCATAGGCCATTTTCAAATTTTTAAATGCGACAACATAATCGATATCTAACTCTGTTTCTAAACCATTTCCCACTGAATTTGCCACCAAACTTGCTTCAGTGGGTGCATTTGGTGTAGTGACAAATTGACTTTGACATGCTGAAACAGCACTCAGTAGAAGTATTGAAAATAAATACCGACATTGAACTAATTTTTTCATTTTAAGTTTATTGGTTTTCTACAACAATGAATGGATTGTAGCAAAGTTCATGAACATGATTTAATAGCAGATTAACTGTATTTTTGTAGTGTTTCATGCAACTGATTTTATTCACAGGCGTACAAGCTTCGGGTAAATCTACTTTTTATCAACAGTATTTTTACCATACACATCTACGTATCAATCTCGATATGCTAAAAACACGCCATCGTGAAAAGATACTGTTTGAAGCAGCTATAGCCTCTAAAACCAAAATCGTGATAGATAACACCAACATGAGCAAAGCCGATCGAGCCCGTTATATTCAACTTGCCAAAACTGCTGGCTTCGAGGTCATTTCATATTATTTTGAAACGGATCTAGACAGCACTTTACAGCGTAATGCACAACGTGAGGGTAAAGCCAATATTGCTGAAAAAGGCGTTAAAGCCACCTTTTATAAATTAGAAGTCCCGAATCGTTCAGAAGGTTTTGATGCGCTGTTTAAAGTAAACATGATAGAAAATAATGACTTTTCAATTACGGTCATAACTGAATAAAAAATTTAATGTTAAGCCAACCGCCATGTTTTAAATGCGGTTTGCATCTGTTGTTGTATTTCTTTAGGTACCTTACGAGCTGCTATATTGGAAAAATCTCCACGATAGGTTTCAGCCACAATTGAACTTGCCAAATCTTCGATCGCAATTCGACCTTTGTTCTGATATGCCAGAATTTCTACTCCGGTTAAATAAATATCCCAACATGAAACAACAGAACTCATATCTACGGCAATGCTGAGATAGTAGTCATCTTGCGTTTGATAAAGTTCCCAAAAGTGCGCTTGCTGTTCGATGAGGTGCATTGTCTTCTATATCTCCTTTTTTATTGTTTAGATTATGCTAAAACTAGTCAGTGATGAAATATAACTTTAGTATGAGAATAACGAAGAAGTTTAACCATGAGATTTGATGATCTAGATACACGATTACGTGTTTATGAAACAGCTTATGATTTCTGTGTACCGCCAGAACAATATATCGTTGTGCGTTTGGATGGACGTGGCTTTACCAAACTCACCAAAGATATTTGGAAATTTGAAGCGCCCTTTGATCTGCGTTTTAGGGACTTGATGGTCGAAACAACAACTCACTTAATGCAATGTGG
The DNA here is from genome assembly GCF_001425285.1 of Acinetobacter sp. Root1280. Lineage (NCBI taxonomy): Bacteria > Pseudomonadati > Pseudomonadota > Gammaproteobacteria > Moraxellales > Moraxellaceae > Acinetobacter > Acinetobacter sp. Root1280. The sequence continues at coordinate 145,996 of NZ_LMED01000030.1, read as the reverse complement.
CTTTAATATTATTTATGGCTATACACAAAGCGATGAAATCTCCTTACTGTTTCATTTAAAAGATGACAGCTTTAATCGTAAAACACGAAAAATTATTTCTATTTTAGCCGCAGAAGCCAGTGCAAAGTTCAGTGTGTTACATGGTGAGATGGCAACTTTTGATGCTCGAATTTGTATACTGCCCAATGCAAAAACTGTTGAAGATTATTTTCGTTGGCGTCATGAAGATGCTCATCGCAACGCACTCAATGCACATTGCTATTGGATGTTGCGCAAGGAAGGAGAAAATGTAAAAAATGCAACCGACCAAGTAAAAGGATTATCTCGCCAAGAGAAGCATGATTTACTCTTTAGCCGTGACATTAACTTCAATGAATTGCCATCATGGCAAAAGCGTGGCACAGGTTTATATTGGAAAGATATTGAAAAAATTGGTTTTAATCCAAAAACTAAACAGTCGACAGTATCAACTCGTCGACACATTTTTAAAGACTATGAATTACCTTTGGGGGATGATTATAGTCATTTTATACAAACACAATTTTTATTGGACACTCCTCAAGGATAAGTTTCTAGCATGATGAGTTGTTATAAATTTGAACCATCTATAAATTAATCGCATAAAAAAACCACCCTCGCGGGTGGTTTTTCAATCTCAAACTGCGTCTTATAGCGCGCGGTTTTTGATTTTGCGGATGGTTTCCAACTGAGCAGCAGTTTCTGCAAGAGCAGCCAAAGCAGCAGCAGAGTCCAAATCGCTCTTTTGATTTGCAAGCAATTGTTCAGCATTTTTACGTGCTTCAAGAATTGCAGCTTCATCTAAGTTGTCAGCACGAACTGCAGTATCTGCAAGTACAGTAACAACATGCGGTTGAACTTCTAGAACACCACCAGATACATAGATTAACTCTTCTGTACCGTTTTCAAGCAGAACACGAATTGCGCCCGGCTTGAGTAAGGTGACTAACGGAGCGTGACCAGGCATGATACCCAATTCACCGCCAGCACCTTTTGCGATAAGCATTGTCACAGTGCCTGAGTACAAAGACTCATTAACACTTACAACATCACATTGCATAGTCGACATGTGAATCTCCTAAATTAGAGTTGCTAATTAAAGCTTCTCGGCTTTAGCGATCACTTCGTCAATACCACCAACCATATAGAACGCTTGTTCTGGGATGTGATCGTATTCACCAGCTAGAAGACCTTTAAAGCCACGAATTGTTTCTTTAAGTGGTACAAGTTTACCAGGAGCACCAGTAAACACTTCAGCTACGTGGAACGGTTGAGAGAAGAAACGTTGGATTTTACGCGCACGGTAAACAATCAACTTATCTTCTTCTGCTAACTCGTCCATACCCAAGATTGCGATGATGTCTTTAAGCTCTTTATAACGTTGCAATACGTTCTGTACAGAACGTGCAATTTCATAATGCTCAGCACCAACTACAAGTGGATCTAACTGACGTGAAGTAGAGTCAAGTGGATCGATCGCTGGGTAAATACCAGAAGATGCGATGTCACGGCTCAATACTACAGTTGCATCTAAGTGAGCAAATGTAGTTGCAGGCGATGGATCTGTTAAGTCATCGGCAGGTACATATACCGCTTGGATAGATGTAATCGAACCAGACTTAGTCGATGTAATACGTTCTTGAAGAACACCCATCTCTTCTGCAAGCGTCGGTTGGTAACCTACTGCAGATGGCATACGACCTAAAAGAGCAGATACTTCAGTACCAGCCAATGTGTAACGGTAAATGTTGTCAACGAACAACAATACGTCACGGCCTTTACCGTTTTCATCTTTCTCATCACGGAAGTATTCAGCCATGGTCAAACCAGTTAACGCTACGCGTAAACGGTTACCCGGTGGCTCATTCATCTGACCGTAGACCATTGCTACTTTGTCAAGAACGTTAGAATCTTTCATCTCGTGGTAGAAGTCATTACCTTCACGAGTACGCTCACCAACACCAGCAAACACAGATAAACCTGAGTGAGCTTTCGCGATGTTGTTGATCAATTCCATCATGTTTACAGTTTTACCAACACCGGCACCACCGAATAAACCAACTTTACCACCTTTAGCAAACGGGCAAAGTAAGTCAATAACTTTAATACCAGTTTCTAAAAGGTCAGTAGAAGCAGCTTGTTCAGCATAAGAAGGTGCTTGACGGTGAATCGGCAAACGCGCTTCAGTCGCAACTGGACCAGCTTCGTCGATTGGGCGACCAAGAACGTCCATGATACGACCTAAACATGCAGTACCTACAGGTACAGAAATAGGTGCACCAGTATTAGATACGTTTAGACCACGTTTAAGACCTTCTGTAGATCCCATTGCGATGGTACGAACTACACCATCACCAAGTTGTTGCTGAACTTCTAAAGTAGTTTCAGTACCGTCAACTTGGAGAGCGTCATAGATCTTAGGAACGCTATTGCGTTCAAACTCGACGTCGATAACCGCGCCGATGATCTGAATGATACGACCGCTACTCATTGCTGTCTCCTCAATTCAAAATAATGTTAAACGGCAGCGGCACCACCAACGATCTCAGAAATTTCCTGAGTAATCGCGGCTTGACGCAGCTTGTTATAAATGAGTTGTAGGCTCTTGATAAGATCACCTGCGTTGTCAGTTGCAGCTTTCATTGCAACCATACGAGCAGACTGCTCACATGCGATGTTTTCAATCACACCTTGATAAACCATAGACTCAATGTAACGAACCAATAAACCATTTAAAAGCTCTTCAGCTTCTGGTTCATATAGATAATCCCAACCATATTGGCGGTTAAGATCCTCGTCCGTATCAGCCGCAGCTAATGGAACAAGTTGTTCGATTTTTTGGTTTTGAGTCATGGCATTGACAAAGCCGTTTGACACAAGATAAATACGATCTAACTCGCCTTTATCAAATGCATCTAACATCACCTGTACAGAACCAGTTAACTGTTCAAGACTTGGAGCATCACCTACTTGCGTAGTTGCGCCAAGTACTTTACCGCCGTAGTTTTTAAAAAACGAAACCGCTTTTTGACCAATTAAAGCAAATTGAACTTCAATTGACTGCTCTTGTTGCTGTTGTACGTGTTTTACCACTTTTTTGAACAAGTTAATGTTCAAACCACCAGCAAGACCACGATCTGAAGAAACAATGATATAGCCAACGCGTTTTACAGGGCGTTCAACCATATAGCGATGTTTGTATTCAGGATTCGCTTGGACCAAATGAGCAATTACACGGTGCATATTTTCGGCATACGGACGGCCCTGAGCCATGCGCTCTTGCGCACGACGCATCTTAGAAGCTGCTACCATTTGCATCGCGCGAGTAATCTTTTGCGTGCTCTTGATACTAGCTACTTTGGCGCGAATTTCTTTTAAATTTGCCATACGCTTAACCTAGTATTCGAAAGCCCTTTCGAGCTTCCGAAGGTTGATCCGTGAACCAAACCATAACTAACAACAACATACATTGAAATTAGTAAGTTTGAGTCGCTTTAAAGCTTTCAATACCTGCTTTGATTGCAGCTTCGATGTCTTTGTCGTAGTTACCAGTTTCATCGATGTTTTGCATTAACGCAGCATGTTCTGAACGGAAGTAAGAGATTAACGCAGTATCAAAGTCTACGATTTTCTTCACTTCAACGTCAGCCATATAGCCTTCGTTAGATGCATAAATTGAAACAGCTTGGTCAGCAATTGAATATGGAGCATATTGTTTTTGCTTCATTAATTCAGTTACACGTTGACCATGTTCAAGTTGCTTACGAGTTGCTTCATCAAGGTCAGAAGCGAACTGAGCAAATGCTGCCAATTCACGGTATTGCGCCAAAGCAGTACGGATACCACCAGACAATTTTTTGATGATCTTCGTTTGAGCAGAACCACCAACACGCGATACAGAGATACCCGCGTTCACAGCAGGACGAATACCTGCGTTGAATAATGATGTTTCTAAGAAGATCTGACCATCAGTAATCGAAATTACGTTTGTCGGTACGAATGCAGATACGTCACCCGCTTGAGTTTCAATAATTGGCAATGCAGTTAATGAACCAGTTTGGCCTTTAACTTCACCATTAGTGAATTTCTCAACATAGTCAGCAGATACACGAGAAGCACGTTCAAGTAGACGTGAATGAAGATAGAACACGTCACCTGGGTAAGCTTCACGACCTGGTGGACGACGAAGAAGCAATGAAATTTGACGGTAAGCAACAGCTTGTTTAGACAAGTCATCATAAATGATAAGTGCGTCTTCACCGCGGTCACGGAAGTACTCGCCCATTGTACAACCAGCATATGGAGCAAGATACTGCATTGCTGCAGGATCAGCTGCAGCAGCTGCTACAACAGTTGTGTACGCCATAGCGCCAGTTTCTTCAAGCTTACGTACTACGTTTGCAATTGTTGATTGTTTTTGACCAATCGCAACGTATACACACTTAATGCCTGATTGTTTTTGAGCAATGATCGCATCGATCGCCATTGCTGTTTTACCAGTTTGACGGTCACCGATGATCAACTCACGCTGACCACGACCAACAGGGATCATTGTATCTACTGATTTATAACCAGTTTGTACAGGTTGATCCACTGATTGACGCCAAATTACACCTGGTGCTACTTTTTCAACAGCATCAGTAAGTTTTGCATCAATAGGGCCTTTACCATCAATCGGGTTACCCAAAGCATCTACTACACGGCCTAAAAGTTCTGGACCAACCGGAACTTCTAATACACGACCTGTGCAACGAGCTTTTTGACCTTCTTGAAGGCTTAAGTAGTTACCTAAGACAACGGCACCCACTGAATCCTGTTCTAGGTTCAGTGCCATACCAAATAAGCCGCCGTCGAATTCGATCATTTCACCGTACATTGCATCAGCAAGGCCGTGAATACGCACAATACCGTCGGAAACCATAACAATGGTCCCTTCGTTCTTAGCGGTCGCGCTGGTGTCCAGATCGCCGATACGCTGTTTAATGAGCGCACTGATCTCGGATGGATTCAGTTGTTGCATTGCGCTATACCTCAATCTTTTTAAAGTTCAGTCTTCTTTAGACGTAGTTATTTTTAACAATTACGCTAGAAGACGAGTCCGCATTTTTTCAAGCTTGCTAAGCGCAGAATCATCTATCACTTGGTCGCCTGCACGAATAACAACACCAGCAATCAATGCTGGATTTACTTCAACTGTAACTTTCACAGCGCTGTTCAAACGTTTTTCTAACGCATGAGCCAACTTCTGTTCTTGTACTGAATCCAATGGAAAAGCAGATTCAATCACAACATCTACAGTGTTGTTATTTTGCGATTTGAGTTGCTCAAATTCTGTGTCAATTTCAGGTAACAATGCTAAACGGCCATTGTCTGCAAGAAGTGTCAAAAAGTTTGACACAGCCGCAGTTTGTTCATTACCTAAAACTTTCGCAAAAAGATCAACCTGCTCTGCAGGTGTCAACTCAGGGCGATTTAAATAAGCGGAGAATGCTTCATCTTGCACCGCAGCACTGAGCAGTTGTAATGCATTTGACCAAGCGTCAGTTGCATTTTGCTCAGATGCATAAGCAAATGCTGCTTTAGCGTATGGGCGTGCCAACGTCAAGAATTCAGCCATATTCGCCTCTCTTAAAGTTTAGCAGCCAGCTGATTCAGCATGGCATTATGAGCTTCTGCGTCAACTTGTTGGTTCAGAATTTTCTCTGCACCAGCAACTGCAAGAGCAGCAACTTGTTGACGTAATTCTTCACGAGCAGAATTGATGTCTTGGTCAACAGCATCTTTCGCTTGTTGACGAATACGCTCACCTTCAGCAGATGCTTGAGTACGCGCTTCTTCGACCAATTGTGCCGCACGACGGTTCGCTTGTTCGATCAATTGAGCCGCTTGTGCTTTCGCCGCATCAATTTCTTGCTTAACTTGTGCTTGTGCATCAGCAAGATCAGCTTTCGCTTTCTCTGCAGCATTTAAGCCATCAGCGATTTTACGCTGACGCTCACTAATCGCATTGATTAGTGGTGGCCATACAAACTTCATGCAGAATGCGACAAATATCGCAAATGCAATCGCTTGGCCAAACAATGTGAGGTTGATATTCATTGCAAATTCCTCAAATAGTGAATTTCGGAATTAAGCTGATTAACCTACAAATGGATTAGCGAAGATGAAGAACAAGCCAATACCAACACCGATCATAGGCACAGCATCAAGAAGACCTGCGATTAAGAACATACGAGTTTGAAGTTGTGGAGCCAATTCTGGTTGACGAGCAACAGCTTCAAGGAAACGGCCGCCTAAAAGACCAAAACCAATCGCAGTACCTAAAGCACCAAAAGCGATCAAGATAGCAGATGCAATTGCAACTAGACCTAAAGTGAGTTCCATGATAATTCCTCAGAGGTTAGGTTTATACCAAATTAAAGTAAAAAAATTATACCTAACCACCGGATGACAGTTAGGCAATACCATTAATGTTTTTCGCTTGCCATGCTCAAGTATACGATTGTTAGCATCATGAAAATGAAGGCTTGCAATGTAATAACAAGAATGTGGAAGATAGCCCAAGGCACAGACAACGCCCACTGGATCCAGAAAGGTAACAACGCGATAAGAATGAAGATTAACTCACCCGCATACATGTTACCGAATAATCGGAGTGCCAATGAAATTGGACGTGCAAGGAATGTTACTAATTCTAGAATTAAGTTCACTGGAATCAATAACGCTTTTGCAACTGGGTTACTTGGATTAAATGGGTTAAGTGCCAATTCACCAACGAAACCGCCGATGCCTTTTTCACGAATACTATAGAACAAGATCAACGCAAATACAGACAAAGACATACCAAGGGTAATGTTAGGGTCTGTAGATGGAACAACCTTGAAGTAAACGTGGTGAGGGTCCATACCAAATACGTTTGCACCAATCAATTGAGCTGTATACGGAATCCAGTCAACAGGAATTAAGTCCATCGCATTCATGAGGAAAATCCACACGAAAATGGTCAAGGCTAAAGGCGCAATTAAACGTGATTTACCATGAAACGTATCACGAACACTTGAGTCAACAAACTCGATAATCATTTCGATTGCAGACTGGAACTTGGTAGGAACACCAGAGTTTGCAGCTTTCGCTACGCACCAGAATATCAAACAGAAAATCACACCAAGGCCAATTGACCAACCCATTGAATCCAAGTGGATAGCAGTGAACCCCATCTGTTGAGCTTCTGCACCACTTTCAGCCAATTTCCAAGTACCATCTGGCATTTTGCCATAGGTCATATTGGTCAAGTGATGCTTGATATACTCGGTCGAAGTCAGGGCATGTTCTTCAGCAGCCATAAATCACACCTGGTCAATGTCAAATAATAAATAGAGTTAACGAATATCGCGTGCTGCATGATATCTCGTTAATCCCCAAAAAAATTTTCAATTTCTGCTGCGCTTATACTCGTTTTTGTTGTCGTGCTACCCAAAAAGGTGCAATCCACGACATCGCTTGAACGAGAATAAAACCACAAAACAATGCCACCGGAGATAACGGTTTGACATTGCATAAAATTAAAATGAAACCAACGATCACAATTGCAAATTTGCCCATTAAGCCTCTATACATGTTCGAAAGAACCTGTTTTGAAGCACGCGCCCCTGCTGCTCGAAACGACTGCCAAGAAAAATAACAACTGGCAAGCCAACATATCAGTGCACCTAACGCTGCACTCAGAGCCGCAGTCGAGTCTTTCAAGACCCACGCTACCAAGGCTGAAACAGGAATCATAAACGCTTGCAAATAGACCAAAGCTTTTGCTAATCGTCGGTCAATCAAGCGACTAGTTTGGCTCATTTTTTATCCACTCACAGCATAAATGCTTGACAAGTTTAACTGATGATCGTTTTTAATCGCAGGCATTATAGAGTTACACCCCTGAACATGCAATCTTTTCCCGACCTTAGTCGTGTTTTTTTCGATATACAGGTTGCTTTGCATATGAACAATTGTTGATTAATTTTTGCATCATTTCCGTGCATTAAGTACGCAAGCTTGTGTTTGTTGAGCCAAAGTCTGCCATGCAACCACAAAATCTTGTTGTTTAGCCAAAGTTTCGTCTACCGCTTGAAATGAAATTTCACCCAATTTTCGGTACTGACTTGGACTTGCGCTGCCTTCTGCCAGCAAGCACATTTTTTTGTAAGGTCGCGTGTCATTTAAAAACTTGATTTGAGTCACAGTCGGCGCAACATGCGGATCATCTGTCATCGCACCTGCAAATTTTAAGTTTAATGAACGTTCTAAATATTGGTAAGCATCATGATAAGCCCAGTATGGACGTGCGCTACCAGCACTGATACTTTTCTGTGAAACGCGCAGCATTTCACTGGCAAACTTCTTCGCATTATTCCAATATGCTGCTTTATTTTCTGGATGTTGTTGTGAACGTAAGGCTGCAATAAAGAAACCGATACGTACAGCATTATTTGGATCTAACCACACATGTGTATCAATCGTATCTTTCAGTGCAACACCTTTTGGACTTCTTAAAGGAAGTGCTTGGATAATGCCGGAATTGAGTATTGAAATCGCTTTCGCATTCTCGCCTAAAACCTTTTCCAAAGGCGCTTCATGTTCTTTTCCCAGCCAAATCACCAATGAAGCGTCCATAATCGTTTTGCGATTATCTGGTGTAAGTTGCACATCATGCCCCGTTTGATTTCCCAAAAGTAAAACAGGCTCTTCTATACCTTCTGTTATTTCTTTTGCAATCAAATAAATAGGATGAGTTGATACCACTAAAGGCGCTTGAGCCCAAGTGACACTAATAAATAATGCACATAAGCAAAAGGCGATAATGCGATTCATGGGAGTGTATTACCAAAAAAAATTTATGTTATAGTATAACAGAAGTTAAAAAATACCTACGCCATTCGTAAGTTGATAGAGCTTCATGTTAATATTTGCGATTCTCTTCCATTCAAATAACAAGTTTTGAGGTCTGATATGAGCTTATGTTCACACGAGCAGCATGATACTTTGCATGGTGTACACGATCATCTCAATGTAGAAGCTCGTTTATCAGAAGCAGAAAGCCTTTGTGCAACCTCAGGTGCCCGCCTTACCCCTTTGCGTAAAGAAGTACTTGAATTAATTTTGAATGCCTCAGGTCCTGTAGGTGCTTATGATCTTTTAGCCAAGATGAAAGGTGCTGCAGAACGTCCAGCTGCACCGCCTACCGTGTATAGAACCTTAGATTTTCTCTTAGAAAAAGGTTTTATTCATCGTTTAACCTCTATTAATGCTTATATCCCTTGTTGTCACCCACGTGAAGGACATCAAGCCGCATTTTTAATTTGCACTGAATGTCATACAGTGAAAGAAGCTTCAGCAAAAGGTTTGATTCAAGAATTAAACCACTTAGCCGCGTCAGATCACTTCAATGCACATCACAGTATTATTGAGATTTCAGGAATATGTCAGCAGTGCTCGAACAAAGCGTAAACTCCCCTCTCGTTCAACTGCAACAAATTAATGTCCGAATTGATGATCGTGACATTCTAAAAAATATAGATTTTTCATTACAAGAAAAAGAAATTGTCACGCTTATTGGTCCCAATGGCGCAGGCAAATCAACCCTGATCAAAGTATTATTGGGTATTTTAAAACCCAATGCGGGCAAAATTATCAGCCCAAAAAAAATTAAACTGGCGTATGTACCACAAAAATTTAATCCCTCTCATAGTCTGCCTTTAAGAGTTAAAGATCTGCTTGATCTTGAGAAATGTGATAAGGCCATTAAAGCTGAAATCATTCGAGATACTGGTATTGCCAAATTAGAGTATGCCAAAGTACAACAACTTTCAGGTGGTGAGCGTCAGCGGGTTTTATTGGCGCGTGCCTTATTACGCCAACCCGATATTTTGGTTTTAGATGAACCTATGCAAGGTTTAGATATCCAATCTGAAGCTGAACTGTATGAATATGTGCGTAGCCTGCCACAACGTTATGGTTGCGCCATTTTAATTGTGTCTCATGATTTACAATGGGTAATGCAAGGCACTCAACGAGTTGTCTGTTTAAATAAGCACATTTGCTGTAGTGGTTTACCTGACAGTATTCAGCAGCATCCAGAGTATCAAGCTTTGTTTGGTGATACTTTTGGAAAATACCACGCTTTTTACCAACACCATCATGACCATTGTGCACATGGTGACTCCGCCAAAACTTGTGAACATGGCCCACATCCACACATTCACCCAGAACCGGAAGCTTAAACCATGATGGAATGGTTAGAATTACTGTTACCTGCATGGATTATGGGAACACTTTTAGTGTTTCTAACAGCTCCACTAGGTTGTTTGATGCTATGGCGCAGAATGTCGTTCTTTGCTGATACAATGGCACATGGTACCTTGCTGGGTGTCGCTTTAGCCGCTGTTTTAACTTTACCGCTTTGGGTCGGTGTTACCTTTACTGCGATCCTCTTGGTGGCTGTACTTTGGGTTTTACATGACCCGCGTTTACCCAATGATGCCTTACTTGCATTGTGTGCTGCGACCTTACTTTGTTCTGGTCTACTGTTAATTCAACATTTACCTGCATTACGTCCTGAATTATTAAGTTATTTATTTGGCGATTTATTAACAATTGAGTGGTCAGACCTACCGATTTTTGCAACTGTGATTATTGTTGCTTTAGCTGTCCTCTACCGTTACTGGCAAGCACAAATTCAAATTGCGATTGATCCAGATATTGCAGTAAGTGAAGGCGTAAACGCCAAATGGCAGCGCTTAATTTTTATGTTGTTATTGGCTTTATTCACCGTACTCGCTTTACGTGCCGTCGGTTCGTTATTGATGGGTGCGTTATTGGTCATCCCCGCACTGGCTTCACGTCTTATTTCTCACTCACCAAAACAAATGGTAATAGGGGCGTTTGTGATTGCTCAAATTGGTGTGACTGTGGGGTTATGGTCTAGTGCAGCCCTGAACATCTCTACAGGGCTAAGCATCGTATTAACCATGTCTTTGCTGTTTGCTGTGATTTTCTGTGTAATGAAAGTAAGAAAGATGGCTTGATGAATCAATCATTTCCATCTTTAGCCGCACTCAATATTTAAACTATGCTTTTTAACGAAACATATAAACCATATACAGCAATGACAATCAGAATTAATCCGCAAAGCCCTAATATTTTTGGATAAATTTGACTTTTAGAAAGCTTATTAAACGACAGATAAACCAAAGATAACGTGAGAAAATCTAAAATAATCCATGTCACGACTAAGATGACTAGACTGGTATTTATATCAGCATGAATATGAATAAACTGCGGGAAAAATGATGAAAAGAAAATGATATCTTTAGGATTTGAGATACCCACTAAAAAGCCTTTGCTGAGACCACCCTCTACAGGCGACAACATCGTATTGAGTTGATGCTCCTGCTGGGATAATACTTCTTTTAGAATTCCATAACCTAGATAGGCAATATAAAGACATCCTAAAACTTTAATGATCAAGAAGAGAGTTTCATTGACACTAAACATGCCTTTTAAAATTAAAATAGAGGCTGTGATAAGTACCAAAGAAGCCAAATTTGTCCCAATAATGGTCAGTAAAGACTGTCGGTAGCCACCTTTTAAACCTGCACTTGCAACCAAGATCATGACTGGACCAGGCGTTGCAATCATGATAATCACACTAATGGCATACAGATAAAATTCTAAATAATTCAAAGTAACCTCGAAACAATGGCTTATTTATAGGGTCAAATCTCTAATATATGACTCAGTTAATCGCCTATGTTGTTATTGGTGAACCAGGCTTAATAAGCCAGCAGCACAACTAAACAATACAGCAAAGGTACGGTTCATATATTTTTGTTGTTTTGGTGATTTTAATAGTCTTAACACTTTGGCTGCCAATCCTGTATAACCAGCCATGACTATCAAATCAATGGTGATCATGGTCGCTGCCATAATCACATACTGAATCCATTGTGGTTTAGACAAGTCTAGAAACTGTGGCAAAACAGCAAGTAAAAAGACGATGGCTTTTGGATTACTGATATTGACAATAAAGCCATATAAGATCAGCTTGGGAATAGATTTTGTCGGTTGCTCAGTTGGGATATCTATCGACTGTGTTTTCGTTGTCCATTGTATGTAGGCTAAATACAATAAATATAAAACCCCAAACCATTTCACCACGAAAAACGCCAGCGGTGTGGTTGCAAACAATACCCCAACCCCTGCTGCGACAATCGCAATTTGAACCAACAACGCCAGTTGTAAACCAATTGCATTCCAATAACCACGGCGAAAACCATAATTTAGACCGCTCGACATAGACGCGATCGCACCCGCACCAGGTGAAATACTGATCACCCAGCACGCCAACATATAGGCAAACCAGACTTGATACGACATAACAAAAGGATAGAAAACTTTTAACACGCTATTATAGCGGTTTTAAAACGATACATTTCGATTAATTTAATTGGTAAAAAGTATAAGACTTTACTATTCAGCTGTTGCTTGATCATGCACAATAAGAGGATTGATAAATAAAAATTGAGGAGCCATCACCATATGACAGCCCAATCTGTAATTCTACCTTTACCTTCTAATCATGCTCGTTTCATTGTTTTAAATTTAAAAAATCTGTCTATTGATGGTTTAAAAGAACAACTCAATGCGTTGTTAAATACACGTGATCGTTTAATTACCCAACACCCTGATGCTGAAATTAAAACATCTATTGCTTTTGGTCCTGAACTTTGGGCAAAACTTTATCACACAACTCCTGAAGGGTTTAAGCAGTTAGAACCGATTCAAGGCGCATTTGAGATGCCAGTGGTTCCTGCTGATGTTCTGATTCATATTGCGTCTGCACGTACAGATATTTGCTTTGCGCTTAGCCAATCCTTTTTTGATGGCATCCAAAATCAAGTTGAGGTTCTGGATGAACGGGTATGCTTCCGTTATCTTGATGGTCGTGACCTGACTGGTTTTATTGATGGTACTGAAAATCCTCAATTCCCTGATGATCGTGCGGAGACTGCGTTATTAGGTGAAGATTCAGGTATTTTTGAAGATAGTTCTTTTATTTTTGCACAACGTTATGTACACGAGCTTGAAAAGTGGAAACGTTTAAAAGTTGATGCACAGGAAAATGTGATTGGTCGTTCTAAATTAGAAAGTATTGAGATGGACGATGAACACAAACCTGAAAATGCCCATATTGCTCGTGTTGTCATTGAAGATAATGAAGGTGAAGAATTAGAAATCCTACGCCATTCCCTTCCTTATGGTGATGGTCAAGGTGAGCAAGGTCTATTTTTTATTGCCTATACCAAAGACTTAACCCGTATTGATCGTATGTTAGTCAATATGTTTGGTACTCAAGGCGATGGGATTCATGACCGTTTGCTGCACTTTGTAACACCTATGGATGGTGCTTATTTCTTTGCACCGAATGAAGAAGTATTGGAAGATATTTTGGAAGATTGATAGATATCCATTAAATAAGCAGCTTTATAAAGCTGCTTATTAGTTTCAAAGGTTAGGTATTAAATCTCAAAGGAAATTAATTTAATTTTATATTTTTGTTATTCCCCATAGAATCTTTATAGTTTAAATTATATTTTCCATCTATTGCGTAGCTTTCTCCAAGATTAAAAACATCAACTTTTGGCTTTATTCTTATCAAATAAAAAAATGTAGTAGAACCATTATCTGTATCATGATATTTTTCACCAATAATAAATTGTGAGCTTCCAATATTAGGAAGAAATTTAACCCCATCCAAATTTAAATTATTAATTTTATTATCACTTAATACACCATAAATTTCTGGTGATATATTTTTCACATCGTCCAACTTATATACATGGTTCTCTGAATCACTCAACTTTTCACATTTACTTTGAGAGTTACTTTTTAAACACTTTAAGAAGTAATTTGAAGAATTAGGAATTAATACCTTTTTCAAATTGCTTTCTTTAGTACTTTTGGGTGAATTTTCAGAAATATTTGTTTTTACAAAACTTCCATTTATCACCTTGAAACATAACTTTGAATTACTATAATCATCTCTATATGCATAAAAATCGCCTGTAACACACAAGCTATCATTATTCACCGAATAGTCAAATTTGGATTTATAATCTATCTGATAATTTAAAGGATAAACTTTTAAATCTTTTTGATTTAGTGCAACTATTCTAAAATATTTTCCGTCATTGATTTTAATTATTGTATAATTACTATTAAAATTTGGTTTATTCCCAACATTTTTTTGTATAAATTAATTTTATCTGCTTTGCAATAAAAATTATCCACATCATAATCAAAACCACAAGGTTCAACTTTTATTTTTGATGTAACATCCTTCTCAACAGGTTTCGCATTACAACCTGTAATTGCAAAAAAACTAGAAAATATTAATATTCCAAACTGCTTTTTCACTTGCCATCTCACTTTTTGTGTTGTTTATATTTTTGAAACAAGCATTTCTTTCCAAAAATTCAGAAATTTTTATTAATAAAAAAATCCCTTATTTATTTTAAATTTTTTCCTTTAAGAGTTTTCCATTTTTATAATAAATTAGATTATAATTCTTATCTATAGTAAATTTTGTTTTTTCAGATAAACTCTTTTCTTTGACGACTCCAAACTTATCAACAATATTTATATTTAGTATTGTCTCACTTTCATCAGAAAATGGAGAAATCACAATTAACTTACCGTCATTACTCTCTGGGAGAACTACTCCACGTCCATATTGAGGGTTTATAAAATTATAAGCTTGCGCAAGCTTTCCTGCAGAAATCAAATTGATTGATTTACAGTCAATATTAGAATTAGTTTCTAAACATTTTAAATGATCTTGAGAGTTATAAGGTAAATGTGTTACCTCTAAACCATCACTATTTTTATCTTTTTTCTTAATATTATCCGCGCCAGCATAAGTGCTAAAACTTAAAAAAAAAATAATAAATATCTTTTGGTAAATATTTTTAAACATGTTGAATTCCTTCGAAATATTTAGGATCTGTTGATATTTAAGGTTCATAATTTAGCCTACAAGGGGATCCATAAAAATATACAAGCTAATGCAACAGAACTTTCATAATTCCGTTTTAACTTGTCATATCAAGTGGCTATTCCTCTAAACTACTTTAATCTACAAAGCATATTTTCTACTAAATGCCTGATTTTATATAAATAACAATCCATATAGTCATTGTTTGATTGGCTATTGGATTTTTTCTTTTTACCATTATAGAACTTAATTTGTTTGTTTAGGACGTTCTATCTCAGATTCTGTTACATCCACAATAACAAAGTCATGATCTGTAATCTCTTGATTTCTTTTAGGTAATAAAAATACTGTATAACCCAGTCCTCAATTTTTTGGATGGTTCGATTGGCGTTTCTTTCAACTATTGCAAACTCAGCAGACAATTCAAGGTGAATACTATTAGATCTTAAGTACTTCAATATTAATAACAACTGATCTTCAAGCGCTAAGCTGTGAGGGCGATCAAATTTTTTCTTCAAACGTTCAGCCCCTTCTAAAACGAGAATCATTTTAGAAAATAAAAGACGTGTCACTCCGACTAAACGTTTGAATTCAATATCATCGAACTATGTTAAATTTTCATATTTCATAAAGCTATTATAAACAGTTTATACTTTCGCAAGAAGTCTAATAACTATATTCATTATAAAACATCATCGCCATTACTAGAAATATAGTTATCTTAATTTAATCAATTACAGTACAATAAAATGAACACCACTTAATTCATTGTAAAAAATAAATTTTGCTGTTTTTTCATTTCCTACTCATCCAAATTTTCACAATTAAGTTTTTCAGTTTTTAAATTTTTATCTGTCGTATAATTAATTGAAAAATTCAAATTTATTAAATCTTGCTTTCTAAATACTGTAGGAACAATATTCCAAACATTTTTTCCACTTGTAACAAATGATAAATTAAAATCTGGAACATTATTATTATTAGTATCAACTCCATATTCAACAGAAAATTCATTGATTTTTTTCCCAACAATCCTATATATTCTTGGTTCTTTTAGTTTTTCATCACATGCTTGATATATATATATTTTATCTTTTACAATTTTGATCATGCTTTCATTGCACCAGCAATCTCCAACTTCTAATTTTTTTTGAGTGCCTGCAATATACTTAAATGGTTTTATTAAATGATTCTCTAAACTTTCAAAATTTAAATAGTTTTCCTTTAAATCCTTAGTTTTCAAATTATTACTATCACTTAGACACTTATAGTTCTCAGTATTTGCATTTTTACCATCAAATTGGCATTCCAAATTCCTATTTTTCAACCATGTACGCTGAGTTTCAACCAAATATTTTGATTCAACTTGACTATCACGTATATAATTTTTTATATCTAGATATGTACTATTCAAATCATTTTCACTTTTTGTATAAACAGCTTTTCCATCTAACTGTTGAGACTTCGAATCTGCTGTATTTGAACATGCAATTAAACTGAAAGCTAATAACACATTAAAAATATTAATGCCTTGCATCATAAATTCCTTTAATAAACAATTGATATTCACTATTACGTCGCTTTGTTAAACCAGCTTCTGGAACTTTTTGACCTTTAACAGTTATTTTATTTATATCTAGCATCTCTTTAGGACCGTCTTGATATTTCTTTTGATTAATCAGTCTGCATAAATTAGGAGCTTTAACTCCAATATTACCAATATTGAATGCTAATGACACCAATGCATCAAATTCGTATTGATACAATGGAACTTTTATAGCATTTTTCACATATGTCTCATGCTTAGGAACATCTTCATTAAAATATTTCTTCGCATCAGCTATTGAAATAAAATCTTTCATCTCTCTTTTACCTACAGCCTTACAAGACGCTTGACTTACTAAATGCCCCCATCCTACAGTGCAGTATCCC
Organism: Acinetobacter sp. Root1280; assembly: GCF_001425285.1. Lineage (NCBI taxonomy): Bacteria > Pseudomonadati > Pseudomonadota > Gammaproteobacteria > Moraxellales > Moraxellaceae > Acinetobacter > Acinetobacter sp. Root1280. The sequence goes on along the minus strand of NZ_LMED01000030.1, from coordinate 129,006 downwards.
TTAGAATCATCATAATAATATGTCCCTTTTCCATCAGGAGTTAATCGATTTCCTTCCCATTCTTGAATAAATAACCTAGCATTTGAACTTGTTGATAAATTGTTTATTGCTATTCGGTCTCCAGTATTTGTCTGTGCTGGTGCTTGAGGTAATTGTAAATCAAAAGTATTTCTATAGCCTTCTAATAATATAGGTAGTGGATCAGCTATATCATCACGTCGAGAATAAATCCCATGATTCTTTATTGTAAGATTTGATGCATCATCTAATGAAAATCCATGACCTGTAAAGTATTCAAAGTGTAACATTGAAACATTATGGGATGATTTACCTGTTATAGGTATTGCAGAAGCTCCATTTTTTCCCTTCATTATACCAGTTCGCCCAATAGTTTGATTTTGAATAACAGGATCGCCAACTTTTACAGTGATTGATTTAGGATCTAATTCACCATACCTAATTATAAACTCTCTGCCATCATCAGTTTTATGCCTAATACTTACCTGATTAGTTTGTAAATAAAACCCTTGTGAAGCAATTACTTTACCAGGAGCTATTGCTACAACTTCAAATCCTATTTCAGCTTGAGAAATAGGTTTACAGTTAGAATACAAATCTCTACCTGCATGCTTTCGAGTAGCATCTCTATTTCTTCCAAAAATTGCCATAGATGCATTCGTATCATTAAGTTTAGCTCCCCAATAATAATTTGCTAACTCTCCACCAATGTCATTAATAGGCTTAACTTTAAATGGAAAAATAATACTAGGTTTGTGATTCGTTAGGTTTTGCTTGGGGCTTCCTGTTGTTTGGCTTTGCGCATTAGTATTATTCAATTGTGGTAAACTTTCGCTAAATATTTGATTTTTTATATAATTATAAGCTCCTTCGGCATCAATACTAGGCATTAAATCAGGCAGTTTAGCCAATGATCCAAACCAATGATCATCCTTTACATCATCGTTATTTTTTGTGCCCCCATTACTACTACGAGTACTCTGATTATTACTTGAGGTTTTACTTGGCTGAGAGCTTTGATGGTTAGTTGAATTTTGACTTGATTGAGAATTTCCATTACTTAATGGTAATTTTAAAACTTGACCTTCCCATATTTTATTTGAATTCTTAATTTTATTGATTCTCTGGAGGTCTTCGATACTAACATTTGTTTCTTTTGAAATTTTCAGTAAAGTATCACCCTTCTTTACTTTATATGTTTTCCTAATGTATTGACCTGAATTACCATTTTCTCTTAACTGTGTTTTTATTAATAACGAAGGGCTGTATAACTTAACAATAGCATGACTTTTCTCAAGGCGCACTCTGTTGATTAATTGCATTTGATTTAAAATATTTTGAAAATATATATCAAGTACCACCCCTTTATCTCTGCTAATGTCAACAATCGCTCCCTTTGAGTTCGTTAACCCTTCAGCTATTAAATTATTACCATTTTTTATTTGATATCGAGCATTTTTAATTGGATATCCCAATAAGTCTAATAAAATAAAGGTTACCAAACATTTACTTTTCATTTTTATCTACTCCCAAAGTCAAGTCCTCATCACCCCATTCTTCTACAATAACATCCCAAAATTCTTGTTCTTTTCCAATTAAAACTTTTATATTTAAAGGATCTTCATTTACAATCTTTCCAGTACGACCATGCTCATCAACTTGCCCAGACACATAAGCATTTGTTTCTGGCATAAAAGCTTTATAACTTAATTGACTAAAATCACTTTCCCAAAACAAATCATAAACATCCAACTTATTGCTATACATCACCGTACTTGGAAGTTGAGGCACCTCATAAGACACCTTCTCACCACTGGTAAACAACTGTTGTCCCGACTTAACCTCAAACTTTCCACCAGTTTTAATAAAGACACCACTACCATTAACCACAAGCTGAGTCCCACCTGCTTTTAAGTCAATTTCTTTAGAACTGGTCAGCTCAATCTTATCTTCAGTCGCGATGAGTTTAATCACTTTCTTCGCAATGATTTCAATCAAATCATCTTGCGCCTGCACCTTGATCGGACCCTTTGCGGCAAATGCACTTAAACCTTTCTGTGCTGCAAACAAACTTATCTTATCCTGTGCATGACCGACAATATTCTTCTGTGCACTTAAATTAATTGAGCCTTGGGCACTTTCAGCAATATCTTGCGAAGCTTGTAAGACAATGTCTTCTGGGGTGGTTAATGCAATCCCATTAGGTGAAGCCAGTAACATCAATGCCTGACGAAAGATCTTACCTTGTTCTTGTTTGGCACTATCACCACTATTTTCTAAGTCTTTTGTATAACTTTCCATAAAGCCCTGTAAGGAGCCTAAAGCCTGCATCGGATTCACATCCAATTTACTGCCTTTATTAAAAGTTCCACAAACACTGGTTAAATCAAAATCCTTAATTTCAACATTGGCAATTACCTTACCCACGTCTTTTAAAGCGGATAACGGTTCTGAATCAAATTTATCTTTTAAACTGGTTAATTTACCTTTTAAAACATCCGAACCATGTTCTTCAATATTTTCGATAAAACTCTTTAAGTTCTCAATCGACTCTTTGGAATCATTAAAAAAGTCTTTAAATTCATCTACAATATTCTTGGTATCTTTACCAAATTTCTGGATGTCCTCAATAAAATCACCACTGTTTTTCAGTGCTGAAATTGGATCGCTACCCACAGCATTTTTAAATAAACCTACGGTTGCCTGTAAAGCCTGATTTGCACCTTTTAGTTCTAAAGAATTAATCAGTTTCGGCAAACGATTGACAACATTCAAGGCATCCGTTTGTTGTTTGACTGCTATTTCACTCAGCACTTTCATACTTTCTGCACCTTGGTTTAACAAGGACTGCGCTTGTGCTGCTTCTAAGTGGTCTGCAATCGCATTTTCTTGAGCATAAGTCGTGATAAGCATGCCTTTTCCTGCACGCATGGCACCATAAGCATCGGTTCTTAACTCAAAACCTTCGCCACGCCCATTGCTGGTTTCCTTATCTTTCGGATGGCTTAAGTTCCCAAGGTTAAGTTGTGTTGCTGCATGACTACTTTGTAGCTGCGTACTGATTTGGCCTGTTGTATCATCAAAGCGGAGTTGGTTAAAACCTGATCCACCCACTTCCGATGAGCGAATACCACTTAATTTTTTGGTATCAGGCAACTGGCCTTTGATATCAAACATGGTTTGATGACGTTCTGCTTCATGTAAACGTCCCATCACAAATGGACGGTCGACATTGCCATCAAAGAAATCAATGACTACAATTTCACCAATTCGTGGGTGGAATCTTGTGCCATAACCTTCTCCCGCCCAAGAGGTCAATACATCAACCCAAGCTGAGTCTGTATCATTATCATTCGAGCCTGCACCACCATCATGACTATTGTCATCGGTACGGGTAAAGAGGAAACGAACTTTGATTCGCCCCCATTGATCGACATAAATCGTTTCGCCTTGCGGGCCAACCACTTTGGCACGTTGTGGAAATGCAGAAGGTCTATGCACTAAAGGGTTATACTCAGGAACAATCGGGATTCTACGGCGTACCAAGGACAACTCATTGGCTTGGCGTTGGTCTTTTATTAAATGATTCCAATAGTTTAAGTTGAGCAGCTTGGATAACTGATCTTGTAGCTCTTTAGGTAAGTTATTTTGGTTGTAAAAAGTCTTTCCTAAGATTAAAAATTCACGATCTGAACCATCATGTTGATCAATTTCAGGGTGCTCTCTTAATTCAAACCAATAGCCAACTTGCGCATCGCGCACTGAACTGGTTGCGGTAAAATATTTGGACTGTAATTCTTGATATTGTGTCAATTGGGTATTTAATTTATCAACTTGAGCTGAACTGGAAACTGTTGTTTGGTCTTCGCCATTGAGATCACTGGTCCATGCGGGGCTAATCGTCCAAGCCTGTTCTAAACTTAAAGTTTCATTGTCTTGTTGATCACTATGTTGGTGATTGCTTAGCTGGCTATCACCTTGATCTTGTAAAAGGCTATCCGCTTGCCAACGTTGTACTTGTATTGCTGTTGATTGAATTGAGCGCTGGGCGATGAGGCTGGTGATCGTGTCAAAGCGTTCTGTTGCATGACTGCGATGGAAGCGTATACTGCGTCTAGGCATTGCCTCATATTGGGTATTGTCATCAATCAGACGTAATTTCTGTGCCTGAATCTGCGTTGCCGAAATAGGCACAATTCGTACAGATTCATCAATTAACCAGTTAATACCTTCACTGCGCCATAAGCGAGTTAAAAACTCATAATCCGTTTCATTGGCTTGCATTACAAAAGGACGGATATCGTATTGTTTTTTTAAACCACTACTGTCCAGACTTAGACTAGCAGAAAATAAGGCACTTTTCGCTTGCCACTCTTTAAATAAGATTTCCGATATTTCCAGAACACTTTTGTTCATAAAAACGCGGCTATTACGACGCTTATGCCAAAGACTGGTTGCATCTTCAAGCGTTAATTTATAAACACTTAAGGCCCCATCACTCTGCCCTTGGCTTGCCCCTGTCACAATTCCAGTGGTTCGGTACAATTCACCAAAATCGGTGACTTGATCAACTGCAACCTGACACCCGATAAACTGTTTTAAAGCAATATGCGCATTGGTTGAAAGGCAGAGTAATTCTGCCTTTAAGCCTTGATTAATCTGTTGTTGCCCCTGAATGCATTGCAAGAATACACTGCTGTTTAAGGCTTGATTTGAGAATTGAACGTGGATCGCTCGTGTTTGTAGTCCCAAGCCAAAGCTTTCAAGTAAGGTCGTAATATTTTTCAGCATTTTAGTTATTGATATTTAATTACAAGTATCGTCATTTTAATTAAAAACTTAGAAAAAGACACCCATAAATTGTTAAATTTTATTCCACAAGTACAATAAAAAATATTACTTAATTATGTAGAATATAAGGTTAAAATTAAATTTTAAAAGCTACCAGTGATTTTTTCATTTATTTTAGGTATTGCATTTGCATAAAACCTTCAGTGCAATCTAAAATAGAATTCTTCAAATCCTCACACTTTATCTTGTTGTTTTTTAATAACTTAAATTTAAAACCATTGCTCACTTGATGCCCTGATTTAAATCCTTTTGATGAAACACCCCAAATAGCAGGATTATTCTGTTCATATATAGACTCAACCGTATACAAATTTAAAGAATCATCTCTAATAATTCTTTTTATATAGTTTTGATCCAATAATTTATAATCATATTCACCATTAGTATTACTAGAGATGCTCGTATAATTTAGCCTTACTATTGCAACTTCTTTTGTTACCTTATTAAAAATATAAAATTTCTTTAAGACATAAAAATCACCTCTTAAGATATTTTCTGTATATTGTACAAAGCCTACAAAATTTCGATCAGAAAAATAAGGTGAAATAATATATCGATTTAGCCCTGATAGGTTATTTCCATCTAAACGATATAACTCATCACCTTTTTTCAAAATAATACTATACGATTTCTGACCTTTATCCCCCTCACTTGAAGTATTTTCTTCTGTTAAGATCGTATAGTCCTTATCTATCTTTATTGACTGCCCTAATATACTAATACTCTTATAATCTTGATAAAGGTGACGACTAGAGTCATCATAAAGAACGACACTATTTGCTAATAAAACAGTGGGTACTAATAATATTAATAGTAAAAATATTCTTCTTAAATACATAGTTTAATCACTTTAAATTTCTTAATTCCAAATTACATTCAACTTAGTATCTCAGTACTGAAGATTTTATTAAAAGTAAATAGTGAGAACCTTCTATCAACAATAATTTTTAAATCCTTATTAAGAGCATAGTAAAACCACTCTGAATATTATTTTTTTAAAATTACGTCAAAATTAAATTCTCTTGTATCATTTTATCTTAAATAAAAAAGGGGCGTATAGCCCCTTCTTTACAACATCCAAAAATTTCTAGAACGGTACACGTTTATAATCACGATATTCTGGTTTCCAGAAGTTCTGTTCAATACTTTCTAGCAATTGCTCATCACTGATCATCGGTGCTACACCATCTTGAATAGCGGCTTTAGCAACTTTAAACGCGATAATTTTAGATACTTGCTGCAATTCATTTAAATCAGGCAATAGGTCTGCGTGGATATCTTGTAACTTCGGTGAACAATCAGCCAAAGCTGAACTTGAAGCCATCAGCATATTGTCTGTAACACGGGTTGCTTGAACTGCTACTACACCCAAACCAATACCAGGGAAAATATAAGAGTTATTGCACTGTGAAATCTGATAGGTTTCACCATGATAATTCACAGGGGTAAATGGGCTGCCTGTCGCAATCAATGCTTTACCATCTGTCCATTGAATAATATCAGCTGGCACGGCTTCAACTCGTGAAGTTGGGTTGGATAAAGGCAATACAATCGGATATTCACAGTTTTCAGCCAGCGTTTTAATGATTTCTTCTGTAAATAAACCAGGTTGACCCGATACCCCAATCAATACGGTTGGTTTGGCATTTTTCACAACATCAAGAAGTGAAATGATTTCCTCAGCATTGCCCCAATGTGCAACATCTTCAGGTTTCTGCGCAAGTTTACGTTGGAAATCCAATAAGTTTGGTTGATTTTCAGTGATTAAACCAAAACGATCCACCATAAATACTTTGGCACGCGCTTCAGCATCCGTCAGGCCTTCAGCAACCATCTGTGCAATAATTTGTTCTGCAATACCACAACCTGCTGAACCAGCCCCTAAGAAGGTAATTTTCTGGTCTTTGAGCTGTTTACCTGCGGCTCTACTCGCTGCAATTAAAGTGCCGACGCAAACTGCCGCTGTTCCTTGAATATCGTCATTAAAACAACAAATCTTATCACGGTATTTTTCAAGTAAAGGCATGGCATTTTTTTGCGCAAAATCTTCGAATTGAATCAATGCTTTTGGCCAACGACGTTTAACCGCTGCAATCACTTCATCGACAAATTCATAGTATTCATCCCCACTGACGCGAGGTTGCGACCATCCCATATAAATCGGGTCATTCAATAATTGTTGATTATTGGTTCCCACATCAATGGTTATCGGCAATGTATAGGCTGGACTAATACCACCACATGCGGTGTAAAGAGACAGTTTTCCAATTGGAATGCCCATGCCGCCAATACCTTGGTCGCCTAAACCAAGAATACGCTCTCCATCTGTGATCACAATCACTTTGACATTTTTACGGTTTACGTTGTGAATGATTTCATCAATGTATTTACGGTCAGGATAGGAAAGAAATACTCCACGATGACGGCGATAAATATCGGAGAAACGCTGACATGCTTCACCCACTGTCGGTGTATAGATAATCGGCATCATCTCACTTAAGTGGTTTTCAATCAGGTGGTAAAACAGCGTTTCATTGGTGTCTTGAATATTTCGTAAATAAATATGCTTATTGATCGCTTCACTGAAAGAACAGAACTGTTGGTATGAACGTTGACTTTGTTCCTCGATACTTTCGATCACATGAGGAATTAAACCGTGTAAGTTAAATTGAGTTCGTTCTTCTTCTGTGAAGGCTGAACCTTTATTTAATAAAGGCAGCTCTAATAAGGCATTACCTGCATAATGAATATATAGAGGATATTTTTTCAGGGTTTCCGTTGGCATTTCCATTCTCATTGAAGCAGACTGCCTGCTTCTATCTTTTGCTAAGCTACGACTTTGGTCTGATACAAGCTTAAGCCTATTTTTGACTAAATGGGTATTTAGATACGTGATAATGATATTCAAAGTATTTTACAGAATGATAAATTATTCTCAGTTTTACTGATCAAATTCTGGTTTTTATCTAATTTCATATTTTGCCCTAAAATAATGAGCCATGATCACGCCATTAAAACTGCATATTTGTACGCAATTTTGACCAATCATTGATTTTTTTTCTGTTTAGATTTATTTTGTTTAAAATACGATGAAGCTAAACCAATAACAATGAACACAAAGATCTCTCTACTCCTTCTTAGCACAGTCATTGCATGTACTGGCTGCCAAACTGCAAAAAAGGTCTCTTCTGGTGTTTCTAAAACCACTGAAAAAGTCAAAAGCATGGTGGGCTTAGGCGAAGCCAAAATCCCAGAAGTTGATCAGCAAGGTGTGGTTGATGTCAGTAAAGCCACCCTCGAAAAACTAGAACAAATGAAGATCAATATGCCCACTGGACAATGGGTCTATATTGAAAATGATCTTCAAGGTATTTACACCTTACAAAACAAATCCAGTGATGGAAACGTCCTATATTTGCGTTTGAATTGTAAGATTCCTTCGCAGAAGTCTGGTTTTGCGATTGAAGATAAAGATGGTAAAGAGCTGCTTAAAGCACATGATGCGCAAACCGGTCAGGTTCAATTTTTAATCGACAATAAAAACTATGGCAATCCATTTGACTTAGTCAATGCGAAAAAAATGCCGACATTTAAAACGGCACTAAGTAAAGCCAAAGTGATTAAAATCTTTAACAATTCCAAACTTTATACCTTTACAAATGGCCATGCTGAGTTACTCAGCAAGCCTGTCACATGTAAAGAGTAGATCCATTATTTAGGCATATCCACAAATACGGCGGTTAAACGTCGTACTAAGGGTAAAACAATCAGAACCACAGGATATGCCACAGCCCATGATACCATCCATGCAGCAAGCCATTTGATCCAGAAACCGCTAATCAATCCCACATTGATCAACATATTAATCAATGACACCATGCCACTCATTAAACAAGATAAGAACAACGGCATAATCCATGCTGCAAATTTTGCAGGGAGTTTTGGGATATTGCCAATAATTGTGGGCGGAGTATTTGACATATATCGCTCTAAATTTACAAACAGGACACATTTTATTCCTTTAATGAACCTGAAACAATTAATCCTTCCACGTAACCTTAACCACATTTATAAAGAGTGAAATCGAGCATACTGCCATTTTTCTTATCGAATAAGTTTTATTCTATACAAATGCATTCACCTAAAAGGCGCAAAATTTGCTATATTTAGCGTTTTTCTGCGACATTTATTTCTCTATAGATTATGAATACGGCCATACAAGCAGCTCTTGATCATGCAGTGCAATCCCTACAAGCTGAAGGGACTCTTCCATCTGACTGGAAAAACACGAGTGTTTTAACGCGAACTAAAGACCGAAGCCACGGTGATTTCGCATCAAACATTGCCATGATGGGCGCTAAAGTTGCTGGTATGAAACCACGTGATCTTGCAGAGAAAATTTTGGCAAATTTACCCGAAGTGGTTGATATTGCCAAAGCTGAAATTGCAGGTCCGGGTTTTATCAACTTCTTTTTAAATGCCGATCAACGCTTTACTGTGTTGGATCAAATCCAAGCACAAAAGGAACAATTTGGTAAAACCCAAGCAAATGCAGCCAAGAAAATTCAGGTTGAATTCGTTTCTGCCAACCCAACCTCTAGCCTGCATGTAGGTCATGGTCGTGGTGCTGCATATGGTATGACTGTTGCAAACTTACTTGAAGCAACAGGTGCCAAAGTTGAACGTGAATATTATGTCAATGATGCTGGCCGTCAAATGGACATCCTCGCCACATCAACTTATTTACGTTATTTAGAATTAAGTGGCCAAACTTTAGTTTTCCCTAAAAATGCTTATCAAGGGAATTACGTTAAAGAAATCGCCCAAGGTATCATCGACAAACATGCTGATGCTTATGTACGTAGTGTGGCTGATGTTTACAAAGATGTTCCTGAAGATGTGCAATATGCTGAAGAGCTTGATGCCGATGGCAATAAAGTGGTTGTTTCAGGCGATAAAGAAAAGCACATTGATGGCTTAATTCACAACGCACAAGCTTTAGTGGGTGAAGGTTATCGTGTATTCCATCAAGCAGCTTTACATGCCATTTTAGATGACATTAAAGATGACCTTGGTGAGTTTGGCGTAACATTTAATCACTGGTTTAGTGAAGCATCTTTGGCTGAAAAAATTGATGAAGCCTTACAAACATTAGATCAACGTGGTTTTCTTTATGAAAAAGATGGCAACATTTGGTTTAAATCAACTGAATTTGGCGATGAAAAAGACCGTGTAGTCAAACGTCGTAATGGACAAACCACGTACTTTGCCTCTGACATTGCCTATCATTTAAATAAATTACAACGTGGCTTTACTGACCTTGTTGATATTTGGGGTTCAGACCACCATGGCTATATTGCACGTGTTAAAGCTGCAATTGATGCGATGGGCTATGACTCATCTAAATTGACGGTACTTTTAGTACAGTTCGTCAGCTTATGGCGTGGTGGTGAGATGGTACAAATGTCATCTCGTTCAGGTCAATTCGTGACATTACGCGATCTTCGTAAAGAAGTCGGCAATGATGCAGCACGTTTTTATTATGTAATGCGTAAATCTGAACAGCACATTGATTTCGATTTAGATTTAGCAGTATCTCAAAGCAAAGACAATGCTGTGTATTATATTCAATATGCACATGCTCGTATTTGCCGTATGTTAGAAAAAGCAGCAACAACAAACATTCAATTTGATACTGAAAATGCACGTCAATTTGCTGCAAAATTAGAACTTGATGCTGAAACTGAAATTTTAGCGAAACTCGCGGCTTATCCTGAAGTGCTTATTCGCGCTGCAAATAATTATGAACCACATCAGGTTGGTAATTATTTGAAAGAACTTGCTGCTTTATTCCATGGTTGGTACAACGAGAATAAAGTATTGGGTGATGATGCGGAATTGACTCAAGCCCGTTTATTGCTTTCAGCAAATATCAAACAAGTCTTACATAATGGTCTTGAATTATTGGGTGTCTCTGCACCTGAAAGTATGTAAGTCAAGAATTGCTTTACATGTTCCCAAGACCAAGGTCTGGCTCAACGTAAGCATTGAAGTGTGTAATAAATCATTACTTTACATCGTGTTCAAGCAAAACTATGCTTGAACACGATCTAAGCAATACATAATAAGAGGGTTCCACGTGTTTGGAAAAACGCAACGCGGTGTTTCAGAAAGGCCAACCAAACCTAAACAACCATTGATTCCTAAATGGTTAGGGATGCTTGTCGTCATTTTAATCGTGTTAAGTTTTGGTGTCGCACTGATGCTCTGGAAACCGTGGGCGCCCGTCCAACCCAAAAACGAAATCACATCTGAGCATTATCAAGAAGATACCAACAAAGACTATCGTTTTTATGATCTGTTACCCCAACAACAGGTTACCCCTATTCCTGAACAAGCTGTTCCTGAAAGCAGAAATCAACAACAACCTGTAATTGTTGAAGCGCCCTCTCAATCTGAAAATGTGGATGTCGGTGTAAATGCTGAACGTACAACACCTGTTCAACCTGAATATATCCTTCAAGTTCGTAGTTATGATGATCCTGATGCTGCCGATGCACGTCGTGCTGAAATTATCTTAAATGGTTTATCTGCCGATGTGGTTCAAAGCACAGAAGCGGGGAAAACTTGGTATCGTGTGATTTCAGGCCCTTATGAATCACAAAATGCAGCAGTGATTGCCCAACAAACCTTACAACATAGCGGTATTGACTCTATCGTGGTTAAACGCTGATCCAATTTTCAGGCATGACCTGATTAATCAATCGTTAAAACAGGATGCTTTGGCATCCTGTTTTATTCTTCAAAATCGTTTTTTTAACCTTGCTTAGATATGTGGACAAATTGAATATTTTTTACTCAAAAGAAATATAATTCGATAAAAATTTACCCAAATTGATCAAAATTAGAGTAATCTATTTTCCGCAATACATTACCCATGTCGTTGTCGAGATATCAAAAGTCACCAATACTTTTGATTTGCTGTCCTGTGATTGGCGTGACGATCAAATCCGAAGATTACAGGGCGCTCAGAAATTCACATGGGTAAAGCCCACCCCAACAGGCATTCAGCCAATTTCAAACAATAAAACAGTTCATCTAAACTTCACTGAAAATTCATTCGCCTAAGTATTTCAATTTGAGTACACTCCTATTGAGATTATGAGTTTTTAAATGCAATGAATAATAAAAAACAGATTTTATGTGTAGAAGATGATGCTGCTATTCTTATGCCGTTACGTTACGCACTTGAACGAGAAGACTGGCAAGTGACTTGGGCCAATTCAGGTCTGCAAGCCATTGATTTTATTCAACAACAACCCTTTGATTTTATTATTTTAGATGTTGGATTACCTGATTTAAATGGTTTTGATGTCTGCAAAAAAATTCGTCTCTTTAATCATACACCCTTGCTATTTTTAACCGCACGAGATGATGAAATAGATCGTATTGTAGGTTTAGAAATTGGCGCAGATGACTACTGTACCAAGCCATTTAGTTCGCGTGAAATTGTGTCTCGAATTAAAGCCATTTGGCGCAGAATGGAGATACAAAATCAGTTACAGCACACCTCACAGCCAAACACACAGCTTTCTGCAACGCCAGCTAAAGTTTGGCAATGCAATGATGAGGCTTTGCAAATTCATTACTTAGGCACAATACTGCAGCTGACTCGCTATGAATATCGCTTACTTAAATTATTGATTCAACGCCCTGAACAGGTGTTTAGCCGTCAACAATTGATGGATCATGTATGGGAGCACCCTGAGCATAGTTTAGAAAGAACAGTCGATACCCATATCAAAAGTATTCGCAATAAACTCAAGCAGATCTCTCCTGAGCAAGACCCGATCGAAACCCACCGAGGCTTTGGCTATAGTTTAAAAAGGCAAGGATAAACCATGTCCATTTTTATTCGTATTTGGTTCTTCTTTGGATTGATCATCTTGCTGGGTTTATGGTTTATGTCTTATACCTTCAATCAACAAGTAAAGCCCAATGTACGACAGGTCGTTGAAGATACCCTTGCGGAAAATGCTAATATTATCGCGATGTTAGTGGCTGAAGATGTCTATGAAAATAAAGTCAGTACCATTCAGTTTGATGAAAAAATTCAAAAAGCGCTGAATCGAAAACTCAATGCCACGATCTGGAAACATAATAAAAATGAGATCAATCAACAAATCTATATTACCGACAACAAAGGTATCGTCATTTATGACTCACAAGGTATCGCTACAGGACAAGATTACTCACGATGGAATGATGTTTACCTGACCTTAAAGGGAAAATACGGCGTTCGCTCTACACGCAGTTATGAAAAGGACAGCAATAGCAGCACTATGTTTATCGCAGCGCCAATCTATTATCAAGTTGGTCAACAACAGCAATTGATTGGCGTTGTCAGTATTGGAAAGCCCAATATTTCAGTACAGCCTTATATTCAGCGCGCTGAAAATCAACTGATCCGACAAGCCGCTTGGATTACATTACTCAGTCTGTTTCTTGCCAGTTTGGTGGCCTATTGGCTAAAACACAGTATTGACCGTGTCCGTAAATACGCACAGGCACTTGCACCTGTCAATCAAACGCCCTATTTTCGTTCGGCAAAAGAACTCAATCAAGTTGCTCAAGCAGTTGAAAATATGCGAGAAAAACTCGAAGATCGTGCTTATGTGGAACACTATGTCAATACACTGACCCATGAACTCAAAAGTCCGCTTACCGCAATTCAAGCCAGTGCAGAACTACTCAAAGAAGATTTACCACTAAATGATCAACAACAATTTGCCACGCATATTCATGAACAAAGCCAGCGCTTACGTAGCCTGATTGATCGAATGCTCTTATTGACCCGTCTGGAAAAATCTAAACATCAAATTGAAATGCAAGATTTCAATTTATCTGAACTGATTCAACAGACTTTAGACCAGCATGCCAGTCAAATTCAAGCCAAAAAAATCCAGTGTTTACTGGATATTGAAGCCAATTGTATGCTTCGTGCAGATCGATTTTGGATTCAACAAACCCTTGCCAATATTTTAGATAATGCGCTGGATTTTTCCACAGATTCAGCAAAAATCCTGATTCGGCTTCATCGTCAAACACACCAGCAGATAGAATTACAGGTTTTTAATGAGGGCGAATGGATTCCAGATTATGCACTCACGCAAGTGTTTGATACTTATTTTTCCTTGCCTCGTCCGATTAGCCAACAACGCAGTTCTGGTATTGGACTGAGCATTGTTAAACAAGTCATTGAACAACACCATGGACAGATTCACATTGGCAATATTCAAGGAAATGAAATCACCATCTTACAACCCCACCAAAAGGGTGTATTGGTAAAAATTCAATTGCCTTAGCACGACCAAACTTCACTTAAAATTCATATAAAAAACCTATACGCCTCAAACAAAGCACATTGCTGTTTCGCACACTCAACACTGACAACAAACAACGGCGAAGGAAAACAGTGATGCGATCCAACTTTATTACATTCAAAATTATTGCAATCGCAATTTTAGTTGCCTTATTTGGGATAGGCTTACTCTTTATTACCAGTCTGGTCTCAGAACGACAAGATTATCAACGGGCATTTCTGAAAGAAATTGCACAAAACAATATTAGCCCTCAAACCGTGATTTCACCGTATATCCGTGTGCCCTACAATGAGCAAAAAAACTGCCTCGATGAAAAGAAGGTGGCCTATTTGTGTACTGAGGAACAATGGCTATATATCAGTGCTGACAGCACGCAATGGTCATCCAACTTTAATGTTTCTGACAACACTTATAAACGCACCATCTATCGAGCAATTAGCTACACCGCAAATCTCATGGCCAAAGGCGTATTCCAAAAACCAACACTTGAAAAGAAAGATTACCAATGGGAACGAGCTGAAATTATCTTCCCTGTACATGATCCTCGCGGCTTAGATACCCAACCGAACTTAAACATGCTCAATAAAAGTTATGCTTTTGAAATGAGTGCTCAAGGCAGTAACAGTTCTGGTTTTGACTTTATGTATGTTTCTGCAAAAAAGTATCCTGAATTAATCAATGCCATTCAAAATGGTTTCACTTTTGATTTAACCGCCAATATTACGGGTTTGGGAAAATTCACCCTGATTCCAACCAGTCGTAGTGTCACTTATCAGGCCAAAGGCAATTGGGCGGATACCAAATATTCAGGACAAAACTTACCCTTTGCAAAAACCAGTACACCGCAACAATTCACCGCACAATGGAAAAATATTGCTCTAGGTCATCAAAACATCAGTAAATTGATTGATTGCGACAACAATGAGTGTATTCGCCAGTTTAGTAATGGCTATTTTGGCCAAGAACCGGCTTATATGGGAGAGCCTAGTCAAAGTATTGGTTTATCAACAGAATTCCTAGAATCAGTCAATGTTTATACACAAACAGATCGTGCGATTAAATACGGTATCGTGATTATCATCATCACCTTTGCTTGTTTCTTTCTCTTCGAAGTGCTTAAAAGCTTACGGATTCACCCCATTCAATATTCTTTGGTGGCGATGGCTCAAGTGGTGTTCTTTGTTTTACTGCTTTCGATCAGTGAATACTATGCCTTTGCATGGGCTTATTTCGTTGCTGGAATTGCCTGTGTCGGGCTAATGAGCTGGTACTTATACTATGTGATGAAAGGTTTTAAAGCCGCTGGCCTATTCAGCATCATCCTGAGTTCACTTTATGCCGTGATGTATATGCTATTGCAATCTTCAGGCAAAACCTTCCTGATCGGCTCTATCATTTCATTTGTTTTACTTGCTGTAGTGATGTTTATTACACGGCATATCGACTGGTATCAAATCAACAATAAGCCTGAGCAAAAACTCAAATCCTATACGCCTCCGCAAGCTTGATAACGGCACAGTGAATAGCTCAAAGCGATTCACTGGCTTAAAAATAGATTCTAAATAATAGGTATTTCAATGAATATTTCCATACCACAGGAGCAGCAACACTTTAAGCAGTTGCAACAACTTTGTCCTCTGCAATGTTCGATTGCATTTTGTTTAAATCAGTTACGTGACGCGCAGATTCAATTTTTAAATTTAGGCAATTTCATTATTTGCCCAGAATATAACTGTTTGATTATTTTTAAGTATAAAATTCTCATTCGTATAGATAGATTCACCAACAAGCAACAAAGTTGATTTGCAGATTGTAAATGATGACGTAAAATTTAAAACATAAATAAACTTTGAGAATGATCATGACTGTACAACGTTTGCACGTAGAAAAACGCTTTTCTGAAATCGCAATTTCGGGAAATTTAGTTCACTTGGCGGGTCAATTGGCTACGGATTTAAGTTTGGATATCAAAGGGCAAACTCAACAAACCTTAGATATCATTGATCGTTTTCTTGCAGATGCGGGCACAGATAAAAAGCATATTATGTCTGTGATGATTTTTTTAAAAGACATCGAAAATGATTATGCAGGAATGAACGAAATCTGGGATGCATGGTGTTCAGATATGCAAGCTCTGCCGAGAACTTGTGTGGAAGCAAAGCTTTATCGACCTGATGTTTTAGTTGAAATGACGGTTGTTGCGGTCAAACCAGAATAAGCTCAATACTAAATTTTGAATGAACTAAAAAATGCATGTTTAAACATGCATTTTTTGCTTAGCTATATGCGCGATTTGAGTACAGATCAAACTTCCCCAGTACATGTTCCTCCAACGTTTGCGAATGGCTCATTTCTGAAAATTCTGTTAAAAAATCTTCTCGCAAATCCTGATATTCTGGAATTCCCATATAGCGAATCACGCGATAACCTGCCGACTGTAACAAAGCATCTTCATAGGTATTTTGATTCGAACGCTTAATCGCATTGATATCATCTAAAGCAATCACAGCTAAAACTTTATAATCTTTGTCCAGCACAACAAAGTCTGCAAACATTTGCTGATACTTACGACGTGTATGTAAATATTTTGTCGTTAATAAGGCATCAAAAGATACATGAGCCAAGATATTGGCTTCAGGTAAAATTTCTTTTAAACGCGTAAACGTAATTTGTTCATGTGAGTTAAATACTGCTCTTCTTCGTAAAGCACTATCTGCTTGTTGCTTATTTTTCAATCCTTTATAAGCAGCGGCAATCACGACAGCAAGTAATATCAAACTCGCAACGATTATCATGTCCATTTTTCATTTCCTAATTCTTTATTATAATTTGGTCTACGACCAGTTCTTGTGTATCAAAGATACTATTTTTAATCAGTTCAATTTTGTAATATGCCAGACGCATTCTCATATTTGCTTTTTCAAAATAATCAAATAAATCACATTTTTAACTTATTTATTGAACTATTATTTGTTTTATTCACTTAGTATTTCAACCAAATGAATTGAATTACACCTCATATATATCGCGTATTGAATGCGAATACAACTGAATTTAATGAATCTTGAGTACTATTGTAGGACAAGGATATTCGAGAATTGTGTGTTTTTAGTACACTAAAGTTTTCAACAGTTTACAAAGACTTATCCACAGTTGCGTATTTTTATTATTCAATTGCTGATTTAAGAAAGGATGCTTAGGCATCCTTGTATTTTATTAAACAACTTTTTCTACAATGACATCATGCCCTGTGATTTGCTTTAAGCGATAGACTAAATCATTTAATAGAAATTTTTGGAAGTCATACGGAATGTGATCTGGAAATACGGCTTGCATTAGGTCATCATTTTCAAAATACCAAAGGGTATACCCGTACAAATTTGAAATATACTTACTATACTCATGCTCATCTTGTGTAATTATTGCATCATCTAAAGGAATATAAAGCCATCTATATGCTTTATAATTAGGTAAATAACCTAAATGATTTATTATTTTCTGTTTACTTTGCTCAAACTCTTCCGCTGTAATGTTTTCCTCATCCCATAAGAGTTGATGGCATTCAAAGAATGGAAAGCCATAATAATGTTCAGATTTTAATGTCCAGTGATCAAATATCGTTTGTTTAGGAAGAGACCATTCTAAAGTTCGAATATTTAGCCGCCATGTATATAGATTTCTTAAATACTTTTTATTTTTAATCACATGGCCGTTACTGAATTCAAGCTCATGTTGATTTATCACCTTCATTTCATGATGATGTAACCAAGATGGAATGTTTCCAAAACACTCTAATTTTTCTATCTCTAATGTATTTAGATTCAATCTTAAAACTTGTGTACTATCTTCTTTTCTATTTTCTGGATAACCTAAATTTCCAATAAGGAAGATAGAGTGAGTTACTTGATCATAATATGCTGTATGAAAATCTGTAGGGGGAAATTGTTCAATAGGATAATGCCATAATTGTATTTCTCCATTCATTTTTTGAATCATGACATCGTTATAAATCTTGAAATCGGGATCATAATAATCTTCATATTCACCAGCAATACTTACTTTCGTTCCATCAGGTAACTCAGTAACTGATTGCCCCATTCTCAATAAAAATGTCCAAATTGGCTGTTTGATTGTATAGCCCATTTCTTGCAAGTGACATCTGATTTGATAAGGTGAAAAATCTTCACGCATACGCCACTGAAAAATATCTCCAGAATTCATCTGTGGTGAAAGTGGGTAACAATTATTTGTTAATTTATCAACTTCAATTTGAGTGAATTGACGAGTAATCTTATTTTTGAACATTTTTAAAAAATTAAGGACATAAACGTCCTTGAAAGGAATCTTCACTATATCTTTTGTCTAAATTTAAATCAATAAAAAAGGATACTTACGCATCCTTTCTTACCACATCAAATAGAACCTAAGCTCTACTTTTTGACTTAGACTTTGCTTTGCCATTTCCAGAAAATGGTTTTTTATCACCTGTTTCGCGCGGCGGTAAACCTGTATGTTGTGTCAATATTTGACCACGTTCAGGACGCTTTTTGGTATTGGAAGGGCGCGATTGAGTTTTCGCCTGTGAATTACGGCTATCCCCAGTACGCTTTTGCGAATCACCGTCTACAGTCGAGTTTTTCTTACGCGCAGATTGGTATTGCCCTTCTGTTCCTTGCGGTTGATATGTTGGAATCAGATGGTGCTTAGAGTTACCAATCAAATCTACCCGGCCCATTTCACGTAATGCATCACGTAGTAATGGCCAGTTGTTTGGATCATGGTAACGCAAGAAGGCTTTGTGTAAACGACGACGCTTTTCACCTTTTACAATATCCACACTTTCGGTATAACGAGCCACTTTGGCCAACGGGTTTTTCCCCGTGTGATACATCGTGGTCGCTGTCGCCATTGGTGATGGATAAAAGGTTTGCACCTGATCGGCACGGAAACCATTTTTCTTAAGCCAGATCGCAAGATTCATCATGTCATAATCCGTTGTTCCCGGATGTGCAGCAATAAAGTACGGGATTAAATACTGTTCTTTACCTGCTTCCTTACTAAAACGATCAAACATCTGTTTAAAGCGATCATAGGTCCCGATTCCCGGTTTCATCATCTTCGACAATGGACCTTTCTCGGTATGTTCTGGTGCAATTTTTAAATAACCGCCAACATGGTGTTGAACCAGTTCTTTGACATATTCAGGGTTCAATACCGCAAGGTCATAACGTAAGCCTGAACCAATCAAAATCTTTTTGATGCCTTTAAGCGAACGTGCTTTGCGATAAAGTTGAGTAAGTGGTGCATGGTCAGTATGTAAATTTTGACATACACCTGGATACACACATGAAGGTTTACGACAGTTCTTTTCAATCTCAGGATCTTTACACTGCAAGCGATACATGTTTGCAGTTGGACCACCTAAATCTGAGATGATGCCTGTAAAACCTGGGGCTGTATCACGAATTTTTTCTACTTCACGTAAAATTGATTCTTCTGAACGGTTTTGAATAATACGACCTTCATGTTCGGTAATCGAACAGAATGTACAACCACCAAAACAACCACGCATAATGTTTACAGAGAATTTGATCATATCAAATGCAGGGAAACGCGCTTCACCATAAGCTGGATGTGGTAGACGCGCATAAGGCAAGTCAAACACATAATCCATTTCTTCGGTGGTCAATGGAATCGGCGGTGCATTCAACCATACATCACGTTCACCATGCTTTTGTACCAATGCACGAGCATTCCCGGGATTGGTTTCAAGATGCAAGATGCGGTTGGTATGTGCATAAAGTACAGGATCCGTTGCCACTTCTTCAAAAGCAGGCAAACGAATCACAGCCAATTCACGCGGCGGTAATTTATGTTTAATTGCTTTAGATGTCGGCAGTAAACGTACAATCTGGGTATTCTCATCCAGTTGATCACCTTCACGAACAATAGGATTTGCCACCAATTCTTTTTGGAAATTTTGATATTGGGTTAAAGAATTTCCTTTGCCTTGTTCAATTTCACAACCATCTAAATCTTCAGTCATTACATATGGATTGATGATTGGGTCAACACGACCAATCGCATCAACATCATTCGATGCAATTTCAACAAACTTGGCTTTAGAAACACGATTAATTTTATTGACGATGAATGCAGTACCACGAACATCGGTGATTTCATGAATTTTTTCGCCTTTGGCAAGACGATGCATGACTTCAACAACAGACCGTTCACCATTGCCATACATCAATAAATCCGCTTTTGAATCCATCAGCACTGAACGACGAACTTTGTCTGACCAGTAATCATAATGTGCAATACGGCGTAATGATGCTTCGATACCGCCCAATAATACGGGTACATCAGGAAATGCTTCACGGCAACGCTGACAATATACAGTTGCTGCACGGTCAGGACGTTTATTGGGTAGATTATCTGGTGAATATGCATCATCAGAACGGATTTTACGGTCAGCCGTATAGCGGTTGATCATAGAATCCATATTACCCGCGGTCACACCCCATGCAATATTCGGTTTGCCTAATACTTTAAATGCTTCGGCAGAAGTCCAATCTGGTTGTGCAATAATCCCGACACGAAAACCCTGTGCTTCAAGCGTTCGGCCAATAATTCCTGAACAGAACGATGGATGATCGATATAAGCGTCACCACATACCAGAATAAAGTCACAACTATCCCAACCGAGTTGATCCATCTCCTCACGTGACATTGGCAAAAATGGTGCTGGTTCAAAGCACGATGCCCAATATTTGTCATAATCAAACAACGCAGTAGGCGCTGTCTGAGCAGTATAAGCGGTCGACATGGTGAGTTTCTCGATTGGCAGTTGGCGATCGGGAGAGATCTAAAATGAAAGTTGATCATTTTACCATGAATTTTACTCATGTTGTTTGATTAAAAAGTAAACATTTCTTCTTATCTTCTATTTAGTCTGTTATTGATAGCTTTTTAAGATGTTAAAGATATTCGTCATCCGTTATAAAAGGAAAATTTCCCCATCAGGATGCATTGTTTAAAAGCGCAGAGAAATTGAATAGAAAAGCTTATTTAACGCTATTTAGATGCAGCCGCTCATACTTTTACCTGATCTTTATGCTGTGTTTGATTTAATTTTAAAGCCACCAAGAGCCCGATACAAAGTACACAGGTCATCGTAACTGTTAGGCCAAACCATCCATATTTTTCCCAGACTAAACCACTACTGCTGCCCAAGAAACTTGAACCAAGATAATAACAAAATAGATAAAGCGAAGAGCCGACTGCACGATATTGTAAGGATTGTACTGATACCCAACTGCTTGATGTGGAATGTGCGGCAAAAAATGAGAAAGTAAAAATCAATAGGCCAATCAAGATCACCCATAATGATGGAATCAGCATCATCCATAACCCCAGAATCATGCTTGAGAACATCACAATCAGTACCTTACCTCGTCCAAATTGACGACTCCAACTGGCTGCACGAGGTGAACTATAAATGCCAGATAAATAGGCAATCGAGATTAAACCAATCCATGTTTGTGACAATTCAAAAGGTTTTTCTAACAGATGATAACTCATGTAATTAAACACGGTCACAAAGCATCCCATCAGAATAAAACCTTCGACAAACAATAGTCTCAGCTTTGGGTCAGAAAGATTTTTCTTAAAGGATTCGATAAAACGTGTGAATTGAATGGGATAAGATTTAAAGTGTTTAGAGGCAGGTAAGGCTATGTAAAATGTAATCGCGATCAATAAATTAAGTAGACCAATAATCATCGTCGCAGTTTGCCAAGAGATATAATCCAGCAATACCCCTGCAATCAAACGCCCGCCCATTCCCCCTATTGCTGTCCCTGAAATATACAGTCCCATGGCAAAACCAACATCTTTTTGTGCAATTTCTTCACCGATATAGGTCATTGCAACAGAAGCGACACCACTAACGGCCAAGCCAATCATCATGCGTGTTGCAAGAAATATTTCCCAATACGGTAAAAACGAACTTAGCAATAATAAGCTTGC
Organism: Acinetobacter sp. Root1280; assembly: GCF_001425285.1. Taxonomy (NCBI): domain Bacteria; kingdom Pseudomonadati; phylum Pseudomonadota; class Gammaproteobacteria; order Moraxellales; family Moraxellaceae; genus Acinetobacter; species Acinetobacter sp. Root1280. Next base: position 106,723 of record NZ_LMED01000030.1, on the reverse strand, counting down.
GGTGGAAAATAAAGAAATGGCCATGATCTGCTTACGACCATAACGATCTGAAATCAGTCCTGCAAAAAGAAGCCCTAAGGCTAAGGCAATGGTGGAAAATGAAAGCGGGAAACTGCTATGGGTTGGCGTAACATGAAAAAAACTTGCCAAAAACGGCATCATCGGCTGAACACAGTACAACGATGAAAATACAGCAAAGCCAGCTAAAAACAATGAAAGTAAAATTGCGATAAAAGGCCGAGTGCCATACTCAATATAAGCTGTAGATTCAGGTGCTTCAGACATAATTATTCCTCATGTCCGTTCAGTATACGCCTATTTTTAACTCTTGATAAAAGCTAAAGTTTTATTGCAGACAATACCCTGATGATTCAAGTCAGTTATGGATTTTAAATGTTTGATTTCGAATAAAATTAGACGAGAAAACGCAGAAATCAGAAAATAAAAAAGAGTGTATTTTTAATACACTCTTCTCGTAATTTTTCAATATATTGAAGTTAAATTTAACCAGCAAGAATCTTAAACTTTTCGTTCTTCAATATTTAGTGCATTGATTGCGAGTACCGCTTGAGTACGGTTCTGTACACCTAATTTACGGAAAATTGCCGTCACATGCGCTTTAATGGTCGCTTCCGAAACATCAAGTTCATAAGCAATTTGCTTATTCAATAAACCTTCTGCAACCATCATCAATACACGGAACTGTTGTGGTGTTAACGATTGAATACGTTCAGCTAAAGCTGTTTCATCTGCGGCACGCGGGTCAAAATTCATATTCGCTGCGGGTAAGTTTGGCGGTAACCAAATATCACCATCCAGCACTTGGCGAATTGCTTCCCCAATATGGCTTGGATGCGCAGATTTAGGAATATAGCCCATTGCGCCATGTGCAATTGCACGTTGAATAATGGACGCATCTTCGTGAGCAGAAACCACAATAATAGGAAGTGCAGGATACTGTGCACGAACATGTACCAATGCAGAGAAACCCGATGCGCCTGGCAGATTTAAATCCAACAAGACGAGATCTGGTTCTGGACCATTTTCCAAACGCTCATAAAATTCATTAACAGCCGCAGTTTCACTAATTTGAGCCTGTGGCAAACTATAACGAACCGCCTGAATTAACGCATGGCGAAACAGTGGATGATCATCAACGATTAAAATATTCATAAGCGAAGCGAGAGATCTCTAGCGCAGTTATTTCATTCTAACCGCACTATTGCTATTTAGGATACGTAAATATTAACGAATTTTTGAATAATTTGTCGGCTTTAATTAAAATTCCCTACAATCTTTAGGTCATTTATCGAAATTAAGATTTAAATATCACTTTTAAATATAAAATAAACAGTTAAAAATGAATTACTTATTCATTTTAAGAATATTATTTAACTTCAAATACTTAAAAGACGAAATCGTGCATTATTCAAAGGCTTTCTGGTTTATCTTAAAAACAGATAACCAATCTGTTTTTCATTATTTTACAGCGCTTCGTCAAATATAGATTAATGAATGGCATTCCGAGATTCAATTTATTAGGTTGCCAACATGTCTATTTATACTCAACAAAAACCATTAAATATTGTTGCTGTTTCAGGGGGATTAAATAACCCTTCAAAAACCGAAAGTTTAGTGCAAGCGATTTTAGATGAGCTGGGTCAGGCAACACCGATTCATGTTCATTTTATTAAATTCAGTGAAATAGGCCATTTGTTAGGGGGCGCAATTTATCGCAACCAACTGCCACAACGTGTTCAAGATGACTTAGCTGCCGTAGAAGCAGCAGATGCGCTCATCGTGGGAACACCTGTTTATCGTGCATCATTTACTGGTTTATTTAAACATTTCTTTGATTTTGTTGAACAAACAGCGCTAGTCGATGTTCCTGTATTGCTTGCTGCATCGGGTGGTAGTGACCGTCATGCTTTAGTTCTAGAGCATCAGTTACGTCCATTATTTAGCTTCTTTCAAGCGCAAACGCTGCCTATTGGTGTCTATGCAACAGATCGTGATTTTACGCCTGAGTACACCATTAAAAGTGAACACATCCAAGACCGTATCACTTTAGCTGTTGCACGTGCATTGCCAATTTTAGAATGGGCGCCTGCAAAAGGTCAGCGAGCAGAAGTGGTCAAAGCCAAAACGGAACAAGCCAATCAAAATTTAGGCATCAACAAACAGATTGAGCAAGATGATGTGCTTCCTTCCGCGGCGATACCAGACTTGGATGCGGCAGAGTCTCGTCTACATGCAAAATCCAAAACACCACAATCACAGGTTGCTTAAACGCAACCTTGTTATGAATAAATCATAAAAAATTGAGGGTTATGATATGTCACAGTTTTCATCGAATAATGGTCAAGCAATTCGATTTGCCTATTGGGTTCCCAATGTCAGTGGCGGCTTAGTGGTCAGTAATATTGAACAACGTACAGACTGGAGCTATGACTACAATGTCCGTTTGGCACAAGCTGCCGAAAAAAGTGGTTTTGAATATGCCCTCACCCAAATTCGTTTTACCGCAGGGTATGGCGCTGAAAATCAACATGAATCTGTGAGTTTTAGTCATGCACTTTTAGCCAAAACTGAAAAATTAAAAGTAATTGCAGCAATTCTTCCAGGACCTTGGAAACCGGTTTTAGCCGCAAAACAGTTGGCGACCATTGATTATCTGACCAATGGGCGTATTGCGATTAATGTCGTAAGTGGCTGGTTCCGTGGCGAGTTTGATGCCATTGGTGAGCCATGGCCTGAACATGATGAACGCTATGTTCGTTCTGAAGAATTTATTCGTACTTTAAAAGGTATTTGGACGACAGATAATTATAGTTTTGATGGTAAATATTATCAGTTTAAAGACTACACTTTAAAACCAAAGCCTTTGCAAAAACCCCATATTGAAGTATTCCAAGGGGGAAGTTCACGTGCTGCACGTGACATGGCTTCGCGTGTTTCGGATTGGTACTTTACCAATGGCAATACACCTGAGGAGCTAAAGAAACAAATCGATGATATTCGTGAAAAAGCCAAGCTAAATAACCACTCAGTCAAAATCGGGGTCAATGCTTTTATCATTGCTCGCGACACTGAAGAAGAAGCAAAAGCGGTTCTACAAGAGATTATTGACCAAGCTAATGTTGAAGCAGTCAATGCCTTTGGCGATGCAACCCGTGAAGCGGGCGCAGCATCTAAAGAAGGTGAAGGTAACTGGGCAAAATCAACCTTTGAAGACTTGGTGCAATATAATGATGGCTTTAAAACCAATCTGATTGGTACACCGCAACAAATTGCTGAACGTATTGTTGAACTCAAAAATGTAGGCGTAGATCTGGTGTTATCTGGCTTTTTACATTTCATCGAAGAAGTTGAATATTTCGGTGAAAAGGTCTTGCCTTTGGTTCGTCAAATTGAAGAAGCGCAAAAAGATCAAATTACTGCAAAATCAGCTTAAAGCCTATCTCTTCATCGATGGTGCTGTGAAAACAACAATAAATAACTAAAACAGCTTTGCAGCTTTCCCTCTTGACTCGGCTTGAGGGATTTTTTTTAGAATAAATAAAAAGCATTTATAAAAAATAGAATCGTATAAATCAGTACAATTATCCTTATATAAATTAGCCAACTTTTGTTTTATTGAATCATTGAGTGTATTTGTTCTATACATATACTCAACAACCGCAATCTTGGAAAATATTTCTTTCAACTTTAAAATACGCCCTTTTTGTAGCATAGATGGAAAAAGTGGGTATGGTAGTTTTAAATAAAACAAAAACGATATTTTGCGTCCTCATCGGTAGTATGAGCTTGACGACTTATGTAAATGCCAACGAGATACCTGCAACGTCTATAAAGGTTGAAACTGCGATGAATACTGCATTTCAGCCATTAATGAAAACTTATGCAGTGCCCGGTATGGCAATAGGTGTTTTGTATAACGGAAAAAGTTATGAAAAATACTACGGCGTACAATCACTTGCGAATGCGAAAGCCGTAAATAAAAATACCCTTTTTGAATTAGGCTCAGTCAGTAAGATATTTACTGCAACAGCAGGTACTTATGCACAAAATTTAGGCAAAATTTCTCTTCAAGACCATCCTGGCAAATATATACCTGCATTAAAAAACTCAGACATTAATCAAGTCACACTCTTAGAATTGGCCACCTACACCAGTGGTAATCTTCCATTACAATTTCCTGATCAAATAAAAATAGATGCGCAAACACTTAAATATTTTCAAGATTGGAAAGTCAAAAACCCGATTGGTCAATTTCGACAATACTCTAATCCAAGCATAGGGCTGTTCGGTGAAGCGACCGCTAAAGCCATGAACATGCCTTTTAGTGCTTTATTAGAACAAGTGATCTTCCCCAAACTAGAACTCCAACATACTTATGTCCAAGTTCCTAAAGCACAACAAGGCAACTATGCTTTTGGTTATGATCAAAATAATCACCCGCTTCGGGTCACTGCTGGCGCTTTTGATGCGCAAGCCTATGGGGTGAAATCTAGCCTACCTGACATGCTACATTTTTTAAATTTAAACTTAAATCCAGATCAAGCCAAAGCAGCGATTAAACCTGCAATTCTAGCAACACATACGGGTTACTTTAAAATGGGTGGTATGACCCAAGCCCTTGGCTGGGAATCGTTCAGCTACCCAGCTACATTAAACACACTATTAGAAAGCAATTCTGATCGGGTTGTGATGCAATCTAACCCTGTTGAAAAAACCCTCGTGAAGACTGGTTCAAGAGTCTTTCATAAAACTGGCTCTACCAATGGTTTTGGGACATATGTTATTTATATTCCACAAGAGAACTTTGGCTTGGTGATGTTAATGAATAAAAAAATTCCCAATGCTGAGCGAATTAAGGCAGCGTATGAAGTGCTCAATAGCTTAAAGCAAAAATCCAATCCTTGATGCTGAAACACGTCAGATCGGGCTAGGCTTTAGCTTTGTGCATTGTTAGATCATTCATGTTGTATCTATTACAAGGCAACATAATTGTCGCTGTTGGTAGGGGGGTATAAGACCTACCCCTTATCCAACACAGATTTTTTTCAATCTAAGATAGGCAATACCAACTGCTAAAGCGCTAGGAATGAACGTCTATAAAATGTCATCGGTCAGCTTAGGTTCAAGAATAAAAACTTGGATCGGGCACTTTTCCAGTCAATACCCATTCCCCTACTTCCTGATACTTATAATCAATCGGATCATGCAAGGTCTGAGTACGGACATTTCGCCAAAAACGATCTAAATTTAATTTGGCTGTTGTCGCTCTGGCACCCATCACTTGGAAAATATTCTGCGTTATAAACAGCGAGCTATTGGTTGCAGCAATTTTTGCAGTCGCAATAGCAATTGAGACTTCACCACGTTGTTCTGCTGTTAATTGCTCACCAATATTCCAAGCCGCTTGCAATGCTGCAATGGCTTTATCGGCAAGTAAACGTACACTTTCAAGCTGTACATAAAACTCAGCAAAATGCTTCTGGGTAAATGGATCATTCACCGCATTTTCAGCCAAAGACGTTGACCATGCTTTCTGACTTTGTATCGTTTGTCTCGCAAGGTCAAAGGCACCTTCAGCAACGCCTAGAAACAGATGCACAAAAATCAATTGTGCGATCAAAGGTCGTAAACTGGAGTAAGGTGTACTTAATGGTCCTGGATTTAACAATAACTCATCTTTGTGAATTTTGACCTGTTCAAAATGACTGGTTCCACTGTCCGTTTGACGCTGCCCCATATTATTCCAATCGCCTAAAAAACTGACCCCTTCTCGACGTGTTGGGATCACAGCTATCAGTAATTTTCCAGCATCATTAAAGCCCGAACAAAGCAGTATGTCTGAATCTATTGATCCTGAGCAAAACCTTTTATCACCATGAAAAATAAAGTCGTTCTCAGTGAGTTGTTGTACCTTCGTGCGCTGATCTAAAGGGTTTAAAGTATTGCCCCAAAACAAGTTATTGCGGGCGGTGTGTTCAAACCATGACGAATATTGTTCAGGCTGAGCAAATAACTGCACAGTGGCGATTAGTAAATGATGAAAGCCATATACATGTGCTAAGGAACTATCGACTTGTGCAATATTTTGAATGGTCTGGAAAATTGTTTTCCAGTTTGCTCCTTGCCCGCCATATTGTTGTGGAATAGACAGTCCCAATAAGCCACTTTGCCGAATCAAATCCCGTTCCAGCTTCGGATTACCACCTGCTTTATCACGCTCAGCAGCAGTCTGCGCAAATTGTTCTGCCAATTGCTTTGCCGTTGCTAAAGCAGAAAGGTTTAACGCCTGTTGAGGTGCATTCATCATATTTACTCTTATTCCCAGTGCCTTGAGCTTATCAAATCAAGTAAGATTTCCTTATCTCAATGCCTGCATTACTTATTCTGTGGTTTGAAAATCAATAACAAAAAATACCGCTAGAATTTCTCTAACGGTATTCAACCTTTGGCTAGCAAAATCAAAAGGCTTCAATCACTAAGAATTGGCTTTAACCTCTGTAATCAACTGATCTACCACACCTGGATCAGCCAAAGTAGAAGTGTCACCTAAACTATCTAGCTCATTGGCAGCAATTTTTCTTAAAATGCGTCGCATGATTTTTCCAGAACGGGTTTTTGGCAAAGCAGGTGCCCAATAAATTGCATCAGGTGTTGCCACAGGTCCCAGCACTTTACGTACCCAACTGACCAATTCTTTACGTAATTCTTCAGTTTCAGCTTCACCCGCCTGCAAGGTCACATAAGCCGCTATGCCTTGCCCTTTAATCTCATGTGGCATACCAACAACTGCAGATTCAGCGACTTTTGCATGCGCAACCAAGGCACTTTCAATTTCAGCAGTGCCCAAACGGTGGCCCGAAACATTCAAGACATCATCTACACGGCCTGTAATCCAGTAATAACCATCTTTATCACGGCGCGCACCATCACCAGTAAAATAACTGCCCGGATAGGTCGAGAAATACGCTTCAATAAATCGCTCAGGATCGCCCCAAATGGTCCGCATTTGCCCCGGCCAAGAATTCTTAATAATCAAATTGCCTTCTGCTTCACCTTCAAGTTCTTGACCCTCAGCATCAACCAATGCTGGTTGTACGCCAAACAATGGACGAGTGGCCGAACCCGGTTTAAGTGGGGTTGCACCCGGCAGTGGAGAAATTAAAATACCGCCTGTTTCAGTTTGCCACCATGTATCCACAATTGGACAACGGCTTTCACCAACAACGGTATAGTACCAATTCCATGCTTCTGGATTAATCGGCTCACCCACGGTACCCAATAGACGTAAACTGCTACGGTCACTTTCACGCACAAAAGCATCACCCTCACGCATCATGGCGCGGATCGCTGTTGGTGCAGTATAGAGAATGGTAATGTTATGCTTATCTACAATATGCCCTGTGCGTGCCCATGTTGGATATTGTGGGATACCTTCGGACATGACGGTGGTTGTACCATTGGATAATGGTCCATAAAGCACATAAGAATGCCCCGTAATCCAACCCACATCTGCGGTACACCAGAACACATCATCTTGTTTAATATCAAAAACTTCACGGAAAGTTGAATTGACATAAGTTAAATAACCACCCGTAGTATGTAACACTCCTTTAGGCTTTCCTGTTGATCCAGACGTATATAAAATAAATAAAGGATCTTCGGCATTCATCGGTTCTGGCGGACAGATATCTGTGACCGTCATAATTTCCATGTGATACCACAGGTCACGCCCCTCCTGCATTGTTATTGGATGGCCTGTTCGATGCACCACAATCATTTTTTCAACGGAAGTTGTTCCATCCAGCGCCAATGCTGCATCTACATTCTCTTTTAAAGGAATCGTTTTACCACCACGCATACCTTGGTCAGCGGTAATCACCAATTTAGCTTGACTGTCGTCTATCCGACTTGCCAATGAGTCTGGAGAGAACCCACCAAATACCACACAATGCACCGCCCCTATTCGGGTACAGGCCAACATGGCAATCGCCGCTTCAGGGATCATCGGCATATACAAAATGACTCGATCACCTTTCCCGATTCCATTTTTCTTTAAGACATTGGCAAAACGACACACTTCATCATGCAGCTCTTCAAAAGAAATGATTTTATGGCGAGATGGATGATCCCCCTCCCAAATAATTGCAGGTTTCAGTGGGTGTTCTTTTAAATGACGATCTAAACAGTTGGCACTGACATTCAGTTGCCCATCTGCAAACCATTCAATTTTAAAATTATCTTTGTCGTAGCTGGTATTTTTTACTTGAGTAAATGGCTTAATCCAGTCCAATTTCTTTGCAGCTTCTGCCCAAAACTCATCTGGATGCTCGACTGACTGTTGATAACGATCAAAGTATTCTTGTTCATTGGTCCTTGCTGTTTTAACAAATTGTTCTGGAACTGGATAGACTTCATTCATATTCTGCTTCCTTGATTTGCCACCTCATCACGAGATGTATGCCTACGTTCTTGATTTTATTTGCTGCATGTGTTCAGTATTACGATAGCGCATTTCGGTTAACAATTGTGCTTTGGTCGTAGACACGGGGGTCACTTTAACCATCGGAAAATCTTAAGTCATTTGCCAAAATATTCGAATTTTCAATATCTATGGAGTTTTTTTGATCTTATAATTTGTAGTCAGAAGTGCATATGGTTTTTTTCAGAAAAAAACATTTCCTTACCGAACTCATTCAGCTGGACGCGATCATCATGCAAATACAAGAATCGTCGACTTTTTTTTCAAAGCATCAAGTATCACCAGTAGATTATCCCCTTTCCACTCAAGGCCGCTTTAATCGTTTGAGTTATATTGCTTGGTTTGGATTTTTACATCTCATTTTTACCATTGCATTGCTTGCCCTCGGTCTAGTCTTTGGCATTGTGAATTTAAATTCACTGCAATTCAGTCAAAATGCGATAAATTCACTTTCAGGATTAGGACAGTTCACTTACCTCGCACTCAGCTGTCTTTATTTATATGGAATGATGGTTGTGATTATTCGCAGGCTGCATGATCATAATAAATCTGGTTGGTTTATTCTGTTATTGCTGATTCCCATTGTGCAATTCTTGATGCTGCTGTATTTACTCCTTGCACGTGGTTGTAATCGTGCCAATCGTTTTGGTCACCCACGCCCATCGACTTTTATTGAAAAATTAATGGCTTGGCTGATGCTAATAAGCTTTATTATCAGCTTAGTTAGCTCTATAAGTGTGGTGTCATTTATGCTGGGGACTGGAGAAATTGAAAATCCAACAACAATCATTGAAAAAGGGACTAAATATTTTTAAAGATAATTGGGGTCTGTTGACAATTCGTCTATGTTTGCGACTACGTGTGTTTTTTAGGCGATACTAGGCGCGAAATACGAAATTTAGTTATTCTAAATGAGTAGTTCGTAACAACGTAACGGCAAAAAACACGCTAGTCCCGAAGGGTTGTGGCTAAAATTATCTCAGCCTTCGTTATGAAACTCGAAAATAGTCTCGCTATTCTCTTCGTTTCATGCCTTGCCTGCTCAATTTTAACCTACAACGCAAGCCATTTATCAGCCTTCGTTATGAAACTCGAAAATAGTCTCGCTATTCTCTTCGTTTCATGCCTTGCCTGCTCAATTTTAACCTACAACGCAAGCCATTTATGAAATGCCTACAGCCCCCATTCCTTGATGATGCCTTAACATGAGTTGAATATTGATTCACAAATATTATTTTTATTTGTTCGTCATAAGAAAAACTGTAATCAAAGCTTAACTTCTTTGAAATTTCAGGCAAAATATGCCAATTATTTTATTGGACATGATTGTGGCTGAAGAAGCAAATGCATTGAGTACCGTTGCGCAAGACACGACTCAATTGATCCATTCTGCAGGCGAAAAAACTGCACAAACAGTGATTCAACATACTGAAAAATATAAAGATGCATACTCAACCATCGACAAGTTTGTTGATGGTTTTTGGGAGCGTATGCCATATTTATGTATTGCGCTGATCGTCATCACTATTTTCTGGTTGTTGTCTAAGCTTTTTAAATTCTTTGTCCGTAGAACACTCGAAAACCGTACTTATACTCGCCAAAATTTAGTTCTGGTACTGAATCGTGTCGGCAGTACCGCAATTATCTTTTTTGGTTTCTTAATTGCCATGGTTATCGCAATTCCAGGCTTTACTCCTGCTCAACTGATGAGTGCTTTGGGGATTGGTTCGGTCGCGATTGGTTTTGCATTTAAAGATATTTTCCAAAATCTACTTTCTGGAATTTTGATTCTTTTGGGTGAACCGTTCAAGATTGGTGATGACATCATTGTCAACAATATGGAAGGTACTGTCGAAGATATTCAAATTCGTGCAACTTTTTTACGTTCCCCTGATGGACGACGTATCGTGATTCCAAACGCAACTGTGTATACCAGTGCCGTGACGGTAAATACCGCTTACCAACGCCGTCGTTGTGAGTTTGTGGTTGGGATTGGTTATGAAGATGATGTACAGAAAGCCAAAGACATTATTCTTAAATTGCTTGATAAAGATCAACGTATTTTAAGCCAGCCGGGCTTTACTGTGAATGTTTCTGCTTTGGCGGATTTCTCTGTCAATTTAACCGTTCGTTGGTGGGTAGATACCACGCAAGTGGTTACTGCGGCTTCGATCAGTGAAATTCAAGAACGTGTGCTTGAAGCCTTTGCGGATAATAATATTTCGATTCCTTATCCTGTTCAGGAAGTCAAAGTCTACCGCGGTGATCCATCAGCGGATGACATCGAATCAGCTCGTGCTAAATAAGCGCCCCAATACATAAGGGATCGCGGTTTCAGTACGCAAAATACGGTTGCCTAAGCTCACTGCTTGGCAGCCGTTTTTTATCAGTAAATCCACCTCATAAGGTATAAAACCCCCTTCAGGTCCAATGATCACAGTACATGAATGATCGATAGCAAATGGCATTTTCTGTTCAGTATACGGATGCGCCACATAAGCAGGATTTTGTGGCGTAATGAAGCTAGGTAAGACATCTTCAACAAAAGGCTTAAAGCGTTTGTATAGTTCAATTTGGGGAGCGATCGTATCCCCCGCCTGCTCTAATCCCAAGGTGATGTAATGATCAATTTGCTGTAAAAAAGGGCTTTGCCAATAACTCTTATCGACCCGATAACTATGAATCAAAATTAATTTTTCGACCCCCAGTGTCACCGCATCCATAATTAAGCGGCGTAACACTTTGGGACGAGGTAATGCCACAATTAAAGTTACGGGTAATTTTGCAGGAACAGGCTCTTCTTGAATCGGTCGAAGTAAAATCGTATGTTCAGAAATATCAACAATTTCAGTTAAATAACGACTGGCACCTCGGACACCAACCTTAAGCGTATCTCCGACTTTAGCGGCAAGATGCGTATGCAAATGTTCAACTTGCCTTTTTGAACTGATTGTCCAAGTTTCAGCTTGTGTTTGACGAGGATCAAGAAGGACGATGTTCATAAAAAATTCTGGTTCGTTTTACTTTTAGCTGATGGTGTTTATTCATCAACAATGTATAAATTATAAATACTGATCAATCACTGCAATATGTTTGTATAAAGAACCCTGATTACGCTTTAAAACATCAATCGCATGCTGGCTTAATTGCTGGGCAAAAGCTTGATCTTCCAAACAGCGCACCAATAACTGAACCACCTCATCAACAGTTTGCCCCACTTTTAAGGCATCTGCCTGTAAGAACTCATCCACAATGGCTTGAAAATTAAAATAATGCGGTCCAATCACGGTGGGTACATCTAAAACCATAGGTTCTAAAATATTATGTCCACCACCAGGTTCATTTAACGACCCACCAACAAAACATGCCTGACTCAATGCATACCACAGCCACATTTCACCCATACTGTCTGCCAAATAGACTTGGGTATTCGACTCGATTGCTTGCTCTAAGCTACGACGCTGTGTTGTTAAATTTAAACTTTGTGCGGCAGCAAAAACCTCATCAAAACGTTCAGGATGGCGCGGGACAACGATTAACAACCAATCTGGATATTGTTCTAAATAGGTTTTAAATGCGAGAAATAATTTTTCTTCTTCAGGTGCGTGTGTACTGGCGATGGTGATGATTTTTCGATTTGCTAAGTTCCAGTCCTGCTGCAACTGTTGTGCTTTATGGATAAATTGTTCAGGTGCAGAAATATCAAATTTAATACTTCCAAGTACTTGTGTTTTATTTTGTGGTATACCTAGATCAATAAAGCGTTGCTGCGTTGCAACATCTTGCGCCAATAACTGATCTAATTTCTGTAGCATTGGACGGGTTAGGCTTGGAACTTTGGCATAGCCTTTGGCAGATTTTTCTGAAAGCCGTGCATTCACTAAAATACAAGGCACTTTAAACTGTTGAGCTAGGTCAATAAGATTTGGCCATAGTTCAGTTTCAACCAAAATCAGTAATTTGGGTTGGCATTTCTGATAAAAATCAGCAACTAAATAGCGCTGATCGGCAGGCAAATATACCGCTTGAAATAATGCTTGATAAGGTGCTTTTAAGAATAACGATTTGGCACGTGCTTGACCTGTTTTTGTCGTATTGGTGACTAAAACAGCATGACCTGCTTTTAAATAATGTTCGATTAAAGGCTGAGCAGCATTGGTTTCTCCGACTGAAACACAATGAAACCAAATGGCATGCTGATTCTTTACATCTTGAAAGGGGCCAAATCGCTCAAGACGTTCTTGTTGGTATTCTGCGCTATCTTTCGCACGTTTTTTGATACGCCATTGATACAAAGGCTTAACGATTTTAAGTGCTGTGTTATACCAAAAAGGAGTAGCCAAACAGAATGTCTCAATATAGATGAATGGGCAAATATAACAGAGCCATATTCAGTTGTTAATGAATAATATTTAACGATTTGTTGTCAGCAAGGTAGTCGACCGCATGCTAGAGCAAATCTGATTCATCAACCAGCAACAACACTAGCAAAACTTGGCTTTGCAGGGATGAAAAAATGCTTATTGGTTAAGAGGTAGTGTTGTACGCCTTAACCAATAGCGATATCCATGCCATGTACAATAGATATACCTTGTAAGAGTCAACGATGCAAAAAGAAAACTGGTTAAATTTATCTGAGTTGTGGATGTGAATGGGTATTCCATTCACATCCAGAGAAAATACAGTCTTTGTTTTATCCCAAAGCAGGATAATCAATATAGCCTTCCGCAGTTTGTGAACCAATCATATTTTCAAACACCAATTCATTCAAAGGTGCGTCTTGAATCAGACGTTCATACAAATCAGGATTGGCAATATAAGCTTTACCGAAAGACACCGCATCTGCTTGACCTGATGCCAAGAGTTTGATGGCATCTTCACGACTTAAACGCATATTGGCAATATATGGCACACCGTTTGAACGTCGCTTCATATATTCGCTGATACTGTCATTGGCTAAATATTCACGTGTAAAGAAGAACGCAATTTTACGTTTACCTAATTGTTCCAAGACATAACCAAAGGTTTCACGTGGATCAGCATCCCCCATATCATGCTCATCACCGCGAGGCGCTAAATGTATGCCCACTCGGCCTGCACCCCATACTTCAATTAAAGCATCCATCACTTCAAGTAAAAGACGCGCACGGTTTTCAACAGAACCACCATATTCATCTTCACGGTGATTGGTTGAACTTTGTAAGAACTGATCAATCAGGTAGCCGTTGGCAGCATGTAATTCAACGCCATCAAAACCAGCCGCCTTGGCTTTAATTGCAGCTTGTTTAAACTGTTCGGTGATGTTATGAATTTCAGAGATTTCCAAAGGTCGTGGCACAACATAGTCACGTTTTGGACGTAATAAGCTGACTTGTCCTGCTTGTTGTATTGCACTTGCAGATACAGGCGTTTCCCCATCGAGTAAATCTGGATGTGAGACACGTCCCACATGCCATAACTGCGCCACAATCAAACCACCTTGGTCATGAACCGCTTGGGTTACAGACTTCCAGCCCTCAACTTGCGCATCGGTAAATAGCCCTGGTGTATTTAAATAACCATTGGCTTGTTCTGAAATCACTGTTGCTTCAGAAATGATTAAACCTGCACTGGCACGCTGTGCATAGTGCTCAGCCATGATTGCCGTGGGTACTCGATCAGCGGTAGCACGGCTACGGGTTAAAGGCGCCATCACGACACGATTTTTTAAATGTAAATCGCCAAGTACAAGGGGAGAGTTAAGTTCAGCCATATTTGCCTCATCACTCGCTTTCTGATTGAAATCAGGCGTTAAAGCGAGTTTTGTAGATAATCAATATATTGCTGAATTAAAGCTTCATTACGCGAGAAATATGACCATTGACCATATTTCTCGGCCTGAATTAATCCTGACTGTTGCAAAACAGACAAATGATTTGACATCGTAGATTGAGAGACATTACCGAGCTTCTCGATATTCCCTGCACACACACCACGACCAAAGCCACCGCACTGCTCTTCCGACAAATATTGTTGTGGCTTCTTGAGCCATTCCAAAATCTGTCGGCGAGTCGGATTCGCTAATGCTTTAGAAATTAAATCAATATCCATCTTAGACACATTCAATTCAGAGCAAAGCTCCATTCAGCATCTTTGCATCCAATATATCGCATTTTTTCGATTTTAATATCGATTTTTTTAGATATATTGCAAAAATACAGATAAAGCTTTGCTTTTGTTAAAAATTTAAATTAAAGACCTTGTTTTAAGCTGGCTTCAATAAATTTATCTAGATCGCCATCCAATACTGCACCCGTGTTCGAGTTCTCAACACCAGTACGCAAATCTTTAATACGAGAGTCATCCAGTACATATGAACGAATCTGACTGCCCCAGCCAATATCCGATTTTGAATCTTCAAGTGCTTGAGCAGCTTCATTACGTTTACTCATTTCCAGTTCGTACAATTTTGCACGTAACTGTTTCCAAGCATGATCACGGTTTGCATGTTGTGAACGCTGGTTCTGGCATGCCACCACAATCCCAGTTGGTGCGTGAGTCAAACGTACTGCTGAGTCGGTTTTGTTAATATGCTGACCGCCTGCACCAGATGCACGATATGTATCTGTACGCACATCAGCAGGATTAATATCGATCTCAATATTATCGTCCACTTCAGGTGATACAAATACTGCCGAGAATGAGGTATGACGGCGATTACCTGAGTCAAATGGTGACTTACGCACTAAACGGTGTACACCAGATTCAGTACGTAACCAACCATAAGCATACTCGCCTTCAACACGGATTGTTGCAGATTTAATCCCTGCAACATCACCATCTGATTCTTCCATCAATTCTGCTTTAAAGCCATGACGTTCGATCCAACGCATATACATACGTAACAGCATTGAAGCCCAATCTTGTGCTTCTGTACCGCCGGAACCAGCTTGAATTTCCACATAACATGGATTTGGGTCCATTGGATTACTAAACATACGACGGAATTCAAGTTTTGCTAACTCTTCTTCCGCTGCAGTTAATTCAGACTGAACATCTGCCAATAAGCTTTCATCATCTGCTTCAACAGCAAGATCAAGCATGGCTTGTGCATCATCAAGCTGTGTCGCCAAGCCTTCTAAAACGTTGATCACGTTTTCAAGCTCGCCTTTTTCTTTTGCCATCGCCTGAGCACGGCTTTGATCATTCCAGATCGCTGGATCTTCTAACTCGCGGAGAACCTCTTCTAAACGCTCTTTCTTTAGATCGTAGTCAAAGATACCCCCGTAGTGTTAGACCACGGTCATTTAAGTCTTTTAGCTGAACTAGATAAGGATTAATTTCCACGAGTTTTAATCTCACATTTGACGTCTTTTAATTCGCACGCATTCTACCACAGAGTGGAAAAAGTTGAGATATGGCATTTTATAGATCAATCTACAGCTCAAAAATGCTGTAACAAGAGAAGTAAGATGAATTGCTTTTTTGCAATCAGAAAGATCGTCTTATCGTAGTCAAAGCTTGTGTGTATAAATTCTACAATTGAGCATTTGCTTAAGAGCATTTTAATTTCTGAATGCTTTTTTATTACAAATTATGTCCAGCCCTTACTCAAAGCGTACCAATATCCACACTATCTACACAATTTTAATAAAACAACACATAAGTTTTATACATTTATTTTCAATAACTTAAATAAGAATTGTTACATAAACTCACCAATATTACATTCCGGTTACCATAGCGTGGTTGACGATTTTTATATTTACCCTAGACTCAAAATTGTAACTAAACATGTATAAATCAATCAATTCTTCATAGGGGCGAATTCCATGAAAAAATTAGCAATCGCATCTGCAATCTTTTCCGTAGCCGCTTTAACTGGCACTGCACATGCTTACCAAGCCGAAGTTGGTGGTTCATATACATATAATGATCCAGATAATTTTGATGCAACTCATAGCTTTGGTGTAGATGGTACTTATTATTTCAAACCAGTACAAACTCGTAATTCACCACTTAATGAGGCTGCATTCTTAGATCGCGCAAGTAATGTAAAAGCCAATGTAAATTATGCCAAAAATGATGGTGTAAAAGACAGCCAATATGGTGCGGGTCTTGAATACTATGTACCTAACTCAGACTTCTATGTAAGTGGTCGTGTAGGTCGTGATGAACTTGAAGTTGATAACACCAACATCGACAATAAAGTAACGACTTATGGCGCTGAAGTCGGTTATTTACCAGCTCCTGGTTTATTACTTGCACTTGGTGTAACGGGTTATGATGTTAAAAATGGTGATGACGGCGCAGACCCAACTGTTCGTGCTAAATATGTAACCAAAGTAGGTCAATATGACGCTAACTTTGAAGCTTTTGGTGCATTCGGTGACTTGGATGAGTACAAAGTACGTGGTGACTTGTATTTAGATAAGACTTTAAGTGTAGGTGCTGACTACTACAACAATGATTTAACTGATCGTGATGAATGGGGTATTTCTGCGAAGAAATTCTTTAATCAAAACGTTAGCTTAGAAGGTCGTGTAGGTTTTGGTGATGACTACAACACTTACGGCGTTCGTGCTGGATACCGTTTCTAAGTTTAAATCTATTTAGCAATCGCTCTTTTGGAGCAACAAAAGCCAGTCAATTGACTGGCTTTTTTTATATGTGTATACATCATTAAGTAAATACGTTTTAATAAATTTGTAGTAAATGTCAGAATATTAAAATTCTTTTAAACACTTCTAAAAATTATCTTCATCAAACCGATCTTGATCTATCTTATAAATATTAAAGCTTCTTTCAACCTGAACACCTAAACCAAATTCAATCATTAAAGAAGTCAATTTATCTCCATCAATTAAAACAATTCCCGATTTCTTTGCAGATTCAACAGCCTCCTTACTAAAATTTGAGGTTGTAATAAACACCCCTTTTTTGGCGACTTGATCTGCTAAAGCGCCTTTAAATTGTTGAATATCTGGTCGTCCAACAGTGTTTTTCCAACGTTTGGCTTGAATATAAATTTTATCTAGACCTAAACGATCTTCACTAATAATTCCATCAATCCCGCCGTCACTTGTTTTACCAATGGCTTGGGCCGCATCTTGATGTGAGCCGCCATAGCCCATAGCAACCAGTAAATCGACAACTAATCTTTCAAAAAAATATGGATTTTTTGTCTGAATCAAATTCAATAAATCATCTTTTAAATTGGTAAGTAGTATTTCATTAATTCTTTGTAATGATTCCTCAGGTGTTTCAATATCATCATTTTCTTCAATACAAATAATCTTTTCTTTATTCTGCCTTATTTTTGTTGGAACCTTGAACTCACGAAAACTTTCATAACGCATTAAAAAATTATTATCTATTTTATCTAATATATTTAAATCTAATTTTTTCGCTTCTTCAGATAATTCACACATCCCCCAATCAGGCTGATTAACTAAGCCAGCTTTAACCAAATATGTTTTGGCCCATCCCACACGATCATAAAAAACTGTTCTTTTCCCACTCGGAATCATTTGATTTAATTCATCCGTAGTCAAATTTGATTGTTCTGCCAACAATTTACCAACTTGACTAATTTGGATCGCTTGCCCTTGCGTATTGAGGAGTTTCAATAGTGGTAGCATTAATTCCTGATGATTAGGCAAAGACATTCTATTTCTCTTAATATTTTTTGCTTTAAATAATTCAAGTATAAAAGAAAAAGAGCGCCTAAGCGCTCTTTTTAAAATAATGTATCGAATTCTACCGCGGGCACAGCTCTTGGCGTAAAATCATCAAAATACGTTGCATTTTGAAACCCTGCTGCCGCGGGCATAGCCCTTGGCGTAATTCAGGCAAGAAGCTTCGCTTCTTGAAATCCCTGAATTACTCCCATTCAATTGTTGCTGGTGGTTTAGAAGAAACGTCATACACCACACGAGAAACATCTTTAATTTCATTCATGATACGTGTCGAGATTTTATCAACCAACTCATATGGAAGATGAGCAAAACGAGCTGTCATAAAGTCAACAGTTTCCACGGCACGAAGTGCAATGACCCATGCATAACGACGGCCATCACCCACAACACCCACTGATTTTACCGGTTGGAATACTGCAAATGCTTGTGCAGTTTTGTCATACCAACCACTTGCACGAAGCTCTTGCATAAAGATGTCATCAGCAAGACGAAGAATATCAGCATATTCTTTTTTCACTTCACCCAAGATACGCACGCCCAAACCTGGACCTGGGAATGGATGACGATAAAGCATTTCATGTGGTAAACCTAAAGTTGTACCTAAACGACGTACTTCATCTTTAAATAGGTCACGAATTGGCTCAACCAATTCAAATGCTAAATCTTCTGGTAAACCACCCACATTATGGTGTGATTTAATCACATGCGCTTTACCATTTTTAGTTGCTGCAGACTCAATCACGTCAGGGTAAATCGTACCTTGCGCAAGGAAGTTTACGCCATCAAGCTTACGAGCTTCTTCAGCAAAAACTTCGATAAATTCACGACCAATGATTTTACGTTTTTTCTCAGGATCAACTTCGCCTGCAAGTGCAGATAAGAAACGTTCTTCTGCATCAGCACGAATCACACGGATCCCCATGTTTTTCGCAAACATGTCCATCACTTGCTCACCTTCGTTTAAACGAAGTAAGCCATTGTCTACAAATACACAAGTCAGTTGGTCACCGATTGCTTTATGCAACAATGCTGCAACTACAGATGAGTCAACACCACCTGAAAGACCTAAAAGAACTTTTTGATCACCAATTTGTTCACGTAATTGTTCAACACGTAAATCAATAATGTTTTCAGAATTCCAAAGATTACGGCAACCACAAATGCTATGAACGAAGTTAGACAGTAACTCTGCGCCTTTGGCAGTATGTGTCACTTCTGGGTGGAATTGCACCCCGTAGAAACGACGCGTTTCATCACTCACTGCAGCAAATGGGCAGCTTGGTGTGCTTGCAGTCACTTTAAAGCCTGCTGGAATCGCAGAAACTTTGTCACCGTGGCTCATCCAAACATTGAGTTTGTCATCACCATCATTTAAATCACCAAGCAATTGATCACGTACTAAAACGTCAACTGCTGCATAACCAAATTCATGTACAGTCCCTGGCTCTACTTTACCGCCAAGTTGTTCTGACATGGTTTGCAGACCATAACAGATCCCCAATACAGGTACACCCAAGTTGAACACAACTTCTGGCGCACGTGGACTACCTTCCTCATGCACACTTTCAGGACCACCAGACAAGATGATACCGTTCGGATTAAACGCGCGAATGTCTTCTTCAGACATATCAAAAGCATACATTTCAGAATATACACCAGCTTCACGTACACGGCGTGCAATAAGCTGGCTATATTGAGAACCGAAATCCAAGATAAGGATACGATCTTCAGTAATTTGAGTATTGGTAGTCATGAGTCAACAACTATGCAGGCAAACGAATATAAGCGCCATATTCTATCATTTTTATAAGCCATACGCACTCCATTCAATCAAGTTCCTTAGCTTTGTAAAAAATCATTTTAAATAATCAGCTTATAGGTTCATTTTGGCTTTAATGATGCTCATCAGTTCACTGGGGGTCATAGTTAAAACTGAATTGAATATTTTTAGATAGCATAAACCAATTGATCCATTTGAATAAGGCTAAATGAACACACAAAAAAGCCAGATACAGATCTGGCTTTTCAAAGCTTTATTTATCTTTAAATTATTTTTCTATTACATGATCAAGACTCAATTTCCCTGCACCATGCAACATCAAGAAAAACAAACCACCTGCCATTGCGAAGTTTTTCATAAAGTTAATTGCATCTGCTTCACCACCATGAAATAAGAATGCAGTAATCAAACTAAATACGCCCAAACCAAATGCTGCAAAGCGTGCCTGAAAACCAAATAGCAATGCCAGACCACCACCGAACTCAACCAGAATGGTTAAAGGTAACATGGCACCTGGTACACCCATTGATTCCATATAACCGACAGTTGCACTGTAAGCCGTGATTTTGCCCCAACCTGCAACAAGAAAGATATATGCCATAAGAATACGTGCAATCAATGCTATGCTCGCATTGGCGGTGGGTTGATTCACAATATTTTTAACAACAACATTTGGATTAAACATGGTGTGACCTAATTTGTATTTCGTTCTGAAGATGTATACATATTAATCACTAAACATTTCAAGTTAAATACTTAAAAACTAAACTCATCGTTGCAAATTAAGAACAATAATAAGTTTTAAAAAATTACTTTTTAATACTGACTTTCATAACTCACACTGCTAGGATTTGTGCACCAATTCGCATAGTTTCTGCCTTATGGATCTGATTGACTTTATTTTGCACGTAGACGAACACCTGTTTGAATTTATTAGAAATTATGGTATCTGGGTGTATGGAATTTTATTCCTGATTATTTTTGTTGAAACAGGTCTCGTGGTTATGCCATTCCTGCCTGGGGATAGCTTACTTTTTGCTGCCGGCGCTTTAGCTGCTTCGACGGGTGCAATGGATCCTGTGGTTTTAATCATTCTGCTATTTATTGCGGCAGTGCTCGGCGATACCCTCAATTATCATATCGGGAAATATGTCGGACCGCGTGTTTTTGAAATTGATTCTAAATTTATCAACAAACAACACTTGCTGAAAACATCACAGTTTTTTGAAAAACATGGTGGAAAAACTATTATCTTTGCCCGTTTTATCCCTTTTGCCCGCACTTTTGCACCATTTGTTGCGGGTGCAGGAAGCATGAATTATAAATATTTCTTAACCTATAATGCAGTCGGTGCAATTTGCTGGGTTGGCTCGTTTATTACCTTGGGTTATTTATTCGGGAATATGCCAATTGTGAAAGATAATTTCACCCATTTGGTTTTCGGTATCATTATTCTCAGCGTGTTACCTGGTGTGATTGGTTATATTCGTCATAAATTTTTTAATAAAAATAAAATGCCCAATAATCCATAAACAGCATATTTAAAGATGATAAAAAAGCCGATTTCTAAAATCGGCTTTTTTATGGGTAAAACCCGTTATTTTTTAACTTCCTGACGTTTAGGGACGTAAGGGCAGTTCTTAAATTGAGCCGCCTGAGACAAGGCATCTTGCTCACCATACAGTCGGGAAAGCTCAGTATTTTTGGTGTTTGAAGATTGTCCTAAGTTTACAGAAATACTTGGACCAATCCCCCAACCCCAGCCACCGCTGCCCCAACCACCACCAACACCTAATCCAACACCCACGCCTGTACGTTTCGCAGGTTGTACACCATTATTAATGTATTGTTGAATACGATTAAACTCTGTCGTCAATTGCAAACAGTTCATCGCCTGATACTGCGTAGGCGACACATAAGTGGGTTTAACCGTCGTCGTACAAGCAGATACGACAAGCGCCGTTAAGGCAACGACTGATAATTTAACAGAAGTCATTTTCAATGATTTCATCACGATCTCGAAATTATTTTTTATCAATCTCATTGAACAATGATTGATAGGCTTGAGTCAATTTATGATCTGTAGCCAAATGAATTAATGGCAGATTTTTATGATGCGATTCTTTCATTAATACAGAAGGTGGCAACATATTTTCTAAAACTGGCAGACCTTCATCTTTAAGCTGTTGTACCACTTCACGCGGTAATTTTGCCTGAGCTTGATATTGATTGACTACAATCCCTTCGATTTCAAGTCGATCATTATGATCATCTTGAGTTTCTATGACATTTTGAATAAGCGTCTGTAATGCACGTTTTGAAAATACATCACAATCAAACGGAATCAGAACACGATCCGCTGAGATCAGTGCCGATAAGGTAAAAAAGTTAAATGCTGGCGGTGTATCAATATAAATACGCTCATATTGACTGGTTAAGGTCTGAATCGCATCACGTAACTTATAAATTTTATGTTTTGATTCTAACGCATGTTCTAACTCGCCTAAGCTCGGGCTGGCGGGTAATACATCCAAATCTTTAAAAGGTGAACGATGAATATATTGCTCAAAACCTTTATTTTTTGTTTTTAAAAGGCTACCAATGGCATTGCCAATCAATCCTTTTTGTTGATGATTTCCAAGTACGTCATTAAAAAAGTTTTCAATATTCGGCTCTAATGCAGTTTTTTCAGCAGAATAGGTGGCGTCATCACCCAAAAGATATTGGCTAGAGTTTGCTTGAGGATCTAAATCAATCACCAATGTTTTAAAACCTTGATACGCACTAATCGCAGCAAGATTCACCGTAATACTTGATTTTCCTACACCGCCTTTTTGGTTAAATACCACACGAGTTAGCATACAAGTTCCCTAAGCTATCATTATTTTTAAACTTGTATCTAGTTTAACCTAGACGCTATACAAGTGTGAAATTCATGTCTAACAATCAACTAAAAACTGGTTTAAGCACCACCGAAACTAAAGTTGCAAGCAAAGCAATTCCGCCAATCACTAAACCTGCTCTGCGTTGTGTTAAAAGAACGGTATCATCCTTTTTATAGGCTTTTATTTGTGAGGAAAGGAAAACCATAAACAAAATAATTTTCGCATAGAACCAAGGCTGCACTTTAAACTCATTCATAATCAATAAAGTTAGCCCTGTAAATATAACCACCGTGAGGGAAAGATGTTGCAAGGCAACAAAAGCTACCCGCCCTTTAGGATTCGGTTGCTGGTTGTGTGTTCCAATAAATAATGTTGAAGCGCGTAAAACAAAAACCAGAATTAATAACCCAACACTGGTCATATGAATGATTTTAATCAGTAAATGTGTATCCATTTTAAT
This sequence comes from Acinetobacter sp. Root1280, assembly GCF_001425285.1. NCBI lineage: Bacteria > Pseudomonadati > Pseudomonadota > Gammaproteobacteria > Moraxellales > Moraxellaceae > Acinetobacter > Acinetobacter sp. Root1280. The sequence goes on along the minus strand of NZ_LMED01000030.1, from coordinate 83,421 downwards.
TACTCTGCACTTTATACTTTAGGTGCATGAGCGCAGTCTGGACTTGCTGGGGCTTGACCTTGCCACTCACTTGGAAGATAAGCATGGATCGCTAAGGCATGAATTTTTCCAGGGCTGAGTAAGGCTTTGGCTTCTGCGTACACTTTTTGGTGGCGTTGTACCAAACGTAACCCTGCAAATTGTTCACTGACAATGATCACTTTAAAATGCGACTCTTTTCCAGGAAAATACCCGCCATGACCAGCAGACTCATTGATCACTTCTAAATGTGATGGCTCAAGTTGATTTAAACTTTCAATCAATTGTTGTTCTAAACTCATGCTGATTCCTTAGAGATCGATCAATGGGTGAATGACATAGTATAGCGGATTCTTTGAGCATCGCTGTGTGTTCAGCAAAGCTTTTGCTGTTCGATTTGATTTTTTTAAATTAAATTTTGAAGTTTTTTCATAAAAATGTCTTTATTTTATGCAATTAGTGTTTTCCTTTGCAGAAAAATCTTGACCCTACCATCTGTTGATGTATTATACACCGCATGCGGGAATAGCTCAGTTGGTAGAGCATAACCTTGCCAAGGTTGGGGTCGGGAGTTCGAGTCTCCTTTCCCGCTCAAATTTTTTTATTCAGTAAAAAATTGGACAGACTCCGCGGGAATAGCTCAGTTGGTAGAGCATAACCTTGCCAAGGTTGGGGTCGGGAGTTCGAGTCTCCTTTCCCGCTCCAAATTTAAAAAGCCCTGATCGAAAGATTGGGGCTTTTTTTTGCATTATTGGTTTATAAATCATCAACATATACTTACACACTTTATGCTGTATTCACTCAATTAGCATGTTGATCACAAAACTGTAAAAACACAAAAAAACCAATCCGAAGATTGGTTTTTAAAATAATCACCATGTGATGCAATTATCGTTCTCTTAACGCTTCTTTGGCTTTATTAAACGGTTTCAATAAGTATTCAATAATTGTTTTTTGACCGGTACGAATATCTACCGTTGCCACCATACCTGGTGTTATTGAGAAAGATTTCCGCGCCTTATTGGTCAGCTTATCTTTATCGGTCCGAATATAGACTCGATAGTAAAACTGATCTTGTTTAACTTCATCGCGGATGGTATCAGGAGAAATCACCGTTACTTTCCCTTCTAAGCCACCATAAATTGAATAATCATATGCCGTGATTTTTACCAATGCAGGTTGACCCGGATGAATAAAGGCAATATCTCGCGGCGAAATACGCGCTTCAATCAATAATTGCTCATCAATCGGTACAATGGTCATCAATTTACCATTTTGTGGAATAACCCCACCAATGGTTGTCACCGCAATTTCTTTTACCACACCACGTACAGGTGCTTTAAAAGTAGAGCGTTTCACCGAATCATTACGACCAGCAACAACTTGCTGTAATGATTGAATATCGGCATTGGCTCGTGCCAATTCTTCACGTGACTTTACATAATAGTCATTCCGCTTGTCGTTAATTTGATTTTCAAAATTATTGATATCTCGTTTTAAACGTAGGACTTCAACCTCAGAAGCAGCACCTTTCGCCACCAAAGGTTGTGTCATTTGCAATTCATTTTGAACCAAAGACAATGCGTGCTTTAAACCAGTAATCGACTCATCCAAATTTGCGCGACGCGAAGTATATAATGCACTTTCCTCTCTCACCAAAGCAGGAACGGCCAAAACCTGTTTTGGAAACTTGATCGCGGTACCATTCACCTCAGCCTCTAAACGTGCTGCCGTAGCCAGTGTCGCAAGTAATTTCATTTGGCTTTCACCGACTTGTGACTCGAATCGAGTAGGGTCTATTTGCGCAAGCGTCTGCCCCTTTTGGATAATATCGCCCTCTTTAACATCCAAGCTGGTCAACACACCACCATCTAAAGATTGAATCGTCTGTTCTTTGGATGAAGGAACAACTTTACCTGTCCCTGTAGAAACTTCTTCCAACTTGAATACACAGGCCCAAATCAAGAAAGCCAGCAGACCGAAGGCAACAATCCAAATAATAAATGTGGATTTGGGTAACGGTGGTTCTGAGAACTTTAACGCAGAGGGATTGGTTGGCCGATGTAAAATATTGGATGCATGATCAACTTGAGCAGATTCAGCCTCTTGAACTGTGATATTTTGGTCATTTTTTTCTTGGCTCATGTTGAAGTCCCTCCTGCATTTACTTGCTGTACAGGATTTAGAATGGCATCACGTGGCCCATCTTTGATAATCTTTCCTTCATGCACAACGATAATACGATCAACAAGTTGCAAAACAGCAGGACGATGCGTCGCCACCACTAAAGTCCGATGACCTAACCATTCTTTTAAATGCTGTATCAATACTTTTTCAGAAACATCATCAATCGAAGCAGTCGGTTCATCCAACAACACAATATTTGGATTTCGGAGCAATAACCGTGTGAGTAACAATGCTTGTTTCTGCCCTCCAGAGAATCCTACCCCTCCTTCAAGAATAAGATGATCCAGACCCTCCTTTTTTTGTTCCACGATTTCTAAAGCATTGGTGATTTGTAATGCACGAATAATTTCATCATTACTTGCCAATGGTGCACCCAAAGTTAAATTTTCACGGATGGTCCCAAAAAACAAATGTGCATTTTGATTCAGTAATGCCATATCACGGCGAATATCATCGGGATCAAGCAAAGATTGATCGACACCATCCAAACTGATCTTGCCTTGTACTGGCAATTGCATCCCTGAAAGTAATTGTAATAAGCTAGATTTCCCTGCACCATTACGTCCAAGAATTGCAACTTTTTCACCTGCATGGATTTTTAACTGCGGAATGACTAAAGTTGGGCGTGGATCATCTTCGGTATATTTAAATACCACACCTTTAAAATCGTAATCACCTGTGAGGACTTTACGCTGAATCAATTGTGCTCGATCAGGACGGTCTACTGGCTTTTGCATCAGCTCATCTAAACCATTTTTAGCCACTTTGGCTTGCTGCCAACGACCGAGTACACCTGTAACTTGTGAAATCGGTGCAAGCATACGTGAAGATAAAATCGAACATGCCACCAAAGCCCCCGTGGTCATATCGCCTTTCATCACCGCAAAACAACCCACTAAAACCACAATTGCATAAGTCAGTCCTTGAATTTTTTGTGTCCAAGCATTTAACCAACCCACAATTTTACGTTGCCGCATACTGACATCAGCAGACACTTCATTCATGTGATTCCATTGATTTTGAAATCTGGCTTCAGCACGTAATAACTTAATATCCTCAATACCTTGAACTGCTTCGACCAAAATTGCGTTACGAATCGCAGACTCACGCATCCCTTCAGTCGCTAACTGAGCCAACCTTTTCTGTACCAAGAATCCAGGAATAATCATCAATGGCACAACCAGTAACATCACCCAAAAGATGTTGCCCCCGATAATCCAAAAGATCGCTAAAAATAGGAAGAAAAACGGTAAGTCTGCAATTGCACTGATCGTTGTTGAAGTCACCAATTCGCGAACGCCTTCAAGTTCACGAATCTGTGAGATAAACGAACCTGTTGAACGGGCGCGATCTTTATTTCGGATACGTAATGCATGACCAAAGACGCGGTCTGAAATCTTGAGATCTGCGCGTTTACCAATAATGTCTGACAAATAAACCCGTGCAATGCGCAACACAAACTCAAAAACAGCTGCAATCAACACCCCTCCTGCGAGCACCCACAAGGTTGGAATAGACTGAGAAGGCACAACACGGTCATAGACTTGCATAGAGAAAATAATGGTCGCCAATGCCAGAATATTGGCAATCATTGAAGCAACCATGATGTCGGTATAACGTTTCCAATCTTTTAAAACGATGTCCCAGAACCAGCTTTTTTCATAAGGTTTAATATATTCATCGACACGAGCATCGGGAATCGATGTCTCTGGTCGAAAAATATAAACGCGACTGGCATTGGCTTGAAGTTCATGCAAATTAAAAGTTTGTGAAAGACCTTGATCACCACTTAACTGTAAGCTTGCATTGCCCTCATTGTCGACTTTCTCGATAACTGCAACTTGACCATTGTTAAATTCAACAACAACGGGCAATCGCCATGGATTCAGTACATCCGTGCTAAAGTCTGCTTTGCGAACATTCAAACCCACTTGACGGGTAATAATGGACAACATGTCGTCAATATTTGTGTATTTATTCCAATCCAGTTGCAGACGAATTTGTTCTTCAGCAGGTTGCATTCGATAATGCTGCGCAACCGTAATGATCGCTTGTAACCAGGGTTGATAATTTAATGTTTTAGTATTCATGGTTGAACTTCAAACCCCTGAATTTGAATGTTATTTAAATGATAAGAATTTCTACTTTTACCGGTTACCTTGATATACACCGCGATCGTGTCATAGATATCAAAGCGTGCCGCTTCCCTTTCTATTCTTGAACTTTGATAGGACTGTTCTGAACTTAATAAATCTAAGATCGAACGCTTGCCTAATTTATATTGTTCTTCATACAGCTCACGGGTTTTTGCTGTTGAGCGCTCCCGATCCAATAGAACCCAAATTTGCTTATCCGTGTTTTCAATACTTTCTCGTGCAATTTGTGTTTGATCCATAATGTCTAGGTAAGTTGCATTCAACTTTGCACGTGCAGCTTGTTCAGCAAAATTTGCAGCTTTGACTTGAGATCCCAGTGCACCACCTTGATAAAAATTACTGGACATCTGCACGCCAACAGAACCATCGGTATCATTTTCTAAACCAGTATTTGGATTTTGACCATTCAATGCTTTACTGACTGATCCCACCAATGAAATTGTCGGATAAGCACTCAATTGGGTTTGCTTCTTCTGACTCTGCGCAACATCAATTTCTGCTTTTGCTGCGATCATTGTGGGAATGGTATTCATTTCAGGATCATCATAAAGACCTGATTGTTTTACAAATTCATCAGGAATATTAAAATCCATTTGACTCACATCAAAACCCAATAATGTGCGTAATTTTTGTTCTTGTTGTTTTAAAAAATTTTGCTGAGTGATTAAATAGGAACGTGCGTATTCAACATAGCTTTGTGCTTGCACAGGATCGGCATTGCTACTGATTCCTGCGTCTGCTCTTAAGCGTGCAATCTCATGTAAACGACTGACCCCATTAAATTGATCTTGCGCTATTTTGATAATATTGCGATAGCGCAGTAAGGATAAAATATCTCGCGCTGTTTGGGTCGATATATCATCAATACTGATTAATACATTGGCTTGTTCAACTGCCAATTTATTTTGTTGCGTGGTGACACTGGATTTTACTTTACCAAAGTCATAAAGCAGTTGGTTGGCTTCAACTGAATACAACTGGCGACCTTTATCATTGGATGTAAAATCACCTGTATTCATACCCGCTTTTAACTGTGGGTAATATTGCGCTTTTGCCACATCAATATTGGCATTTTGTCCTGCCAGTGTTGAAATCGTTTGAGCAATATTGGGGTTTCTTTTTACTGCAATCTGAATCGCATCTTCAAGACTTAAAATTTTTGCTTGGCTTGAATACGCATGGGTTGTTTGTGTTTTCGCTTGTTCTAAATATAAATTATTAAGTGATGCCTTTTGTCCAGTATATGGCCTTACAACAGGGAGTTGATTCTGATTGTCTATATGTGCATCAGGTTGATATTTAAAATCGGTCAAATCCTTGAGCTGGACGGTTCTAAATGACTGATCATCCTTGGGTTTTATAAACCCGGTCACACCTTCTTTGATATTTTTTAAGTAGCTTGTTTCTTGTGTATAACCATTGTTCTGCAATAGAACCAATAAACTCACAGCACTCAAACTTTTTAACAATATAGTGGGCTTTTTTGCTATTAACATTCGCGAATGGCACCTAGAAAAGCTTTTAATTATCGGTATTGAATTATTTTGAATTATTTCCCTACCTCATTTCTATTCTACACATTATAAAACCTAATCAAATGCTTATTTTTACTTTTTAAAGTTAAATTTCTTTAATAAAATATTTTAAATTCAAATACTAACAATGAAAAAATGTGACTATTATCACATGAATTATAAAATTCCACATAGATCATCTCAAAAGCTGTAAATCCACAATGTGCAAATCATGACCGATGATCCAATACATTATTAAAAATAAGCTTGGTGTAATCGAAACGTATTCAATTTTATTCTTCAAACTAAATTTACATCTTCCAATATAATTTCTTATACATTTTAAGGTTAAAATGATGTTTCACTACCAGCCAACCTTCAACAATATAAAGATGAACATGAATAAACTGACTTGTTTCAAAGCCTATGATATTCGAGGCAAACTTGGCACAGAGCTAAATGAAGAAATCGCTTATAAAGTAGGCCGTGCTTATGGTCAAATCTATCAACCCAAAACTGTTGTCATTGGTTGTGATGTCCGTTTAACCAGCGAAGACTTAAAACAAGCAACGATTCGTGGTTTAAATGATGCTGGGGTAGATGTTCTTGATCTTGGCATGACTGGAACAGAAGAAGTTTACTTTGGTGCTTTTCATCTCGACGTTCAGGGTGGTATTGAAATCACAGCAAGCCATAATCCAATGGATTACAATGGCATGAAATTGGTTCGTGAAAATGCTCGACCAATCAGTGCAGATACAGGACTAAAAGATATCCAATCGTTGGCTGAATCTGAACAGTTCATTGAAGTTGAGAAAAAGGGTACAACTCAAAAATATAATATCCTCCCTGAATTTATTGAACACCTACTCACCTATATTGACCCGAGCAAAATCCGCCCGCTTAAACTGGTGATGAATGCGGGCAATGGCGCAGCAGGTCATGTTGTTGATGCAATCGAAGAAAATTTCAAAGCGCTCAATATCCCAGTAGAGTTTATTAAAATCCATAATCATCCAGATGGTACTTTCCCAAATGGTATTCCTAATCCAATCTTGGTGGAAAATCGAGATAGCACCCGCAATGCAGTTTTAATACACCATGCGGATATGGGAATTGCGTGGGATGGTGACTTTGACCGTTGTTTCTTATTTGACGAAAAAGGTCAATTTATTGAAGGCTATTATATAGTCGGATTATTAGCTCAAGCCTTCTTGTTAAAACAAGCCGGTGAAAAAATCGTACATGATCCTCGCTTAGTCTGGAATACACTGGATATCATTGAGCAGTATCAAGGGATTGCTGTTCAATCTAAATCTGGACATGCTTTTATTAAAGATGTGATGCGCGAACACAATGCAGCTTATGGCGGAGAGATGAGTGCACATCACTATTTCCGTGATTTTGCTTACTGTGACAGCGGGATGATTCCTTGGTTATTGGCGATTTTAGTGGTATCAGAAACTCAACAATCGTTATCCAGCCTGGTCGAAGGGATGATTGAACGTTTTCCGTGTAGTGGTGAAATCAACTTTAAAGTTGAAGATACTCAAAAAACTATTCAAAAAATCTTCGATCATTTTGCCGATTTAAACCCTGCAATTGATCAAACAGACGGCGTTAGCCTTGATTTTGGTGCATGGCGTTTAAATGTCCGTGCATCCAATACTGAGCCATTATTACGCTTAAATATTGAAAGCCGTGCAGATAAAAATCCAAAACCAATGCAAGACTATGTAGATGAGTTAACTCAGTTGATTCAGGGTTAGTTTTAAATGACGATAAAAATAGGCGCTCATGGCGCCTATTTTTTACAGTTAAATTTATGCTTGATAGCCTGTTGGATTTTGTTTTTGCCAATTCCAACTGTCTGCCAACATATCTTCTAAAGTATATTTTGGCGTCCAACCTAATTCTATATTAGCTCGCAATGCATTAGCATAAAAACTCGGCAAATCACCAGCTCGTCGGCTTACAAATTCTGAATTTATACTGATATTATTTATTTTTTCAAAAGTACTCTTAATTTGTAGTACTGAAATAGGCTGACCAGTCCCAATATTCCAAGCACGACACCCTTGGCTTTTTATTCTATTTTCAACAGCTAAAACATGTGCTTTTGCTAAATCGACAACATGAATAAAATCTCTTTCACATGTTCCATCTTGAGTTGGGTAATCATTTCCAAAAATAGAAAGCTTTTCTCTACGACCTACAGCGACTTGAGTCAAATAAGGCATAAGATTATTTGGAATACCTAATGGATCTTCGCCAATACGACCGCTCTTATGCGCACCAACAGGATTAAAATAACGCAATAGTGCAATCGACCAGTGCTTATCCGCAATTGATAGTTTTTCCAATAATTGCTCAACGATTAGCTTGGTATGACCATAATTATTATTCGGTAGACCTAGTTGCATATCCTCCTGATAAGGGGAAGAATTGCTTTCTCCGTAAACTGTTGCAGATGAACTAAAAACTAAATTAAAAACACCCGCTCTTTGCATCGCTTGTGCCAACTGAACTGATCCTGCAATATTATGATCAAAGTAAGTCAGTGGAATTTGTTGGCTTTCCCCCACTGCTTTTAAACCTGCAAAATGAATCACAGCATCGATTTTATTGTTTGAAAAAACTTGATCTAAATCAATTTGATAACGAATGTCACCTTGAACAAATTTTAGTGTTTTTCCAGTCAATTCTTGGACACGTTTTAATGATTCTTCTGAGCTATTTGATAGATTATCTAGAACAATAACCTTATGCCCAGCCTCAAGTAACTCCACACAGGTATGCGATCCGATATAACCTGCACCACCTGTTACTAAAATATTTGCCATAAATTTTTCCAGTATATCTACTCTTTACCCAGCAAGATCTTAATTAAACCTTGTGTTGAAGCATCCAGTTGAGACACGTCTTTTTCTTTACCATTGAGGATAGGGAGTAATTGATTGGCAATTTCTTTGCCTTTTTCCACCCCCCATTGATCAAATGGATTAATATTCCAAATAACCGATTGTACAAACACTTTATGTTCATACAATGCAATCAGCATCCCTAAACTATAAGGGCTTAGTTCTTGCAACAATAGCGTTGAGCTTGGTTGATTGCCTTCATATTGTTTATATACAGGTAAGCCTGATAATTCATTGGCATTTAATGCTGTGTTACCAAAAGCCAATAATCGCGACTGGGCCAAGCAATTGGATAAAGCCAAATGATGTTGTTCAATTAAAGATTCTGCACTTTCAGCATAAGTAAATTGATTCGAATTATAACGCTGTACTGGCGCAATAAAATCACAACTGACTGCATGGGTTCCTTGATGCAAGAGCTGATAAAAAGCATGTTGCGCATTTGGCCCCACTTCGCCCCAGACGATTGGACAGGTGTTTAAATCAACTTTTTGATTATTTCTTTGAATCGACTTTCCATTCGACTCCATCTCAAGTTGCTGTAAATAAGAAGCAAAATATTTTAGACGACCATCATAAGGCAATACCGCATGGGTCTGAATATTTAAAAAATTATTATTCCAGACTCCAAGTAACCCCATCAATACAGGAATATTTTGCTCAAATGAGGCTTTTTGGAAATGCTGATCAATCGCATAAGCGCCTGCAAGCAATTGTTTAAACCCATCAACACCGATCTGCAATGCAATCGGTAAACCAATACATGACCACAACGAGTAACGACCACCGACCCAATCCCAAAGTAAGAACTGGTTTTCTGGTGCGATTCCCCATTCTGTCATTTTCTCAGGTTTGGTTGAAACCCCAATAAAATGATGTTGGATCACACTGTTTTGCGTACCCAAATCTTTTTCTAACCACTGACGAACTGTTTGAGCATTAGATAAAGTATCAATGGTTCCAAAAGACTTGGACGAAATAATAAATAAGGTGGTTTCAGGGCGTAATTGATGTAGTAAATCAGAAAGCTGACTACCATCCATAGTTGAAACGAAATGTACTTTTAATGGTTTAGCAGTACTGACTTTATAGTCTGATAATGCATGACTCACCATCAATGGTCCCAAGTCAGAACCACCCACACCGATATTGACCACATCTTGAATCACTTCACCTGTAGAACCACGACATTGCCCTGCATGGACTTTATCGACAAGCTGATACATTCGATCTAATTGTTGATGCACCAATTCAGCCAGTTCAGGGTAATCTTGATCATGTTTCGGTAAGCGCAGTGCCCAATGCATTGCTGCTCGGTCTTCCGTATAATTGATCGATTCTTCGGTAAATAAACGTTTGATCCATTGTGTTAATTGTTTTGAATCTGCAAATTTAAACAAGGCATCACATGCATTTTGGTCAATGCGATGTTTACTATAATCAAAACTCAGTTGATTGAAATGTACTGAGAACTTGTCAAAACGCTGTAGATCTTGTTCAAATAAATCAGTTAAACGCAATTGCTGTTGTTCTGTAGCAAGATTTTGCAATCGTGCTAAATGCTGCTCTCTTTGGTCATTGTCTAATATAGAATTTGTCATACTCGCCCTACACCCTGATAAGCAAAACCTTGTGCTTTGACGAAATCTGGATCTAACATATTACGACCATCGAGAATCAAAGGATGGGCCATTTTCTGTAAAAGTTGTGAATAATCAGGACTCCAATATTGCTTCCAAGCCGTCAATAAACACAATGCATGTGCATTTTCTACTGCTTGGTATTGATCATGACATAAAATCAAATCAGCGCGTTCACCATAGAAATTGGCTACCCGCTCTAAAGCTTGTGGATCATGCAACTGAACAATCGCGCCTTGTGCCCAAAGTGCTTCAAGCATGGCATGAATCGGTGAATTCTCAATACTCGAGGTATTTTCTTTAAAAGAAGCACCCCAAATCGCCACAACTTTACCTGTTAACTGCCCTTGATAGTAATTCCAGAGTTTTCTAAATAAAATTTCTTTTTGTTGTTCATTGATATTCCAAACCTGATCCAGCAATTGGCTTTTGATCCCTGAACCTGCCACTGTACCGGTTAAGGTTAAAATATCATGGGAGAAATTTTCCCCACCAAAACCCACACCTGCAGATAAATATGATGCGCCAATTCGACTATCAGATGCTAATCCCTGTTTAACATTATGAATATCAATATTTAATTTTTCAGCGACTTGCGCCATATCATTCATATAACTGATGCGTGTTGCCAACATGCCTGAAATACTCAATTTGGTAAATTCAGCATCTAAAAATGGCATAAACAAATATTGATGTTTTAACTGAAAAAAAGGTCTTAATAATTCTTTGATAATCTGTTGTGTCGCAGGTTGATCTACACCAACAATCACCTGCTTTAGATCGATAAAACTTTGAATCGCATTGCCTTCTTGAATGGTGTCTGGCAAATATGCCCAATGATCAGCCACTAAAATTTGTTTTAGTTCTTCAGTACCTTGTAAACCGAATGTAGAACCATTGATCATCAGTCTTGGATGAATAATAGGAGAACGCTTTAATTCTTCAGCCAAGTGTTTGGCTTGATCAAATTCAGAAGGATTAAAACTAAATAAAAACACTTCACTTTGCAATTGAAGCTGTTTTAACCCAACCAATTGAATTGAATTGTTCTTAATCTGTTTTTGAATGAGTTGATTTAGATCTTCATCTTGATAGTGTACTGAGGATTGATCATCAGCGCCTACTTGGGGACACCAATACACGTGGTGCCCATATTCAGCAAACAAGCCAGCGAGTACGCCAGCTTGGAGTGTTGTGCCAAATACACAAATATTCATATCAGATCCAATTATTATAAATTCAATTCTTTAATAAGCTGTTTGAATTCTTCACCCAACTTAGGATGCTCCACAGCATAGTGTAATACTGCTTTTAAATAACCAATTTTACTACCACAGTCAAAGGTCTGACCTTTCATACGATAAGCTTCGACATTTTCTAATTTTTGCAAAGCAGCAATGGCATCCGTCAATTGGATTTCATTGCCCGCACCTTTGGGTGTCTGTTCTAATAATTGCATAATCTTAGCAGGCAGTACATAACGACCCACCACTGATAAATTTGAAGGTGCTGTACCTACAGAGGGTTTTTCGATAATCCCTTTCATCACAATACTTTCACCCTCAACAGGTGAAGATGCAACATCCACAATACCATACTGATCCACAAGATGATCAGGTACGGCCTCTACCATAATTTGCGATGCTTTCGATGTATTAAAACGATGAATCATTCGTGCTAAATCATTTTCTGTACTATTTTCTTTGACCAAAACATCTGGCAATAACACAGCGAAGTCATCATTTCCAATCACAGATTTCGCACATAAAACAGCATGCCCTAAACCCAATGGTTGAGGTTGACGGACACTCACTACACTGACATGTTTAGGTAAAATTTCAGTAATTTCTTTAAGTAGATCAAATTTTTTCTTATTTTCTAAGGTTGTTTCCAGTTCAAAATTACGATCAAAATAATTTTCTATGGATGCTTTTGAAGAATGTGTCACTAAAATGATTTGTTCAATTCCTGCAGCTACGGCTTCTTTAACAACATACTCAATTGCAGGACGGTCAACCACTGTGACCATTTCTTTAGGAATTGATTTACTTGCAGGTAGAAAGCGAGTACCTAACCCAGCAACAGGAAGAATGGCTTTTTTGATCATGATTTACTTTAACACTATTAATGATTGGTAGATTTGGTATCGGTAGGTTCTGAGCCTGAGAAACGACTTGCCCCAACAGCTTGATCGGGCGAGTCTATGCCTTCTTTTTTAAACATCACTTCAACTGTTTTAAACATAATTTTAAAATCGAGAAGCGTTGATTGCTTTTCAACATATTGTACATCTAAATCAAATTTTTCTTCCCAAGAAAGATTATTACGTCCGCTCACTTGGGCAAGACCAGTCATACCCGGTTTGACATTATGGCGACGCAATTGATGAGGTGTATAATGTTCCACAAATTCAGAAAGCTGGGGCCGTGGTCCAACGATACTCATATCGCCTTTAAGGACATTAATTAACTGTGGCATTTCATCTAAACTTGTTGAACGCAATTTTTTTCCAAAAGGCGTAATCCTTTGATCATCGGGTAATGGTTGCCCATCTTTATCAAATGCATCTTTCATAGAACGAAATTTAATCATTCTAAAATGTTTACAGTCTTTTCCTGGGCGCTCTTGATAAAAAAAGATAGGAGAACCTAGATTTTTACGTACCTTATAAGCGACTAAAAGAAAAATAGGCGACAAAATCAATAAAGCCGTCAATGATATAATTATATCTACCAATCGTTTCATTACTTAATTTACCACTCTATTTTTTAACTTTTTCCCGTAGAAAAGTATTGTAAAACTTTCCTAACAATGAGCTAGGCACCAATCTAAGCGCTGATCTTATTAGAAATAAGATATTAGCATGAATTGGATTTTGTAACTTAAGTTGTTTTTTTAAATTTAGTAATTGTTTTTCACTTTTTATATATTCTAAACCCTTACGACGTGCATGCATACCATTGCCCACACGTGCATAAAGCACTATATCAGGTAAATTTGCTACAACGTAATTCTTAGCAATAATACGTAACCAAAGATTATAGTCCTCCATAAATAAATGATGTTGATATCCGCCCAATTCTTTTATTACTGATTTCTTATACGCTACAGTCATATGATTAAACGGACAACGCTTTTGTGCAAATTTTCGAATTTCATCATTGGTTGTAGGCACAGATTTTAAAACTTGAGAATCATTTGGTTCCTTTTCAAATTCTAATATCTGACCTCCAAATAAAACTACATCTGGATTTTTTTCTATAAATGCGATCTGTTTTTCTACTCGGTCAGATGTACAAATATCATCGGTATCCATCCGGAAGACCCATTCATTTGAACAATTTTTTAAGCCTTCATTTAGAGCTTTGCCTAATCCAACATTTTTCGGTAGAGGAACTATTTTTAGGGCTATACCAATTTTAGATTGCCATTTTTTGACACAATTACTGAGCTCATCACCAATAGGACCATCTAATATCAAAACTATTTCATTTGGGCGAATTGTTTGATTCACCCAAATACTTTCAAGGCATTTATCTAAATGTTTAGATGTCTCTTTATAATATAAAGATAATAACATACTACACTTCATTTGTTAGACTCTTATATAACTCATAATAAGTAGCGGCCATGACTTCTGCTGTATAATTCAATTTATATCTTTTATAGACGTTTTCTTGAAAAAGCTCTTTAAAACTAGCTGCTCTATCTATAGCTTCAATCAATTTACCCACATTGTTTACTTCAAAAAAAGAGACTTCTTTATTTGAAAAAACATCTCGATTAGCTGGAATATTAGAGCATACTATTGCTTTTTTTAATGCAGCAGCCTCTAATAATGCTATAGAAATACTTTCAGAAAAGGAGGTTTGACTATAAATATCAAAATACTTTATATAGTCTATGGCATTAGTCTTTTTCCCTAAAAATAAACATCTATCACTTATCCCTAAATTTTCTGCTTCCTTTTTTAGAAAATTTAAGTAATCACCATCTCCAACCAATATAAAACAATAATTTTTTAAATAAGATAAAGCATTCAAAATTTGGATATGACCTTTTAACTTAATAACTCTCGTGCAAGTACCAATACAGATATAATTTTTTTTAAATTTCTTAATAGCTTCAAAATCTATGGATGATATCTCTTGAGGATAAATAGTTCTACCATTAGGTATGTTTTTAACATATACACGAGGAAGCAAATCTATATAGTACTTAGTTGCTACTTCACCAATTCCAACAACAGCATCTTTCGACATTAAGGAAAAAGACCAAATTTTTTCTATCAATTTAGCTCTGAAATATGAAAAATTTACTCGATATTCATCAAAAATAATATTATGCTGCGTTGATACTTTGACTTTATCACTATAGTTATGAAAACTAGTATAATAATCAGGTCTTATACCGTGTGAATGTATAATATCAAAGCCATCCAAGTTAACTTTATTAAAAAAACTTATTTTCTCCACCTCAACACTAAATCTTAAAGATTCAGTATTATCAGCCTCATCAAAATAAAATAACTTTATATAAATATTAGGATATAATTTTTTCAAATTATTAATAATATCATATACAACAATAATAGGTCCTAACTTTTTTAAAGATGGAACAATAAAGGCTAAGTTCATAATTTACCTCGCTTCAAAATTGAATCAAGACAATATAGAAAAATTATAATAATAGAAAAATCCAAAAAATAAAAAAGCCCTAAAACATCAAAAAAATACCTAAAATAAATTAAAAACAGTAAAAAAGTTAATGAAATATTTTTAGAAATCAAAACAATCAAAAAGACTAAAATAGACAATGAAATACCGTATAAGCCATAAAGTGAATGTAATTGAATAAATGAATTATGAGGGTTAGGACCAAATGCAACTATTGTTTCGCAACATTGGAAAAAATTCCTACCAAATATAATTTCAGATTCGCTAATACTTGAAATATACTCCCTTATCATTAAAGTTCGAGGTGTATCTAATCCATCTGCGAAATTCGTATATTCCATAGCATAATAATAAATTATTGATGACAATCCAGTCAAAAATATTGTAAATAAAATAGATATTTTAGCACCATAATTATTATATATTGCATACAACAATAACACCCCAGACACAGCGATACCAGTTCGACCAAACAATATAATACAAGATAAAAGCAAAAAAACAGTGGCAAATATACTAACTTTTTTATTTTCAATAAAACTTAATGCTGCATAAGCAATATAATAGACTATTAGAATTGCACTAACATAGTTTCGACTACTTTCTGCAAATATATGATTACCAAAATCTGGATGAAAATCACCTACCACTCCTTTAAGAAAGATAAAAAATACAAAAAAGCAAAAAATACACAATACTATTTTTCTGGCTTCATATTTCACAACAAGTATACTTATAGTAAAGTTCCACAATAATAAAACCAAACCTGAAAAAAGTTGAATAGAGAAATCCCATTTATTTAAAATAAGACTAAAAACTAAACCTAAAAAAATAAAACTAAAAACTAAAAAATATGTTAAATTTACTTTTATTTTATTAAAAATAAGAAATGCATTTAATATCGTGAAAGGAATGGTTGCATACAAAACAAAAGAACTATTCGAAAAATAAAAAGCTAAAGGAAGTAACATCTCAATAAAAATAATAATTTTGATCAGACTTTGTTCTTTTAAACTCATAATATTTCAATCCAATTATTTATAATTTTATCAAGAACATAATTATTGGCATTTTCCTTTGCATTTTTACACAAGAAAATATAGTCTTCTTTTGAAGTCTGAATAAGTTGATGCAAAGAAGCTGATAATTGTAGTACTGAGCCATTTTCAACCAGTAGACCATTTATATTACTAAAAACAATATCACTTGGACCACACTCACAATCAAATGCAACAATTGGCAAACCAAATGACTGCGCCTCAAGCAATACCATAGGTAAACCTTCAAAACGAGAGCTTAAACAAAAAATAGAGGCTTTTTTATAAAATTCTGAGATATTTTTTGTGGCTGACACAAATTCAACTCTATCAGAAATTTGCAAAAATTCTGCTTGCTCCTTTAATGTAGCTTCATCTTCACCGCTACCAATAATCCTCAACATCCAGTCTTTATTTTCTTTACAAATTAATGCCCAAGAGTTAAGTAGCAAATCAAATCCTTTTTGATAAGTTAAACGACCAACTGCCAAAACTACTTTAGACTCAAAACTTCCAACATGCTCTGTATTTTCAAATGATGCAGGATTTGGAATTGTTACTATTTTTGCATTTATATTGATTAAGTTATTACGCCATAATTCTTGATCTCTATAAGTAAGTGTTACAACATAATCACAATGTTTTGCTGCCCATTTTCTACCTAAATCTCTAAATTTCGTCCCCAAATTAGCATTAAAATTAAAATGCTCCCAACAGATATGCTTAACATTCACTCCCCAAAGTGCCACACTAGAAAAAATCGTCAAAATACTATCTACATCAATTAAAACGTCTATTTTATTTTTTTTTACAAATTTTCTTAAATTTAATAACACAAATAATGAATGCCTACGTAAGGAATATGGCTGTAAATTCAATGTGTAAAGGGTAACATTATGATGTATTGGAAATTTTAACTCACCATCACTGATTAAATTAAAAAAAACTACTTCATAGCCTTGACTAGCTAAGCCATTAGCAATTAAGGTAGAAACTCTCTCAGTTCCACCACTGTTATATATGCAGCTTGTAACGAAGCAAATTTTTTTCATACTATAATAGATGCTAATTCAGAGTTGTATGATTGTAGCATATTCTTTAATTTATTTGCAGTTGGACCATTCTTTATGATTTTTAATTATCATTTTTTTATAAAAAATTTTTTAAAAAAAAATACTTATCTCACTCATTTTCTATACAAAAATTACAATAAAAAAATTGAATTTCAAATTCAAGAAATGATAAATGAGCTTAGTTTACACGATACCATTTTCGACCAAACAACTCTAATCACTCTAAAGAGGGAAATTGATACAAATTCAAAATCTTTCTACTCTTCAAATATTAATAATACTAATGCTCGGTTATATGGAATATTTAATAGCTTATTCAAAATTCAGAATGATCCTCTTTACCTCTACCCGTCTGTTGAACATGGATTAATTTTCAGGAATACAAACTGGACTGATACTGCTGATACTGCGCGAGCATCATGCATTACTTTAAGCGATTTTAGACAACAAATTTTAAGAAACTATTATAATACCCCTATCTTTTGTGTCGGACCATACATCCATTATGCTGATCAATACTATACAAAAGAAAATTTTACTAAAATTAAAAAGAATTTAGGAAAAACCCTACTTGTATTTCCAACTCACGGTACAGATGATTTTCATGTGACCTATGAGCAACAGATCTTTCTAGATATGATTAAAAACTTCAAGAATGAATTTGATTCTATTTTAATTTGTGCTTTTTGGTGGAATATTAATGATCCGTTATTAAATATATTAAAGAAAATGGGCTGTCAAATAGTATCAGCAGGATTCCGAGAAGATCCTCTTTTCTTATCCCGACTCAAAACTATAATAGAGTTATCAGATCTTGCAATTGGTGATAGCATAGGAACACATATTGGTTACTGCATTCACTTAAATACTCCTTTCTTTTATTTTGATTCAAAATCATTAAAAAATCATATTAAAGATGATTTTATTTCCTATCATATGAATATATTAAAAAAGGCTTTTCTAAACTCAACAACAATCAATAAAGATCATTTAGATTTAATAGACTATTATTGGGGAATAAACCATATAAAGTCAAAAAAAGATCTTGAAGACATTCAAATATTAAATAAGATTATTACAAGAAATTGTTATGGAAGAACCAGTCTATACTCAAAATACTCTCAATCCCTATTAAAAAAACCAAAAACAATTTCAGAGAATCAATTTAAATTACTATACAACTCTTTAAAATAAATATTTTTCATTTATTATATTACTTAAAAATCAATCAATTACTTCCATCAAGCTTAAGGCTAAAACTCTTATCTAAAATAAGAAGATACAGTATAATAACCATCATTAAATTTGATAAAATTAGTGAGTAAGGAATAAGCTTAATTGATAGTTGGCTAGTATAAGATAAAAGCAATATATATATCAAAGAAGTACCAAAAGTCACTATTCCTATCATGACATTCCTCCCATAGTAAAAAAAGTAATTTACTAATATTAAATATGGAAGACTTAATCCAAATCCGAGTAAATATATTACGATATAGTATTTCGAACCAGTATAGCTAGCCCCCAAAAACCAAATGTAAATCGCTTCAGGGAACACCCAACCTAACACTGCAGGCAGCACACTCAAAGGCAGACTATATAATGCATATTTTTTTATTTTAACAACATTCAAAGATGAATCTTTAAGACCTTGATAATAGTAGGGAACAATCGCCTTATTCAAAGCCATAAATATGACAGGCAGAATTGCCGCAATCTGCACTCCAGCAGAATAAACCCCTAGCTCAGCTTTGGAATATTGCTCATAAATAAACAAACGGTCTAGCTGACCTTTAACAAAGAAACTGGACTGATGCAAAATTAAAGGAATACCAAAAGAAAAAATATAAAGTACCCCCAGCTTCAAGCGCCTAACTGTAATCTTATTTTCACTGGAGAATAAATTACCAAGTACAACACTGACAATAAAAAATGTCAAGGCATTTGCTACAACTATAGCTAATACTCTGTATGCAACCAAATCATTATTAAACGCCTCCAATGCTGTAATTGTAAAAATAACATTAGTCAGGGATAGAATAATTTGAATGGTAATATATTTAAGTGGTTGCTTTTGGCATTGACGTAACGCTAATTGCACATTGATAAAGGACTGAAACATAGTTGCCAATACAATGTATGCCATAATTTCAGCATTAAAAAACAAGCACCCTAAAAGTAAGATTAATGAGATAACAATATTATATAAATAACCTGCTGTTACAACTGTATTTAAGGCTTTCTTACCATAAAAATAAAAATAGCGAGTAACAGCTCCTTCCTGACTTAGCCCTATAAAAATTCCAAACAAAGCAAGCCATGTCAGATAATAAGAAAGCTCTCCAAATCCTTCTGGTCCCAACTTTCGTGTTAAGTAAGGCAACATGAGAAAAGGGAGACTTTTCGCAAAAAGCTCCCCTATTAAATAAATAAGACTATCCTTTATAACTCGCATAGCTATTTAATCATTTCTAGCTTTACAGGTGTGTTTGAAAAAACTTCATGAATGACTGTTTTACCTATCACTTCATCATAAAATTTAGGTGATAGGCCATAACCAGGTCGTACACTACGAATGCAAGATTCATCAATAATATCGCCAGCTTTTAAATCTTTGACAAAATAAAGTGAACGTCTAAATTGAGCATTTCCTTGTTCACTAGACTTTCTACCGTAATCTACACTGCCAAGTGCTTGCCATGCCGTTTTAGCACCTTGACACAACTGCTGTAGTTCTTTTGGCTCTAAAGAGAAGCTGTCATCTGGCCCGCCCCCTTTACGATCTAGCGTAAAATGCTTTTCAATGAGACACGCACCCAAAGCAATGGACGTAATTGCCGTTGTATTATCTACTGTATGGTCAGAAAGTCCGACTGGCACATTAAAAGACTTTGCCATATCAACCATAGTGTATAGATTATAATCTTCTGCAGGTGCAGGATAACCACTTACACAGTGTAGAACCACAAGCTCCTTACAACCACCATCATAAGCAGCTTGAATTGCTTCACCGATCTCGTCTTTGTCTGCCATTCCTGTAGAAATAATCATTGGCTTCCCTGTAGAAGCCACATATTTAATTAATGGCAAGTCCACCGCTTCAAAAGAAGCAATTTTATATGCAGGGGCATTCAGCTCTTCAAGCAAATCTACTGCTGTTTTATCAAATGGAGAACTAAAAATCGTGATATCTAAAGCACGTGCATGCTCAAAAAGTGGCTTATGCCATTCCCACGGCATTTGTGCTTTTTGGTAAAGCTCATATAAAGACTGACCATCCCATAAACCGCCACGAATCATAAACTCTTCAGTTTGGCTATTCAGTGTGATGGTATCTGCACTATAAGTTTGTAATTTAATCGCATCGGCACCACAGCGTTTGGCTTCTTCAATAATTTTGAGTGCCGTATCTAAGCTGCCGTTATGATTTGCAGAAAGCTCAGCAATAATATACGGTGGAAAGCCTGTACCAATATCACGATTATTAATTGTAATTTTTTTGCTCATTTCATTTATCCTCTAACCATTCTGCTTGTAGCAAACCAAACTGATATATATCAAATGTGCCTCGATGATCTTTGAAATGTTTTCTCAACAAACCCTCTTGGACAAAACCCATTTTTTTATGGAAACTTAATGATTTTTCATTAAATGCCAAAACTTGACCAAATATCTTACTTAGTCCAAGCTCTTCAAATGCTAGGGTTAATGCAGCACTCCCCAATAAATACCCCATTCCCTTCTCTGCATCAGGTTTCACATAGAAGCCCCACTCATATGCCGTACTATTTGGAATAGCAACAAAAGAGATGTAGCCTTGCGGTCGCTGCTGATATTCAAAAATATAGAATAGCCGATCAGTTCTATTCTTATTTCTCTCAAACCAAGCAAGATGGTCGCTTAAAGCGATTACATCCGAATTCACCATCCACTTGCGAATATCATCATGGTTACGCCATTGCAGCACCATTTCCAGATCATCATCGCTCAAGACTCTGAGCTGTGCATCTTTTAGATCTAACATGCATTAAATTCCTCAGAAAAAATGGTTTGCAACAATAAATCTGCACCAATACCATCCGTAATAGATAATGCCTTTTGATGCATGAGTTGCAATCGTTCTTGATCAAGCTGTTGTAATATCTGTAATAGCTTTGCATCAATTTCTGTTTGATCTATAGATATCGTTACCCCTAGATCATGTAAATATTTTGCTATCATTTTCTGGTTATCTGCCATACAGATCATAATTGTTGGCAGACCTAAACAGCTGCGTTCCCAAGCTGTACTACCAGCAGCACCTATCGCTAAATCATGCTCAAGCATTAAATCTGCCATATTATTGGCATTAATCAAAATATGATTGCTGAATGGTATTTTTTTTGATTGCTCTAGAATAGACGCTTTCCACGGTGCATTTACACCCATGACGACAGTAATAGATAAATGCTGTTGCTGTAGACTACGTGATAAAACGTCCAACACGCTACCTGTTAAGTTATCTTTATCTATTCCACCTAAATTCACCAAAATTTTTAACTTATCATGGTGATATGTTTTTGGATGCTGCTCTAGCCATAATCGTTTGCTACGAAATTCGGGACGCAATAAAGCATAGCGTGGCCCCATTAAATAATGGCCTTTACGGTTATTTAATTTCTCATAATCTGAAGATGTATTTGCTAAGCCACAATCCAAAATGATATCAGCATCATGTAAACGATTTGCCAAATCATCAATTACGACAATACGTTCAGCTTGCTGACGAACAACTTGTTGCCATACTGCGGACAAAGCATAATGATCAACAATAATCCAATCTACAGGCTGTTCAATTAAAATTGCTAATGTTTCTTCAGCATCTTTTTGTTCTGTTACCCCTAACCAGCGTTGGTATTCGGACAACTCAAAAGAAGGATTAAGCACTGGCTCAGGCAAGGTATAGACGGCATAGCCACGTTGTCTGACAAACTCAATTAAATTCCCTTGATGCTCACGACAAATGAAATAGGCCTCGTGTCCATGTCTAGCCAAAGCATCTGCTATCGTTAAACAACGTACCACATGCCCTGAACCTATTTGTAAAGATGCATCAGCTCGAAAACAAAACTTCATCGTTTATACGTCTAATAATAATTGTGCCATCAACTCTGCACGATGCCAGTCATCTGGAGTATCAATATCCTGAACTCGTGTTCTAGATAATTCAACAATTCTTGATCTATTAGAGAAAATTACAGACTTGTCTAACCATGCCTGTGCAGTTCCCCAATAAAACTGGCCAGCATCATGCCATGCCTCTTCCAAATCTTGAGAGCGTTTATTAAAGTTTTCAGGCTGGAACATTTCAACATTTCCATCTTGATTTAATTTAATTGCTCTTTGAATCGGAAATGCAAATGTTGTTGCACTAAATGCATAATCTAGTGGATAGTTTTGCAACAACTTGAGCCCAGTTTTCAGATCATCAGTCTGTACAAATGGTGCTGTTGCATATAAGCAACAAACATAATCTGGTCGTTGTCCCTGCAATTGTGTAAAAGCTTGTGTTGCATGCTGCATGACATCAGCAGTTGTCGCAAAATCATCAGACAGGTGAGCAGGTCGCATAAATGGAACTTTTGCTCCATATTGTCTTGCAATATCTGCAATTTCCTCATCATCAGTTGAAACCCAAACCTCATCAAAACATTCACTTTTCAGTGCAGCCTCTATAGACCATGCGATCATTGGCTTACCATAAAAGTCTTTAATGTTTTTACGAGGGATTCTTTTGCTTCCACCTCGCGCAGGAATAACAGCCAGTTGCATTGTTATACCAAAACCTCTTTTAGTGTTTGGTATATATACTGGATTTGCTCATCACTCAAATCAGGAAACATTGGTAAACTAATTGCTGTTTCATAATAGGCTTCGGCTTCAGGGAAATCGCCTTGCTTAAAGCCTAACTGCTCATAATAAGGTTGAACATGGACAGGAATGTAATGAACATTTACGCCTATACCTTTTTCTCGTAAGGCTTCAAAAATTTCTTTACGCCCTTTACTTAACTCTTTTTGCTTTAATCGAATTACATATAAATGCAATCCAGAATATGTGTCTGGTAGTTGATACGGTGTGATTAAAGGTAAATCTTTAAATAATTCATTGTATTTTTTAGCAATTTCGTGTCGCTTAGCAACAAAAGTTTCTAAGCGGGACAACTGTGTAACACCCAACGCTGCCTGTAATTCAGTCATACGGTAATTGTAACCCAGCTCGACCTGTTGATAGTACCAAGGACCTTCTGAAGGTTTAGTCATAAACTCAGTGTTTCTTGTCACACCATGGCTACGTAACAAGTCAATTTTCTTCGCCAATTCTTCATTATTGGTCAGTGCCATTCCACCTTCTGCAGTTGTAATGATTTTAACTGGATGAAAGCTGAAAATCGTAATATCTGAATATTGATTAGAACCAATATACTGGTCTTTATACTTACCACCAATTGCATGTGATGCATCCTCAATGATATGAAACCCATACTCTTTAGATAATGCATGTATCTTTTCCATATCACAAGGTTGACCACATAAATGAACTGGCACAACAATTTTTGGTAATTTATTTTGCTGTTTCGCAATTTCCAGTTTTGTTTTTAATGCATCAACAGAGAGATTATATGTATCAGGATCAATATCCACAAAATCTACTTCTGCATCACAGTATAAAGCACAGTTTGCAGAAGCAACAAAAGTAATTGGAGATGTCCAAAGGACATCTCCTTTTTTTAATCCCAAAGCCAAACAAGCCACATGTAAAGCAGAAGTTGCACTATTCATTGCTAACGCATATTTTGCCCCAACAAATTTAGCAACAGTATTTTCAAATAATGGAACTTGAGGACCTTGAGTTAAAAAGTCAGATTTCAAAACTTGAACTACTGAATCAACATCTGCTTGACTTATATTTTGTCTGCCATAAGGAATAAACATTTTAAATATTACCTATTTTTTCAGCATTTTTTACTAACCAAGCTTGTAATTCTGCATTACTCATCCACTCAGCATTATTATCACTTGAATAATGAAAACCTTCTGGAACTTTTGTACCATCTTTAATACGTTCTTTTGTTTCAGCCCAATCATTAATCACTGGCAAAATTTTATAATGCTCTGGATATTCATAAGTGTAGTAAGAATCTTCAACGCTGATCATTTGCTCATGCAATTTCTCACCAGGTCGAATACCAACAACTTCCTGTTTAGCTTCTGGTGCAACAACTGATGCCAATGTAGTTACTTTCATTGAAGGGATTTTTTTTACATATATTTCCCCTCCAACCATATCTTCAAATGCATGCCAAACAAGCTCAACACCTTGTTCTAAAGAGATCATAAATCGCGTCATACGATCGTCTGTAATTGGTAGAACACCTTCATCTTTGATCGACATAAAAAATGGGATAACCGAACCACGAGAGCCCATAACATTACCATATCGAACTACGGAAAATTTTGTTCCATGCTCACCAGAGTAGGCGTTACCTGCCACGAACAATTTATCAGATGCAAGTTTAGTCGCGCCATATAAATTAATTGGACTACTTGCTTTGTCTGTTGACAAAGCAACTACACCTTTTACTTTCTTATCTATACAAGCATCAATTACGTTCATAGCCCCATTGATGTTTGTTTTAATACACTCAAAAGGGTTATATTCAGCAGTCGGTACAATTTTGGTTGCAGCAGCATGTACTACATAGTCCACTCCATCTAGGGCGCGGTAAAGACGTTCTTTATCTCTTACATCGCCAATAAAAAAACGTACACGATTATCATCTTTAAATTTTTTTGCCATTTCCCATTGTTTCATTTCATCACGAGAAAAAATGATTATTTTTTTAGGATTATATTTTTCTAAAGTCATTGGGATAAAAGTATTCCCAAAAGAGCCTGTGCCACCTGTTACGAGTATAGTAGAACCTTCCAACATTATTTCCTCTGTTTTTGCTTTCAATTAAACTTTAAATTCTAAAAAGACACTATCTACATAGAACAATAATATGTGAATATTATACTAAATCGATTGTCATGAATGCATATATTACAATATTAGCAATAATGCCTACCAGCATTTCAGTGAAAAATTAAAGCTAACATATTACTTTATGTAAAAATACTACAAAGTGTCACTGTTCAAGTTCTATCATATTTGTTTCCACTTACATACAACAAAGTAAAGCCATTTAAATACCATAAAAACCGCTGAAACAAAGATATCAACTACTTTTTTCATTTATGCTAAGATCTTGTGTGTTATTTGTTATTTTATACAACCAGTTGATGTCTAAGTTTTCAAAACTGACATAAAAACTAATACATATTAATCATAGGCATTAATTGAATTATAGAATAGAATCTTCATCCATAATTGAGTCTAAATTAATGCTGTAATATAACGAAGGGTTTTGAATGTGAAGTATCGATACACCTCACTTTTTACAATTTTAGCAATTTCTGTTTCATTTACTGGTTGTGCAGTCACTTCTGGACTTCAAACCTATGATGTTCCTGAAGAAGGTATTTATCAAACAGATCAAGGCGCTAAACTAAATGTTGTGCAGCTTACACAAGCAAATATTTCGAATATAGGGTTTTCTGAAAATAATAATTCAAACAATATTGTTTCTCTATTTAATCAAAAGAATACAACTTATCGGTTAAGCCCTGGTGATATCCTATCGATACAATTATGGGCATACCCTGAAATAACCCCTCCTGTAACCCAAATGACCAATAATACATCAGTGTTAGCAAATGGTTTTCAGATTGACCAAAATGGTTATATACAAGCGCCTTTAATTGGCTCATATCGTACAGCAGGCAAAAGTTTAGCTGAAATCAATAATGAAATGCGTAAGCTATTTGCACGATATTTAAAAACGCCAGATGTTATTGTGCGTGTTTTATCCTACGAGGGCCGTCGCTACTTTGTAAATGGACAAGTCATGAAAAGTGGGCAATACACGTTAAATGACCAACCAACAAGCATTTATACTGCATTAGGACAAGCTGGTGGTATTAATACGCAATCCGGGGACAACACCAATATTCAACTGATTCGAAAAGGTCAAACCTATAATCTCAACACCATCACCTTAGAGAAACAAGGTTTATCTTTACATAATCTTTTAATTCAGCCCAATGACACAATTTTTGTGAATACTAAGCAGGATCAAAAGTTATATATTCTAGGTGAATCAACTCGTAGTCAGGCTGTCAATCTACGAGATCAGGGTATGACCTTAAGTGATGTACTTGGAGAGAGTGGGGGCATTAACCCAAACTCTGCTAGCGCTGCACGTATTTATGTAATGCGTACAGATATAAATAGCCAGACATCTTCCGTTTATCAACTTAATTTAAGCAGTTTTGGCAACTTTGCACTTGCCAATCAATTTACGATGCAAAAAAATGATATCGTCTATATAGATGCAACTGGATTAACGCGTTGGCAACGTGTAATTAACCAAATCATCCCTTTTTCTAATGCCTTATATAACATTGATCGCTTAGGACAATAATGCAATTCCAAAACATATTGGTTGTGTGCGTAGGAAATATCTGTCGTAGCCCAATGGCAGAATTTTTTTTAAAGCAAAACCATCCAAATTTAAATATAGAGTCTGCGGGTCTTTCTGCAATGACTGGTCATTCCGCAGACGATAAAGCGATAGCTTGTATGGATGCTTTAAATATTGATATGCGCACTCATGTTGCACGACAAATAAATGCGGAGTTGATCAAAAAGGCCGATCTTGTTCTAGTGATGAGCAAAAATCAATCACAACATATTGAGCAAAAATGGCCCTTTGCCAAAGGCAAGGTATTTCGTTTAGGACACTGGCAAGGTCAAAATGTGCCTGACCCATACAAACATGATCAAGCTTTTTTTGATGAAACATGTAAAAATATCCAAGTTTATGCCAATGACTGGCAATCACATCTCTAAATTTTAATTAGTTGTTTACCTATGAACCAAAATTCAAAAACTAATGATGATACGATTGATTTAAAAGAGTTGTTTTTCTCTTTAATTGCTCAATGGAAAGTGATTGCGCTTTGTGTCATTTTAACTTTAATCTGTGCCTTACTTTATTTACGTGTAACATCACCCGTCTACTCTACTGATGCAATAGTTCAGGTTGAAGATGGTAAAAGTGCAGCTTCAGCTGCTCTCATGGGTGAACTCAAAGATGTTGCTGGTGGGCTTGGTCAGAAATCACCAGCTGATGCAGAAATTGAAATTTTAAATTCGCGACTTGTACTTGGCAAAGTTATCAATAATTTGAATTTAAATATTCAAATTATTGATAATGCTGATACTTTTTTGCATAAATTAGTGTCCAAAGAAAAATCTAAACTTAAATATACTGCCAAGGCAGTCAGTTTTCAAAAAGATCAATCTAGCTTTTCTATACTAAAACTAGATGTCCCTGAATATTATTATGATAAAAATCTCACGTTACAATTTATAAATAAAAAGCAGTTTAGTTTAATCTATAAAGACCAAATTGTATTTAAAGGTACACTCAATCAGCTCAACCAAGCTCAAGACAATAAAGGATTGTGGTCTATTCAAATTAATAGTATAAATCCATTCCAACAAGACTTTACAGTTACTAAACTTTCGCTCCCTTCTGCGATGAAAGCACTTCAAGATAATTATACTATTGCTGAAAAAGGTAAAATGACGGGTGTCATTGGTTTAAATTATAATGGAACGGATAAGGAGCATATTACTCAAGTTTTAAATAATGTCCTTGCTGTATACCACGCACAAAATATTGAACGTAAGACCTTAGAATCTAAGCAAACATTAAATTTCCTGGACCAACAGCTACCAGAACTTAAACAGCAGCTTGAAGAATCAGAGATTAAATTTAATAAATTCCGTGAACAATACAATACTGTGGATGTCACTCAAGAAGCGGAATTGATGCTAAAGCAGAATGTTGAATTGGAGAAAATACGGATAGAATTAAAGCAAAAGCAAGCTGAGTACTCTGCAAAATATACCGCTGATCACCCATTGATGGCGGAAATCAATGCACAGCTGGCTGCTATTGATAAGAAATCGACAGAGATTAACCAAGCAATTAAACGTTTGCCTGAAACCCAACGTCTATATTTACAACTTTATCGTGATGTAAAAGTCAATACAGAACTCTACACCTCTCTATTAAATAGCTATCAACAATTAAAAATTGTAAATGCGGGCGAAATCGGCAATGTTCGTATTATTGATACTGCTGTGGAGCCTTTTAAACCAATTAAACCAAGAAAATTGATTATTTTGATTCTTTCAATTTTTGTTGGTGGATTTATTGGTGTTCTCATCGCATTACTGCGCAATCTACTTTCATCAGGAATCAAAGATTCAACTCGCATTGAAAACGAACTTGATCTCCCTGTGTATGCCACTGTGCCACGCTCTCCGATTCAAGAAAGCCGTGTACAATTGCTGAGAAAAAAGAAATCAATTCCAATTCTTGCTGCTAAAAATAGTGAAGATATTGCCATTGAAAGCTTACGTAGCATTCGTACCACAATTCACTTTGCTTTAAACACAGCTAAAAATAATATTATTGCTGTTTCTGGACCTGCTCCAGAAATTGGTAAATCCTTTATCTCAACCAACCTTGCCGCAATTTTTGCACAAGGCAATAAGAAAGTTCTACTCATTGATGCAGATATCCGCAGAGGCTATTTACATAAATATTTTAGTCATGACACATCACCAGGTTTAACTGAATATTTGGCAGGTCAAAACACGCTTGAACAATGTATAGTCCATTCAAATACGGTAAATCATTTAGATTTTCTGCCACGTGGGAAAAATAATAGTCATTCCTCTGAAATGTTGAGTTCAGATTGTTTTAGTGAGTTATTAGAACAGCTTTCGCAGCAATATGATCATATTATTATTGATACCCCTCCTATCTTGGCAGTCACTGATGGCATCATTGTTTCTCAATTTGCGGGTGTAAACCTTGTTGTTGCACGTTATGCAAAAACACAAATGAAAGAGCTCGAATTAACCATCAATCGCTTTGAACAAGCAGGAAGCAAAGTGAATGGGGTTATTCTCAATGATGTTCAAGCAACTGTGGGGGGCAATTATGGCTATAATTATGCATATGCCTACACAGCAGCTAAAGATGATTGATATCGAATGAGTAACAAAAAAGCCAGATTGAATCTGGCTTTTTTGTGCCAATTTTTTGATCAATATAACTGTATATTTTTAGTTGTCATCATCAGATAACTATATCGTTTATGATGAAGAAGTTATATGCTTGAGCAGATTATGCTAATGATCAAATTAGCCTCTTAAAAGATTAAAATTTGGAAATTTTTATGAGTAAAGCCTTACCCATCGCAATTGCTGTAATCTTAGGTGGTGCTGCACTTGTACCTGTTTATTATGCATCTAAACATCCTGCTGATGTAAACAGTCATTCAATGTCAAAAAATGCTAAACCTGTAGAAAAAATTAGTTATGCACTTGGTTATGAAGTTGCGAGCCAAACGCCACCTGAAGTCGATGTGAATACATTTATCAGCGGTATTCGTGACGGCCATGCTAAAAAACAACGTGCCTATACAGATGAAGAATTACAAGCTGCATATGTTGACTTCCAAAAAGAAATGCAACAAAAGCAATTACAACAAAGCAAAGAAACAGCTTCATCAAATGACTCATTCTTAGCTGAAAATGCGAAAAAAGAAGGTGTTAAAACAACTGCTTCAGGATTGCAATATAAAATCACCAAAGAAGGTACAGGTAAACAGCCTGCTGCTACGTCACAAGTCACTGTACATTACAAAGGTCAGTTGTTAGATGGCAAAGTATTCGATAGCTCATATGATCGTGGTCAACCAGTTGAGTTCCCTTTAAACCAAGTAATTCCAGGTTGGACTGAAGGTTTACAGCTCATGAAGGAAGGCGGTAAAGCAACCTTATATATCCCTGCAAAATTGGCTTATGGTGAACAAGGTGTTCCTGGCACGATTCCTCCAAACAGCACTTTAATTTTTGATGTTGAACTTGTTAAAGTTAAATAACATTTAAGAAAAGGAGAGATTTACTCTCCTTTTTTGGATTTTAATTATGAAAAAAACACTTATTGTGCTTAGTCTTAGTATACTGAGTAGTGCAGCTTTCTCAGCACCGATTAACAATAAAAGCTCCCAACAAGATCAACTGGGTTATAGCTATGGTTATGTCATGGGACGTACCAATGCCGACACCTTAAAACAAATTAATTTAAATGCCTTTATTCAAGGGATCAAAGAAGGTTCTACAGGTCAGAAAGCAAGCTTAACTGATGAAGAAATGGCAAAAGCGCTTGCACAATATAAACAGCAAACCGAAGCAAAACAAATGCTAGAGTTTAAACAAGCTGCAGATGTAAATGCCAAACAAGGTGAAACTTTTCTTGTAGAAAATGCGAAGAAAACAGGTGTAATTACTCGCCCAAGTGGTTTGCAGTATAGTGTTTTACAACAAGGTACTGGAAAGTCACCTTCTGCAAAATCTAAGGTTTCTGTAAACTATGAAGGTCGTTTGCTTGATGGTACTGTATTTGACAGTTCTTTTGCACGAAATGAAGCTGTAGAATTTCAAGTTAGCCAAGTGATTCAAGGTTGGACTGAAGGTTTGCAACTGATGAAAGAAGGCGCGAAATATCGTTTCTTTATTCCAGCAAAACTTGCCTACGGCGAGATTGGTGCGGGTGATGCGATTGGTCCAAACAGCGCCTTAATTTTTGATGTAGAACTATTAAAAGTTTTACCTTAGTTTCAGGGTAAGATAGTTTTGAAAATAAAAAGCATCGCTCAATCGCGATGTTTTTTATGCTCTAATAAAAAATCTTATCGCATTTCATAGAAGTAAATTCATACATCTATAAAGCTTACAGTACCGTATCTTATATTTAGAATTTAAATTCTATCCCACACACAATGGCGACATCCTTGCCGCCATGCGCTAGATACATCACTTATGAACGAATGATGCTCAAAGTAAAAGCTATCTCATTTATATTCTATTGATTGGTCTTAATTTAGTGCTTTAAATGTCTTGGTCTAAAACCTGCTGCAAGTAGAGCGATACCATAAGCCACTATACCGACCAAGCATAACCCGACAACTTCAAGAATTCGAAGCCATTGCGAAGCTGTACCATCATACCAATTTAAAGCAAACCATAGCGCGCCAATCATCACGATATTGGCTATGGCAAATTGAACAAATAATTTTTTCCAGTGCGCACCAAAACGGAAAATATTTTTCTTATGTAAATAAAAATATAACATCCCTGCATTGACCAAAGCTGAACCTGAAGAAGCAATGGCTAAGGCCATATGCTCAGCTTGCCAATCAATCAATTTAAAAATACCAATAAAGATAATGTTTAAAATCGCATTGGCTGCAACCGCCATTAAGCCAACACGTACAGGTGTTTTGGTGTCCTGAATGGCATAAAAACCTGGTGCAAAGACTTTAATCAACATAAATGCCAGTACACCACCACTCATACATTGCAGTGCCATAGCGGTCATTTGCGTATCACGTGCATCAAAAGCACCATGCTGAAAAAGCGCTTGAATGATCGGCGTAGATAACATGAACAAAGCAATACTAGCTGGCACACCCACCAAGACAATCACGCGTGCAGCCCAATCCAACATTCTACGAAACTTGGCCTGATCTTGTTCTGCTTTACTCACAGAAAGAGACGGAAGAATCACGGTACCAATAGCAACACCAATCAATCCAAGTGGTAACTCGGTCATGCGTTCGGCACTATATAACCATGACACCGAACCATCTTGCATGAATGACGCCCAAATTGTATTTAGTAATAAGTTAATCTGAGTGACTGATACACCAAATAAAGCGGGCAACATCAGTTTTAAAATTCGATCTACACCCTCATGTTTAAAATCAACTTTAGGTGGAATCAGTAATTTTTTATTCCATAATTCAGGTATTTGAATCGCAAGTTGTAAAACCCCGGCTGCAACCACAGCCCATCCTAAAGCCATGATCGGTTGAGCCATATGCGGGGCTAACCACCAAGCACCAGCAATCATTGCCACGTTGAGTAAGACAGGCGAAAACGCTGGCGAAGCAAAAGATCCATAACTATTCAAAATACTGCTAGCAAATGCAGTCAATGACATAAACATCAGATATGGAATCGTTAAACGAAACATATCTACAGCCAGATCAAATTTTGCAGGATCATTATGAAAACCGGGTGCATAGACATACAGGATCACAGGTGCAATGATCATACTGATCAAGGTTAACAGTGACATCACCATTAACAGGCAGCCAAACACACGACTAATGAGAATCTGTACTTCTGCATGCAGTTTTGTGGTTTTATATTCGGTGAGTACGGGAATAAAGGCTTGCGAAAAAGCCCCTTCTGCAAATAAACGCCTGAAAAAATTGGGAATACGAAAAGCAACCACAAAGGTGTCAAAATCCTTACCTGCCCCAAATACATTGAGCAAAACCATATCTCTGACTAAGCCCAAGACTCGTGACAACATGGTCATTGCACTGACAATAAAGGTGGATCGCCACAGCGCCATCGTATTCACCTAGTTAAAATAAAGTCGCTATTGTAATTAAATATTCTTAAAATTGCGTTGTTAAATCATAAACAGACGCTTATTTACTTCAGTTGTTTTATCTTAATTTTTTTCTGATTCAAACTTTCTCTAAATTGCTGCCATTGAAAATGTGGTCCAGGGTCAGTTTTACGTCCTGATGCAATATCAGAGTGTCCTGTTAAATGATGATCTGTTTTTGGATAAGCGTGTTGCAAAGTGGCAACCACATCAACCAGTTGTTGATATTGGATCGCTTCAAAATCACTATCATCACTTCCTTCAAGCTCAATTCCAATTGAATAGTCATTACACTCAACTTTACCTAGATAAGCTGAACGTCCGGCATGCCAAGCTCGATCATTAAAATTAACAAACTGGATAATTTCACCAGTTCTTAAAATCAATAAATGTGCAGAAACTTGCATACCCTCGATGGTTTGAAAATAAGGATGGACTGACCAATCCAGTTGATTTTGAAAAAACTGTTCAATATAACCTCCACCGAACTGTGAAGGTGGCAAACTAATATTGTGAATCACAATCAGCTGAATCTCTGTATTTTCAGGGCGTTGATTATAGTTAGGAGATGGGACTTGTCTTGCGCCAATCAATTGACCATTCACGACCTGAAACTGTGGTGCAGATTGCATATCTTATTCCTACAGAATTTTTCTATTTTCAATAAAGCTGATTCTCAATATTTTAGTGTAGTCTCGGGTCTGTTGACAATTCGTCTATGTTTGCGACGATGAGTATTTTTTAGGTGATACAAGGCACGAGATACGAAATTTAGTCATTCTAAATGATGAGAAACATCGTTTCGCAAGGTAACATGTAGCACCAAAAAATACTCTAGTCCTCAGCTTCGACTTTCACTGCGAATAAAGTAATGCTTTGTTCTTGTTCAAGTTATAACTAAAATTATCTCAGTATGCGTTATGAAACTTAAAAATAGTCTCACGATTCTCATTCATGTTTTACGATGTATACGTCTCGTGCTTAATTTGAACCTACAACGCAAACTATTTATGAAATGTTAACAGATCCTTATCTGTATAAAATAAAAACTTCTTCAAACTTGCAATGACAGTGCTAATATATCGCTCAGTTTTTAAGGGTGACTAAAATAGGGATATCCATGAGCATACCTGAATCTTTGCTTGAACAATCTATTCAAATTAATATTCAACAAGCACTCCAAGAAGATATTGGCGATGCTGATATTACTGCCCTACTCACACCAGAAGATGAGCAAGCGACAGCCACGATCATTTCGCGTGAAGATATGGTCTTGGCAGGACAACCTTGGGTCGATGCTCTGATCAAGGCTTATGATCCAAGCGTACAGATTACTTGGCTTAAAAATGATGGTGACTGGGTTAAAGCCAATGAAACCATTTATAAATTGGCAGGTTCTGCGCGTAGCTTGCTGACTGTTGAGCGTCCTGCATTAAACTTTGTGCAAACCCTGTCGGCAGTCGCAACCAAAACGGCTGAATATGTAAAATATCTTGAAGGTACACCAACCAAATTATTAGATACACGTAAAACTTTGCCGGGTTTACGGATTGCACAAAAATACGCAGTTGCTGTAGGTGGCGGGCAAAACCATCGCCTAGGTTTATTCGATGCATTCTTAATCAAAGAAAATCACATCATGGCTGCCGGTGGCATCGCTCAAGCAATTGCCAAAGCGCATCAAATCGCACCAGGTAAGCCTGTTGAAGTCGAAGTTGAAACATGGGATGAACTGAATCAAGCACTTGAAGCCAAAGCAGATATCGTCATGCTAGATAATTTTAGCCAACAACAAATGATTGATGCAGTTAAACATGTTGCAGGGCGTTGTAAATTAGAAGCTTCTGGGAATATAACCCTTGAGAATTTAAGTCAAGTTGCACAAACAGGTGTTGACTATATTTCGATGGGTGTATTAACCAAAGATGTTAAAGCGATTGATTTATCTATGCGTTTTAATGCCTAATTACTCAATCATATTCGGTCATAAAGCAGTATCTATATACTGCTTTTTTATTACAAAATATAACGATGAGTCAATAAATAATCAGCTAATTTTATGCAAAAGACCTTCTAAATAACAATCAAATTATGTGCATCAACAAAAGAGATAAACAATGAAAAAACATATTTTATATTCATCACTATTCGCATCCATTATTCCGATCTTGAGCCATGCAGACACCGTCAATGTGCATGTGTTAAGTGCAACAGTGAAAGATCAAAATATTGCCAATGCTGAAGTGATTTTGCAAAAAAATGGTGAGCGCTCTGCTTCAAGTTCTACCAATACAAGCGGCCGAGCCTCAGTCAATAGTAATACTATAGACAGTTCAGATAATTTAATGATTATCAAAAAATCAGGTTATTCAACACTGGTTGCAAAATGTCCATGTGATGGCATGACCTACGCCTTAAGTCCTGTACTCAAAGATCTCAACAGTATGCGAATTGTACTGAATTGGGGGCAAAATCCTTTAGATCTCGATTCACACTTAAGTTATAAAAATCAGCATGTATATTGGGACAGTAAACAAGGTTTGGCTGCAAATCTGGATGTGGATGACACCGACTCTTATGGTCCTGAAACCGTCACTATCGATAAACGTTTAGAAGGTCAATATTATGTGTATTCAGTACATGACTTTTCTGATCGGACTCAACCAACTACGACCAATTTATCCAATAGCCAAGCCAAAGTCATGGTCTATGCAGGTGAATCACTGATTCGTTCTTATTATATTCCGACTGGTCAAACGGGTAATCTATGGACTGTATTCCGCATTAGCCCTGAAGGTGAAATTCAAGACATCAATCGTATTTCAGGAACCTCGGTTAACGCAAGCCAAGTGGGTTCAACTGTATCAAATTATCAAAATCAAACCACTCGGGTAAATATTGTTCCTGTCTCAGCCGATGCGCAAAAACGAGCCAAGACACTTAATTTAAGTGCGGATAAAGCCTATCAAAACAACCAGATTGAACAAGCTGCAATGCTCTATCAACAATCTATCGACTACAATCCAAATGTTGGCCAAACCTATAGTAATCTTGCTGTTGCTTATCAAAAGCTCAATCGTTCCTCAGAAGCCTTATGGGCAAATCAAAAAGCCATTGCTTTGGCAACCAATAACAATACCAAAGCTTATTCTCACTATAATATGGGTAAAATCTATGAAAATAACCAAGATTATGCCCAAGCTAAGCAACATTATCAATTGGCCAATCAATACAAACCAAGCGCGACTTATGATGAAGCGATACAACGTGTAAGCCAGTAAAAAAATTGCCCAAAGGATATCTACATTCTTTGGGCAGCTTTGATGCTTTAGTTTGCTATTTTTTAATTTTGCTTACAAAACAAGCAGTTTTTACATAGAAAAGCCATCTGAATAAGCCTATAATCTTTGGCTTCCAATACATTCCTGTAATTAGGCCAATGAAGACTTTGAAACAACAAGTTTTGTTTTTACTTGTCGCTTTTTTATCTGTATTTGCTTTTTTCTTATACCAAGAAGATATCACGCGTTTCTTTCAATTACGTGACATCTATCTAAAACCACGTCTGTATAAATATGGCTTTTCAATTCTCTTAAACTACGCCTTTATTAGTTTATTTTATTTAATCTTAAGAAAAACCTTTGCGACCATTTTACTTAGTCAATTTATTATTTTTTTACTGAGCTTTATCAATATCAAGAAAGAGCAATATCTTTCTGCAAGTTTGGTTCCTAGTGATTTTTTATTATTTAAAGAAACCTTTATCACCTCTCCAATCATGCTCAAAATTGCAGTCTTTGCAGCAATTGCAGTATTTATTGGGCTATTTGTATTTCTGTATAAAAAAGAGAAATTAGGGACGAAGCCACTCCTCCTGACAAACAGCATTTTATCTTTTGCCATCCTTGGTTTCTTTATCACTGCCAATTTTAAAAATAATTTTAGTGAAGCTTGTGCCAATGCAGCAAAAAATTCAATTTGCCAATATGCAAAATATCTACCCAATACCCGTGGTGACTGGATTGGTGATCATTTAACCATTAAATATTTAGGTTTTTCGACCTTCTTTTTTTCCAAAACGGTTGATGGCTTAAACAATAAAATTTTCCAAACACAAGTCATCCCTGAAGAAAAAGTTGCTGCTTTTTATCAACCGATGGCGGTTGAGCATGATGAAGAGTCTACATCGAATCTAGCATCAGATGATCCGTCACAACAAAAACAATTGCCAAATATCGTTTTTGTGATGAGCGAGTCGCATTGGGATGCCAGAAAATTAGACAAAAGCATTCCACCTAACATCACCCCAACGATTAGTAAAAATCAGGTTTCTAGCTTATTGTCTCCAAGTTTTGGTGGAGGAACTGCTAACGTTGAGTTTGAAGTATTAACCAGTCTAAATACCTATTTAAATCATAATGAATTGGCTTATGTATCAAAATTAAAACGTCCAACTTATTCATTACCGATGTATTTAAATACATTGGGTTATGAAACAACTGCAATGCATAACAACGGCAAATATTTTTATAACCGTAGCGCAGTTTATCAAAATCTAGGTTTTAACCGTTTTACTTCAATTGAAAATATGATCAACATGGCTGATCGTGCTAAATATATTAATGCTGCGGGTTGGGCTACTGATGATTTAATTTATAACAGCATTGAAAATCAGCTTAAAAATACGGATAAACCGCAATTTATCTATGCGATCAGTGTTGAGAATCATCCAATGTACAGTGATGATCGCTTTGGTAAAGATCATTTTAAAATCACCAAAGATGGTGTGAGTGAGAACAGTAAACGTGCACTGAATACTTATTTAACGGGTATGCAACGTGCTGACGATAAATTTAAAACTCTGATTGAGCATGTCAAACAGCTTGATCGCCCAACAATTGTGATTTTCTTTGGTGACCATTTACCCAACTTACAAAGTGTTTACGATGAGTATGGCTTCTTTAAATCAGCGCAAGAAAAAGCTGAGAAAAAAGATGTACGCTTCTTTGAAACACCGCTTGCAGTTTGGGCAAATTTCTCCATTGATCAAAAGCAATTTAAAGGGCCTTTTGTTGCAGCACATTTCTTAGCACCCAAAGT
Source organism: Acinetobacter sp. Root1280 (assembly GCF_001425285.1). Taxonomy (NCBI): domain Bacteria; kingdom Pseudomonadati; phylum Pseudomonadota; class Gammaproteobacteria; order Moraxellales; family Moraxellaceae; genus Acinetobacter; species Acinetobacter sp. Root1280. The sequence goes on along the minus strand of NZ_LMED01000030.1, from coordinate 45,408 downwards.
ATTAGAAGCTGCGCATATTCCCCTTTCACCTTACTATGCTTTTGTAAATAAAGTGAACGCTTGTTATACCACTGTTCATCAAACAGGCACGCAAACGCAAAAATCTTGTGAATTTGATCAAACTGAGATTCTACAACAGTATAAAGACATGAATACTGATGTGTTAAATGGTAAGAATTTCACTTATCAGATGTTAAAATCTAAAGCTGAAAGCTAGTCCTGCCCAAATGATCAAGAAGATTCTCCAGAGTCTTCTTGATCATGCTGCTGTTCAGCATGTTGTTGTGGTTCATTATTTTTTGCGTCAAATTCTTTGCTTTCGAAATCTTCACGGCGTGGATCTCCAGCCATCAATACAAAGGTAATCACGGCGAATAGAACAATGAGTATTTTCATAAGCCTGCCATTTGCTAAAGTTTGAAATATTCTAAATACGGGTTGATGAAAAGATTTGTAGAGTCTGTATACGAAACAAGGGATTTCAGCTGATTTATGTATCTATTGACGTAAATAGATGATTGGAATCTTAATCATGTAAGTTTGCGCAAATTATGTGGTCTTCTATCAACTAAAAATCTTCTATCAACTAAAAATAAGGTGCAATTCGCACCTTATTTAAATTATAAAAATTCAGCTATTTAAAATTAAGATTCTATAAATCCCATATAAGGGTCAGAAAATGAATCTTTACCCGTTTCAATACGCCCAGCAAAACGGCGTTTAAAGGTGCTATCACCCTCTATTGTTACAGTAAAATCATACCAACCACCGAAATCAGACATATTCCAATTCAACTCCTTTTCTGTAGAAGCCGTTTCGATATTCCATGTCTTATTGGGTAGATAAGCATTGGCTTTCACGGTCAATTTTGCTGTTTTCGCAGCATCATTACGAACTTTTAAATAGATTTTAGGATCACACTCTTCAACACATACACGCACTTCTGGCAATGCCTCTATTTGTGCAGACTTGACTAAATCACCTGCAAAGCCACGATGGAAGCCATTTGGACCCAATACCCATAAATCATAGAGTCCATTTGAAGCGTTCCATACATCGTCCAATTGCTTACCAGCTTCAACCATATAACGACGAGGAATCGCATCTAAATTCAATTTGTCATAAACATGGAAAACTGCGGCGTGTGTTCCTGTATTGGAGAACATTAACTTCACCGTTTTTGTTGCCACATCAACTTTCGCACTACTATGTAAAATATAAGGCAATGCCCGAGAGAGGCGTGTTCCTAAATCTTGAACAGGATAGACCTGACTTAAAGGACGGGAAACCGGTGGCAATAGCGCTTGCGCATTACGAATCGCATCTGCATCATTTTTGGTTTTTTTACCCATCAAGTCCGAAATAGCTGTGGTATTTGGATTTTTAAAGTCAAAAGCTGTTGTTAAATCACCACATACAGCACGGCGATATGGACTAATATTCGGTTCTTGCACGCCAAAACGTTGCTCTAAGAAACGAATAACAGACGAATGATCAAAAACCTGTGAATTTACCCAACCACCACGGCTCCAGGGAGAAATCACATACATGGGTACGCGTATTCCTGGACCATAAACCCCCACACCATTGCTGACTTTAGGATCAGTAAATTTAGGTTGTCCTGCTGAAGCTTTGGGGTGCGTGGCGTATTCATATGAGATTTGTTCATCACTCAAGGTGGTTTTACCTTGCATCACACCTGAAGCATCTTTTGAAGGTGCGCTTGGTGATGGAACGTGGTCAAAAAAGCCATCATTTTCATCAAAGTTGACCAATAAAACCGTTTGACTCCAAATCGCAGGGTTTTCCGTTAAAGCATTTAAAACTTCCTGAATGTACCAAGCACCTTGTACAGGGCTTGATGGTCCTGGATGCTCACTATAGGCTGCAGGTGCAACCATCCAGCTGACTTGAGGTAATTGACCTTTGGCAATATCATCTTTAAATGAAGCGAGAAATCCGCCATCAGGCATCGTATTGGCAATCCCTTTATACAACGGTTGTATTGCATCAATGGCAGGATCATAAGCAGGACACGTGCTGTCATTGTTTACAGGTTTACCTGATAATTCATTGGCACGGCGATATTGTTTAAAGCCAGCCAAAGGATTGTCGGTAAAGTTATCGGGCATATTTTGATAAACTTTCCACGTCACACCCGCTTGTTGTAGGCGCTCAGGATAGGTTGTCCAATCATAGCCTGTGCTTGATGCACCAATACTGTCCAAGTCATTGACGACACTGGCAACACCCGCAGCTTTCGGACCATTTGAACCTGTCCATAAGAACATACGATTCGAATTGGTTCCTGTATGCATTGCACAATGATATGCATCACACAGGGTAAAGGCGTTGGCAAGTGAGAACTGAAATTCAACTTCTTTTTGTTTGTAATATCCCATAGATTGGGGTTGTTTATACTGTACCCAATTGCCCATACGCCCATGGTTCCAAGCAAATTGCCCATCTGTCCATGAGTGTGGCGTACCGCTAACACGTTGTGCATTGCCACGCGTGCTGTCTAAATGATAGGGAAAGATTTTATTCTTATCTTTATCGTATTGTTCCCAAATCTTACGGTTGTCGGATAGCGGAATCGTAAAACGATCACCAAACCCACGAACACCCTTTAACGTTCCAAAATAATTATCAAACGAGCGATTTTCTTGCGTCAAAATGATGACATGTTTTACATCTTTAATCGTGCCTGTTTCGACTTTGGCGTCAATGGCTAAAGCTTTTTGGATGCTGGCTGGAAAGCTGGCTAAAGCGGCTGTACCAAATATTGTTTTTGTTGAATTGACTAAAAAATCACGACGGTTCATCTCTATTTCCTTATTTTTTATTATGGTGCGCAATGTACTTTACAAGCAGCGGGTGGCTGTGGATTCGTCGTTGAGCTTTCATTATCATCATTACAAGCACTGAGTAAGACACTCAGACTGGTCACTAAAATCAGCAAAAAATTTCGCATTGTCCTATCCATGAAATAAAGGTAGGGATAGTCAATACAACTGGTATGACGCTAGAGTGAAGTTTTTATGGCAGTTTGATGAATATTTTTTAAAAAATGATGAATATCAAATATTTGTTTTAATTTAAAAATAAGCAACTTAGGTTAAAACAATTTTATGCAATAAAAAACGCATCCGAAGATGCGTTTTGTTTATAAAAATATATCAATATTTTAGAATTACCAACCAAGCGCTTCTTGTTGTTTTTTTACCAATTCCTGAATACCTTTTTCAGCCATTTCAAGCATTGCATTGGACTGAGCGCGTGTAAATGGTTTTTCTTCTGCAGTCCCTTGAATTTCAATAAACTCACCTGCTTGAGTCATCACCACATTCAAGTCAGTTTGACAGTTAGAATCTTCTTCATAGCAAAGATCAAGCAATACTTCATCTTGATACATGCCGACAGAAATCGCAGCAACAAGCCCTTTTAATGGATCATGCTTAATTTTCTTTTTCTCAAGAAGTACATTCATAGCATCAATTAATGCAACCGCAGCACCCGTAATTGCAGCAGTACGTGTACCACCATCTGCCTGAATCACATCGCAGTCGATGGTAATGGTGTTTTCACCCAATTTTTTCAAATCCACCATTGCACGTAAGCTACGACCAATCAAACGTTGAATTTCTTGAGTACGACCAGATTGCTTACCGCGAGCAGCTTCACGGTCGCTACGTGTATGGGTAGAACGTGGCAACATACCGTATTCCGCAGTCACCCAACCTTGGCCCTGACCCTTTAAGAAACGTGGCACTGAATTGTCAATACTTGCAGTACACAGCACTTTTGTATGACCAAATTCAACCAATACTGAACCTTCCGCATAACGGGTGTAGTTACGGGTAATTTTAACTTCACGTAATTGATCTAATGCACGTTGGTCGATACGCATAGCTTGTCCTTATGGGATTCAAAAAATATTGCGACTTATTATAACAGATCCAAGAGAGATGGTTTTGTTACAAGATGGTGGTTTTTGAAATTGCTCGCTAAATCTATATGTGGTGACTTAAATAAACGTCTATACAAAAAGATAGATATACAAACCACGTTTTAAAATTTTCGAAATTTAGCCAAAAAATTAAAAATCACTGAATCTAAAACATCGCATTAAAAGCAATAGAAGAACCTTATTTAACTCAATAAGGTTCTTCTAACAACAATTGAGATCTATTTTCAACAGCTATTGCACCAGTTGAATGAAGCGAGATAAACACCTTAGCAACACCAATGCTTACACATCGCAAAAACTTTGTTTAAGCAAAAATACCCTTCAACTTTTGTAAAGACTGAGTAATGGTTGCTGTCAGACTATTTGGCAAAGAGCATTTGGCTAAACGCACCCATACACTGCCAAATTGTTTCAGGAAATCTGCTTCATTATAATTGATGCCATATTCTGCACATAAAGCTCTAATTTTTGGAGCAGCTTCTGAATAACGATTGGCTGGCATATCAGGGAACAAATGATGTTCAATCTGATGACTTAAATTCCCACTCAAAATATGCAACCAGTCTGTTCCAGTAAAATTACTAGAACCACGAATCTGACGTAAATACCATTCAGCACGGGTTTCATTTTCCACATTATCTGCTTCAAAAGTCTCTGCATCTTCAGTGAAATGACCATTAAAGATTACCGCTGAAGACCACAAACTGCGGATCACATTGGCAATGGCATTCCCAGCTAACACTGGCAAAGCATTGGGGCCTGCAATCACAGGAAAAAACACATAATCTTTTAGAATTTGACGGCGGGCTTTTTTACGAAATTTTGCCGCATCTGCCCAGACCTGCTTCCAGGTTTTTGTTTTATAGATCAGTGCATCTTCCAAATGTAGATTTTGTAAGCCAACATACCATTCAAAAAACACCATCAATTGAATCGCTAAAGGGATGTTAAACAAAAAGCGCGGTTCCCATTTTTGTGATTCACTAACACGGAGTAAACCATAACCCACATCATGATCTTTACCGACAATATTGGTATAGGTGTGATGCACATAATTATGTGTGTATTTCCAATCATCACCTGTTGCCATGGTATCCCAGTCGTAGTTTGCACCATTCAAACTTGGGTCATTTAACCAATCGAATTGACCATGCATAACATTATGACCCAGCTCCATATTTTCTACGATTTTAGAAATTCCCAGCAATCCCGTACCCACCACCCAAACAGGTGGAATCCATCCGCCAAACATCAACATAGCACGTGAAGCAATTTCACTATAACGGACAAAATTACGGATTTTATAAATATACTTGGCATCTTGTTCACCTAAACTGTCCATGATTTCACGACGGATTTCATCAACACGGCGACCAAATTCTGCGGTTTGTTCTGGGTTTAAATGTTTCGATTTACTGTTTGGAAAAGTAACTGACATATTCATTGTCTTGCTCCTCAGCGCTTCATTTTTAGAAGCCTTAGCTGAATTTTGGGTACAACTTCCTACGCCTAGGTTCAACAGACCGAGAAGTTGTTTAAATTTATTTAAATGATTGTTTTAATTTACAGATTAATGACCACAGGGCTTATCGCTTGGCTGATACACAATTTGATCTGTGTATTTGAAGCATGGTCAATTTCACCTGTCAGCATATTTTTGGTAGAACCACTCACTTTGGTACAAGTACAGGTATTACAAATCCCCATACGACAACCATGAGTTGGCTTTAATCCCGCTTGTTCAGCACTTTCAAGTAGGTTTGATTTCGCAACAAACTCTTGTTGTGAGCGTAAAAAAACAATCGGTTGTGCTTCTAAGCTTTCATCTACCGCAATCTGGAAATACTCTTGTTTCAAACGATCTGTGATATTCAAATCTTGAAAAATTTGATTGATGCTTTGCATCATTGCACTTGCACCACACGCATAGCTTTGACGCTGTTGGAAATCAGGAACCAAACTTTGCAATAACTCGATGGTTAAATGCTGCTTTTGTTGAGCGGTGTGAATATAGTGATAATTTAACAATGCGTGTTGCTGATAAAGCTGCTCTAGATCTGTATGAAAAGCCTCATCACGACTAAAATAAATTAAATCAATTGAACGATTTGAATCTTTAAGTGCTTCAAGCAACAAAGAATGGATTGCGGTAATTCCACTGCCTGACGCAATCAATAACAATGGTGACGCGTCTTGAGCTAAAACAAAATCACCTTGAGCTTGTGACAACTCAACAATGCTACCAAAAGCCATTTGGCTCAGTGCATTGGAGACTTTACCCTGCTGTTTTACAGCAATGATCATATCGCCATTATTCAAAAATTTAACCACAGAGTAACTACGTTGTTGACGCACACCCGCAATTTCAACAGTTACAAGAACAGATTGTCCCGCTTTAAACTGATGATGCTTAAAATTACGATTTGGACGTAATTGAATTTGATAAAAATCAGGGCTTAATGCACGAGTTTTAATAATCGTGGCTTTTACCTTTTTCCAAGCCCAAACAGGATTGATTTTTTCAGCGATAAAATCGACAAAATCCTCACGAACCCATTCTGGCTGATACTGCATATAGCTACTCATGTGACGTTCCTCTTTGTGCTTGCTATTTATTGAGTGAACAAACGTTCTTTTAGTGAACATATGTACACTATAATCATTTTTTAAATTCAGTCAACACCTGTACACTGACATTCGTCGTTTAATTTGTTTTTATTTTTGATAGACTCATCACAACAAAAATCTTTGGATACCAGAATGTCGATACGCGATGAACGAAAACAGCAAAGCCGTCAGGCTTTACTTGATGCTGCTTTAACCTTAAGCACATCGGGTCGTTCATTTTCGAGTATCAGTTTGCGAGAAGTTGCCCGTGAAGTTGGTTTGGTTCCGACAGCGTTTTATCGCCATTTCCAAGATATGGATGAGTTGGGCAAAGAGCTGGTGGATCAAGTTGCGCTTTATTTAAAGAATGTCTTGCATCAATTAGGCAAAGGCCTAGCGCATCCTGAAGCGAAAACCAAAACTAGCATGGCGCTGTTTTTTGAGGCTGTAGACAGCAGTTCGCAGCAATGGATTTTTATGATTGCGGAGCGTTGGGGTGGTTCAGAAGTTGTGCGTAAAGCCATCGCCCGTGAAATTGACTTCCTAAACGATGACCTTGCCAACGCGTTAAAGAAGTTTGAAGTTATCGCAAATTTTCATGATGAAAATGATTTAAAAGTGATCACCAATATTTTGATTAATTTATCTTTTACTTGGGCAATGTCATGGATTAACTTATCTCGCCAATACTCAGGCATCGAACTTGAGTTACAAAAAATGGTCCTTAAAAAACAATCGGTGACGCAAATCCGCTTAATTTTTAAAGGCATCGAAAATTGGGACCGAGATAGAGCTTAATTTATTTCCCAAACTCGTCTGTATATCACCAGCAATAAAAAAACCCGCAATTCAATTGCGGGTTTTAAAAACAGCAAAGCTTATTTGGCTTTACGTTCTTTATTGATCAGATAGTCAACAACTTGCGTCACTTTACCATCTTCACCTTGAACCACATATTTACCATTTACCACAACAGCAGGCACCCCTGAAAGCTGGTACTGTTGTGCCAATTGATTTGATTCAGCAATTTTTGCAGTGATCGCAAAAGAACTATACATACTGTTAAATTTCGCCTCAGGCACACCGTACTGAGTAAAGAATTTAGCAAAAGCATCTTTTTGTAGAACTTGCTGATTACCTGCATGATTGGTATGGAATAAAGGCAAATGCGTACGTTTACGTACACCCAATGCTTCACTCACATAATATGCACGAGCACCTTGTTCCCATAATGGATTCATTGCTGCAGGTGTACGGATAAAGTTAACATCTTTAGGGATCTTCTTTAACCACGCTTGCATATGCGGTTCTAATGTAAAGCAGTGAGGGCATCCATACCAAAAAAACTCACGTACTTCAATTTTACCAGGAACTGAAACTTTTCCTGGGTTTTGCACCACGGTATAATCTTTACCTGCAACAAAATCGGCAGCCATGGCATTTACAGAAAACGCCATCACCATGGCAGTCATGCCACCTAAAATAAATTTTTTCATTGACTTTATTGTCCTCGTAGTCATCTCGTATAGCTTATGCATTCACTATAAAACAAATATGGGAAAATCGTTTTCCTTCTGTGAAGTTTTTTACACGATTCATCGCTTTTTCTGGATTTATGGTTACACTAGGGTCTGTTGATATTTCATAAATAGACGAAGTGTTAACAAACACTAGCATAACTGAACTTAATTTTTGATTAAAACAATTTACTTAGAGGTGCCCGGCATGTCGCAACTTAATGTTGATCCACAGGAAATTGCTAAATTTGAAGCACTTGCTGCTTTATGGTGGGATCAACACTCTGAGTTCAGACCTTTACATCAAATCAATCCACTGCGTTTAAACTGGGTTGATGAACATGCCAATGGTCTTACAGGCAAAAAGATTCTTGATGTGGGCTGTGGCGGCGGGATTTTGGCTGAAAGTATGGCGCGTCGTGGTGCCGATGTTTTAGGTATCGATATGGGGGCAGCGCCATTGAATGTAGCTCGCTTACACGCTGAACAGGAAAATGTTCAAAATATTGAATATCGCCAGGTTCCTGTGGAACAACTCGCAGAAGAGCAAGCAGGACAATACGATATTGTTACATGTATGGAAATGCTAGAACATGTTCCTGACCCAGCATCCATCATCCAAGCGTGTCAAAAGTTAGTTAAACCAAATGGTCATGTGTTTTTCTCAACAATTAACCGTAATCCTAAGTCTTATTTATTCGCAATTATTGGTGCGGAATATGTATTACGTTTATTGAAAAAAGGCACCCATGATTATCATAAATTTATTAAACCGTCTGAACTTGCAGATGACATTCGTAACTCAGGTTTAAAACTTAAAGATATGACTGGCTTACACTACAACCCACTCACAAAGCATTACTGGCTTGCGCCCAATGTTGATGTGAATTACATGGTTTATACTGTGAATGAAGGTGTTTGATGCACGCTGTTCTTTTTGATTTAGACGGAACACTGATTGATACGGCTGCGGATTTTATCCGTATTATTCAAAATATGTGTCGAGAAGAAGGACGTGCAGTGGTTGATGCGGATTTGATCCGTACTCAGGTTTCTGAGGGCGCACGTGCAATGGTAAAACTGGTTTATCCTGAACTCGAAGTGGATGATCCAGTCTTTTTAGCGCATCGCCAACGCTTTTTAGATCAGTATGGTGATGACATTGCTGTAGACACAGACCTGTTTGCTGGTATGTATCCACTTTTGGCAGAGTTAGAAAGCCAACAGATCCCTTGGGGTATTGTGACCAATAAACCACGTTGGTTAAGTGAATCATTATTGAACGCATTGAACCTCACACAACGTTGCGCTGTTCTGGTCTGTCCTGAAGATGTCGCTCAGACCAAACCAGATCCTGAGCCAATGTATCTGGCGGCAAAGCAAATTGAGATTGCACCTGAACAATGTATTTATGTGGGTGATCATCCGCGCGATATTGATGCAGGACGTAATGCGCAAATGTATACAATCCTCGCAGCATATGGTTATTTACCATTACAGTACAAAGATGATTTAAATGCTTGGCAAGCCGACTGTATCGTAGAGAATGTCGATGAATTACATCAAGTTATTCGAAAACTTGTGAATAGTTAAAGTTCAAGAAAATCATTCAATTTACCCAACAACATGATAAATAACACTGAAACATCTTGAATATGATGTTTCAATGTTTTTATATAGAAGATAGCGCTGTTGGCACTTCGACTCGCTTTACGAGAAGCAGTACTTTTCCAACACTGCAAAGTAAGACATATAAAATTTAATCATTCTAAATGATGAGAAACATTGTTTGATCGGGTAACGACATTGCGTCCAAAGCCTAAAGGACATCATAACAACTATAGGAGGTCTCCCATGAAGTATTCAGAATATCAACCTCGCCCAGATTTATTGAAGGATAAAATTATCCTTATTACGGGTGCGGGAGACGGTATTGGACGTGCAGCTGCGCTCAGCTACGCCTTACACGGCGCAACAGTCGTGTTACATGGTCGCACGCTCAATAAACTTGAAGTCATTTATGATGAAATTGAATCACTTGGTGCCCCGCAACCTGCCATTCTTCCTTTGCAGCTTTCTACTGCCTCTTCACGTGACTATGAACTGCTCGTCGATACTCTAGAGCAACAATTTGGCCGCTTAGATGGTATTTTGCATAATGCCGGAATCTTAGGAGAGCGTGTTGAGTTGGCACATTATCCAGAAGAGGTCTGGGATGATGTCATGGCGGTGAATTTACGTGCACCCTTTGTGCTCACCCAAGAATTACTGCCTTTACTGGAAAAATCAGAAAATGCATCAGTCGTTTTCGCCAGCTCTGGTGTAGGACGTGAAGCACGTGCGCAATGGGGCGCTTACTCGGTTTCAAAGATTGCGATTGAAGCGGTCAGTAAAATATTTGCTAAAGAAAATACTTATCCAAATATTCGTTATAACTGTATCAACCCAGGTGGGACCCGTACCGCTATGCGTGCCAAAGCCTATCCTGATGAGGATCCAAAGGTTTTACCATCACCTGAAGCCATCATGCCTGCTTATCTCTACCTCATGGGAGATGATAGCCTTGCGTTGAATGGTGAGAGTATCGACGCACAAGATTAGGGTCTGTTTCTCCGCGCTTTTCGAAGCGTGGAGAAAATCATAAGAGATACTGTCATTTAAAATATTGATCACAGAGTCAAAATAAAAATTTAATAAAAGCCCACATCGAAATCGCTTTACCCAATAAAAACTATAACTTTATTCAGTTTCTTAAATCATAACGCTTCCTCTATAGTGTTACTCAAGTTAAGCAGATCAATTTGAGGCGTTTTTTTATGAAAGATTTAAAACATAAAGTAGAGATGATTCGTTCTATCGAACAATTACAGCTTCCAAATCAGTTTATTCAGGCCTTAGATGATGCTCATCAAGCTAAAGAGATGATCAAAGCAATCAATTATTTAAAGGAGATGAATCAGCAGTGGTATTAATCATTCAGGCTCAATTTATAGTGGGGTCATCTCTCTAAGCCTGCATACAAGTTTATTTTCATAAATATTTACATTTTTTAGTCACACATTCCGCTTAAAAAAATTTGCTGCGATGCATTACAGCTCAAAGCTTTGCAATAACTCTTTTCACTTTTACAGAAATATGTTTTTATTATGTCTGTCATTTTAAATGAAAAACTGAACTTTCTTCACAGTTTCTCTGCAATTTAGCAGTACAGTAGTGAGGTCAAAATAAACATATTGAATAAGCGAGGACGATTATGAAAAAGATTTTAGCGATCATCGCCATCTCTTTATCAACGCTGTTGACGGCTCAGATCAGCAGTGCAGGTCCTCATTTTGACAATGACAATGGTTTTGATCGTGGCAAAAGCGAACGTGGAGATCGTGGACGCAATCATCGTGATCGTGGTAATGATGATGACAACATTCAAGAACAACGTCGTGAACGTGAAGAACGTGGTGTAAAACGTTTGCAACAGCACAAATGGCAAATGGGTTATGTAATGCCACAACATTATCGTGGTAATAGTTACAAAGTTGATTATAAAGATGAAAATCTTCCAAAGCCTTCACGTAATCAACAATGGTATAAGATCAACAATGACTATATCTTGGTCGACTCAGACAATAATAATATTGTGAATATCCGAGGGATGTAGTTTTTAAATATTTTGGTTTCATAGGCTCAAACACCTTTTTGTTTGAGCTTTTTTTTGTCTAAATTTCATCATTCCAATCTGTTTTTAAAAAATTCCATAAATCTCCATAAAATTGACAATTAGATGATATTTCTCCATTTTTTATCTTAACTTAAAGTGTAATTTGAATAATCGGATAAAGCATCCGTCTGAAAAGGTCGATTCAAATGAGAAAAGTTCTAAGCGCAATCACACTATCACTCAGTGCCTTAGTTGCTACTTCAGCAATGGCTGACTGGGATCATGGTCAAAATCATCGCCCTGTTGCATCACATGAAAAATTTGAATGGCGAGAAGGTGTCATTTTACCTGATCGTTATCATGACAATCGCTATTATGTGAATGATTATCGTACATATAAAAAACTGCATCAACCGGCTAAGTTTGAACGCTGGTATAAAGTAGATGGCCGTTATGTACTGGTTAATGAACGCAACCACCATATTATCCGTGTGATTCGATAATATCCAAACTACGATATTTACAGCCCAAATTCTTTTTGGGCTTTTTTATTTATGAAAAGAAAAACCTCAATGGGTCTCTTCATCAAGTCTTCATACATTTCACAATTCACCTAAATCTTGCTCACCGTTTATCTCAAATTATTGAGTAATTTAATTACATCAAAGGACAAAAGTTCAATTCAGGTGAATCAAATGAAAAATATCTTAACGACACTGGCTTTATCGATGAGTGCACTGATTGCAACGTCTGCGATGGCTGCACCGCATGATTATCATCGAAATGATCACAATCGCTATCAACAAAGCCATTGGGATCATAAACATTACAATCGTTGGAATAACAACAACCATTATGACAACCGAGTAAATTCGAGTCAGCGCTGGCGCTCAGGGCAATACTTCCCGACTCAATTCAATTCTTCGCGTTATCATGTCAATTATAAAAACTACCGTCAGTTACCTAAACCTGGAAGATATCAGCAATGGTATAAAGTAAATGGTGATTATGTGCTGGTAAATGAGCGAAATAATCGTATTATTCGTGTGATTGGTTAATGTCAATATTTTAACTTTTAAACCCAACTCAGCTTGGGTTTTTTCACATTTTGAGAATATGATTAAAATCTAATTGATTAGGCAAATAAATAAACTACATACTTTCATTTATATCTCCATAGTTTCTCTATATTTTACGATTAGATTGAATCTGAACTGGTTAATTATTGAGTTAGTTAGGAAAGACAAATATCCTCATTAAATTGTTCAAAATGAAAAGATTAACTTGTGTAATTTCAATGAACAGTAATCCTTAAAATATTTGGTTTTTAACTCAATAATCCAATGTGAATCGCAACACTCATATGACCCTTTTGCACTCGTCCTCCCACGTTCGAGTGCTTTTTTTATTTTGACTATTATTCTTGCACTATTTTTGTTTAGAATCGCTGTATCGCAATCATCAATACTGAGATAGGCATGCAAACCGACAGTTTAGAAACAATACAAAGCACAACGCAAGAATACGTGCATTGGTTTCGTCACTCTGCACCCTATATCAATGCCCATCGTGGTAAAACTTTTGTATTGATGTTTGGTGGTGAAGCTGTTGAACATGAAAATTTTCAGCATATTATTCATGATATTGCGCTACTGCATTCATTGGGCATACGACTCATTTTAGTCCACGGCGCCCGCCCGCAAATTACGGCCAACTTGCTTCACAATAAAATTCAAAGCCCGATCCATATCAACCGTCGTGTCACCACACGTGAATCGCTGCCTTGTGTTATGAGTGCCGTTGGTTCGATTCGTCTACAAATCGAAGCATTATTGTCTATGGGGCTTGCCAATTCACCTATGTTTGGCGCACGTATTGATGTGGTCTCAGGTAATTTTGTCACAGCAAAGCCGTATGGCATTCGTGATGGTGTCGATTTCCAACTCACTGGCGAAGTTCGCACGATTGATACTGAAGCCATTCAACGCCATTTAGGCAATCAAAATATTGTGTTACTTGGCCCTACAGGGTATTCCACCACGGGTGAAGTATTTAACTTGCTTGCAGAAGAAGTTGCGACAAAAACGGCCATTCATATCAAAGCCGATAAATTGATTTTTTTAGGCAATCAACAGGGCTTAATGGATGAATATGGGCAATTGAGACGTGAAATTACCCCACAGCAACTCGATAAGCATATTGAAAAATACCAAGATTCAAATTTTGAAATCGCTTTGCATTTGCACAATGCAAAAGAAGCCTCACTTAAAGGCGTAAATCGCGTTCATCTGCTTTCCTATAGCGATGATGGTGCATTGATTAAAGAGCTCTTCACCCGTGATGGACATGGCACCATGATCACAGATGCTCATTATGAAGAAGTTCGTATGGCAAATATTGGTGATGTTGGCGGTTTGATTAATCTACTACGCCCTTTGGAAGATGAAGGTATTTTAGTCTATCGCTCACGCGAACGTTTAGAAAATGAAATCGAAAAGTTTGCCGTCATTGAGCGAGATGGAACAATTCTCGCCTGTGCTGCGCTCTACCCGATTCCATCAACAGACAATGAAGTGCAATCGGCCGAAATTGCTTGTGTAGCTGTACACCCAAGCTATCGCAAATCTAATCGTGGTAGCCAAATTTTGCATTTCCTAGAAGAAAATGCACGTCAATTGGGTATTCAACAACTGTTTGTATTAACCACGCGAACCGCACACTGGTTCTTAGAGCATGGATTTGAACTGGCCAATGTTGATGATTTACCCGAAGCCCGACAAGCGCTGTATAACTATCAACGTAATTCGATGGTCTTTAAAAAATCAATTGCTTAAAATTGATGAATTTTTTTATTCTCAATCAATTATCACATTTGCTGCTAAGCTTATCGCTATAGATTCCATCAAGCAGAATATTTTCTTATTCTTGAGAGTGGAATCTATATATGGTGATTGAATAATACAAATAACATCATAATTTTCAAATTCTTATAACATTATATTTTTATAGAATATCCACTTTATATTTCTCATTTACAGCTAAGCTTAGCAGTTAATTATTTATCTGTTTTTTTCATTAGCAATCACTAAAAACTTATTTTTTTGAAAATACAAAGCCTTTTAAGCTGATGCTCATGCCTTTTTCTGACTTTATAGGAGCATCGTGACTCATGGCGAGCTTATTTCAACCTTCGTGGAAAAAAATCACCCTTATTAGTGCTAGCCTTGCCACCATCATGATGCTTACTGGATGCTCAAAACCACAAGAAACCACAACCTTAAATATCGGTTTTCAACAATATGGGGTCTTGCCCATTATCAAAGCACGTGGCGACTTAGATAAAGCCCTAAAGGAAAAAGGGGTAAATGTGAAATGGGTTGAATTCCCTGCTGGTCCTCAACTGCTAGAAGGTTTAAATGTCGGTAGTGTGGCCTTTGGTGAATCTGGGGAAGCACCGCCTATTTTCGCCCAAGCTGCAAACTCAAATCTGGTCTATGTTGCCAATCAACCTGCTGCACCTTTGGCTGAAGCCTTAATTGTGCCGAAAGATTCAGCCATTCAATCAGTCCAAGATTTAAAAGGTAAGCGTGTAGTTTTGAATAAAGGTTCAAATGTACATTATCTTTTACTCAAAGTTTTAGAAGCAAATCATTTAAAACTTGATGATATTCAAGTGGTCTATCTACCACCAGCTGATGCACGTGCTGCCTTTGAAAAAGGTGCTGTAGATGCTTGGGTCATTTGGGATCCGTTCTTTGCTGCTGCTGAAAAACAACTCAATGCCAAAGTCATTGCGACAGGTCAAAACTTGGTCAATAACCACCAATTCTATTTGGCTGATCGTAAGTTTGCTGAACAACATCCCGATGTTTTAAAAATTGTGGTCAATGAACTGAATACGACAACGCAGTGGGTGTCTCAACATCAAACCGATGCGGCAAAACTCTTAGAAAAACCGACAGGCTTACCGCTTGATATTTTGAATACCTCAATTTCTCGTATGGGTTTTGGTGTGACTCCAATTTCTAACGATGTGGTAAAGAAACAGCAAGCTGTCGCAGATGCTTTTTATCAACAAAAACTCATTCCCAATAAAATCAACATTCAAGCAGCTGTTTTAGCGAATTAATTTCGCCAACAACGCCGTTAAAGAGGACATTAATATGACCCAGCAAATCGCACAACAAAACACAGCCTCATGGTTCAATGCAACGACTCATGCCATGACCACGATGTTGATCTGTAGCGCAATGCTGGGTTCAGCCTCTGTGTGGGCAATCGATCCAACGGTAAAAGAATTACGTATTGGCTTTCAAAAAAGTTCTATTAATTTTGCAATCGCCAAACAACAAAAGTTGTATGAGAAAGAATTCCCAAATGCCAAAATCACTTGGAATGAATTCCCTGCGGGCCCTCAAATTTTAGAAGCCCTTGCTGTAGGTTCTCTGGATGTTGGTGTCACTGGCGATACCCCGCCAGTATATGCCCAAGCCGCGAATAAACCGCTGTACTACATTGCCTATGAAGCAGCCAAGCCGTTGGCTTCGGCAATTTTAGTGCCTAAAGATTCAAAAATCACCAAACTGAATGAGTTGAAAGGTAAACGTATTGCGTTGCAAAAAGGCTCAAGTGCGCATTATTTATTGGTACAAGCTGTCCGTAAAGCTGGTTTGCAATGGTCAGACATTCAACCGATTTGGTTAACCCCTGCTGATGCCCGTGCTGCATTTCAAAAAGGTGCTGTCGACGCTTGGGCGATTTGGGACCCATTCTTTGCTTCTGCTCAAGTCGAAGATCAAGCGCGTATCCTCGCCTCAGGGCAGGGTTTAAGTCCGAATTATACCTTCTATTTAGCATCGCCAGATTTTGTAAAGAAATATCCTCAAGCAGTTAAAGGCATTATCCAGCAAATTAATACTGCTGATAAATGGGTACAAGCCAATCGTGTCGCAACAGCGCAAGCCATCGGGCAAAGCACTGGTTTAAAACCGAAAGTTAGTCAAACTTTTATTGAGCGACGCCCAAGACCTTCGGGTGCAGCACCGCTTTCAGCAAAAGTAATTGCAGATCAGCAACAACTGGCCAATCGTTTTAGCGAACTCAAAATTATTCCAAACAGCATTGATATCAAACAAGCCGTTTGGACGGCGAAATAATATTTTTCTAAGGATGAATGAAATGAAAATCTTCTGGTTTATTCCTACTCACGGTGACAGTCGTTATTTAGGTACAAGCAAAGGTGCTCGCCAAGTTGACCATGCTTATATGAAACAAATTGCTGTAGCTGTGGATAATTTGGGCTATGAAGGTGTACTCATTCCCACGGGACGTTCATGTGAAGATCCATGGATTACTGCTGCGAGCCTGATTGATGCGACTAAAAATTTAAAATTCTTGGTTGCGTTACGTCCAGGTGTAACAACGCCTGCACTCGCGGCACGTATGGCTGCAACTTTTGATCGTCTATCCAATGGACGGGTTTTACTCAACCTCGTTACAGGCGGCGATGAGCAAGAACTGAAAGGTGATGGGGTATACGAAGACCATGCTTCACGTTATAAAACAGCAGCTGAATACACCACGATTTGGCGTGAAATTTTAAAACGTTCACATACAGGTGAATCATTTACCTTCCATGGCGAACGTCTAAGTGTAGATGAGGCCAAGTTGCTTTATCCACCGATTCAAGCACCATACCCACCACTCTGGTTTGGGGGCTCTTCTGAAGATGCGATTGAATTGGCTGCTGAGCAAGTTGATACCTATTTGACTTGGGGCGAACCACCTGCTGCAGTCAAAGAAAAAATTGCAGTAGTGAAAGCGAAAGCCGATGCCAAAGGTCGTCAACTTAATTATGGTATTCGTTTACATGTCATTGTTCGTGAGACCAATGAACAAGCATGGCAAGCTGCCAATGAACTGATCCAATATGTAGATGATGCGACGATCGCCGCTGCACAGAAAAAATTTAAACAAATGGATTCCGTCGGTCAGCGCCGTATGGCTGAGCTACATAATGGTGATCGTAGTAAGCTTGAAGTATCACCAAATCTTTGGGCAGGAGTTGGACTCGTTCGTGGTGGTGCAGGTACGGCTTTGGTCGGTGATCCACAGACTGTTGCAGATCGTATTCAAGAATATGCAGATTTAGGCATCAATACCTTTATTTTCTCAGGCTACCCACATTTGGAAGAATCTATTCGCTTTGCTGAACTGGTATTCCCATTACTGCCGTTGGAAACACGCAAGAAACTCACGCAACCTAATTTGACTGGACCATTTGGCGAAATCGTTGCCAATAATTACACCCCTGAAGAAAATAAGAAACCATTACAGGAGCCTGCATGAATGCCTTAATTAACAATGCTGCTCCAGCCAAAAGTACTGCCGTTTCACGTGGAACGAAACAAATTGGGCAGCGTTTGCTGCCTTGGATTGTGCCGATTTTACTGATTGTCATTTGGCAAATTGCGTCTAAAACAGGATTGCTTGAAAGCCGTGTTTTACCTGCACCGACAGCGGTAGTCTCTGCGTTTTGGACACTTTTAGTCAGCGGTGAGCTTTGGCAGCACGTCAAAGTCAGTGCTGGTCGCGCGCTACTTGGCCTCTTAGTTGGTGGTGGGCTCGGTCTATTTTTGGGACTGCTTAATGGTTCATCAAAAGTTGCATCCAACTTATTGGATACCACCTTGCAAATGATCCGAAATATTCCAGCATTGGCGCTGATTCCATTGGTTATTTTATGGTTTGGAATTGATGAGTCTGCAAAACTCTTTTTAGTTGCTGTCGGTGTGTTTTTCCCGATCTACATCAATACCTATCATGGGATTCGTTCAGTTGATCCTCAATTGATTGAAATGGGAAAAAGCTATGGGTTAAGCAGATGGCAATTGTATAAAGACATTATTTTACCGGGCGCAATGCCTTCAATTTTAGTGGGTTTACGCTTTTCACTGGGGTTGGTTTGGGTACTGCTGATTGTGGCAGAAACAATTTCCGCACAATCTGGAATTGGTTATATGACCATGAATGCGCGTGAATTTTTACAAACAGATATCGTGCTAGTAGGTATCTTGCTGTATGCCCTTTTAGGCAAACTTGCCGATGTATTTGCACAATTTTTAGAAAAATACCTATTGCGTTGGCACGCAGGTTATCAAAAATAGGAGTCTGATATGACCGATTTAAGCATTAGCCAATATGCCAATGACTTGGTGGCACCAACCGAGATTGTTGAAGAACAACAAGTAAAAATTGGTGCAGAAATTTCGATCGAACAACTGCATAAATATTATGGCGAAGTTAAAGTTCTTGAGGACTTAGATTTAAACATTGAAGCTGGTGAATTCGTTGCAATTGTGGGACGTAGTGGTTGTGGTAAAAGTACCCTACTGCGTTTAATTGCCGATTTAGAACAACCCAGTTATGGTGAAATCAAATTTAAATCCTTATTAAATTTCCGTGAAGGGATTATTGCAGATGATATTCGGGTGATGTTCCAAGATCCACGCTTATTGCCATGGAAAAGTATTCTAAAAAATGTGCAATTGGGTCTAGCCAAAAACCAATTTTCTAAAGCTGAGGAATTATTAGAAAAGGTCGGATTAAAGGAGAAATCTGGACTTTGGCCATCACAGCTTTCTGGTGGACAACGTCAACGAACGGCGCTTGCTCGTGCTTTGTCACATACACCACGAGTCTTATTACTGGATGAACCTTTAGGTGCTTTAGATGCATTGACGCGACTAGAAATGCAGAATTTAATTGAAAAGTTATGGTTAGAACAAGGCTTTACCACCATTCTGGTTACCCATGATGTTAGTGAAGCAGTTCAACTCGCAGATCGTATTATTCTTTTGGATAAAGGACATATTGCGCAACAGTTTCAAGTCGATTTACCACGTCCACGTCAAAAAGGTGTAGCATTTGCCAAACTTGAACAACAGGTACTCAGTGCTGTGCTTGCGACATGAACAGCAACAAAATACGCTTTTGTTGGCAACGCAAGGTATTGTCGAGCAGAATATTTTTGTCTTTACATATTAGGGTCTGCTGACATTTCATAAATGGTTTGCGTTGTAGGTTAAAATTGAGCAGGCAAGGCATGAAACGAAGAGAATAGCGAGACTATTTTCGAGTTTCATAACACAGGCTGAGATAATTTTAGCCACAACCCTTCGGGACTAGTGTGTTTTTTGTCGCTACGTCGTTACGAACTACTTATTTAGAATGACTAAATTTCGTATTTCGCGCCTAGTATCGCCTAAAAATCACACGTAGTCGCAAACTTAGACGAATTGTTAGCAGACCCCAACCTTGCGGAACCATGTTGCTGATCTTGAATAATTAAATCGAATATTTAGTCGTTTTGATCGGATAGAAAATGTTCGCTGTCACAAATATGTTTAAGTTTTCAACTGTTTCTATTGATTAAAAATGAGCTGGGTATTTTAAAGCAAGTCAGTTTTCTTAAATGAAAATTAAATCATGCTATTTAAGATTATCTAATTTTTAAATTAACTCAAAAATTAACCTTATACTAAAAAATGTCACAAAATTTAAATATTAAGTCATAACTGACAGAATTTTAAAATAAGATTTGCTCCAGTTTAGTGCAAAATTAGATAATAGGGATCTACGATCGACTTAATAATAAAACTTCATCATTATTTATCAGAAATATACCAAAATAATGCTGCTTTCTGTGCACAAATCAAACATTTTACCGTACAATTTAATAATCAGTTTTTCGATTAAAGATGCGATGGAACAAAAAAAGAGTGCTCAAAAACGCCAGCAGCTGCTCAATGCTGCACTTGACGTATTTTCTGTCTATGGTTTCAACGGCGCAAGTCTAGATGAAATCGCTCAATTAGCAGATATGCATAAATCCAATATTTTCTACTACTATGAAAATAAAGAAGCCTTATATGTTGAAGTGCTAACGACAGTTATGCAGAAATGGTTAGCACCGTTGCAGTCGCTTGAGTCAGAATTGGAACCGACAGAAGCTTTGTCACATTACATCATGACCAAAATTGAAATCTCTAGAACTCAGCCTAAAGCTTCAAAACTTTTCGCGTTAGAAGTGATTCAAGGCGCACCACATATTTTACCGATCCTCAAAGGCCCGCTTAAAAAGCTCTTTAAACGCAAAGCTAAAGTGATTTTAAACTGGCAGGCGCAAGGTAAAATATCAGATCAAATCGATGCTGAATTGCTGATTATTAATATTTGGGCATTGACTCAAAATTATGCAGACTTTAGTACTCAAATTGAAATGGTGACTGGTAAAACTTTGCGTAATAAAAGTATGTGTCAACGCGCAATTGAACATACAATCCATATGACTTTATATGGTGTGTTACCGCGCAATTAATCATCCAATATACTTATTGGTTATTTTGGCAAACGGCCATAGAGTTCTATGGTCGCCAAGACTCAATTTTAAACTTTATATAATACTCAAACAAACTAAGTCTTTAATAAATAGACTGATATAGTTTTAACAACTTTTGTGCACCCAATAATAAATTATCTTCCCAATCTAAATGTGCGGTGTCATTTGCACCATCTGTAATGTATTTAATCGAAACTAAACGCACATCTAATTTTTTACAGACTTTAGCCAGTGCATAGCCTTCCATATCGACCAAGTTACAGCTCACTTTGGGTTGTCCTGTTTCAAAACTATCCCCTGTACCACAAACACCCTGCGCTAAATGTGGAAAATACGATTCTAAATGAATTTCGCCTGGAAAATGCTCATCCATTGGCGTAACGCCCACATCAAAACCGAGTGGGGAAACATCCATATCACGTTGCACAAAAGTTTTTACTTCAATCAACTCATGGGCATCGAAGAAAGAACTTCCTGCACTACCTAAATTCAGTATGGTTTTACAGCCGGTTTTTTGAATAACATCGAATGCCGTATAGGCTGCATTAATCTTGCCAATCCCGCTATAGTGGACAGTGATACCTGCTTGTTCAAATAACCCTTTAGATTCATTGGGTAAAGCCATAATCAGTGCAATGTCGTCTTTCATATCTATTCAAAATTAAAATTTTCCTTATTAGAATGGAAATTCAAATCCTGATCAATCTTATTGTTAACTCAAAATTTTAAAATCATATACAAATCACTACTGTACCTATGACCTTGATTGCGCATAATGTTTTAATAGAAAAATAGAGATGAAAATAAATGAATATCCAAATCATCGTGGGCAGTATTCGAGAAGGTCGTGTTGCGATTAAAGTCGCAGAATGGTTACTTAAAGAAATCCAAAAACTCGACTTCAGTACCCTCAATGTTGAAATTGTAGATTTAAAAGAATGGGATTTACCTTTCTTTGCCGGAAAAAACTCACCCGCCTCAGGAATCTATGATCAGCCTAAACAGCAAGAATGGGCGAAAAAAGTTGCTTCTGGAGATGCGTTTATTTTCATTACACCAGAATACAATCACGGCTATAGTCCTGTACTGAAAAATGCCATCGACTTCGTTTATAAAGAATGGCAGAGCAAACCTTCGGCTTTTGTCAGTTATGGCGGTACCAACGGTTCACGTTCAATTGATCAAATCAAACAAGTCTGTGCTTTTATTGGCATGATTGACTCTAATGCTGTCATTGAACTGCGAGATATTGGACAACGTGGTAAGAGTGAAACCTTTGAGGGAAATGAGTTTGATAATAAAGCAGTCAAATCTGTGGTAAACAAACTCATCCAATATGCCAATGTCTAAAATCACATTGTACGCTTTAGCTTACATCACTTGCATGCATTGACGGCTAGGGAAGTTGAAGCAAATCCCCTATTCTATAGTCATAGGGAACAGGAAGTTTCCCAGACATAAAACAATAATAATCAGTCTGTACATCAGGAAGTGAGGTAGAACAGGAGTTTACCTAGCGAACCAATACGAAAAAGCCCCGTCAGGATGATGGGGCTTTTTTATAACTTGGACTTTTTAATTTTGCCCAACTGTTAATGACTGATCACCAATACATTTACATCCGCAAGATAAAGGTGAATTATGCTGAGCAGCGGGCTTCCCCATCACCAACATATGATTATCACCTGCAACAATGCTGGCGACACATTTATGCTTGGGACAGGTCGCCTTATCCCCTACACACGCAATCGCTTTACCATCAATCAGAAAAGAAGACTGAGCAGAAATAATTTTTCCACCACCTGTCGTGGGTGACCCTAACGTGATATATGGAAGTGCCATAGTGCCTACCTTTTATTGTTTTGTTATTGAATAAAAATTTATAAAACATCGAACTCAATACGGCGGTTCTTTTTACGCCCATCTTCAGTTGCATTATCAGCAACAGGTTTGGTTGAACCCAGACCAGCTGTGCTTAAACGAGTCGGTGCAATGCCTTTCGTAGTTAAGTATTGCTTCACCGCTTCAGCACGTTGCAAACTCAAATCCTGATTCTTCTGTGGATTACCTTGGCTGTCAGTATGCCCCACAATTTTAACATTTTTACCTTGGACTTTATTTAATGCAACCACCATCTCGTCTAAGATTTGTGTACCTGTTGCGGTAAGTACAGCTTTGCCAGATTCAAACTCAATAATTCGATTTTTTAGGGCATTATCAATCACAGATTGCTCAGCAGCATTCACTGAAATTTGAGAATTAAATCGATAAGGTGGTTGAACTAAGGATTGGAATAAACTGGTGGTTGGCTGAATATCAGTTTGCACACCCATTTTCCCAACCAATTCAACTTGCGTGCCTCGTACAGAGAGCTTACCTTGGCTAATCTTCTTTAAATCTGGGGTAATCACACGAGTAACCGAATCACTCCAGCCATTCGGTGCGGATACGGCTCGAATTTGGATTTTATCAACAACTTGATCATCACCATAAACCGCTTTTAATTTCGCCAAGATTGCTTGTTTGGTCATGTCATTTGGCACAGCACCTTCAACTACAATCGGGGCAGCAAACACATTGAATGAACAAAATAAGCTAGAAATAAGCGCAAATTTTTTCAATATTTTGACTTGTTTATTTTTCATATCATTATTCATCTATAAATGTTTGTCTAAAAATTTTCATGCCTTGAACCAGACTCAATTGACGTTCACATAAAGACTGTTCTAGTGCTGCTAGACCTGCATTCTGTTCCAAATAGGCATCAATCCATAACGGTTTGACCAAAGACACCCAATGATCATTTTGCATATTTTGAGTGAAAATATTACTCAAAGCCGTGATATCTGCCCCTTGGAATCCAAATAATAAAATTGGAGACTCCTGGTGAAGAATACCAATCAAGATCTCTGTATTACTTTTTTCTAAAAAGCGTCCGATTAAGTTGACCCAAAAGGCAGCAATTTCATAGCAATAATTATGATTATTAATCGGTAAAATAAGCACCTTAGATAACTTACTGGTACCGTGTTTAAGCACCGGCTGTAGTAATAAGCCCAAACCCAACATACTTTGTGCCAATTCATAAGGCGTGATCTTCATCATTTGTGCAAATGAATGCATGGTATGATTTTCAAAAAAGTCCTGCGTTTTTAATTCAGGTAGAACCTGTATTTCACGATCAATTTCACCCAGCTTATTGATCAATACTTCAGGATCACGAATGGTTCGGATGCTTCGATTTTTTTGAAATAAATCAATCAATACCGGTTTATATTTAAACGGCGCATAGAGTAAGTTTTGAAAGGGGTGATCAACTTCTAATAACTGGCTTAAAACCATTGGAAATTGACGACCAGAACTGTCTTCACTGGTCACCATATTTGCCGCAAGAAACATTCTTTCCTTAGGGTTTGCGATAAAGAAGTCTAAAGGTGCTAATGATTCATAAGCTTGATTAAAATTTTCTTCTCGCATTGCAAGCTCTAAAGCTTCCGTAATCCATTGATCAATCACTTGAATCAATGAATATTGCCCTTTTGTTTTCAGAAAATCACCACGTGCGGGACATTTTCCATAATACAACGGTGTAGACTTTATCGTTTGCATACTTTAATCCCTCGCGTCAAATCGTTCCCTTGAATCATTGAGCCACTCCTTTTCCGGCAGCATTTGCCGCATTGCCAGCAGGTGCCGCAGTTGGGCTTGCTGGTGCGGTTGTCTGAGGCTTAGGTGCAGCTGCTGTCGGTGCAGTCGCACCGCCAAATGGTGAAGCTGCTGGTGAGTTTGCACTTACGGTAACAGGCGCTGCCTGTGCTGCAACAACCAATGGTGCTTTAGGACTTGTGACTCGATCAACCAGTTTTAATCCAACATAGCCACGATTAGAACCAATTGGATTTGAAGCATTACCACTAATTAAACGGAATTGAAGTTTCACAAACAAATCACTGTTTTGTTTGCTTGCCCATGTCATTTCAAAGCTTCCATTCAATGACTTACGTTGTGCGCTATCAATTAATTTATTGATCCCGTATTCACCCGGCTCATCAAATATGGTATGGGTTTGCCCATCTAAATCGATTGCAGTAATGCGTGCTCCCGGTATTGCACCAGGATTTGGCCACATGAAGTTAACCCATTGTTGGATGCCATTTTCATAAACCAAGCGCTGCCCATCAATATCAATGGTATAGGACAATAATTTATTGTTAGGGATTGGATAGAATTGGAAATTTGACTGATTGGCTGCAACTGGAGCACCACCTGATGCTCCCGCAGAAGCACCATTAATTGGGGTAGTATATTGCTCAAAATTCATGACGAATTCGGGATTTAAACCAATACCCATGTTTTTCCATGTCTTCGATGACAACGTATAACCACGACGAATAACGAATGGATCAAGGGTTTCTTTTACAAATTTAGAAATGCTGCCGTTATCACCAAAAATTTGGCTAATTTCACTACTGGTCGCTTGAATGGTTCCAGAAGAGTTAAATGGAACTTTTTGCGAAAGTGTTTGGCTAAATGGTTGGAAAGCCTGCAAGGTCCAAAGTTTATTAATTTCGTCCTGTGCTGGGGTCAACAAACTGTCAAAAGATTGCGTTAATGGACTCACCAACAATTTTTGAACCATTTGCTGATCCAACTCACCCAAACCAACCGTCAATTTTTCATCGACGACTTTTTGAGTGGTGTTGAAAACTGAACTTTGATCGTTAATGGTCAGTTTAGCTAAGGCCAAAGCACTTGGACCAAAGTCACCTGCACTGCGTAGATCATTCAACTTACTTCTGACTTGCGCCATATTCTGTAAATAATCATCCAACAGTGATTTGTTCTGTAAATCATCACGTTTACGGACCAATTGGTAGAATACTTGGAATTGTTGAGAAATCTGCCCTTGTGCTTGATTCGATGCACGTTGGATATCATCCGTTTTACCTTGACCTAAAACTTTACGCTTAAACCAAGCAATAAAGCCAGTTTGTGGTGCAGCCAATTCAGCTTGAACGACTGGATTATCCCAACTGGTTTCTTTTGCAACACGGTCAATATAGGTACGGATTGGAGAGTTTTGTGGCTCACCCAACACATCCATGACCTTGGCTTGCTGAACAAAATCAGCACCTTTTGCATAATGGGTAGCATTAATAAACTTCTTCCATTCAGCAATATATTCTTGCTTATACAACTGAGTTAACTGTTTACGAATTTGGTCAGGACTACCACTAAAAGTTAAATCATCTGACTGGGTACTATTCAACACCCAATCTTTGGTATCTGTTGGCTTATTCGCAGCTTCTTCAATAGCTTTATCGACATATTCATCCCATGCTTTTTGGGTAAATATACCAGGCAATGCATAACCACCGAGCATGACATTACGATTGGTTTCACCGACAATTTGCGCCACCGTCACCGCAGGGAATCGAACAGCCGCGCGCATTTTAATTTCATTATAAACGCGATCACGTGCTGGCATTCCACGTACTACAGAGAGCAACACTTGACGGGTTTGATCGACCAATTGCGCATCAGACTCTAACACTGGAAACTTTTTATCATTGGCTAAAGTCATTGAATAGCTCAATATTTTTTCAGCTTTTTGAATCATTTCGCCACGTGGCATTTGCCCACGATTGGTGTCTAACCATGAACGCCAGAAACGAGTGACTTGGTCACTTAAATGACTCGCATCCATATATTGTGGATTACTCATCATCAAATAGGCTTTTAACGCATTGTAGGCATCTTGTGGATTGGTATCAGAAGGTTCTGATGCAATCTGTGTCGAAGACGCTTGTTTAATTTCTACATTGACATGATTTTGCTTAAGCGTCTGCTCATTGCCTTTTACACGTTGTAAATATTGTGCAATGTTTTGCTGACTCGGCGCTAAAACAATCTGTTTCACACCTTTTAAATATTCAGCTTTTAATTTTTCTTTTAAGTCATTGCCTTGATATAGACCAAACGAAAACTTCAACGGGCGATGCTGATCAAAATCATCCAATTGCTCTAAACGTTGTTGCAAAATCAGTAAAGCATCGATTTGGGTAGAGAGCTCTTGACCCGAAGTTTGCTCCATTTGCACAACTTTATTTAAATCGGCCTGAACATCTGCAATCAATTGTTGATTATTACGATAAGACCATACCCATAGACCTAAAATGATGGAAACACCCAATAATGATGCAATAAACGCCAAATAACGTTTACGTTTTGTGGTCGGGTTAATATGTTGTTTAACTAAGTTTTTATCTTTGAGAATGACTTCTGAGAATAGCCCTTTTAAGAAATAGCCATGATTCTGAGAAATTGAATTTTGTGGAATACCATGTTCGCTATTGGGGATTTTAGTCAGCTGAAAATCATCAACAATTTGTTCCGTCATCGGGCTTTCTATCACGCCCTCTTGTAAAGCACTGGTAAAGTAAAAGCCACGGAAGACTGGTTTAAACTGATACGGATTTTCTTCAAATAAAGTACCAATAAACGTTTTTAATACAGGTTTTAAAGTCTTAAATTCAAGTGGGAAAGTCATCACACTTGGTGAAATATTTTGCGCATGACGGCGACTTAAATGGGTGGTACTGACCCCTTTTAATCCATCATATAAAATATTGTAGTGCTTCTCGAAATGTTCTACAGCATTCTGTGATGATTCAGAGTCATAAGGTAAAGTCGCACCCCACACTTGATCAAACTCAGCGGATTCATAACATTCAAAAAATTCAGTGAATCCTGCAATCAAATCCATTTTAGAAAAGACCAAATAAACAGGTGCAAAAATTTCTAAACGTTCAGTTAAGTCTTGAATACGCGCTCTTAAACTTTTCGCCAATTTGATCGATTTTTCAGGGCTTTGACTGACCAACTCAGCCACACTAACAATCACAATTAAGCCATTGATCGGCGCTTTAGAGCGGTTCTTTTTCAGAATATTTAAAAAGCCTAACCATTCTGAATGGTCTTCAGAATACACAGAGTATCGACCAGCTGTATCCAGCAATACGCCTTCTGTTGAGAAAAACCAATCGCAGTTTCGGGTACCACTGAGTCCTGAAGACACCACTTTTTGATGGGTCTCTTCAAAGGGAAATTTTAGTCCAGAATGGTAAATTGCCGAGCTTTTTCCCGCAGCAGGGTTACCAATCACCATATACCAAGGCAACTCATAGAGTGCTGCGTTACCACTTTTATCACCCAATTTAGACTTACGAATCAATTGGATCGAATCTTTCATCTGCTGATTGATCAGATTTAATTCTTCTTTATCTTTTTGTTTTCCATATTCAGCAGTGGTGTCTTGTTGAATCGCTTCAGCCAATGCTTCACCTTGTTCTGCATGTTTACGGCGCTGGATCAACCAGTAGATGCCGTAAATCACCAATCCAAGAATGTAAGCTGCAACCATCATAAAGAAGTACTGACGCGGCACTACACTATATGAAGAAACGAGCGCAACCAGAATCGAAAGCGCAATCACCAGTTTCGGATTTGTGATGTACTGCCATGCATAGCTTAAAATTGTTTGTATCATTTTCTCTATTTCTTTCTAAATTTATCTGTAAGTTCTATGCAAACTCAGTCCCAACAAGCACTTGGGTTTGCTGATGTTCAGCACTATAAACATAACCGTACAACTCATCTTTAAAGTGCAAACTCAACATAAAACCAAAAACTTTGGCTAAGGGTTGGGTATGGCCTAGGCTATTTTTACTGTAAAGATAATGATGCGCTTCAATCGCTGTTTCGGCAAAGTTTTGTTCAAGTTTCTTTAACAGCTTGATCTCTGCTGGGTCGTCTAAGACCAAGACAAAGCGCTGTTCTTGATCAAACTGTTCTGCTTGGTCTAAATTCAACTCTTTTAATGTTTTAGATGCCTGATCAGAATTTAAAGCAATTCGAATATACTTTATTGCTTGTAAATTTTGCAATTCGACCTGAGTATTTGTCATACAACAGGTACTGATATACTCAGATGGAATATATTTTTCAGTCATCCACGTCCGATCATCTATGGTTTCTTGATCAATTTCTGAATCTACTGCAATAAACAGTGATGCCTCAGAATCCAAAAGTTGGGTTCTTTTCAGCAACTTAATCCAGTCTTTATACGCAGTTGTTTCACCCCAATAATGATATTCAGTGCCAAATTGCTGATCGAGAATGCCCAGTTCAGTAAGATAATGATGAACCAATTCTGAAGCTGAACTTTCATCCCAGCTATGGAATAAATTTTCTGGCAAAATAATATGAATATTCAATCGATTAAGTCGAGGTACTGCTTCTGCAACCTGTTGTTCTATCGGCTCATCCTCATAGTCACGATGAGGGTCAATCCAAGCAGGATGCATACGATATTCATGTGCAAGTTTCGCATCATAAAAGAGTGCCGAGTTT
Source organism: Acinetobacter sp. Root1280 (assembly GCF_001425285.1). Classification (NCBI taxonomy): domain Bacteria; kingdom Pseudomonadati; phylum Pseudomonadota; class Gammaproteobacteria; order Moraxellales; family Moraxellaceae; genus Acinetobacter; species Acinetobacter sp. Root1280. Next base: position 15,847 of record NZ_LMED01000030.1, on the reverse strand, counting down.
TTTAGGTGCTCTGCAATTTGATATAAAGTTTCAGTATTCTGTTCTAATTGCTGCTGAATCAATGCACTTATACGCTTTTGACGACTGGAAAGACTAGATGCCTCATCCTCTAACGGTTCTTCAATCTCTTGAACACGGAATGAAAGAATCGGTAAGCCATAACCATTGACCAATTGCGAATCAAGTTCAGGACTTGCCACATCTTGAAGCTGATCAAGCTGTGCTTCATTTTCGCCTAAGGCACTTAAACTTGTCGCTGAATAAACTTTCAAGTCTACCCATTCAATTTTTTCTTCAACTTTAGCTTCAGTGGTTTGTTGTTGTTCTGAACGTTGTTCTGCCTCAATTCTTTGTTGTTCTTTCTTCTCTTGGCGGCTTTGATAAATCTTTTTGATCAACATTGGGCTTAGAATTAACAAAGTAATCGCCGCTGGAATCACCCCAAAGAAAATCAGAAAATCTTGCCCATTTGGGTCATATTTGATATCACGCCAATAAAACACCACGATTACCGAAACCAGTAATATTGTGCTGACTAAAGTTCCTAAAATTATTTTGATCACTTATGACACTCCAATCAGTGCATAACACGTTTCATCATTGTCACTTTGAGTTTTTGGCATCACAAAAGCACCTTGTGCCAAACCGATTTGTGTTGTTGAGCTCAGTTGTAAAGGCAGGACTTCCTCTTTTGCCAAGACTAGACGTAGATCGACAAGTAAGGTGGGACTACACCAACTTTGCAGAATTTTCTTTAACTTCTTACTCAATTTTTTCTTGGGTAAAAATTCTAAATACTGTGCATGGCTCAATGGTCCAATTTGAATCTCAATTTTTCCATCAATTTGTCGAATCGTTTCTCCACAAAAAGTATTTACACCTAACAAAAAGGGCTGCTTGCCTCCCAATGTAGTTTTCTGCTCATCACCGAGTTTAAACTTTTCGGTAATATATTCTTTGACTTCAACGTGTTGATTGAACACACAGGTCAGCATTGTCTTTAGTGCATGGGCTGTGTTGTTTTGCCCCTGCATCAGCCCAGAAAACTCAGCAAAATAGTCATCTAGATCACTCTGTTGATGTTGTGTCCGAATATAACCATTTAAAGCATGCAGGATTTCTAAGTAATTATTTTCTTTTTCAACTTCATAACGTACAGGCAGGTTATAACTTAAACTTGCTTCAACAAATTGAGCTGTAAGCTTATGATTAAATAAGCCTAAAAATTTTTGAACTTCAACACGCTGTTTACGCGGTGCTTGTTTCACTTTATTGGTATAGGTATACGGCATTGCGCCTTGCATACCGGTTAAACCGACAATCAAATTAGTAAGATGGATTTTTTCGTCTTGTTGTTCAAGTAATTCAATTTCATGTTTTGGGAAGTTCAAATTTAATGAACTTTCAAAAAGAAAATCGTCAGACCAATTCTTTAAAACAGCGGTATTGGGCGCATGTCTAAATAATCGTGTGGTTTGGATAAATTCAAAAGCTGTAGGGGTTTTAAAAAGCTCATCAATTACAGAAGCTTCTTGCCACCAACGTTCTGTACGCATTGGTATAACTCCTGTTTTGTATTTAAATCTCGAACAAAAACGTCAACAAAACTGTTCATCTGTACTTTTAAATTAAAGATATGACTGATCAATTCGCTGAAAATATATAAGCTATGCCCTCTAAAGACTTGGACATCTACATCCATTAAAACCTTCACCCCACGTACAAACATTGGAAAGGGTTTGGCTTCAACCAGTTTATTGGTGATTTCAAACTCAATTTTTTTAATTGCATCAATAATTAAATGATTTTCTTTAGATTTTGGTAGGTTATAAAGCTCTAATAATTCTTTAATATGGCTGACAGCATCACCCTTCATTAACGCTAAAGTATTTAATGAAAGATGCGAAATAATACGCCATTGTTCATTCTTATTTTTTTCAAATTGGAACGGTGCAGTAGGTCTTTTTAACACCAATGCACGACGAGCAACGGTACTATCATTCAAATTCAAGACATTATTTGACTGACCCAAAGCTTCGTGCGGTAATTCACGATTGGAACATAACAATTTACAACTGACAAAATCAGACTTAATACTGTGCGGTTCTAATTGTTTAGAAATAATCGAATAGCCCGTTTCGACATATTGATTTTGTAAAACGGTTGGATTTAACGCATAAAAAAACTGAATATCGTCACCGTGATAATGACTCATGGCAAAGAAAGGTAAAATTGGATAAACCACTTGATCTTGGTTGCTTTTTTCACGGATCAAATTCATTTCAACGATTGAATACACTTGGTAGAACTCTGGATGATGTGCATCCGTCATCAAAGGATATTCTAAGTTTTTATGATTGATTTTTTGTGGCTCAGCTTGTTTCTCAAACAAATTGACAACAGGGCTGGTAAATAACTTAAAATTTGCCACATTCAATTCTGAATAATTGCGAATAATGGCTTGGTCATTTAAATTCAGTTTTAAATGGATCTGCACTTCAAAACTTAGATTTTCTTCTTTTAATAATTTTAAAAAATCTAAATTCAAATTTAAATAACTAAACTTTTCAGGAAAGCAGAAATATTCGATTAATAATCGGTAAGCATGATGGGTATGTTGATCAACCGGCAATAAACTTTCATTTTCATCAAAACCCATCACTTCAAACGGATTTTTTATCGCCACAACTTTATGATTGATACGAAGACTAAAACTGGTCTCTTTATGAAAGATATGATCTAGAACTTGCAAAGGAAAGTTTGAAATCGCATCCAAATAAATGGGTAGCTTTTCATTTTTCAACCAATTTTTAGCAGGGTTTAATAACTCAAATTTTAAATTTAATGTCGCATTTTGGTTTAAATGAATATGTGCACTAGGATTGGTTTGGAAACTCAGACTTTCCAGTTGGATCGGCAGTAATTTAACTTCAGCACTGGTATTAAACTCACATTGGACACCTTTGAAACTTCTCGATTTTAAAGTGGTCCCTTTGGGAATAATATGAACATCTGTCAATTGTTTTTGCTTGTTTAAGTCTTCAAAACTCACAACTGAACACGCCGGAAAATGGCGTAAATATTGAGGAAACATCACCTCAAATAAAGAACGTGTAAAGATGTCGTAACTATCAGCTAACTTTTTATCAATACGTGCGGCAATTAAAGAAAATGCCTGTATCAGGCGCTCAATATGTGGATCATCAATTTGTTCTTGATTTAAAGATAATCGTTGTGCAATTTTTGGGTATTTATCTGCAAAGGCACGCGACTGCTGTCCAAATTCTTGTAATTGCTTTTCATAATACGGTAAAAGTTCTTCTATCACGACATACCTACTTTATTTTAAGATCTGGCAGAAATCACATATTGCTGTGTTGTTGGCTTAAGTAAGGCATCAAAAATTACAGGTTCATAAAGTGGGTGGATATTTAAATAAGCTTGAATGCTTAGGCATAACGAACCAACATTTTGGTCATCTAACTGCATTTCTACTTTAATTTGTTTTAAGCGTGGTTCATGTGCAGCAATCGATTGTTCTATAGACTGGCAGATGGTATCTCGATCGGTTGGATTCGCTGTTGAGAGCCCAACAAAATCAATAATGCCAAATTGTACAATAGACTTTTTCACTAAAGGAAAATCATCGATTTCCAAATCTAGCTTGGCAATTCGTGTATTTAATAAATCTTCTAAATCATGAGCAACAGACTCTCTTAACTCATGAATCGAAAGCCCTTTAATATAATCATCTTCAACAATTAAACGATCAAATAGTGTAGATCGAAATCCATATGGGTATAGTTGATCTAAATTCATAATGTATATTCTAATAATATGAAACAGATAGGGACCCGAGTCCCTATCTGTTCCAACAAACAATTAAGCAGCGTAAGATGCTGTATTGTTAGAAAGAGACCATTTCTTAGTAACGGCACCTTTAGCAGAACCGTTAATATCTTGTTGATTATAAGTCCACTCAACCGCAGCATATTTAAGACCAAATGCTTCAGTTGGAACACCTTCTTCATTTACCGTAGGCGTTACACTTGAAACAAGTACATGCTTAAGTTTGATTTGAAGGTACTTAATACGTTTGTCACCATTTGCACGGTAGAAGTCAATTTGAACTTCATCAAATGTATAACCCGCAGAACAAGCTTCCCAAAGTTTTGGACTAGTTGCATCCAAATCTTTAACAAAAAGCATATCTGAGTGTTCTACACGTTCAGCAGTATGACCACCAACGCTTGAAGAAGTCGCAGATTTCGGCTGACGAATATTATGAGACCAAGAATTAACTTCTAGCCAATTTTTGTGCTCAGAATCACGCGACTCGCCATCAACCTTGTACTTACCTTGGAATTGAACGTATATATCTTTCATTGGATTACCCTTATTTTTTAAAGTTATTATTTAGCCACGCTCTATTTTAATTCGAGGACTGAGGTAACTCAGTGACAAGTCGCAAAGAAACCGACAACTCATCTAGCTGGAAATGCGGTCTTAAGAAGACCACAGACTTGTAGTGCCCTGGCTCTGCAGGATTCTCTACAACTTTTACAGAAGCTTCACGCAATGGATACTGCGCTTTAGCTTCTTGTGAAGCACCATCATCAAGCAATACGTATTGTGATAGCCATTCATTTAAAAATGCTTCTACATTACCCGCTGAAGCAAAGCTTCCGACTTTATCTCGCATCATCGCTTTTAAATAATGTGCAATTCGAGAAACTGCCATGATGTATTGGATCTGGCTAGATAATGATGAGTTCGCATTTGCGGTATCACTGTCATACTTCTTCGGTTTTTGCGTAGACTGTGCACCAAAAAATGCTGCGTAATCTGTATTTTTACAATGAACAAGTGGAATAAAACCTAAGTCACTCAACTCTTTCTCACGACGGTCAGTGATCGCAATTTCAGTTGGACACTTAAATACAACTTCACCATCATTGGTTTTAAAAGTATGTACTGGTAAGCCTTCGACCATACCACCACCTTCAACACCGCGAATCGCAGCACACCAACCATGGAGGTCAAATGCATTGGTCAAACGAGTACCAAACGCATAAGCTGCATTCATCCACAAATATTCATCATGGTTTTGCCCTGAAACTTCTTCCACAAAGTTAAAGCCTTCAGTCGCCCAACCTTCTTTTGGATCATAAGGCAAACGGCCTAAAACGCGTGGCATTGTCAACGCAACATAACGAGCGTCATCGCTTTCACGGAAAGAACGCCACTGTACATATTCTGCTGTTTCAAATACTTTTGAAACGTCACGAGGACGATCAATATCTGTAAATGATTCAAGGCCTAACATATTACTGCTTGCTGCCGAAATAAACGGAGCATGTGCCGCTGCTGCAACATGTGAAATCTGTTCTAACAGATACATGTCTGAAGGAGTACGGTCAAACTCAAAGTCACCGATCAATGTTGCATAAGGTGCACCACCGAATGAACCGTATTCTTCTTCATAAACTTTTTTAAACAAAGTACTTTGATCGAAATCTGTCGCACCTTGGAAATCTTTGACCAATTCTTTTTTCGTTGTGTTTAACATACGAATTTTGATCAATGGATTTGAAGGTGACTCCTGACAGAAGTAATACAAACCACGCCAAGTCGATTCAATTTTCTGAAACTGCTCATTGTGCATGATTTTACTGAGCTGCTTTGAAATCAACGCATCTATTTCAGCTATACGCTTATCAATCGATAAAGACATATTTTCTGAAACAGTGATTGTTCCTGCCATCACTTCTTTGGCTAATTCACCAATCAAGCTTTTCGCACGGTCATGCTCTTCGTCATTACGTGCAATTCGGCTACGCTCCACGATAGAATCAAGTAAACTTACTTCTTCTACGGCTGCATCTTGCACAGTATTGGTTTGTAAATTACTCATTTTCAGGACCCGCCTCAGCGCTTAATTTACGAATCTGATCAGTATTTTGTAAGACTTCATCAAGTAAATCTTCCAAACGCTCACTATTTGAAATCTTATTTCTCAAATCCGTTAAGCGTTCACGAGCTTCAACTAATTTTCTCAATGGTTCTACTTGTTGTACCACTTGTTCTGGTCTGAAATCTTCCATCGATTTAAAGGTTAGGTCGACCGACATACGCCCACCCTCTTCAGTCAGCGTATTTTCAACTTGATATGCGGCACGTGGAGACAACGACTCCATCACTTCATCAATGTTTTCTAAGTCGACATTAATGAATTTTTTATCTTTTAATTTAGTTTTTTCTAACTCAGAAGCAGCAGAAAAGTCACCTAAAACACCTACAACAAAAGGTAACTCTTTTATTTCTTTACCATCACCGACTTCAACATCATAAGTCAGTTGAACACGTGGTGGTCGGATTCGCTGTAATTTCTTCTGTACACTTTCACGTTTTGACATTTTTGTTATCCATTAATTTGGGCAATAAATTATGTTGGGAAGTTCGGTCTTGGTGCTGATGACGTAGACTTCGGTTTCGCTGGCGTCGCAGTAGGCTTTGTAGCTGGTTTTGCAGCAGGCGTTGAGCGTGTTGGTGTAGCACGGTTCTTCTGAGGGCGACTTACCTTCTGAGGACGAGCACGCTCTACAACTGGGGCACTTTCCTGATTTTTTTCAACCAAAACTGCTGCTGGCATTGCTTGTCTAACTGCGTCAGTAAAACTTTTCGCAACAGGATAGGTTTTATCCTCAGTCAAATATCTCATTTCACGTGTGCGCATTTTATTCAATGCGTCAGAAGCTAAGCCAATTCCTGCAAGGAATTTGACATCCGTTAATTCATTGCTTTGGATGTTTTGCGTTTCTAAATAATTGACAATTTGGATGGCTTTATCATTTTTTCCAATTTGCTGAAACTTCTCTGCCGCTGAAACCAACAGTTTGTTTTTATTGTCTTTATTCTTCTTATCACACAATTGTGAATAGACCGCCAACAACTCAGGATTGGTTTCTCCCTCGACCATTGGGTAATCTTTTATACAGGATCTTTTTAGTTTGATTTCATCATCCGCGTAGACAAATGTAGTCGCCAATGATGCGCCAAGAACTAAAATATATGGAATAAAATTCTTCAAAATCCAACCTCAATATTTACTTGATTCAGTTATTCAATAGATTTACTTTTGATGTTTTATAAATATGTATAATTAAGCAATTTCGTTAAAGACTTAAAAATAAGACTAAAAAAACGCGCCCTCGTCAAGTTAAATTTCGTATCAATATTTTAACCGTTTGATAAAAATGACTTTTTTAATTGGTTGTATAATATACATAATATCCTGTCTTCACAAAAGTTTTTTTTTATGTAAAATATTTCCAGTGATTTTTAAAAAATTATTAAATATTTGATTTCAATATACTAATTTTAATGCCAAATTTATAGGCTAGAAAATTTAGAATTTAATTGCCTAGAAATAAAGTTTTTTGAGAGAGACAGAAAATGACAGATCTAAAAGTTTTGATTAAAAAGTTATCAGCATCTTCACGTACATCTTTAGAACAATCCGCCAACTTATGTGTAAACCATCAAAATTTTGAAATCGAAATCGAACATTTTTTTGTCAAATTATTAGAACAACAATCCAATGATCTTGAACTTCTACTTAATAAATACAAAATTTCAAAAGATGCACTTTTAACGGATTTATTAGAGTGTATTTCTCAACTTCCTAAAGGAAATACCCGTACACCTATTTTTTCCAAATCAATTGTTAGACTTCTTGAGCAAGCCTGGTTACTTGCTTCGGCTGAACCAGACCCAGTGATCCGAAGCGGTCATTTATTGATTGCACTTTTAACAGCATCTGATCTTTACCAAATTGCTATTCGAGCATCGAGCTTATTTGATCTGTTTCCAATCGATACGATGAAGCATAAATTTTTGGAAATTTGTGTAAACAGCGCCGAAAATATTCCAACAAATTCTCAAGAACAAGAAGCTGAACTTAAGAATCAGCCAACAGACAATTCCGCTTCGAGCAAAAAGACACCTGCATTAGATCAGTTCACCATTAATTTGACTGAAAAAGCCCAAAAAGGTGGGATTGATCCAGTCATTGGTCGTGAATATGAAATCCGCTTAATGCTTGATATCTTAATGCGTCGTCGTCAAAACAACCCTATTTTAACGGGTGAACCTGGTGTGGGAAAAACGGCTGTTGTAGAAGGTCTGGCATTAAAAATTTCACAGAACCAAGTGCCCGATGCGTTAAAAAATGTCCAATTACACTCTTTGGATATGGGCCTGTTACAAGCGGGTGCAAGTGTTAAAGGTGAGTTTGAAAACCGCTTAAAACAAGTGATCCAAGAAGTACAACAGTCTTCTCATCCAATTATTTTGTTTATTGATGAAGCTCACACCATGATTGGTGCGGGCGGCCAAGCTGGGCAAAATGATGCTGCGAACTTATTAAAACCTGCACTTGCACGCGGTGAATTACGCACAATTGCAGCAACAACTTGGGCTGAATACAAACAATATTTTGAAAAAGATGCTGCTTTAAGTCGTCGTTTCCAAGTGGTCAAAGTAGAAGAACCGACTGAAGAAGTCGCGATCGATATGCTACGTGCCATGATTCCAGTGATGGCCAATCACTTTAATTTACGCATTGATGATGAAGCGATTATCACCGCTGTTCATTCTTCACATCGTTATATTAGTGGCCGCCAACTCCCAGATAAAGCCATTAGTGTGCTTGACACCGCTGCGGCTCGTGTTGCGCTAACCCAAAATGCTCAACCGGTCAAACTCGATCAACTTAAAGCACAACAACATAATTTAAATCTTGAATTCAATATTATTGAAAATGAACACCGTCACCAGCCAATTCATGAAGAACGTTTAGCTCAATTAACATCATCATTGGAATTGCTTGATCAAGAAATTCAGCAAACAGAACAACAATGGCAAGCTGAATTGGCACTGATTCAAAAAATCCAAGCATTAGAAACTGCTGAACAGGCTGATTCCAACAAAGATGAGATTCTCAGTACACGTACGCAGCTCTCTGAGCTACAAGGTCAGCAACCATTGGTCTTTGAACGTGTAAATGCCCAAATTATTAATGAAATTATTTCAGACTGGACGGGTATTCCTGTTGGTAAAATGGTCAATGATGAAATTAAGCAAATTCTCAGTCTGGAAGAAAAACTTGAAAAACGTGTGATGGGACAAGATTATGCCCTACATCAGTTGGTTCAAGGGATTAAAACATCAAAAGCACGTTTAGAAGACCCAAATAAACCACAGGGTGTTTTCATGCTTGTCGGTCCAAGTGGTGTGGGTAAAACAGAAACTGCCTTAGCACTTGCCAATGAACTTTATGGTGGTGAGTCACATTTAATCACCATCAATATGTCTGAATACCAAGAGGCGCATACGGTTTCTTCGCTTAAAGGTGCGCCTCCAGGATATGTCGGGTATGGTCAAGGCGGTGTTTTGACTGAAGCCGTTCGACGTAATCCGTATAGCGTTGTGTTATTAGACGAGATTGAAAAAGCACACAGCGATGTCCAAGAACTGTTCTACCAAGTTTTTGACAAAGGTACGCTCGAAGATGGTGAAGGTCGTGTGATTGATTTTAAAAACACCACGATATTACTGACGTCAAACACGGGCTCAAATGCCATCATGCAGGCATGCTTAAATCAACCTGTCGAAGAATGGCCAAGTGCTGAAGAGCTGACTGAACAACTCAAACCAAGCTTATACAAACAATTTAAGCCAGCATTCTTAGGCCGTATGCGAATTGTCCCTTACTTCCCATTACATGATGATCTATTAGTCAGAATTATTGAGCATAAACTAGGAAAAATTACAGCACGACTCGAAAAGCAGTATGAAACCAAAGTGACATATAGCGATGATTTAATCGAATTAATTCTAAGTCGTTGTACTGAAGTTGATAGTGGCGCACGTAATGTTGATAACATTTTAAATGCCTCAGTGTTACCTGCTTTGGCCACTGAAATATTGGTGGCTTTGGCTGAACAAAAAATACCAAAAGTCATTCATATTGATACTAAAGATGATGAAATCATTTACCTATTAGATCCACAAGCGAAGCCAGCAAAGAAAAAGTCGAGCAAAAAGTCAAAAGTTGTGGAAGCTTAAATATATACGAGTATAGAAAATGGATATAAATTTAGACGTCTTATTAGAGCCTATTTCTGATGCTCATCCGTGTGGAGAAGATTTATCTTTTTCCAATGAGTTTCACGAAATCAAAAAAGCACGTACCCATGATGATCCTTTATTAGACCAAGGTGATTGGATTTCTGAGCCAAAGCAAGCCGACTGGTCATTTGTTGCAGAAAAATCAATCCAATTACTCACGCAAAAAACCAAAGATATTCGTTTATTAACCTGGCTTACAGAAGCTTGGACAAACCTCTATGGCTTTGAAGGCTTAATCAAAGGACTGGAACTGAGTCACCGTGTTTTAGAACAGTTCTGGTTAAAGATTCATCCTGAAATTGAAGATGACGACTTAGATCAACGCTTAGGCTTACTGCAAGGTTTTACCACCCAATTACCGAGCTTGGTAAAGAATGTTCCGCTCATCAACATTCAACCGTTTTATTCACTTGCCCAATACGAAAAATTCTTACATCTACAGAATAATCGTCGTAAGCAAGCCGAAGATTCTGACAGTGTAGAAGCGTCCTTAGAATTAGATCAATTCAATCAGGCGCTATTCAACACCTCACGGACTTTTCAGTATCAAAATTATCAGCAATTTCAAGAAATTTTGCAGCATTGGAATATTATCAAACAAACATTAGATGCACTGATGGAGCTGGAAGCACCAAGTTTTGCGAGTATCGATTCACAGTTTGAAAATATTCAAATGAACCTGAAAAAAATCTATAAAGCAGACTCATTTGGAAACAACACCAATACAGCTGCAGTTGAAGATACCCCAGCTCAAATGACAATGCCAGTAACAGAAACAACGCATTCAGCTCCAATTCCACAAGCGCAAACATTTCAACCTCAACCACAAAGCCATTTACAAAACCGTGAACAGGCAATGCGGGTTTTACAAGAGATTGCCGATTACTTTCAAACCAATGAGCCGCATAGTCCTGTGAGTTATATGCTGCAAAAAACAATTAAATGGAGCCAAATGCCTTTACATGAATGGTTAACTCAAGTCATTAAAAATGATAATCCCCTTGATTCTATTCAAGAATTATTGGGCGTAAACCAAAATAATGAATCTTCTGAATGGTAATCATCTATGTTTAAAGCAGAAAAAGTTCTTTGGGGTGAAGGTTTATTTTTAAGACCACAACACTTCCAATTACAAGATACGTATCAAGAACAACGACTTAACCACACCATTCGTTCAACGATTCCTTATCCTTATGGAATTAAAAATCTTCGATTTGACGAAACACAACTGGGCACACATGTGCTTGCTTTAGAGCAAATCGATATGATTTGGCAGGATGGTGAAATTTACCAAGCGCCGGCCAAAGATCTGTTACCACAACCAATTTTATTGGATGAACTGAACTTGCGTGGGGAAATGTTAATCTACTTAGCATTGCCTATTTTACAACCGAATAAAAAGAACATCTCTGATGAACAGGATAAACAACCTGCTCGCTACCATTCATATTTGAATGAAACTCACGATCTTTTTACTGATGCATCCCCTGCTGAAATTACATTTCTTCGACGCCGAACTGAATTTAAACTTTTTGATGTTCAAGCAGATCCAAATCAAGATTTAGATGGTTTTTTATATCTTGCTATCGGAAAAATTCGACGTCATAGTTCAGGGAATTTTGAGATTGATTCAAAATATATTCCACCAATTTTACATATTCAGTCAAATGAAACCTTATTGGCAAATTTGAAGCGAACATTGAACGTTGTTCGTGCCAAAATTAAAATGATTCAAACCAATAACCGTGAAAATGAACAAAAGCTCATTGAATTTAGATCGGGTGATATTGTTTCATTCTGGTTGGTCAATGCACTAAATACTGCTCATGCGACCTTGAATCATCTGTTACAAAATCCGCAGATTCACCCTGAAAAACTATTTTTTGAACTTCTGCGTTTAACGGGTTCATTGCTGACATTCTCTACCGCATATGAAGTTGAACATTTGCCACAATATCAACATCATAACTTGCAAGATAGCTTTAGTCAGCTTGATAAAATTTTACGCGAATTGCTCGATACGATTATTTCAAGTCGTTATATCAGTATTGCGCTAAAAGAAATTCGCCCATCATATTGGGTCGGAAGCTTAGAAACAGATAAAATCACTAAAGAATCAAGACTTTATATTGCTGTTTCTAGTAGCATGATGCAAACCCATGAACTGATTCAAATTGTCCCACTGCGTTTCAAAGTCGGGAATACTGTCGATGTTGAACAACGTGTTGTTGCGGCACTTCCTGCAATCCCAATTCATCATTTAGTCCAAATTCCAACTGCTATCCCAGTGCGTTCTGGTGTGAATTATTTTGAAATTGAACCACATCATGAAATGTATCAACGTATGCTTGATTCTGAAACCATCTGTATTTATGTCCCTGCAGGTTTCCAAGATATCAGTATTGAATTAATTGCAGTGATGAATGGTTAAGCGAGGAGTATGTCATGAGCCAGAATAATATTGCCCCCTCACTGTTTGATGATGGACAAATCGGTGGAGGTTCTTTACCTCAACAATCCAAAATCACACAAGCAACCAATTTAGTCGACCTTCTACATGACGGATTTTATATTGTTTTCTTATTGAAAAATCAGTATGTGCCAGAAAATGCAAACGGCTTTAAAGACAAAATTTTAGACTTGTTGAATCGTTTTGAACATCAAGCAAAAAAACTGCAGTTTTCTCCTGAAGATATTCATGATGCAAAATATGCATATTGTGCCTTAATTGATGAAACCATTGTTACTCAACAAGATCCATCATTCTTTAACCTACAAAATCATTGGTTAATCAGTCCACTTCAATTAACTTTATTTGGTTCACAACTTGCAGGTTATCGATTCTTTGAGTTTCTCGAACTGATTCGCGCTCGTGGTAAAGAAAGATTGGCTTCACTCGAAGTTTTTCATTATTGCTTATTGCTTGGTTTCCAAGGTAAGTATCGTATTGAATCGATTGAAAGTTTAAATCATCTTGTGGCACGAGTCGGTGATGAAATCGATTATTTGAAAGGCAAAAAGACTGCTTTTTCTCCTTTTGCGGCTTTACCAGATCAAATCAAAAATATTATTCATAAAGAATTACCCTTTGTTTGGATTTTAATTTTCCTGTTGTTATTTGCTGTACTGGCTTTCGCTGGCCTAAAATTCATGTTGAATAAGACGGAAAATGCTTCTATTGCGAAATTTAATAATGTGATTTCTGCACCTGCTGAACAAGCACATATCACTATTCAATTGCCTTGACAGGTTGAATTATGACACAAGAAAAACAAACATCTATTCGTATATTACAAAGTAAACCCGCTAAAAAAACATTGGGGAAATCATCTGTTTTTCTACTTGGTTTAATTGCTGGGATGGTTATTTCTGCTATTTTCTTTTTTGTTTTTATCAATATGAACCCAACAGAAAGTGCCAGTACCAATACAGATTCGGTTGCAACACAAGAACCTGAGCTACGTGACGTGCATGCTGAAGAAGCAGCAACCAATCATCATGATGAAAATGCTGGTGCATATAAGCAGCATATCAATGAAAAAGATTTCAATCAGATTTTTAAACATGAAAATAAGGTTGCTGCTCAGAAAAACCCAAATCCGAATGCCTCACCGTTTGAACAAATGCTAAAACCGGAGGCGAAACCAGCAGTGCCACCGCCAGCTGCAACCAGACCACAAGCTGCAATAACCGCAAAACCAGTACCAAAAGCGAAAGTAGAAGCAAAGCCAGAAGCTGCTGCTAAACCTACTGAAAAAGAGGAAGCGCAAGAAGCTTCCCCTGAAGGTACAGTGAAAATGACGATAGACCGTAAAGTCATAGAAAACAAACCATGATTTTGTTTGTTGTCATTTGCTTTATCTTTTTGGTGCTTGGTCTAACTTTTCTGATGTCTTATGAAATTAGACATAAAACCTTAGACTACCTTAAAGCACTTTTACCGCAAGGTAAGAGAAAGTTGGCTTCTGCAAAGCACTTTGCAGAACAAATGAATCAAGCAGCCTCAGCCAATCAGACCCAAACCCATTGGCATTTACAGCAATGGTGGATTTTGATTGCTGGTTTCTTTTTACTTTCCAGCATTCTTGTTTTTGCATTTACACGACCAATTGATCCGACAAAGGTTGAAGCAGAATATTTAAGAAAAACTGACCCACAAATTTATGCACTATTAAATGGTGAAGTTTTAACCCCTCCTCCTGCAGTGGATGAAAGCTTAATTGATGCTGCGATTGTTCAAGCACAAATATTGGAAAGAGACAACCCTGTTCCAAATCATCAATTCCCGAGTGTAAATCCATCAGCTATTGATAATGAAGGAGTTGGAGATCAACGTAGCAGCTTCGATACAGCAATGGTTGACCGTAAATGGGACAAAATGCATCCAAGTTATAAGCAGCGTTTACTGATGGTCTTTAAAATCATGAAAGAGCGCCATGGTTATGAAATGGTGCTTTTAGAAGGTTATCGTAGTCCAGAACGTCAAACTCGTTTATCTGGCAATACAGCCACGACTTTAGCCAAAGCCTATCAAAGTTATCATCAGTTTGGTTTAGCTGCCGATGTTGCCTTTAAACGAGATGGTAAAGTTGTCATTTCTGAACGAGATCCTTGGGCATGGAAAGGCTATCAATTATATGGGGTTGTTGCTGAATCTGTAGGTTTAACATGGGGTGGACGTTGGACACGCATTCATGACTATGGTCATACTGAGTTCCGTATGCCGGGACTGCGTAAAAACCGTGAATCTGCTGAACGCTTGATTGCTGAAGCACAAGGCAAAGGGCTTATGGCAAATAATATTGATGTAAATTAATTGTCATGTTGTCTTTGTAGGAAAATGCTTACAGCAATCACAGCGATTGTCATCTATACGATCAAAGCCTAGTCTTATATTCTATAGCTATAGGGAACAGGAAGTTTCCCAGACATAAAACAACAATAAAGCGTCTGTGCATCAGGAACGTGAGATTCGACAGGAGTCAGATCTAACACACCAATACGAAGAAAACCCCATCAGGATGATGGGGTTTTCTTTTTATATCTATAGAATATCTGATTCACATCACATTGTTTGAGAATCTATAAACCATTTAAATACGCAATAATCTGTTGATTTTCAGCCATTTCTGCAAGCTCTAATGCGGTAAATTGGCTTTTATAGTCTTTGTTTGCGCCTTTAGAAATCAATAATTTAACGATATCTAAATGATCATTTTCCGCCGCAGCTTGTAGCGCACTATAGCCTTCATCATCAGTTTGATTAACGTCAATACCTTGTGATAACAGTTGTTCGACCTGTTCAAACTCTCCTAAAGATGCAGCATACACCAGTTCAGGAAGATGTAATTCTTCATCATGATCAGGAAGCGGTGAGAAAGAGTTAAGTTTCATAAGAAATACCAAATTTTTGTTCAATTATTATTTAGCTAAAAATTTTAAAGGTCAACAGTTCATTATTCAATGAAGTCAGTGATCAATTAACTCAATATAAATAGATCTCTTTCATTTCGACAATAAAACATACCAAACACCCCACATAAAAAAACACCCCGCTCTCGTTAGAGACCGGGGTGTTTTAGATTTAAAAGCTGGCGATGACTTACTCTCACATGGGTAACCCCACACTACCATCAGCGCTAAGAGGTTTCACTTC
>NZ_LMED01000029.1:0-204223 GCF_001425285.1 Acinetobacter sp. Root1280 | reverse complement strand
AGAATCAGAAAGCTTTTTTGAATCGAGATATTTCATACACAGATTATGCTTGAAAATCTTAATTTTTGCAGGATGAATATTGAATAAAAAGATGTATGTTTTTTGATTTATGAAAGAGGTTTAATATACTGAATTCAGGAGCTGAATTTTTCTTAATGCGAATAGGACCTACCCTTAATTAATTTTCTTTATTATCAAGGGACTTTTTTGATCAATCCTTTTTAGCAAGAAGGAACTTTCAGTACCAATATAATTCAGTTAACATGATTATTTTTTGATTTATAGAAGCGGTTTCATAATGTTCGACTGTCGATCTTTTAAATTTAAAATATTTGATTATAAGCTGTATAAATGCATAATTTTTAAATTTATAAAAACCTGATCAAATGATTCTTTATTCAAAAAAAATAAAGGACATAACATATTCATTATTTGATAATAGATAAAAAATTAATTATTGCTTTTTATCCTTCTGCATTTTTCCAATAACTTCTCTAGAAACATATTACTTTCCAATATAGTCATCAAAATGATTGATTTTAATACGCCCCAGCTTCAAATATTTTATATTTAAAATTTTAGCATTTTCTTGATGCTGCCCAATCGCAAAACCTAGACATTTTTTACTCATATTGTCATTTGCATCAGCCAATCCACTGAACATGAGCAATGGTAAAGAGTCTGTTGACAACTCATCTACGTTTGCGACTACGTGTGTTTATTAGGCGTTAGCAGGCACAAAATACGAAATTTAGTCATTCCAAATGATCAGAAACATCATTTCACAAGCTAACACGTAGCGGCAAAAACACGCTAGTCACCGCTACGCCTTGCGCTGCAAACAAAGCAGGGCTTTGTTCTTGCTCAGGTAGCAAAAATAAATTCTGCTGAGTGGAGGTGTTCTTTAAGCATTTGTTTATTGAACTCGCTCATGATATTGTTCTATACAATAAATAGTTTTGTCATAGGTCAATGTTGTGCTCAAAGAAATTATTTCAGACAGACTGAGTGAAATTAAATTAACGATTGAGAAAGCCTGTCTCAAGGTGAATCGAGATCCTTCTGAAATCAGATTATTGCCCGTCAGTAAGACCTTTTCAGCAGAACATGTCCGAGCAATTCACGCTCTAGGATATGACTGTGTAGGGGAAAATAAAGTTCTTGAAGCCAAGAGTAAATATGAGGAACTAAAACAACTTAGCAATTTAAAATGGGTGCTGATTGGGCATCTACAGCGCAATAAAGTGAAATATGTAGCCCAATTTATCAGTGAATTCCATGCCTTAGATCGCGTCGAACTTGCTTACAAACTGAATAGCGCCTTAGAAAAAGAAAATCGGGTTATGCCTGTCTTTGTCCAAGTCAATACATCAGGCGAAAGCAGTAAATATGGCATTCAGCCTCACGAGCTAGAACATTTCATAGAACAATGTCTGCCATTTACCTACATAAAAATCGTTGGATTGATGACTCTGGCAATACATAGCCATGTCCCTAATGAGGTCAGGCAGTGTTTTCAGCTTTTAAGAACCCTAAGAGATCAAATTTCAAAAAAGCACCCAGAGATACAACGGCTTTCAATGGGCATGTCTGGAGATTTTGAACTTGCGATCGCTGAAGGTGCAACAGATATCAGGATTGGACAAGCAATTTTTGGCGCACGTTCCAAACCAGACAGTTATTACTGGCCTACTGAATAGAGCATCACGATGAAAACTCATTATCAGATCAATATATATCGAGAAAAAAAGTTACTCGGTACTTTTACACCCAATCATCTTGCTTCACAAAATTCGATTCAACAACTCATCGCAACATTAACAGCAATTGATCCTATTGACGTTGAGTTTGTACAAGTGACTGAAGATATGCGTGTTCTTATTTATCAAAATGGTCAGATGAGAACGTTGTCCTCTCAATACTCTTATCAAAATACAACTGCTGATTTAGTTTTTCAACAGAATGAAGAGTCATCCAATTCAGTTTGATTCATAGCGCTGATCCACACTTATTTCACCGAGAGACAAACATGAACATGATAAAACACCAAGTTATTAATGTGATCCAATTTTTAAGTTTTGAGGATACCGGAAGTTTTAGCCCCGTACTTAAACAGATGGGCTATGACATTTGTGTTTTTCAAGCAGGTGTAGATGACCTAAGTACTATCTTACAAGAAAAGGACCCGCTTATCATTCTTGGCGGGCCAATCAGTGCATATGACTTAATCACCTACCCTTATCTAAAAGAAATCATCGTGGGATTGAAGCAACGATTAATAACCAATTATGCAACTTTTGGTATTTGTTTGGGTGCTCAACTGATTGCAACTGCTTTAGGTGCAAGAGTATATCCCGGCCATATCAAAGAAATAAGATGGGGGCGTTTATCCTTGAGTGCTCAGGCATTTGCATCACCTTTAAGGTTTCTTGAAGGTATACACGTTTTACATTGGCATGGTGATACATTTGATTTGCCGACTGTTGGCACGCACTTAGCTAGCTCAATTTATTATCCAAATCAAGCATTTAGTGTAGGGAGTAATATTATGGCATTACAGTTCCATGCTGAAGCCGATCCTAAACAATTTGAAAGATGGCTCATCGGTCATAGTGATGAATTAAAGCAACATAAGATAGATATTCTGGATTTAAGACTTGAGAATCAATATTATGGCAATATACTGGCAGACAAAGCAAAACTTGTACTTGAAGACTGGTTAAATAACTTGATCAGGTTTTAAAGTAAATGATTGGATCTATATGGCTGAAATTAAAGGTAAAACATCTCAGGACATTCAAAATAGTATTCGAGAACTTATTCAGAATGGGATTTTGAAGGAGGGGGAATTATTACCCAATATTCGTGCTTTAGCCACTGAGCTGGAAGTAAATCGTAATACTGTTGCTGCCGCCTATAAAGATTTAGCCTTAATGGGGATTGTCATATCCAAAGGCCGTGCAGGTACCCAAGTCCGTAAAAATCCACAAATTAATAGTTTTGAAAACCTTCAAAAAACAAATCAAACATTTTTTGACCTCGCGCATGGAAATCCATGCCAAGGTTTTTTACCACAGCTACATGACATCAACTTTAATTTTAGTGCACCGTATTTATATGGTGACAGTACCAAGCTTCCAGATTTGGAGACCTTTGCTCGAAATGAAGTTTTTGCTGACATCAGCCATAAAATTGCTGAAATTGAATTTACCCATGGTGCGGTAGATGCAATTGAAAGAATTCTCAATGCACATTTAATCCAATCTGACAGTATTGCGATTGAGCAACCAGGTTTCATTACCAGTATTCATACTTTACAGGTGAATCGCTTTAATATGGTGTTTTTCCCAGTTACAGCACATGGCTATGATATTCACAGTATAAGAAAAGCACTAGAGCAAAAAGCCAAAGCAATTGTCATTACACCAAGAGCGCAGAATCCGACCAGTTATAGTCTTGATGCTAAAACGGCACAAGAATTACATCAGTTATTTTCTGAATACCCTGATGTACTCATTATTATTGATGATCACTTTTCATTACTTGCCACAACACCTTATTATCATATTGTGCCTGAATCTACCAGACATTGGGCGGTGATAAGATCTGTATCAAAATTTTTAGGTCCAGACTTTAGATTTGCATTTATCAATTGTGATCCTCAGACTGCGACCAGACTAAGGATGAAACTAAATCCAAACTGTACCTGGGTGAGTCATATCTTACAAAAGATGATATTTTCGCTCATGACATCGGACAAAGTTCATCAATTAATGAATAAAGCAAAAATACATTATCAGACAAAAAATCAAGAAATCGTTAAAAAATTATTGGATCAAAACCTTCTAGATCTAGGTTATTGTGATGGTTTAAATCTATGGATCGAACATGAACAAGCTCAGGAAATAGCATATCAACTCGCGCTAATGGGATGGAAAGTCAGACTTGGAAAAGAGTTTTCATTAGGCCAGGATATTAAAGGTATACGTATTACCACTTCTGAATTAGATGAACAAAAAGCGATGGACCTACTCAATGATTTATCATTTATCTTAACTAAAATAATGACACTCTAAAATTTATGCTTTTCATCCATTATTTTTGCTAACGATCTTAAACTAAGGAAAAGTAGAAAACTAATTTCCTACTTTCCCTCATGAAAAAACATTGAATTTAAAAATCAGAAACCTGCCAATTTTAAACGATTGGCATGCTGACCATATAACGGAACGGGATCTGCACCAGCACCAGAGCCAGCAAGTCCCAGTATCTGATTGATCTCATCCAAATGGTTCTGAGGATAATTATCACGAATGACATTGCCCAAATGAGATGAACATACTGGTACCAAACCGTCACTATCACTACCAGTGGTCAATTTGATAAATGCTTGACCAGCAAGCAACCCGTAGGATGAACCATCTAATAAATTTGTAAGTCCACCGTTACCTGACCATGAATAATAATTCACACCATTCACTGTGGCAGCTCCTGACCCACATTCAGTCACTGGAATACCTTGAGGGAAAGTGGCATTAAACTCACCAGCTCCAGCCTTGGTCAATCCTGCAAGTGCACTTAAAACATCTTGATCATATGTTCCACCATTACTAGAAGTACCACCCAGAAAGCTTTCTATACCTGTAAACGTATTGATTATAGCTCCGATAGTTTTATCAAAGCCTATTACACTGGCGGGTTTACGTACAAGTGTTTCCACCAAATCTGCAACCGGACTACCTTTATTTGAGCCCGCAATACCTGTTACTGACGCGATCAAATCAGGACGAACACCCGCAACATAGCGTACAGTTTGCACACCTTGGCTATGACCAATCAGGTTAACTTTTTCTGCACCTGTTAAGGCCTGAATCGTGAGAACTTGTTTAAGTAATTGTTCACCTCGCACAGCGTCAGAGTTAGCAGAAGATGTATTGGTGACAAATACATTTGCACCCTGACGGCTTAAATCCTGAGGAATTCTATCCCAGTAATTGACAGGTCCAATCTGTGAAAAACCGAATAAACCATGTGCAAACACCAACGGATATTTAGTTTTGGCATAATCTGTTTTTTTAGAAAACAGCCCCCAATCTGTTGCAGATGTTTGACTACAACCAGCTTGATCGTTTTTGATACCGCAATTTTGATAACTTGTAGTTACAATTGCTGAGCTATTAACCGATGTGAATATGATGGCCCCAAATACCAAGGCCGGGATTGCTTTCTTCATTGTTCAAGACTCCATATATTTGAACATTATTTTTGTATTACATTGATTTCTTGATACCTCAAAATATTTCCCTGAAAATCTCCTTGTCTAATTCTCAATGCTATATTTCTGTTATTGATCGTTTCCTCATTGCCTATTCAGCCACTTTTTTATTCGAATTAGCCTGCATCTGTTCAAAAGTCTGTGCACGGATTCGTTCTTCTGGGCTACTAAAAGATCTATTGCGTAATTCATTTATTGCAGCCTGTTGTTGAGCCGCATCTTGCTGACTCGCCGTAATTTGTGCCCTTGCTGCAAGATAACTATCCACTTTTTTTTGCCACTGGCTTTCCTGTAAATCAACCTTAGTCAGGCGATCTGCTGCCGCTGCACCCACTAATTTTTTACGCATCTCGTACAGCTCACTCGCTGAACCTCCACGTTGATTAATTTCAGTGGTCAATTCCTGTAATTGGTTGTATTGTAAAATCGGCTGCATACTTGCTTTCAGGTCTTCTGGCTGTTCATTCAGCAATGCTGCACTTTTTTCTGCCTTCTGATCTGTGCTTAAGCGTTTATCATTATTGATCGCGTATTGTGCGATTGTATATTGGTCATAGCTTTCTTCTTGCGCAAAAAATACATCTGCTTCTTGTGGCGTAAAAATCTGTCTGCGAAGTTTAACCATGGCTGACGCAACTGTTTTAAAGTCCTTTGCACTATTGGACTGTGCTGCAGGTAACTTTTCACGCTGATGTAGATAATCAATATACTTACCAAGTAGTTGGTAAGAATAAGGTTGAGCAGTCGTTGGTAGAAGACCAGCAAGGTATTGACGAATATCAGCAACAATACTGCTTTCCGTTTTTTCACCAATACTTGAAAGAAAATAATCGAAGCAGTCACGAATTCCACGAGATAAAACCAACTGCCCTTTAGTATCAATCTGTAAAGGACAATTCACCTCTGTTCCTCTTAGTGATGGTGCCAACTCAGGCATAACACCATGAAACTTTAAGACTTGTTGATTAGTATCAGAAACTGACGCAACAGTACTCAACGATTGCTGATTTTGTAACGCGGAGTCTGAACTTGATGGGGCTATTACAGTATTGGTTTCTGGTTTTAAATACCATACTATTCCAACAAGAAATAATACAACCAACAGCAACAACAGATGTTTTTTATAGTGGCTTATAACGTCCATGTTATATCTCTTTTTCAATATTTTATTATGCTTTTCACAACCTCAGATTTTCCGATATTTCGCAAAATCATTAACCAGCTAAAAAGGTAGCTGCTCCCTACAAAAAACATGTACCGATATAATCATAAGTTTTAAACCCATTCGCTACTCCATAAAATTATTATGTTCATATTCAAGTGATCTAGCTTTTCAAGAAGTTTCATGGCATAACTATTAAGAGCGAATTAATAATTGATACTTTTGGTCAGTCAAAGCTTCTTGCAATGATTATTAGACATAAATCACAAGCTAACAATCACCAAGAATGCAAAGTTTTTGCAGAAACAGTATTTTTCTCGGAATTCCAAAAATATGCTTAGTTCGTTTTCAGATACTTTTTTTGATATCTATCGGTTATCAGGTATAGCAGGCAAAATCCATAGTATTTCAACTCTTTTACCTGGAGAAATACTAGAATTTTCCCCAAATCATGGCTATATACATATTATTCAGAAAGAAAAATGCCTTTTAACAATGAACGATCTGGAACATCATCTGGAATTGAAACATTGCGACATAGCTGTGGTTTTACCTGGTAACTTTCACAGTATAAGCTTGAGTACAGATGCATTTCAGGATGCTAAAATCATCACCTGTACAATTGATTTTTCAGGTATTTATGGCTCAGCCATTGCCGAGGGTTTGCCTGCTTTCATTCACGTCCCTTTTACCTGCAAAGCCACAAATATTATTGCGGAATGGGTTCCAATCACTGTTCATGCAATTCAACAGGAACTTAAAGCACCTTCGATAGGCAGTCAGATTATGCTGACCAGAATTATTGATCTTTTATTTATTTGGTCAATTCGTTGTTGGCTTAGCACTGTTGAACCGAATCATAGAAGCTGGATTTCAGCATTACAGGAACCGATGATCAGTAAAGCCATGTCTTTAATGCATAATCATCCGCATTTTGACTGGACTGTTGAAGAACTTGCTAAGTGTACTAATTATTCAAAATCAAGCTTTTACAAAAAGTTTACTGAATCTGTCGGGACCACCCCAATACAATATTTAAAATCGCTGAGAATGCGATTAGCCAGTGAATTACTATTAACCACGCAAAAAAGTATTTTTCATATTGCTGAGCTTGTTGGCTATTCCTCTCAGGCTGCATTCAGCCGAGTATTCTCCCAAACATTTAACTACTCACCTTCTGAGTTTAGAGAATCCTTTAAAAATAATCCTGCACAGGAGTAAAACACAACTGCGCTTATTAACAATGTATTGTGCAAAATTGTTAAATCAAAGTATTTTAATAGTTAGCTTTAGTATTCATTTAAGTCTGCTTCGGAATCTGGCATGCCAAATTTGAGTTCATCACCAACTTTGGCGATTGCATGAATAGCGGGTAGGAATTTTGCACCAATAACTGTTAATTTGTATTCTACAGAGGGTGGCGATGTCGGGATTGGCAGACGTTGTATAATTCCTTTACTTTCCAAATGACGTAGGCGTTCTGTCAATACTTTTGCAGTAATTGATGGCAAGTCAGCTCTTAACTCGCCAAATCGACGTGGTCCAGCACTTAAACACCAGATAATTTCTGCAGTCCAAGCGCCCCGTAGCAGTGCCATACTCTTACTCAAGGGACAGACATTATTTGGCGAAGGCGCACGGTTTTTTCGTAGCTTTAGACTCAAAGTTTCCTCCATTCATTCTTTAGATTTTCTCTGAGACTTCCTATTTATTCATATATTGAATATTAATTCCAAGGATGATATTCCACTGACATACTATGCTGAAAATATGCGCAAGCTGCAACCTGATGATTATCGTGAATCTGACTTATACCTGTTTTCGATGATTCATTCAGGTCTGTTCAACAGGTTGCAAGCGGTGCGTGTTGTTATTGTTTTTTTAAACAAACATATTTTATCCAGTAGGATTAATTATTTTTTTAAATATTAAAGCTACATTCAATTGTTGTGTATTAATTTTAAAATACTTCTCAAGATATTCGCGAAATTCATCTTCGCTTGTGAGCTCTTTTTTTATTGAATGATTTTTACCATGGATCTTTACAGTCGTTCCACTTAAGTTTATTCGTTCATCTGGAGTGACTGCAGCAAGCATCAAATGTTGAGTAAATATAGAATCTGGTGATGTTGCAATATACCAATTGGCAATCACAGCATCCGACTCCGAGACTTTCTGTTCTGGATCAAGTGCATAAATATTGACCCACTCATCACGTATATAAGCTTGAAGCATAATCTTCACACCCGTCAGGGCACTTTCAGCAACACCACTGTCTTTTACATCAATAAAACGGAAAGCTTCATGCGGTGTATTCTGAATTTCCCCGAGCTTATCAAGTGAAAGAACGGCTGTCGGAGTCGTTCCACCAAAACTGGGATCAAATAAATATAATTTATCCGCCAGTTTTACTACAGTCACCAAATGTGTACGAATCGGAGCTTCTATAGGTTGAGATTGATAATATACGCGCCCCAAAAGATTAAAAGCCTCATATCCCAGTTCATTTAATACTGTTCTGGTCAGCGTACTCTGTTCCAAACAATAGCCTTCTCGTCCTTGATCAAGTAATTTATCTGCGATCTGTGGTAATTCCATTGACACGTTATCACCAAGAAAAGAAGAAATATTTCCAAATGGAAAGCTGGTTACATGTAAAAATAACAATTTTTTAAGACTCTCAAGCGTAGGTAAATACTCACCTTCCACGCCCAGTTTGGTTAAATATTTCTGTGAAATTGATAATTCTGAAGACATCGCTTGCTACCTTATAAATCATAAAACTAGAATTTATTTGATTTTACAAAATCAGTGAATTTAATCGGATCTCGCCCCAGAACCTGAGTAACACCTTTGCCGATACTTTCATTTCGCCCATCTAATATTTCAAAAAATGCCTGCGCCATATGTTCTGCAATAAAATTATCCAATCCTGCATTTTGCAGATATTGTTTATATGCTTCTTGATTAAGATATTGATACTGTATATTTCGCTTAAGCTTTACTCCAATAGCATTCACCGCTTCTGCAAAAGTCAATAACTCTGATCCTGTGACTTCATAAATTTTGCCGTTATGTAAATCATCAGTCAGACATTCAACCACAACATCTGACAAATCCTCCAAGTCAACGAATGGCTCTTTTACAGTATCTGCCATAAACGTCACTTCGCCAGATCTTATGCCATGTAGAAAATGACCTTCACTGAAATTTTGGTTAAACCATGCTGAACGAATGACGGTCCAATCAAGTTCAGCCTGCATTAAAATTTTTTCACACTTTTCAACAGATGCTTGACCTCTGCCTGATAATAATACAGCTTTGGAAACAGACTGATTCATCATTTCTGTGATCAATCCTTCAAGCTGTTGTTCTGCTCCTAACATTGAAGTATCTGGATGAACAATGTAAACGATTTCAATATTCTTCAGTGCTGGGCCAAATGTACTGCTGTCATTCCAATCAAAATACCGTTCATTTTCTACATGCGCATTGATGGTACGAGTAGTGACAATTGGATTAAATTTATGCGACTTTAATTTCTCTGCGACGCGTCGCCCATTTTTGCCTTTTCCACCGATGATCAGAATATTCTTGGTCAAACTTTTCATAGATTACCACTTCATTAATTTAAAAAATTACTAGATTCTAGATGCTGTTTAACGAAACAGTGCATATTTAACTACATGAAAAATTTCATCAAATTAATAATAAAATTCATAAGCTAAGGAGCCTTTTGATGTAGTTATCATTGTACTTACTGTCTACATTGAGCGATCTCAGTATGCGCAAAGCATGATCCAATATGAATAGAATTACAGAAGACTTATACAAATCTATGGTATCCATTTGGAAACGGGTTTAATCACAAAATCGCTAAAAATTGCTCGTAATATCCACGCCATCCAACCAATGATATCTACTCTAATACACTGTTTTTAAAATAAATATTTTTACGTGACTGTGTGTATTTAACAGCATTTTCTCAATGCGAAATAAAGATGGTCAGTTAATGATATGTAAGATTACGCATTAAAAAACCATTTAACTTTTAAAAATCCCTAATGAATATTTAATTATTTGACATGCCATGATATTGTTCTGTTGTTTCAATTATTTTGTCACAGGACAAATAATAAAGATCTAATCTTTTTTCAGTTTTGGATCTTAAGCTAATGATTAAACAGAAAAATTTATTTAAGTTAAACAAAATCATTAGTTTAATTTATTCACTATAAATAGTCACATTTTATAAATGACGACAATTTAAGCTAAAAATATAGTGAAAATGGCATAAGACTCCAATATGGCTATAAATTTTAATCAATAGGTTGCAATATTATTATGAAAAATAGCGTGTTTAAAAACATCATGTTGATATGCATATTCGGTCATGGACTACATAGCATGGCATTAAATGCAGCACCTTACTCAAATCAAACTGGTCAATCACCACTAATTGTTGCGCATCGCGGTGGAACGGTAGATGCGCCTGAGAACACAGCCTATGCAATTGATCTCGCTCTAAGGAATCACGCAGATGTAATCTGGATCAGCGTACAGTTAAGCAATGATGGTGTTCCTATACTCTATCGCCCTAATAATCTAAATGCTTTAAGTAATGGCCAAGGTTTGGTCTCTGCATATACTGTAAAACAATTACAGGGCTTGGATGCAGGATGGAATGTCGCCCGCAATGTAGGACAACAAACGATTTACCCATGGAGAGGTAAAGGAATCCATATCCCAACACTTCAACAGGTGCTTACTCAATTTCCTCGAACCACTTTTTATATTGATATTAAGTCGCCTGATGCTGATCCTGTGCAAATTGCTACGGCTATTAAACGTGTCCTCGTTTCCACCAACTCACTTAACCGAGTAAGGCTCTACTCCACTGAACGCCGTTATACAGATGCCGTCAAACAGGTCGGTCAAATTCCGTATTTTGTTGCAAGAGATGATACTCGGGATATTTTAGCTCGTGTCGCGCTGAACCATAATTGTCAGGCTGCTCAAGAACCAATTGGGTGGCATGGTTTGGAGTTAAGACGGCAGGTTGAGGTTGTAGAAACCTATACCTTAGGTGAAGGCCGTTCAAAAGCAGAGTTTGTTTGGGATAAGGAAATTATGAACTGTTTTAGGACACAAGCAGCAAATCGTATTGTCCTGTTCGGTATCAATTCTGAAGCAGACTATCGAATAGCAAAACAGTTAGGTGCTGAAGCCGTAATGGTCGATTCCCCTGCTCAATTTTCCAATCGATGAAGTGTTTAAGTTAAGTCAACTCATAGATCATTACAGTAAGGCAGTTCAATATAAATTGAACTGCCTTACTCAATCTTACTTTCGTTAAAGATCACCATTAACTAAGCATTAGACAGGATGGCTGGTCAACCATTCTCGGGGAGACATGCCTACCCTGACTGAAAATGCGCGAGATAATGCTGATGGATTAGCATAACCCAGTTCTTCAGCCAATATTTTAATTGAATGCCCTTCACGCAATCTACTTTGTGCCAAAGCAATACGCCAGTCTGTTAAATATTCAGCTGGTGTCTGTCCCATCACATCACGGAAGGTATTGGCAAAAGCTGTTCTAGACATACATGCCAGTTCAGCCATGCGCTCTAGTGTCCACGATTCACCTGGATATTCATGTATTCCCACCAGCGTGCGTGCCAAACGTGGATCTGAAAGGCCAATAATAAGTCCAGTGCTTACCCCTGCTTCATAAGGATGATCTAATAGCCAACGTAATAGTTGAAGCACCACCACTTCAAATAAGCGATTCGCTAATAATCGTTGCCCACAACGGGCATGGTCGGTTTCAGCAAATAATAGTGCAAGCGCCTGATCCAATCCTTGTACACGCGCTAGAGGAAGTGCAATTACGGCAGGTAATGCCCTTACCAGTGGATTCTGTTGTCCACCATCCAGTATCAACCGCGCGCAGGTAAAATCAGCACCTTCTCTGGGCGGGTTATGAAAATGATGTGTAATTGGCCCAGGATAAAAAAGTAGCGTTGGTTCATCAAAACGCATGCGTCTTGGCAAATGCGCCATAGCTGGATGACTGACTTCCAGTTGTCCCTGACGTAAGACATGTAAATAGCCATACCCGTCACAAGCATCAAAATGGCTGACGCCACATAACACACCAGTATGGTACAACTCTGCCTGCATGCGGAAACGATCAAGCAGACCTGAAAGGCGATCAATGGGGTGAATAGTTTTCATTTGAACGAATTGATATATTTTATGAACATATTGTATCTAATCATACAGAAAATTTACACATAATAATCAAAGTTTGATGCACTTCTACTATCACTACGATCCTTTAAGGAGAACAACATGTCACGTATCAACCTTGACACTCAACTCGCACCCCAAGCAAGTCAGCCTTTATTAAGCCAAATTCAACAAGCTTTTGGTACGACTCCAAATATGTTTAAGGCAGTGGCAAATTCGCCAGCAGCGTTACAAAGCATGTGGTCCGCTTTTGCTGCCTTAGGTAAAGGTACACTTGGTGCAAAATTAGGTGAACAGATTGCTGTTGCAATCGCCAATTTAAACCGCTGTGAATATTGCTTAGCAGCACATACTGTACTCGGTCAAAATGCTGGCGCTAGCGCTGCTGAAATGGCTGAAGCGCAAATAGGAAAAGCAGCTGATGATAAAACAGCAGCAGCACTGACTTTTGCTTTAAAGGTGGTCAATCAACGAGCTCAGATGACTGACGCTGATATCACAACACTTCGCAATGTAGATTTTAATGACCAACAAATCGTTGAGATTATGGCGCATGTGGCTTTGAATATATTCACCAACTACATCAATATCACACTAGATACGCCAGTAGACTTTCCACGAGTCGAATTGATATAAAACCTACCGACCTCTCGTGTATAACAGAGAGGTCGCTTTCATTAAATATAAGATTTTCTTTATGCGTTATTGCACTTCATCTAAAAATCCAAGTAATTTAAATCATTGAACTTAAATCAAAAGGATCTATTTCAGAATTAATGGGTTGATAGGCTTGGATAAAAGTCGGCGACATCCGTTTCGGACGCCCTGAAGCAATTTCTATACATGCCCATTTGGTATTGCCAGTAAAGAGCAAGCTTTGGTCTTTGGCATTAAAAAAAGCATACTGACGGAAAGAATAAAGTGCGTTGATCTCGTATAACCAAGTTCTCAAAATAACATCATCATCTAGCATTGCTGCTTTGCGATACTGAACATGATGTTCTACGGCAACCATTGCATGTTTCATTTCTAAATATTGATCGAGTCCAACACCCAATGTTTCGATATGTGCAGATGCAACATCCTGCATCCATTGTACATAGACCACATTGTTTACATGACCTAAGACATCTATATGCTCTGGTTTTACTTTGATTCTTAAATCAAATACTGAACTCATATCTTCTTTCCTTTTCCACTTTTTCAACCATCCGTATAAGTTTGACATAAAAAAGCCACTCTTTGAGTGGCTGATTCTGATCAGTTGGATTTATTGAATACGTAATCCAATCATAGCATGTTGCCCTTCACGAACAATCGCTACACGCGCTACCGTATTTTTCTGTAGTTCAGAAATAGCATCAACAAAATCATTTGGTGTATTTACTTTCTTGTTATTTACTTGGGTGATCACATCGCCAGGTAAAATCCTTGACTGTGCAGCTAAGCCGCCTCTGGTCACATCTTGAATAAACACACCACCTTTAACATTTAAACGATTCTTTTCTTGTTCAGTTAAAGCGCGAATCGCAACACCAATGATAGGCCCTTTATTTGGCTTAGCCGAAGTGTTGGTATTGTCAACTTTTGCAGGGGTATCATCTGGTGCAACAGTTAAAGTTGCTGTAATTACTTTTGGTTTATCGTCACGTAAAACTTCGAGCTTAACAGATTGATTAGGTTGAGTACGATTCAAATAATTCAATAATTCAGAGGTGCGTGATATTGGCGAACCATTATATTTTAAGATTACATCGCCTGATCTAAAGCCCGCTTTTTCTGCAGGTGAATTCGGCGCAACTTGGGTAATCAACGAACCTTCTGGTTTATCTAATTTATAAGCTTCTGCTAAGTTTCGATCGATATCTTGCAGCATTACACCAAGATAAGAACGAGTTACTTTACCATTCTTTTTCAACTGATCAGCAACATCCATTGCTACATCAATTGGAATAGAGAATGACAAGCCCATATACCCCCCCGTACCACTAAAGATACGAGAGTTTACACCGACAACCTGACCTTGTTGATTAAATAGCGGACCACCTGAGTTACCCGGATTTAACGCCACATCGGTTTGGATAAATGGAACAGAGGTTTCACCCATCATATTCCGTGACTTGGCACTGACAATCCCTGCTGATGCAGAATAATCAAAACCAAATGGCGAACCGATTGCAAGAACAGGCTGCCCGACTTTAAGTTGATCTACATTACCCACAGATAATGATGGGAAATTATTCCCCTCAACTTTCAATAAAGCCACATCTGTACGTTCATCACTGCCCACCACTTTTGCATCAATTTCACGGCGATCATTCAACATAATCGTCACTTTAGATGCATCTTCAACCACATGGTGATTTGTCAGTAAATAACCATCTTTACTAATAAAAAATGCACTACCATACGCAGTCTTTTCTTGTGGCGCGCGTTGTTGTGGAATAATGATTTGATTACCAAAGAAACGCTTTAGAATTTCAGGTACTTGTTGCTGTAACAACTCTTCCTGAGATAACTTTTTAACAACATTAACACTCACAACAGCTGGACTGACTTGTTCAACCAAGTTAGAAAAATCCACAGGTGTTGAAGCTTGAACTTGTGATGTTGCCGCAGCGACAGTAAATACTGCTGCATACATTCCTTTTTGTATTAGACCATTACTCATTTCTCACGAACCCGCATCTGATGATTATTTGCTTAAAAATGTTTGTAACATATTATTTAATATCGTTACGTAAAAATATGTTTACATTTTTTTATAAAACAAGACTTTACTTAATTTTATATTAAAAGCCTTGGAATATCTTATTTATACTAAAATCTGACACATGTGACTATTGTATTTTGTTAAAAAAAAGAGTGTTATTAGCAAACATTTTTCAAATTAGCTGATGGACATGTCTAATTTAAGTACAACTCATCAATTTGACGTGGTTATTGTGGGGAGTGGCGGTGCAGGCTTAAGTTTAGCCTTATCTTTGCCTGAACATTTTAATATTGCTGTTTTAGCGAAATCAACCTTAACCGATGCAAGCACATATTTTGCACAAGGTGGTGTTGCTGCTGTACTTGATGAAACAGATTCCATTCAACAGCATATTGATGACACTATGATTGCAGGCGCACAGTTATGTGAGATTGATGCCGTCAAACATACCGTTGAAGGTGGTCGCCCTTCTGTCGATTTCTTACTCAACCATGGTGTACAGTTTACATTAGATGAAGATGAACAATTACATCTGACCCGTGAAGGTGGACATTCACAACGTCGCATTATTCATTCAGCCGATGCCACAGGTAAAGCCATTTCGACCACACTGGTTCAACGTGCTCAAGAAAAGAAAAATATTCATATTTTTGAAAATTACATTGCGATTGATTTAATCACCACACATAAATTAGGACATAAACAACAGTCCAATCGTGCGGTGGGTCTTTACGCACTTGATGAAAACAACGAAAAAGTTCATACCTTTTTAGCGCCATTCACTGCCCTTGCTTGTGGTGGTGCCATGAAAGCTTATTTATATACATCAAATCCAGATATTGCCACAGGCGATGGTATTGCCATGGCATATCGCGCAGGCTGTCGTGTCGCAAATATGGAATTTAATCAATTCCATCCAACCTGTTTATATCATCCTCAAGCACGCTCATTTCTGATTACGGAAGCAATGCGTGGTGAAGGTGCGTATTTACGTTTACCTGACGGTGAACGCTTTATGCTGCGCTTTGATGAACGTGCCGAACTTGCTCCACGAGATATTGTTGCACGCGCCATTGATTATGAAATTAAACGCTTAGGCATCCGTCATGTCTGGTTAGACATCAGTCATAAACCGGCTGAATTTGTTAAAGAACATTTCCCGACCTTATATGCGCGCTTATTAGAACTCGGTATTGATATCACCAAGGATATGATCCCCGTTGTTCCAGCAGCACACTATACTTGCGGCGGCGTGGTGGTTGATGAGCATAGCCAAACTGATTTAGCTGGTTTATATGCAATTGGTGAAACGTCGTATACAGGGTTACATGGGGCTAACCGTATGGCCAGCAATTCACTACTTGAATGCTTTGTATATGGTATGAGTGCTGCCAAGGATATAGAAGCAAAGTTTAATCCTCACTTTGATATACCGACCGTGCCTGAATGGGATGCTTCACAATCGACCAATCCTGATGAAGATGTTGTGATTCTGCAAAACTGGGATGAGCTCCGCCAAACCATGTGGAACTATGTCGGGATTGTAAGAACCACAAAACGTTTACAACGAGCATTGCATCGTATTGAAATGTTGAAGAAAGAAATTACTGAATATTATCAGGATTATCATGTCAGTAAGAACTTGATTGAACTACGTAATTTGGTCATGGTTTCAGAGATGATTGTTCGTTGTGCCATGCAGCGTAAAGAATCACGAGGTCTACACTACACGCTTGATTATCCTGAGCTTTCACCTGAGTTAAGAAAAACGGTATTAACACCGCCAAACTTTACAGTTGAAACCCCATTGGTAAATGAAGCAGTTTAAAATCCTTTGAAATCACAAAAAATAGTCAGATCATTCTGGCTATTTTTTATGGAGATATTATCAATTTTTACTTTTAGCTTTAGAGGTTTCAAAATTTTATATGCATCAGCATAATTCACTGAATATAAATCAACGCTTTTTTTATTATTTGATCATGTTTCATCAATTACTAAAAATGGATTTTTTCATTCTGAGTAAAACAAAACACTTGAGCAAGAACAAAGCACTGCTTTGTTTGTAGCGCAAGGATGTGGTAGCACAAGGTGAGGTATCGACTACGCAAAGCAATTTAAACTCTTCAAGCTAAAATGTGACAGTGCAAATCTTTTAATGATTCATAAAGTTATAAATTCATTTTGATAAAATGCTAAAACTACTTCTATTTGAAAATAAAAAGTTATTTTTGCTGCATATAATTTCGAGGAGAAAGCTGCATTATTTTCTTAAACATTACAATAAATGAGCTATCACTATCATAGCCTAATTTCATTGCAACCTGATGCACTGAATCTCCTTCTGTTAACCACTGTAATGCCAATACAACATGTAACTTTCTTCGCCATTGATTAATACTCATCCCTGTCGTTTGATGAAAAGTTCGTGTAAGGCTTCGTTCACTCATACAACATAACTTTGCCCATTCAGCCAAACTTTGATTCTGCTCAGGATGCTTTAATAAATGGCCGGTCAATTTAACTAAACGAAGATCTTGTGGAATGGGTAAATAAAATGTTGGCTTTACAACTGATTGAATTTCATCCAACAGGCATTGCTGCAAACGGAAGTCTTTTTCTGAAAGCACCGTATCAGACAAGGTTTCTACTCTTTCCAATAAGGCATTCAGCAAATTTGTCACTTGCAACATGGTGCAATTCGGTTCTAAAAGATGATCAAGTTGGGGGTCAATAAATGCAACATAACCACAAGAGACACCATAACTACTGACTTTATGTGGCACATTTGATGGAATCCATAAAGCCTGTTGCGCAGGAACAACCCAAATACCAGATGGTGTTTCCACAGTAATTAAGCCATTCACTGTCATCATCAATTGGCTTTTTACATGCTGATGTGACGCAAGCTCCCAATCAGGAACTTGCTGATGTATTTTTAATACAATAATTGCTTGGTCTATTTGATCTACAAAAAAAGGATCCACATTATCAAGCATGGTTTGCCTATATATTTATCACTTTAAAACAGCGTCGATGAGTTTCTGCGCTTGTTGTTGATTGTCTACAATAAACATCGGGTAGCCTGTAAACTTAATAAAGTTATTGGCAAATTTTTGCGTCTCAAGTCGAATATTTTCATCAGGTTCAATATGAATCAATGCTTTCACATATTGGCTTAGAATTTCACGTTTTGCTTTAACCCATGCTGCAACTTGCTTGCGTTCTTCATGATCATTTTTTTGTTCAGAAAAAGCCCCTTCACTGATAAAAACAAAAGTTTCTTTACGACTCAATAATGATTCATAAATTGCAATTGTTTCATCAACTGAAACTGCATCTTCAGCTTGATAACTAATACGAACGATTGGAAAGTTTTCTAAATTTTGAATAAACATGATAACCACCATAAATGAGAATAATTATCATTGTATTGATTTATACAGATCGTACATTACTAAATTCAGCCAATAAATACGGTATTCCAGCCAAATTTAACAGCGAGTTTAGTCTTTATTTTTTCCATAATAAGTACGATGCGCTATATGAAAAGTTTCAGCATGTAATTTTGCTAAATCATCTAAGTTCTGATAGCCCCCTGCAAGTACAAACATGATCGGAATATTGTCACGTTTGGCAAGGTTAAACACTATTTCCTCTCTTTTTTGAATCAACTCTGTCGTAAACCATGCCGAACCATAAGGATCTGCTTGATGGCAATCCATCCCCGCTTGATAAATAATAATATCGGCTTTCCACTCATTCGCTCGCTGAAAAGCTTCATGCAATGCCATAGTATATTGAGCAAAACTTCCATGCTTGGTATGAATGTGGCGGCTTTCCGCACGTTCATACGTGGGGTAGCCAAAAGCCAAACCGTAAATACTAAAATTATATAAATTATCTAATCTGCGGGTAAAATCAGCTGTCCCATCACCACCATGCTGATCGCAATCCAAAATAAAGATACGTTTATTTGCATAATGTTGTGCAATTAATGCCAAGCCATTAAAAGTACAATATGAGCCGCCATATTCATAATTGGCGTGGTGAAACCCTTGCGCAATATTGGCGGCAATCCCATGTTGGAATGCCAGTTCAGTTGCCAACAATTGCCCAGCATTGATGGAGAGTACTGCATCTCTTAATTGTTCATTCCAAGGCTTAAAACCAGCAAAAGTTGCCAGTTTTGCCGGTTGTCCTGTTAAAAAAGCCTCGACATATTTAGGTGAATGTAAGGCTTTTAAAATTTCTGGATCAATTTGTTGTGGTTCATGAAATTTATAATCATTAAATTGCTGTAGTTGCTCTGCGACTGCAACAAGTTTTTCCATGCTATTGGTATGTGTTTGAGCAAAATAGCGTGGAGAAAAACAAACATTTAACATAAAGCTATCCGAGACTGAGTGCTCTCAATTGTGATTTTGCAACATCATTGAGTTGTTTTATAAGTGTTGTGTCAGGACTAAAAAGTCCATTATTCACTTGTTGTTCAAAATGTGTCGTAAATGCCCTTTGTCGATTCTCAGGTGAAATGGCTAAAGTGGTTAATCGCAAAAACCAAAAACCTTGAATCTCTTTATAAGGAATAATATAGCCTTTAAACTCTTGATTGGGGACTTTGTTTGCAATTTGTTCAATATCATAATCGACAGAAAATAAAGAACCAATCGGAATACGAATTCCATTCATCAATAAAGGTTGTAAATTTATACAGGAATGATTATCCCCCATGTTCATTTTTTCAATCAACAGAGGACGATTTTGATCATCTACAAAAATATTGATTGAGCCTTGTCTTAACATCGAACGATGGGCAATCTTTAAGAAAAATGCTTCTGCCATTGGACATGAACCCACTTTAGGCTTACCGTCTAGTGTCGCAATTTCAACATAACCTGTTTCATCTGCTGTTTTGGGTAAAATCACATCTTCCAACATAGCGCAAATCACATGACTTTCTTCTAATTGTGCTTGTTGCGATAAGCGTCTTAAGTTTGCTTGGATTGCAACTTCTTGTTCAACTAAGGCTTTAAACTCATCATCTTTGGCTTGAATAAGAAAATTTTGAATCGATTTATTTTGATCTAAGTTATGCCAATCATCGATATCTAAACCATAAGCATTTTTTTGCTCAAGAATTTTTTTTAATTTCTTAAAATCATAATCTTTAAATATTTTTAAATCAGTTGCTTCAACTTGATCACGCGGAAAATTAATGTACTCAGCCAATACGCGTGTAGCCTGCGTATAACCGCAACCACGGCGTTCAGTTTGATGTGAATAGTGTTCATTCAACATCTCCGTCAATTTATCTGATAAAGGAAAAACCTGTTCCTTAAACAAATCTACGACTTCATGACCTGATGACATATTCTTTATTCCATTTAATCTATATTAATTTTCAAAATAAACTATTTATTATGAATAAATTAGCATTATCCCTTGCAGAACTCAATATATCACTCAAGTTGTAATTGCATCTATATCAATCAATACAATTGATTATTTATTATTGTTTTTGATATTCATGATTCCATGCCCATACATGATCTAAGTATCCATTAAAGATCTTTCATAAATCAAAAAATGACCATGTTGAGTGAATCAGATTGGTATTGAAAGTCCCTTCTCCCTTTGGGAGAAGGCTAGGATGAGGGGGATTTTATGATGATCTATGGCTTTAAAAAGGACTAACGTAAGAAGTCTATTGTTAATGACGCTATAACCAAGAATATAGATTGATAATCAAAACAATTTAACCATCACTAAAAATAGTGATTATTAAAACACCATCAGGAAATACAGCAGGGATTAAAAAAAATTCGCCCAATACACATTTTTAAAATCCCTAAATGCTTTATTTTTGTGGTGGAACAGAATAAGTTCCTGTCACATGTGCAACAGGATCATCCGAACCTAAAGAATAAATCCAGACCTCACCTACAATTAGAGCTTTACCCACTTTCATCAATTTACACACGCCACGAATATCAACACCACCCGTTGGCTTGCGTAAAAAATTAATATTCATATTGGTCGTAACCGTCAAACCAACTAAACCAATTTCACCCATAATCGCAACATAGAGTGCAAAATCGGCCAAGGCCATCATGGTTGGACCTGAAACAGTTCCACCTGGTCGTATATCTTGATCACTGACATGCCAAACCAAAGAAGCCCCTTTTTCGGTTACTTCTTCAATTTCACAACGTTGTAAGCTAGGTGAAAAAAATTGCTGTAAGAATTCTACGATTTCAGCTTTCGAGCTTTTCATAATTAAAGTCTTTATATCCTTGACCTAAAACAATATAAAGACTTTTTCGGTCCAAAACACTAGGGGCTGTTGACAATTCGTCTATGTTTGCGACTATAAGTGTTTTTTAGGCAATACTAGGCACGAAATACGAAATTTAGTCATTCTAAATGATGAGAAACATCGTTTCGCAAGGTAACGAAGTAGTGACAAAAAACACTTAAGTCCCCCGCTGCGCCTTGCGCTGCAAACAAAGCAGTGCTTTGTTCTTGCTCAGGGTTGTGACTAAAATTATCTCAGTCTACGTTATGAAACTCGAAAATAGTCTCGCTATTCTCTTCCTTTCATGCCTTGCCTGCTCAATTTTAGTCTACAACGCAAGCCATTTATGAAATGCCAACAGCCCCTTTATCGTTCAAATCAACAGAATAAATTGCTCAATTTCACTTATTTAGAGGATTGATTGGTATTTATTTTAAATAGCTCAACGCCTCAGCAAATACTTGCTCTGGTGCTTGTGTCGCATCTAAACGTTTCATTCGTTGAGAATCACGCAAATGAATTTCAGAAAAACCACTGCGTACTGATTCAAAAAACACCACTTTTTCTTGTTCAAAGCGGTCTAAGGCACCGCGTGCACGTGCACGGTTCATTCCCAATTCAATTGGCGCATCCAACCAAAAAGTAATATCTGGCATTTTAGAGACAAAATTTTCATTGAGCAGTTGTAACTTCTCTCGACTTAACCCGCGACCAGCACATTGATAAGCAAAGCTTGAATCGACAAAACGGTCACACAGTACAATCTTGCCCTCTGCCAAGGCAGGTAAAATCACAGCTGCCAAATGTTGTGCTCGTGCTGCATACATCAGCAATAACTCAGTGTCATTACTCATCTGTTCTTCATGATTAACAGACAGCAATAATGAACGGATTTGTTCAGCTAAAGGCGTACCACCAGGCTCACGTGTTAAAACAACCTGTTGACCTTGTTGTTGAAAGTAATCAAATAACTTTTGAATGAGCGTGGTTTTTCCTACACCTTCAGTACCTTCAAAACTTATAAACATGCTCATTCCTTAATTCTTAGACCGCATAACTTGAATATATTCTTGCACTGCACGATTATGATCATTCAGATTGGCTGTAAATTTGTGCCCACCATTACCTGTGGCAACAAAGTAAATGTTTTCAGAGTTATCTGGATGCATTGTTGCTTCAATGGCTTTTTTACTGGGTAAAGCAATCGGTGTTGGCGGTAAACCATTGATCGTATATGTATTATAAGCAGTCGGAGTACGTAAATCCTGCTTTGAAATCTTACCCGTATATTTATCACCCATCCCATAAATCACGGTAGGATCGGTTTGTAAACGCATGCCCAGTTTTAAACGACGATAGAACACACCTGAAACCTGACGTAACTCGCTGTCTACACTGGTTTCTTTTTCAATAATTGATGCCATGATTAAGGCTTCATATTTATTTTTATAAGGTAAGTCTGGCGCGCGTTTTTCCCAAGCTTCATCTAAAATTTTCATTTGACGTTGGTACAGGTCAGTCAAGATTTGCTTATCAGTTGCACCTTTATCAAAGAAATAAGTATCAGGTGCAAATAAACCTTCTGGGTGATCATAAGGAATATTTAAGGCTTTCAGCATTTCACCACTCGGAAGCTGAATCACCGATTTTTCAACCAATGGATCTTTTTTTAATGACTGAATTAATTGCTTCGTTGTCGTCCCTTCTATCACCAAAAGTCGACTCATCTGGGCATTTTCAATATTAGAAACCATTTCTAATACTTGGCGTACATTCATACCTTTAGTGACTTCATATACACCAGCTTTCATGGTGTCATGAATGAAAATTTTCCGATAAAGCTTAAGAATGATTGGAAAACTAACCTTATCTTCTTTAGCCAATTGATCAATAAAACCGGTATAGGTTTCACCATTTGAAATAGACAGCTTTTGTTTTTGACCCGTCACTGGATACGCTTTAAAAATACTCATTTTTAAAATGATTGCAGTAATAATCAAAAAAACAACCAGAACGATCGCAATGCCTTTATAGATGTTATTGCTCACTTGGGCTTGAGTTTTCTTTTTAGATTTTGGCTTAGGTTTGGTTTTAGGCATGAGAATTAAACTGACTTAAATTTAAAGTATTAAATAACTCAACACAGGATTGAGTGTCTAGATGTTGATGATTCAACGTTTCGACCACTTTCATTGGACTGAGGGCATTGCAAAAGAACAGGCTTTGAAAATGTCGAATTTCATCCATATCGATAAAACGCTGTTCACAGGTGACACCATAATGTTGCATCCGTGACAAAATTTCGGCACGCATCACACCATGTACACCATTATAACGAAGTTCAGGCGTAATCCATCTATTGTTTATCCGAATAAAACAATTACTGCTCACACCTTCAACAACTGAACCTTGTACATCTGTGACTAATGCTTCTAACCAACCTTTTGCCTGAGCTTCTTTTTTCAGCAACACTTGTTCTAAACGGTTTAAGGTTTTTAAACCCACTAAATTCGGCATCAATAAGCCAATCGCTTGATCCAATACACCACTGTGAATTAATTCAGGCTGGAAGCATGCAGTTGTTTTTGGATAATAAACCACATAAAGATCGGCCTCATGCTCAGGCATCGCATAACCACGATCACCATCACCCCGACTAATGATGACCTTCAATGTGCCATTTAATATTCCATTTTTTTGTCTTAAACATTGTAGCGTCTGATCCAATAACTCAAAATTCACATCTAAAAATAAACGTTCAGCCGCCAACTTCAATCGAGCACGATGTAAAAGTTCCAACTCCATAACATCTTGATGTAATCGTACTGTGGTAAAACAACCATCTCCATAATGAAATGCTCGATCTAAAAGTGAAATAGAATCAACGAATTGAGCATTTTTAAAACAGATCATTAAGCAATTTCCTATGGCTTTGCACGAATACTATAAGCAATATAAGCATTTTCTTTTTCTCTTTTATTCATATAAAATTCGTTTTTTATTATTTTTTATGGATAAAGACTAGCGTTATGCTCACTCCATCTTACCGAACTTCAGAATTAAATGGGGCAAAAAAATGCAGTTCTCTAAACTTAAATTCGCTGTGGCAGCAGTACTGATCTCAACCACATCTTTCAGCGTTGCTGCAAAAGATTTTTTAAATGTATCTTATGATCCAACACGAGAATTGTACGATAATTTTAACAAACAATTTGCAACGTTTTGGAAATCTAAAACTGGTCAAGACATCCAGTTTAAACAATCACATGGTGGCTCTGGTAAACAAGCGCGTGCGGTTATTGATGGTTTGCAAGCAGATGTTGTGACTTTAGCATTGGCCGCAGATATCGATGCGATTGCACAAAATACAAATTTATTGCCAAAAGACTGGCAGAAGAAATTCCCACAAAACTCTACACCGTACACATCAACAATCGTTTTCCTCGTCCGTAAAGGTAACCCGAAAGGCATCAAAGACTGGGGCGATTTGGTAAAACCAGGTGTAGAAATTGTAACACCAAACCCTAAAACTTCAGGTGGAGCACGCTGGAACTATTTAGCAGCATGGGCTTGGGCAAAACATAAATATGGTTCAGACGCAAAAGCACAAGAGTTTGTACGTCAAATTTATAAACAAACTAAAGTACTCGATTCTGGTGCACGTGGTTCTACGACGACATTTGCAGAACGCGGCATTGGTGATGTGTTATTGGCTTGGGAAAATGAAGCGTATTTATCTACACGTGAACAACCAGGTAAATTTGAAATCATTACCCCATCACTATCGATCTTGGCAGAACCACCTGTCGCAATTGTTGAAAAGAATGCTGAAAAAGACGGTAACTTAAACTTAGCAAAAGCATATTTAAATTATCTGTATTCACCTGCTGGTCAAGACATTGCAGCGAAAAACTTCTACCGTCCGCGTAATGCAGCAATTTTGCAAAAGTATTCGACAACATTCAAACCGTTAAAATTGGTCACAATTGATAAAGAGTTTGGCGGTTGGACTAAAGTTCAAAAGCAACATTTTGAAAATAATGGTGTTTTTGATCAAATCGTAAAAGCCAATGCAAGCAGCAAATAACTGTTTAAAATAAACTTAAGCGAAAGGAAACAGGAGCATAGACATGATTCATACAATTATTGTTCCAGGCGTTGGTGGTAGTGATTACGATCACTGGCAGTCTAAATTACAACGTGAACTCATGTCTTGCTCGCGCGTACAACAACAGGATTGGAACTTACCTATTCTTAAAGACTGGATTGCCCAATTTGTTGCGACTGTCGTCAATGCTACGCAACCTGTTCAAATTGTTGCACATAGTTTCGGATGTTTAACCACGGTTGCTGCTTTGGCTCAGCATCCTGAAATTGTAGCTAAAGTAAGAAAAATTATTTTAGTTGCACCAGCTAATCCAGCACGTTTTGGTGATGCTGGTTTTGCTCGAAACAGTATCGGTGACTATGAAGCTTATTTTCATGAGTTGAAAATTACGGTCCCTGCTGAAATGATTATTTCTGAAAATGATCCTTGGTTAAATTTTGAAGATGCACAGAAGCTTGCGAAAGCGTGGAAAATTAGGCCTCGAAATTTAGGTCAGGTTGGGCATATCAATGTTGCATCAGGCTTTGGACACTTTCCTGAAATTTATGATCATTTAATTTTTGATAAGCAAAACTTCTTTATCAGTAATACTGATGACAACAAGTTGTTATTTAAATTTGCAATTTAATCATTGCCTTTTAAGCTTGCAAAATCGTTTTAAATTTGCTTATTGATTTCAATAAGCTTTCTCTCTTTTGAGGAGTCATCATGTCGCAGCGATCCCGAGTGCTGCCAGGTTTTGGTCTTTCACTAGGCTTCACCCTAGCGTATCTATCATTAATCGTACTGATACCACTGTCTGCCGTATTTATAAAAT
Organism: Acinetobacter sp. Root1280; assembly: GCF_001425285.1. NCBI lineage: Bacteria > Pseudomonadati > Pseudomonadota > Gammaproteobacteria > Moraxellales > Moraxellaceae > Acinetobacter > Acinetobacter sp. Root1280. The sequence goes on along the minus strand of NZ_LMED01000029.1, from coordinate 177,595 downwards.
CATTAGGCGTAGGTTGGGATGGTTTATGGGAAATCTTGAGCTCTGAACGTATTTTAAAATCATTACAGCTCAGTTTTACCACCGCCCTGATTGCAGCCTTGATCAATGTCATTTTCGGCTTTTTATTGGCTTGGTGCTTAGTCCGTTATTCATTTCCTGGTAAACGTATAGTAGATGCATTGGTGGACTTACCCTTTGCATTACCTACAGCGGTCGCAGGTATTGCGTTAACCTCTTTATATGCATCAACAGGTTGGATTGGTCACTTGCTCGAGCCTTTAGGGATTAAAATTGCCTATACCTCACTAGGTATTACGCTTGCTTTAATTTTTATTGGTATTCCTTTTGTGGTTCGTACAGTACAGCCAGTTTTAAGTGACCTTGAAACTGAGCTAGAAGAAGCCGCTTCTGCATTGGGTGCAAATCGTTTTCAGATCGTGACAAGAATCATTTTACCGATTTTGTTTCCGGCCTTACTGACTGGCTTTGCATTGGCATTTGCTCGCGGTGTGGGTGAATATGGTTCAGTCATCTTTATTGCAGGCAATATTCCTTACGAAACTGAAATTGCTCCATTAATGATCATTACCCGTCTTGAAGAATATGATTATGCAGGTGCGACGACAATTGCAGTGGTGATGCTGGTGATTTCTTTCTTTATCTTGTTCCTGATTAACTTGGTACAAGCTTGGGCAAGTCGCCGTACAGGGAGAACCGCACGATGAGCTTAAATACCAACAGCAATGCTTTGGCTGAAAAACTGCAATCTCGTGATGCGACACGTGAACCTGCCTGGGTACGTAATACCCTACTAATTATTGGTCTGATTTTCTTTTTAGGCTGCTTAATTCTACCGTTGGTGCTTATTTTTGTTGAAGCATTTAAACAAGGGATTCAAGTCTACTTTGCTTCACTGGTTGATCCTTATACCCTGTCTGCGGTCAAACTCACATTATTGACTGCAGCCATTGCAGTACCTTTGAATGTGATTTTTGGTGTTACAGCAGCATGGTGTGTTGCCAAGTTTAATTTCCGTGGAAAATCATTCTTAACCACCATTATTGATACACCATTTTCAGTCTCACCCGTCATTGCTGGTTTAATGCTGGTTTTGATCTTTGGCTCACAAGGTTGGATTGGATCATGGTTAATTGAACATGATATTAAAATCCTCTATGCGACACCGGCCATTATCCTCGCAACTGTATTTATTACTGTTCCTTTTGTTGCACGTGAATTAATTCCATTGATGGAAGCACAAGGAACAGAAGAAGAAGAAGCTGCAATTGTGCTAGGTGCTTCAGGTTGGCAAACCTTTTGGAAAATTACCATTCCAAATATTAAATGGGGTCTCATTTATGGCGTGATTTTGTGTAATGCACGTGCCATGGGTGAATTCGGTGCAGTATCTGTGGTTTCAGGTCATATTCGTGGTGAAACCAATACCTTGCCGTTGCATATTGAAATTTTATATAACGAACCAAATTCGATTAGTGCTGCTTTTGCCGTCTCAACATTGTTAGCATTTTTGGCCATCATTACCTTGATTTTAAAAACATGGGTTGAATATCGCCAAGAAAAACAAGATCGCGAAAGTAAAGAATCAACTGTTTCTTAAGGAATTGCACATGAGTATTCAAGTTAAAAATATTGAAAAAAACTTCGGTGCATTCCATGCACTTAAAAACATATCGCTAGATTTTCCAGAAGGTCAATTGGTTGCCCTGCTTGGTCCTTCTGGCTGTGGTAAAACCACATTACTGCGTATTATTGCCGGCTTAGAATCGACTGATAGAGGACAAGTTATCCTTGAAGGTACAGATGCAACCAATATTCACGTACGTGAACGTCAAGTCGGTTTTGTATTTCAGCATTACGCACTGTTCCGTCATATGACTGTTTATGACAATGTTGCATTTGGTTTACGTGTTCGTCCAAAGGCGACTCGACCAAATGAAACTGAAATCAAAAAACGTGTTACCCGTTTATTGGATTTGGTACAACTTGGTTTCTTGGCAGATCGTTATCCAGCGCAATTGTCTGGTGGTCAACGTCAACGTATTGCATTGGCACGTGCCTTAGCTGTTGAACCACGTGTATTGCTCTTAGATGAACCTTTTGGTGCATTGGATGCCAAAGTACGTAAAGAATTACGCCGTTGGTTACGGACTTTACATGATGAATTACATATCACGTCAATCTTTGTAACCCATGACCAAGAAGAAGCCTTAGAAGTTGCTGATCAAATCGTGGTGATGAACAAAGGTGATATTGAACAAATTGGTTCACCGCGTGAAGTTTATGAAAAGCCTGCAACCCCGTTTGTATTTGACTTTTTAGGTCAAGCAAACCGTTTTGAAGGTGAAAACCATCAAGGCATCATTCAAATTGGTGAAGATCGCATCCAACTGCCTTCTGCTACGCAAACCGCAAATGGTAAAGTGATTGCCTTTGCCCGCCCAAATGAATTGAAAATTCACACGCAACCGACTGAAAATACAATTCAAGCAACCTTCTTACGTGAGTTGTGGATTGCGGGTAAAGTCATGGCAGAGTTACAAGATCGTCAAGGACAACTGATTGAAATTGCTTTAAATCCTGATGAAGCAAAATTACATCAATATCGACCAAATCAAACAGTTTGGGTAAGTGCATCTACACTTCACCTATTTGAAAATCAAGTCGCGTAATCGACGACAGGATGAATATTACCCCCTATTCATCCACATTTGAGGTATCGAACATCATGAACTTTCAACAATTACGAATTATCCGAGAAACAGTTCGTCAAAATTACAACTTAACCGAAGCCTCTGCTGCACTTTATACTTCACAATCTGGTGTCAGTAAGCATATTAAAGATTTAGAAGATGAATTGGGTGTACAGCTGTTTGTTCGTAAAGGCAAACGGTTATTAGGTTTGACAGAACCTGGTCAAGCATTGTTGAGTATTGTTGAACGCATGCTTATTGATGCTGACAATATTAAACGTCTTGCCGATGATTTTAATAAAGTTGATGAAGGTACGCTTACAATCGCAACAACACATACACAAGCACGTTATGTGTTACCACCGATTGTTAATTTATTTAAAAAAGCATTTCCCAAAGTTCATTTGATTTTGCAACAAGCCAGCCCTGTTGAAATATCTGAAATGTTATTGCTTGGTTTGGCTGATATCGGTATTGCAACTGAATCACTAACCACTGAAGATAATTTGGGCAGTGTATCTTTCTATAACTGGAAACACAGTATTATTACGCCACAAGATCACCCTCTGACTAAGCTTAATCCTAAAGAGATTACCTTAGAAAAATTGGCTGAATTTCCAATTATCACCTACCATGGTGGTTTTACAGGACGTTCTAAAATTGATAAAGCATTTGAAGATGCCAATTTAGATGTAGATATCGTCATGTCAGCACTGGATGCCGATGTGATCAAAACCTATGTTGAACTGGGAATGGGTGTTGGTATTGTCAATGATGTCGCTTATGACACAGAACGCGATAAACGTCTAAAACAAATCGATACTGATATTTTTGGTTTAAATACGACATGGATTGCGGTTCGTAAAGGCCACTTACTTCGTGGCTATGGCTATGAGTTTATTTCACTCTGCTCACCGGAAGCCGATATCAAAGCATTGAAAAAAATTGCGTATCCTGATGATTAAACTTTGAGATAAATGATTAAGAAAGAAATTAAGTCATCAAGGAATAAATCGTCAATAAATAAACCATCGAATAGTCATGACGATCAAAGATAGAGAGCTACGGCTCTCTTTTTTTATCATTTAAAAATAAAACACAAACTCTTAAGAATAATTAATCTATTTGATTTTATTTAATATTTTATTTTAAGCATGCCTTTTTAGTATAAAATTTAGTCTTAACTTTATCACTGATCAATTTATTTCGGGGGGAATGAATGAATTCTATTGCTTGGGGCTTAACCCTTGGAAGCTTTGTTCCTCTTTTTAGCCATGCCGCAGGTATGGAGAAATCTGACCAGTCTATCCTTGCTTTTTTAGAACCAAATCATTATGTAGAATTGTCTTATGCAGAGCTCTATGCAGATGTTTCAGGGCAACTACCTCAACATGAGCAATTCAAACAACTCGGCATTCAAGATTTTTCAACGGGAAATCTTGTAAATAACTACCATTTTGTCAATGTTGCTGCAAAACTGCAAATGGCCCCACAACTTTCATTTGGACTGATTTATGATCAGCCTTATGGTGTTGATCTTAGTTATGAATATCGCCCACAGAGCTTTGCTGGAAAGCAACTTTTAGAATCGGGTCAATTTAATTTTAAAAGCCAAAATCTTTCGATACTCTTGGGTTATCAACCTAATACGAATTGGAATATATATGCTGGCGGCATTTATCAACAGTTCGAGGGTGAACTCAAAGTCTTTGGAGCAAACTATTCAGCGATGAGTGGCTATCATGCACAGCTAAAACAAAGTTCAGGTCATGGTTGGCTTGCAGGTTTAAGCTATCAAATTCCAGAGTATGCAGTAAAAACTGCGATTACCTATCGTTCCAAGATCAATCATCAATCTGCAATCACTGAGGATGTGGCAGAGCAAACTTTAAGTATTATTCCTTTCGCTAAAACACAAATCACCACACCTCAATCCGTCAATCTGGATCTTCAAACAGGTTTAACGCCATCGAATATTCTTTATGGCAATTTGAGGTGGGTCAATTGGAAAGATTTTGAAATTCAACCTAGACAATTTGGTGCAGTGGTTAAGATTGCTGCTGAACAATACCCTGAACTCATCAAACCTTTTAATTTGATTGATTACAACAAGGATCAATGGTCTGCAAAGCTTGGATTTGCGCATATATTTTCACAACAATGGGTTGCCACTACAGATATTTCATGGGACTCAGGCAATGCTAATCCCGCTGGAAGCTTAAATCCTTCTGATGGCTTTTATGCTTTAGGCTTGGGTGCTTTATATAACATCAATCCGCAGAGCTTTATTTCTTATGGTGTTAAATATTTTAAATTCAATAAAGCAAAAGTTAGCGACTTAGATGCCAATACTTCAATTATCCAAAATTCAACTTTATCTGAAGTGGGCCATAATGATGCTTTTGCACATGGAATTCGAGTTGGCTATCGCTTTTGATTCATCTAAAAATTCAATTCAGCTATCAAAAATACCAAGTTCAAAATAAAAAACGAGCCGAAGCTCGTTTTTTATTACATGATAATCAATAAATTACCAGTGGTAGCTTACACCCACTTTACCAACTGGTAACCATTTATATTTGTCATCGTTACTGATTTTATCCGCTTCTGCTCTAGTTGCTTGACCTAACGTACGACCATCATCACCAATTAACCCAGGGTTACTAGAAACAAGTTGTACTGTTGGATTACCTGTATAGTAAGCACCTACTTCACCAAATACACCGAAATTCTTGTTGATTTTTGGAGCAAAACCAAAACCTACATAAGGGGCGATATCATTATCATATTTCTGGTTACCTTTAATTGATACATTATCATTTAAACCAGCGTTAAAGCGTGATCCATCAACTTTAAATGATGCATTACGACCAATATTACGATTCACATCATAATCATTGTCGATATAAGCTACACCAGTAGCAACATATAGACCTTGTGCCCAAACATTTTGGCTTGCACCCCAAGGACGAATCTCAGCATTTAAATACGCTAATTTGTTGTCCATGTCTAAGTCATACTTAGATCCATTGATTTTTAAATCATCAGACCAAGAAATATCACCACCGTTATAACCCAATGCTAAACCAACATAAGGGTTAGCAGTCCAAAGTAAAGCACCACCGTAACCAGTTGTACCGACTTCAAGACGAGCGCCTGTAGGGATTAATTGGTTTGCTTCAAATGCATAACCTTGGTCAACAACAGACCCATCAGCCATTGCTAAACCAGAAGCAGATAATGCAGCTGTAACAGCCAATAATTTTAACACTTTCATTTATGTCTCCTCAAAAAATAGAGTTTGTTCTTTAATCATTAATGTGTTGGACTCAAAACGATCATATGTGATTCGTTCTTCACAATTAATAGAGAAATTGATTACTTTTTGTTATTTTTTGATACAATTGGATATTAATTGTTGTTTTTAAAAGAAATAAATTAAATAAAAACTTAACAATTCACTTATTTGGTTGTTTTATTTTAAATTATAAGATTAGTTTTTTCGATTGAAACTAGATTTTATATCTAATCTGAGTCGAATTTGGTGTAGAATCTTTTAAAATTTTTTGGGAAGGAAGATCATGTCTCAGCTTTCAACGATCATTGAACAAGCGTTTGAAAACCGTGCCAACTTTACAGCAGTAGATTGTCCTGCTGAAGTACGTCAAGCTGTTGAAGAAGCCATTGCTGGCTTAGATAACGGTACACTTCGTGTAGCTGAAAAAATTGACGGTGAATGGATTGTTCACCAATGGTTGAAAAAAGCTGTTTTATTGTCTTTTAAATTAAACGATAACAAGCCAATTGAATCATGTGATCTTCGTTTCTATGACAAAGTAGAAACTAAATTTACCGGTTGGACTGAAGAACAATTTAAAGCTGCTGGTGTACGTGTTGTACCACCTGCTGTTGCGCGTAAAGGTTCTTTCCAAGCGAAAAATGTCGTATTGATGCCTTCTTATGTAAACATTGGTGCTTATGTAGATGAAGGCACAATGGTTGATACATGGGCGACTGTAGGTTCATGCGCTCAAATCGGTAAAAATGTTCACCTTTCAGGTGGTGTAGGTATTGGTGGTGTTCTTGAACCACTTCAAGCAAACCCAACAATCATTGAAGATAACTGCTTTATTGGTGCACGTTCTGAAATCGTTGAAGGCGTGATTGTTGAAGAAGGCTCAGTTATTTCAATGGGCGTATTCATTGGTCAATCGACTAAGATTTTTGACCGTGAAACAGGTGAAATCCATTATGGTCGTGTACCAGCTGGATCTGTCGTTGTTTCAGGCAGCCTACCATCTAAATGTGGTACATATAGCTTATATGCTGCAATTATTGTCAAGAAAGTTGATGCTAAAACGCGTGCTAAAACAAGCTTGAACGAATTGCTTCGCGAAGACTAATTTATATTCCCTCGTGGAATTTTAGTTATCTAGCGTAGCAATCGCTTCTCATCTCTACGGTCAATCGTGATCGTAGAGATTTTTCATTTTGTAATCTGTGGTAAATTTCATGAATTCTCTTCGTTCTTCGACTATTCCTGTTTCTGATCCGTCTGCGGGGCTGCGTATCACGGAGATTTTTTATTCATTGCAAGGTGAAGCCAACACTGCGGGTTTACCGACTGTTTTTATTCGTTTAACGGGTTGTCCATTACGCTGTACCTACTGCGATACCACCTATTCTTTTGAAGGTGGCGAACGCCAATCGCTTGACCAAATAATTCAAACAACATTAGATTATAAAACTCCTTATATCTGTGTCACAGGTGGCGAACCGCTCGCCCAACCCAATGCCTTACCCTTAATGCAACGTTTGGCAGATTTAGGTTGTGAAGTTTCTTTAGAAACCAGCGGTGCTTTAGATGTCTCTAAAGTCGACCCACGTGTTTCAAAAGTTTTAGATTTAAAAACCCCAACTTCGGGTGAAGTTGCACGAAATTTACTCAGCAACTTTGATCATTTAACTCAACATGATCAAATCAAATTTGTGATTTGTAATCGTGAAGACTATGAGTGGTCTAAACAGCAAGTTGAACAATACGCATTAGAGCAAAAAGTCAGCACAGTATGGTTTTCTCCTGCTTTTGCAGTGGAAAAAGGTGCGGCACGTTTGCCTCAGCTTGCTCGTGATTTAGCACAATGGATTTTAGAAGACCATCTCCCTGTTCGCTTCCAGTTGCAATTACATAAATTGCTTTGGAACGATGAAACTGGTCGTTAAATTTATCGTCAATTATTAATATTTGGAGAGTTGGATATGCGCCCTCGTGCCGTAGTCTTATTATCTGGTGGCTTAGACTCAACGACGTGTTTGGCTTGGGCTCAAGCAAACTATGACTGTATTGCCCTAAGTTTTATGTATGGTCAACGCTCTACCACTGAACTCGATGCAGCCCGCGCTTTAACGCAACGTGCAGGTGTAGAACATCGTGTGATTAATATCGATTTAGGTAATTTAGGTGGTTCAGCGCTTACAGACCTTAACATTGATGTCCCTGATCATGAAACAGATGGTATTCCTGTAACTTATGTTCCAGCACGTAACACCATTTTCTTGTCTTATGCACTTGCAGCAGCAGAAGTTTTTGATGCTCAAGCGATCGTGATTGGCATCAATGCTGTTGATTATTCAGGATATCCTGACTGCCGCCCAGAGTTTATCGAGGCCTTTGCTAACATGGCTCGTCTTGCAACGAAAGTCGGTGTAGAAGGAAAACCGCTTAAGTTTGAAACACCTCTGTTACATTTATCCAAAGCGAATATAATACGCTTAGGCATCGAACATGGCGTAGACTATAGTCAAACGGTTTCATGCTATCAAGCAGATGACCAAGGACGTGCTTGTGGCAAATGTGATAGCTGCCGACTTCGTAAAGAAGGTTTTAAGGATGCAGGTATTGCAGACCCAACACGTTATATACCGCAATAACAAGGTACTGTTTATGAAAAATTTAAAATCAAGTCTTATTCTTTCTGCTTTATTTTCAGCTTCGGCTTTAATGGGATCTACGGCTTTTGCTGCTGAATCAAATGCAGTTCAACAAGCCTATAAAAGCGCAAATGTTAAATCTGCACTTATTGGCGTGTGTAAAACAGAAACAGCTAAAGGTGGTAAATTAACTTCTGCTGAAGTAAGCAAATACTGTAGCTGTGCTGTTGAATCTGATGGTAAGTTAACCAACGATCAAAAATGGCAAATCCAAAGTGCCATTAACCAAAAGAAAAGCCCAGCAACACTTGCTTTCGTTCAAAAAAATAACCAAGACCTTCAAACATGTTTTGGTCCTCAGTTAACAGGTAAATTAAAAGCCTTAACTGAAGAAGCAATGAAAGCTGCACAAGCGAAGAAATAATTTCTTCTTGTTGCAAAGAGCCTGCTTATGCAGGCTCTTTTTATAATTGGATGATACAAAACCATATGCAGGACCAATGGAATACTGTGATACAGCAACAAAAATTTGTTGCTTCATATAGTGGCGGGAAAGATAGTAGCCTAGCTTTATATCTCGCTTTGCAAAATGGGCAAGCCGTAGCTCTCATTGTCATGTTAGAAGAACATGGACAAAGATCTCGTTCTCATGCCATGCCGCTTGATATCATTGATTCTCAAGCCGAGCTGATTGGTTTACCTATACTTAAAGCATCAGCCACGTGGAATGACTATGAACATCAATTTGTAAATCTTCTCAATCAAGCCAAACAGTTGGGTGCAGAAGCACTTGTTACAGGTGATATTGATCTGATTGGACATGCGCAATGGAACCAATCTGTCTGTGAGCAAAGCCAATTACAGTTATGCATGCCATTATGGCAAAAACCACGGCTCGACATTGTGGGTGAATTTATTCAACTGGGTTTTGTCAGCATCATTGTGACGATTAATTTAAACCTCGGTATGCGGGTTGAAGATTTGGGTAGAATTTTAACAGCTGATTTTGTGAATGAATTAATCGCACGTGGGATCGATCCATGTGGTGAAGCTGGTGAATTTCATACCACACTGATCGATGGTCCAATTTTTAAAAAGCCACTTTTACTGCATAAAGGTGATATTCTGTATCATGAAAATTATGCCTTTTTAGCACTTGAACTTAAACACAACAGCATTTAAGGACAAACAATGACTGAACAAATACAACTTCCAAATCAGAAATTCCCTACGACTACGGGTGAAATCAACCTCACTGAGCTCTCTACAGATTGGTTAGTTTTATATTTTTATCCAAAAGATTCTACACCTGGCTGTACCACTCAAGCGGTTGGTTTCTCTTGTATAAAAGATCAATTTGACGCTTTAAATACCACCATCATTGGTGTATCTCGTGACTCTGTAAAAGCACATCAAAACTTTACTGAAAAGCAAGCATTGACCATTAATCTGATCAGTGACAAAGAAGAAGTATTATGTAAACACTTTGATGTAATTAAAGAAAAAAATATGTATGGTAAACAAGTGATGGGGATTGAGCGCTCAACATTTATTTACCATCAAGGCAAACTGGTTAAAGAGTATCGTAAAGTTAAAGCGGCTGGACATGCTGAACAAGTTTTAGAAGACTTAAAAGCACTACAAAAAGCTTAACTGCAAAAGTCCCTACTCGCTTTAAAGTTAACGTGACTTAAAACGTGTCAGGGACTTTAAATGTTCTTATTGAGAACATCCTCAAGCCCGATATAGATTGTTTCCTCTTTCCTCATAAAAAGATCATTACTCTGACTTAATCCAACAATGCCAATCAAAGCAGCAAAGAGATTGCAATTCCCCACATAACCAATGCAATAATAAAATCTAATATTTGCCATGAGCGTTGATTTTGAAAAACCGGGAGTAAAAAGCGTGCACCAAAACCTAAGCTAAAGAAGAATAACCACGATGCTGTTACTGCACCAATCGCAAAATAAAGTGCGGTAGTTTCAAACTTTGTCGATATAGAACCAATTAAAACCACTGTATCCAAATAAACATGTGGATTAAGCCAAGTTAAAGCTAAACAAATCAGAAGCATTTTCATCAGCTTGGATTCATTTTTTTCACTTGGTTTTAAACCTGTCGATGTTCTAAAAGCTTGTAGAAAATGTTGCGCCCCATAGATCAATAAAAATGTCGCTCCAAAATATTTTGCCCAATCGACAAACTCTGGATGCGTTTGAATGACTTTTGAAAATCCCAGTACACCCAATAAAATTAAAATCGAGTCAGATGCGGCACAAACAACACAGACCCAAAATACATGTTGCTTTTTTAAACCTTGTTTGAGTACAAAAGCATTTTGAGCGCCAATTGCAATAATCAAGCTAAACCCAACAGCCAACCCCTGCATATAACTTTGCAACATTTTAAAACTACACTTTTAAAGTTTTGAATGGACTGTGCTATTATCCAAACTTATCTCTTTAAATGAGTATTTATAAATAAATATCATCTTAGCTAAGTTTTTCTTAGTTAATCATGATGTGACATTTTTAAAAGAACTTATATCTTTATATAAAAAACACCCATTTTTTTAGAGGATCAGCATGTTACAAAGTAAGCATAGTGAAGCATTTCTAGCGGTTGCCGAAACTGGTAGCTTTGAGCAAGCTGCTATTCGTTTGAATATCACAGCATCAGCGGTAACACTACGTTTGCAAACTTTGGAAAAACAACTTGGGCAAGTGCTGATTATTCGAGAAAGACCATGTAAAGTCACTCTAGCAGGTCAGGAAGTGTTACTTTTCCTGCAACATCATCGCTTGATGGAACAAAATTTAATTCAAAATCTTCAAGGGCAAAGCTCGCAATCACAATTTTTTAAATTAAATATCGCGGCAAATGCCGATTCATTGGTGACGTGGCTATTACCCACAATTCAACACACCTTACTCACAGAAAAAATTGTTATAGACTTAAAAATTGATGATCAAACCCAAACCCATCACCTTCTTGAAGCGGGATTGGTCAATGCCTGTATCTCGACCGAATCGAAACCAATGAAAGGCTGTGAGGCGATTCATTTAGGTAAAATGACTTATAGGATGGTTGCTACACCGAATTTTATCCACACTTACTTTCAGCATGGCATTCAACGTGAAACGTTACGGCATATCCCTGCTGTTATTTTTAATGATAAAGACCATGTACATGCTGAAGTTTTACAACACGGTTTTGGCTTGATGCCAAACAGTTATCCATGCCACTTTATTCCTTCTGCAACATCTTTTGTGGATGCAATTTTGCTCGATTTAGGTTATGGCATGGTGCCTAAAATGCAAATTCAAAAAGAATTAGCAACAGGACAATTACTTGAAATCATGCCTAAAGCAAGAACTGATTTACATCTATATTGGCATCATTGGAAACAACAATCTAAACAACTGGAAAAACTCACATTGGATTTAATTAGTAATACTCAATCTATTTTGGATTAATCTTTCTAGAAGCGCTGAGATAATTTTAGCCACAACCCTTCGGGACTAGCGTGTTTTTTGCCGCTACGTCGTTACGAACTACTCATTTAGAATGACTAAATTTCGTATTTCGCGCCTAGTATCGCCTAAAAAACACACGTAGTCGCAAACTTAGACGAATTGTCATCAGACCCTAATAATTTATAATGAAAAACTTTAGAAATAATCCACCAGCGATTTTCACTAAAAACCAATGTTAAAACATCATAAAAATACTTTGGTTCAATGACACATTCCAAGCTTACAACTGCGGTAGTTTCACTCAGTATTTGAATGGAACAAATTTTATCTTTTCTTACTTGCTTTAAAGATGAAGGAGAAATGCGCTTTTCAACAATAGCAAAATATTCAGACATCGTTAAAATAACCAGTGGCTCTTCAACTGCAGAAACATAACATGCTTTAGCGTGAAAAATTCGCTGCAATTTAGCAATATCACAGTTGTATAAACCGTCAAAATACAATTGAATAAGTTGCTGTATATCCTCTAATGTTTTAGCCATAATACACTCTCCATTGTCTTTATGATTTTTGGCGTATCTCTGTTACAGTTTGCCCTGCCACCCCCCAATTGTCGGTATGCACTTCATCAATCACTACAAATGTTTGTGCAGGATCCTTATTCAACACATTCACCAACAACTCAGTTGCACCTTGAATCAATTGCTTCTTTTGCGCTTGAGTCACCCCTTCATCTGTCACTTGAATTAGAATATATGGCATGGATGTTTCTCCTAAAGAAGACCTTCAGCTTGCATTGCTTTTTGTACAGATGGATGTTGTTGCATTTGCTCCATAAAAGCTTGTAAAGATTTCAAATGACTTAAGTCCAAATTGATAAATGTTGCCCAACGAGTCACAACAAATAAGTAAATCTCTGCAATGGTAAATGCTTGCCCCAACAGATTTTCCGAATCATGAATTTGCTCATCTACCCATGTGTATTGTTTTAATAATTTCTCTTTGAAAATATTTTTACTCGTATCATCAAACCCTTTTTGAAAAAATGGTGCATACGATTTATGTAATTCCGAACTAATGTAGTTCATCCACTCCAATACTTTATAGCGCTTTAAATCGCCAAATGTAGGTAATAAATCACTACGTTTAGCAGCCTCAGCCAAATACTGGCTAATGATCGCACCCTCACTCAAATGTAAACCATCATCACTGATTAAAAATGGCACTTGGCCTTTCGGGTTAATTTTCAAAAAATCCTGACCTTGTTCCGTCTGATGATTTTTAAAAGAAACACTCACTAAATTAAAATCTTGGTTAATTTCTTGTAATACGATATGAGGCGCAAGTGAACATGCACCCGCTGTGTAAAAAAGTTGCATCTACTTATTCCTTAAGTTGCTTTAACTTCATGCTATTCTTAACATCATGAACAATAAATACTCATAATATCAATTCAGTTATTACATGGTGTATATAATGAACACAACATTAAAACGAACAATGTTGAGTAGTGTTGAAATATTTTGTCTCGTTGCAGAACAGCGAAGTTTTTCCAAGGCTGCCTATCAAGCTGGTTTAACACCCGCAGCGGTAAGTCGATCAATTGCTCGTTTAGAAGGTCGCTTAGGAATTCAACTGTTTAATCGAACAACACGCAATGTTCGTTTAACCCAAGCGGGTGAGGAATATTTCTTAGAATGTCAGCAGGCAATCAAACAAATTGCTGAGGTTGAATTAAGATTAAAAAATAAATCAGCTCAACCTTCTGGAACAATCAGGATGAGTTTACCGACACCTTTTGGTCACTTTAGAGTTCTACCTCTCTTACCTAAATTTCAGCAGCTTTACCCTGAAATTAACTTGGATATACAGCTCACCAATAAAAATGTAGATTTCATTACGGAAGGTTTTGATCTTGCAATTCGGGGCCGTAACGTGCCTGAATCCAATTTAATTGCTCGTTGTTTAGAAAAAGCCGACTTGCTGATTGTCGCCTCTCCTGAATACTTAAAGAAACATGGCACACCTACTGAGATTGCCGATTTACAGCATCATCAATGTATTCAATTTATCTTACCTAGCACAGGAAAAGAAGTGCCTTGGTCTATGCTCATTGAAAATGAAGTTGTAGAGATTCAAACGCAAGGACACTTGAATTGCAGTGAAGATATTTTAGCGACCATTACCTTAGCTCAACATGGTGGTGGCCTATTGCAAACCTGTCGTTTTATTATTGAAAATGATTTAAAACAAGGAAAGCTGGTAGAAGTCCTACAACAATATTCAGGCACTCAACGGCAATTTTCCCTGCTTTATCCTAAGAATAAATATGAACAACGACACATCCGCTTATTCATTGATTTTTTAATTGAACATCTAAAATATTAGACTCAAAAAACTGGCTCGAAATAACGATGAGATTAAAAAAAATACCGCACCCTGGTCTTTTCTATCTTTGATCTTTTCTATCTTTGATCTTTTCTAGGTCTGATATTTTCTATTGTGCTTTCCACTGCCCAGACACTTGGATATTCACTTTTTCTCCAACGCCACCCACAGCTTTTTTCATTCCGAAATCACTACGCTTTATGACTGTAGTAGAACTAAAATCCAGCAATTTTGAATTATTTACATTGGGTTTAATTGTCGCATTAAAAGTTACAGGCTTAGTGACATTACGCAAGGTTAAATTACCTGAAATTAGATATTTATTATTAGCAAGCGGTTTAAATGCCGTACTTTTAAAAGAAGCGGAAGGATATTTAGCAGCGTAAAATAAGTCTTCACCCATAATCATGTTTTTCAAGGAAGATTTATTAATGCTTAGGCTATTTACATCCATCACAAATTCAGTAGATGCCTTTTGCGGAGTGCTCGAATCAAAGTTAAGAGAAGATTGAACACGTTTAAACTGCCCTTTGACAATGTTCATACCCAATGAGTCGATATGAAATCCAACATCACTATTGGGTGTCAATGTCCAAGACGCGGCATAACTTGAAATCGAAATAACAAAGCTACCCAATAACGCCCCATTTATAATGACTGATTTAAACTGCATGCAATACTCCATTCATATTCTATATATTTCTATTCAGTGTATTGCAATGCACACAAAAAACATTAAAGATTTGATTTGTCTTGCGTTTGGTATTTGTACTTTAATTGTTGGTAAATTTCCGTTTTTTGAAATTTCTCTAAAAACTCCGCTGTGCCCAAAGGAAATTCGACCTGATAAATTTCACCACGATAATACGCTTCACGTAACGGGGTCGCAGAAATAGAGCCGACTAAACTATCCAGTTCAACCATTTGCCATTCTGGAAATAGTTTTAAGTAATAAGATGAATCATCTTTAAAGTGACCAATTAAACCAATCTTATCGGTCTCTAAAACAGTAGCATTGACCAAGGACTTAACCAGCTCTACCCATTTAGTATCATTATAAACATCAATAACATGTACAAATTTGATTCGTTTTTGATCCGCTTCAGAAAAATTAGACAAAATCATTTGTTCCCGTTCTGATGCCAGAAAAGGATTTTTAGTATTCCGTTCATTTTGCGCAGAACCCAAGGCCAAAATTACATATTGGCTTTGTTGTAATGCAATTTTAATGGTTTGCATATGCGCGAGATGAAAGGGCTGAAAACGTCCAATATAAACAAGATAATCAAATTTATAAGTCATAAAAGTAATTTTTTATGAACTCATCAGTTGCAACAGAATTTCAAATATGCGACATAATGAGGGCATAAAATCCAATTAAATTTTAAAGCAAGGATAGTACGATGACACTTAGTTGTATTCAACAGCCACATCAACATTTAAACGCAAATTTAGAGAATGGTGTACTGACTTTAGCAATTAATCGACCAGAAGCAAAAAATGCACTGTATGGTGAATTGTATCTATGGATTGCAAAAGCCTTAGATGAAGCTGATCAAGATCGTGATGTTCGTGTGGTGATCTTACGTGGTGCAGATGCTGACTTTAGTGCGGGTAATGATATGAAAGACTTTATGGCTTTCATTCAACAACCACTTGAAGGTAAAGAAGGTGATGGCCCTCCATTTGTATTATTAAAATCTGCTGCACGTTTATCTAAACCATTGATCTGTGCAGTCCGCGGTGTAGCGATTGGGATCGGAGTAACAGTACTTTTACATGCTGACCTCGTTTATGCAGACAATACAGCCCTGTTCCAAATTCCATTTGTCAGCTTAGGACTTTCTCCAGAGGGTGCTTCAAGCAAACTGTTGATTCAACAAGCGGGATATCATAAAGCGGCTGAATTGCTGCTAACTGCGCAAAAATTTAACAGTGAAAAAGCACTCAATGCTGGCTTAATCAATAGTATTGAAGATGATGTATATGGTCACGCTTTACATCAAGCACAAACCCTTGCAGCACTTCCATTGGCTTCGATCAAGCAAACCAAAGCGTTAATGAAACATAATCTTGAAGAGATTATTCAATGCGTGGATGATGAAGCGGTGATCTTTATGCAACGCGTTAAATCACCTGAAATGGCTGAAGCCGTTGCTGCATTTATGCAAAAGCGTAAGCCAAATTTCTCTCAATTTAATTAATTGAGTGAGTGAATCTGATCAAAGCCACTGCATGAGTATTATTCAGTGGCTTTGGTCATTTTGAATCCAATAAAACAGTTCATTTAATTATGGGTAAAGATCATGTCACAAGATACAACGACCAAGAAGCGCTATTATGAACCCGCACCACAAGATATCGATATTGAAAATTTCCGTAAAGTCATAGAAAGTCGTCGCTCAGTACGTAAATACACTGAAAAGCAAATTCCTGCCGATGTTTTAGATGCTTGTTTAGATTTAGCTTTATTGGCACCAAACTCATCAAATCTACAGCCTTGGACGTTCTATGTGGTTCAGTCTCAAGCGAAAAAGAAACAATTAGTCAAAGCTTGTTTAAGCCAATTATCAGCAAAAACAGCAGCAGAACTGATTGTATGTGTGGCACGTATTGACCGTATTGATGAAATGGCAAAAAACAATTTAACCCATTTCCCCATGCCTGAAGCGCCAAGAGCGGTAAAACAATATTATAAATTTATCGCATATAACTATAAAACAGGTTATCTCAATGCTTTAGGTAACTTTAAAAAAGTGGCTTTTAAAGTTGCACGCACTTTAGATAAACAACTCCCTGTGACTGCGTTTAACCCAGCTGATGCAAAGCTTTGGGCCAGTAAAACGACAGCCTTGGCTTGTGAAAACTTGGTATTGGCTTTACGTGCTTACGGTTTTGACAGTTGCATGATGGAAGGTTTTGATGAACCTTTGGTTCGCAAGATCCTCAATCTAGGTGATAAAGAATTTCCAGTCATGGTGATTAGTGCCGGTGAACGTGCTGAAGATGGCGTATTCTTCCCACAATACCGTTTTGATCGTGATTTGTTTATTCAAAAAGTTTAATTTTAGCTAATCAATACCCCCTCTCTATTCAAAAGAGGGTTGAGATTTTTAAACTATTATTCAATATCAACCATTTGAATAAACTCAAAAGCAGGTTCTTCATAAGGATGACTTGCTTTTAAAGCGATTGCCACTTGTTTTGCCTTATCTTCAGGAACGATGGTTTCCACTCGCCATTCAGGCAGTTGCTCCAAATGATCTAACTCGCCTATAAAAGGCTTTGCACCACTTAACGGTTTAAATTGTCCTGTTCCTAACACTTGCCAAGCACAATGTTCATAATCGCCAATACCACCCGCTCCTGCTTTAAAAATTGCAAGTTTGGTTGCTTCAAGGTGTGATTCTGGAACGTAGTAGATCAATTTAAGCATTTATTTTATGTTCAAAAACTCGATTATAGCTTTGTTCGCATTTACTTTTATTTATTTTTTTATTTGGTTTTCGTTAGAAAAAAACTGTGTATAGTTAGCTCAATTGATAAGATTTAATCAGAACTGTAGATTTTATAAGCTTGATCAGAATACAAAAAAAAGAGCGCCTAAGCGCTCTTCTTATTTCCCTAAAAATTACTCGTCAGATTCAGTATTATCAGACTCAGTTTCACCTTCATCCATAACAGTTTCATCATCAACTAATTTTTCAGAATCAATTAAACTCTCTGACTCTAAAGCAGTCTCGCCTTCGATCGCATCTAACTGATCGATAATCTCATCATCGGCTTCGACAGCTTCAACTGCAACCACACCGACCAAGACTTCTTCATTACCTAGGCGGATCAAACGGACACCTTGGGCATTACGACCTGTTCTCGCTACTTCAGAAGCACGGGTACGAACCAGCGTTCCACCATCAGAAATCAACATCAATTCTTTAGATTCATCGATGGCAACAGCACCCACTAACTCACCATTACGTTCAGATGTTTTAATGGCAATAACACCTTTACCACCACGTTTTTTGGTTGGGAAGTCATCTACTGGTGTACGTTTACCATAACCATTTGCAGAAGCACATAATACTTCGCCAGTTTCTGGTACAACAACTAACGAAACGATTCGGCTAACCACATTGGTATTTGAATCTGAAGTATCTTCATCATCTGAATCTACATCAACTTCAACATCTTCTTCTGTTTGTGCCGCAGCCAATGCCACACGCATACCACGAACACCTTTCGCAGTACGACCCATCACACGAGCATCAGTTTCAGAGAAACGGATTGCTTTACCTTCATTTGAGAACAACATGATTTGCTGTTCACCATCAGTAATTGCAACACCAATTAAAGTATCTTCTTCTTTCAACTCAATCGCACGTAAACCATTTGAACGAACATTACCAAACTGCTCTAATTCAACACGTTTTACTGTACCTGATGCTGTTGCCATAAATACATAGAAGTTTTTACGCACACTTTCTACACGTTCAGCAAATTCAGCAATTAATTCATCATCAAGATCAGAAGCAGAAAGCTCAATACCAATTTCTTTGAGTTGCTTACGTAAAGCATCTGATAAGTCATCTGGATTTTCACCAAGCTCTGCAAACGCAGCTTTTAGTGCTTCATAATGTGAGTCGATAATTGTGTTTTCACGCAGTTGAGCAACGTTGGCACGGACAAAAGTTCTAAACTCAGTTAAACGCTCGGTAAATTTCTTCGGAGCATCAATTACAGGAAGAATCGCTGTAATAGTCTCTTCTGCATCCAGTGGTAATAAGTTCACCATTGGGCGGCCTTTTGCACCACGTGACGCTTGAGGTACTTCAAATACTCTTAAGCGATAAACTTTACCTACATTGGTAAAGCACAATACAGTTGCATGGTTCGATGTCACGATTAAATGTTGAATATAATCATCTTCTTTCATCGAAGTTGCAGATTTACCACGTCCACCACGGCGCTGTGCAGCATAATCAGACAATGGTTGAGTTTTTGCATAACCTGTTTTTGAAACAGTTAAAACAACTTGCTCTTCTGGGATTAAATCTTCACGAGAAAAATCAATACGTGATTCAACAATATCCGTTTTACGTGCATCGCCATACTGTTGAAGAACCAATGCAAGTTCTTCACGAATCACATTCATCAAAAGATTGAAGTCATTTAAAATTGCTGTAAGTTCAGCAATTTGAGCTAAAATTTCAGAATATTCAGCTTGTAACTTATCTTGTTCAAGACCGGTTAAACGATGTAAACGTAATTCTAAAATTGCACCAACCTGAGCTGGAGATAAACGATAAAGCTGACCATCCAAACCAAATGGACGACTTGGATCTTCACCTTCGATCTCATCCGGACGAACTGAAATCGCGCCTGCTTTTTCTAGCAATGCAACAACATTTCCACCCGCCCATTCGCCAGCAAGTAAACGCTCGCGTGCTTCAGCTGGGTTCGCAGAAGTCTTAATGGTTTCGATGATTTCATCAATATTGGCTAAAGCAACAGTCAAACCTTCTAAGATATGACCACGCTCACGCGCTTTACGTAATTCAAACATGGTACGGCGTGTCACCACTTCTTGACGGTGACGAATAAATGCCGCAATGATGTCTTTTAAATTCATCAGTTTAGGTTGGCCATTGTCTAGGCAAACCATGTTGATACTGAATGAATTTTCAAGTTGAGTATTTAAAAATAAGTTATTGACAATAACTTCAGCGTTTTCGCCACGCTTTAAGTCAATTGCAATACGCATCCCGTCTTTATCAGATTCGTCTCGAAGTTCTGAAATACCTTCAAGTTTTTTCTCTTTTACCAATTCAGCAATACGTTCAATGGTTCTTGCTTTATTGACCTGATAAGGAATTTCAGTGAAAACAATCGTCGTACGACCAGTTTTTTGGTCTTCTTCAAAATGGTATTTACCACGAATATGTAAACGACCTTTACCTGTACGGTAAGCATCTACAATTCCTGATTTACCATAGATAATGCCGCCTGTAGGGAAATCTGGACCAGAAATATATTCCATCAATCCTTCAATTGAGATGTTCGGATTATTTGCATAAGCCAAACATGCATTAACTACTTCTGTCATGTTGTGTGGCGCCATGTTGGTCGCCATACCGACAGCAATACCTGTCACACCATTGATCAATAAGTTAGGAATACGTGTTGGCATAACCTGAGGAATACGCTCAGAGCCATCGTAGTTATCTTCCCACTCGACTGTATCTTTTTCTAAGTCAGCCAACATTTCATGGGTGAGCTTACGCATACGGACTTCGGTATAACGCATTGCTGCTGCGCTGTCACCATCGACAGAACCAAAGTTACCCTGACCATCAACCAATTGATAACGTAGGCTAAAATCTTGAGCCATACGAACAATTGTTTCATAAACAGCTGAATCACCATGTGGGTGATATTTACCGATTACGTCACCAACAACACGCGCAGATTTTTTATAGGCTTTGTTATAGTCGTTGCCTAACTCGTGCATAGCGAACAGCACACGACGATGAACAGGTTTTAAACCATCTCTCACGTCTGGTAATGCACGAGATACAATAACACTCATGGCATAATCGAGATATGAGCTTTTTAGTTCATCCTCAATGGCAATCGGTCTAATTTCCGATACGCTCATGCATACTCCTTATTACAAACAGTGCAAGCAGCAACTGCTCATTTATATAATCTAGCTAGTCAAAATTTAGCTCAAAAAGCGTTGAGCCAAAATCTAAAATTCAGTCGCACAGTATAGCATAAAACCAAGCGATTTTGTGCCTATCCGACCACACTATAATCATGATTTTTTGTAGTATTTTTAAACAATTTTAACGATTTATTGACAATAAAAAACCACCTGATTAGGCGGTCAATCAAGCATCGCTAAATTTATAAATGAATGGGTATTTTTATCTCAAAACCTGACCTGTTTTTATCTATCCAATCATACTCAATGGCGTGCTTCATTCACTGTTTTTTAGGGTCTGTTGACATTTCATAAATGGCTTGCGTTGTAGGCTAAAATTGAGCAGGCAAGGCGTGAAACGATGAGAATAGCGAGACTATTTTCGAGTTTCATAACACAGGCTGAGATAATTTTAGCCACAACCCTTCGGGACTAGAGTGGTTTTTACCGCTACGTCGTTTCCTTGTGAAACGATGTTTCTCATCATTTAGAATGACTAAATTTCATATTTCGTACCTTGTATCATCTAATAACCACTCGTAATCGCAAACGTAGACGAATTGTCAACAGACACTTTGTTTATCAGTAAAAAATAAATCACATCAAACAGTTTTATTTCGGATCGATTAAAACAACTCAAACTTGAAAATTGCCATATAAAATCCGATATGGCAAAAAATATGAGCAAAGCAATACGGAGTCCAACCCCACTGATCAGAAAAATCTAAACACATCCAAATATAGAATGTTGTAAATTTCTATAATTTATATGGATCTGACTGAAGCAATTCACAGTGTTGCAGCAAATCATCACTGATTGCTACGCGATAACACTGCCAATCACGAATTTGATTATTTTCAAGCTGTGGAACCATATATATTCGGCTTGCAGGCGCATCAGTGAATTTACCCACTAAAATCCCTTGCTGTGTAATTTCAATTTGATCAAAAATAAAATCACTAAACTGGGTCTGTTCAAACTTTTCAATATCTTTTAGGCTCGTCGCAAAACGATGCTTGGCTTCATAATACTGTACTAAACGCGCTTGATAAGCTTGCATATCAAAATAACGTGCTTGGTATTCGTTAGACACCACCTCTTCACTTACTGGTCGTGCTTCATCTGTTGTCGCAGCGTCATCTTGATTGGATGACCCAATTACAGACATCACAATAGGGATAACCACACTTGAAATAACCCCAAGCACTGCGGGACCAAACATAAATACGGCTAAAAGTATCCAGACAATTTTAAAATTTTTCTTTTTAGGCTGATTTTGAGACTCTCTTTGTGTATTTGCGACTTTCTGCTGCCATGATTCAAGTAACGCACTCGCCTTATCACCTACAGATGTATGCTGATTGCTTTCTGTTTCATTGTTCGGCGGAGTCTGACGAGGTTTTATATTATGCGTGGGATTTGACTGTCCTTGCTTATTTTCACGGCGTACAGAAAATTCAACATTGCTATTGCCTGTCAAATCGTTGGTCTGTTTAACATGTTTTAAACGAGCACCACAAACACCACATTTCATGGCTTCATTGATATTCTCAGCGTAACATTTGGGACACTTCATATTTATAGCTATTCTAGGTGAGATGATATGGAATTGAGCAGTAATGGAAAAGCGCAGCGTCTAAAACGACAGAATCAACCAGTCTAACGCGCCAATAAGTATAGAATTAAAAAAATGGTCAAAAGCCACTACAGGATTAAATGCGATGTTGTATCTGTAACAGCTGATTTACACTGGAATTTTCTGTATGTCGCCAGTATACGATTGAAAATTTAATTGTGTTTATGCTTTGATCTTATCGGGTTTAAAATTGGACTTCAAGGTATTTATCCACTGATTCTCTCTTGTTCTTTTAGCCAAAGCATTAATCTCCCTACATCAATTACTTATTGATAAAATAATCACTCAAGATACAGCATCTTAAACATAAAAATTAAGATCAGAAAAAATGAAAATAGCATTTTTGATCACTGTTTTTATTTTATGACAGCTTATGTTTAAAACCACTTTTATAAATCAAGAAAAGATCATATAGCGTGAATCATATTAGTTTTGCAAGGTTCCTTATACTTATGGGAAAAAATGACGATAAAGGAGCTTTTAAATTGATTTACACTATAAAAAGGGCTGATGAGAGAAGCTACTCAGAGTTTCTTTATTCGAATAGAGAATAACCCACCATCACGACTTTATTTATCCGTGCACACCATCCATCTACGTATTCAATAAATTTCTAAAATAAAAAAACGCACTTAGGAAATCCTAAGCGCGTTTTTTAAAACTTAATTCGAGAATTAAAGTTTAGAAACTAATTCAGGAACAACAGTATTCAAATCACCAACTAACCAGTAGTCAGCTACAGCATTGATTGGTGCTTCTTCATCTTTGTTGATTGCAACAATCACTTTAGAATCTTTCATCCCTGCCAAATGCTGGATCGCACCAGAAATACCTACAGCGATGTAGAGATCAGGCGCAACGATTTTACCAGTTTGACCAACTTGCATATCGTTAGGAACGAAGCCAGCATCAACCGCAGCACGTGAAGCACCTTGAGCAGCACTAAGCTTGTCAGCAAGTGGATCAAGTACTTTATGATAGTTCTCACCAGAACCAACACCACGACCACCCGATACAACGATACGCGCAGCAGTTAATTCAGGACGTTCTGATTTCACAATTTCTTCAGAAATGAACTTAGAAATACCTGCATCACCTGTAGAAGCCGCAGATTCAATTGCAGCAGAACCGCCTTCAGCAGCAACAGGATCAAAAGCTGTACCACGTACAGTTGCAAGAACAATTGCTTCGTCAGATTGAACTGTAGCAATTGCATTACCTGCATAAATTGGACGTTTGAAAGTTTTAGGACCTTCAACAGCAATGATGTCAGTAATCATGCTTGAGTCTAAAAGTGCAGCAGCGCGTGGCAAGATATTCTTACCTGTAGTTGTTGAAGCAGCAAGGATATGTGAATAACCTTTACCTAATTCAGCAACAAGTTTCGCTACGTTTTCAGCCAATTGGTTTGCATAAGCTGCATCATCAGCAAGCAAAACTTTGCTTACACCAGCAACTTTCGCAGCAGCATCTGCAACTGCTTGAGCACCAGAACCTGCAACCAATACAGTGATATCACCACCGATTTTTTGAGCCGCAGCAACAACGTTTAAAGTTGCACCGTTAAGTGTCTTATTGTCGTGCTCAGCGATAACTAAAATACTCATGATTTTATCCTTCTGTATTAGATCACTTTCGCTTCATTTTTAAGTTTTTCAACAAGCTCGTCTACAGACTTCACTTGTACACCAGCTTTACGCTCTGCAGGTGGTTCAACTTTAACTGTTTTAAGTTTAGAAGTTGCTGTAACACCGAAATCTGCAGGAGTTTTCGTATCAAGTGGCTTTTTACGTGCTTTCATAATGTTTGGAAGCGCAGCATAACGTGGCTCATTCAAACGTAAGTCAGTGGTGATGATCGCTGGAGTATTTAACTCAACAGTTTGTAAACCACCATCAACTTCACGAGTTACTTGAACTTTATCGCCATTTACAGTTACTACAGAAGCAAATGTACCTTGACCAGCGCCAAGTAAAGCACCCAACATTTGACCAACTTGGTTAGAGTCATCATCAATTGCTTGCTTACCTAAAAGCACAAGTTGTGGTTGTTCTTGTTCAACAACAGCTTTTAGGATTTTAGCAACTTCTAAAGCGCCAAGTTGACTGTCATCAGCCTCAACTAAAATACCGCGGTCTGCACCAAGCGCCATAGCAGAACGAATTTGTTCTTGCGCTTCTTTTGGTCCAATAGAAACAACAACGATTTCTGAAACTGTTCCTTTTTCTTTTAAGCGAACCGCTTCTTCAACTGCGATTTCATCGAATGGGTTAATTGACATTTTAACGTTAGTAAGGTCTACCCCACTATTGTCCGGTTTAACGCGAACTTTAACGTTGGCATCAACCACACGTTTTACAGCAACAAGAGCCTTCATGTAATCCTCGGCTGTTTTAGCAAAAGTAAATGTTAAGAAGAGTTATAATAACGCTTCATTTAAAATTATTTAGGTGTCCTATCTTGCAATGTGATTGGCATTTCGGTCAAGTCACAATTCGCAAAACTGCTGTAAAAAGTCATAAAAAAGCTTGAACGTACAGTTCACATTTTTTCTAAATATTTTAACTTAGACACGTAAGGCTACTATTTCGACAATATTTATATATTGATAAATAACATTATTTGTATAGATTCTGTATAAATAATCAAAAGAATTAAGATAAATTATCAATCAATCAAAGGGATGACACCACCCGTTCATCGATACTGCTACACTCTGTCATTTTAGACAGATTCAGCAATTTTTCTAAGTATGTTTATTGATTAAATTTGTGAACTTTTTGGCATTAAACTTGTAACAAAATACTAAATATACAAAAACGGGCTTCTTTTCAGAATCACCCGTTTGTTTCTGCTTGGATTAATTTGCCAATAACCATGCGGCTGCAATGGTCAACAAAGTCCCTGAACCACCATCAATCCATTTTTGCTTACGTTCATTGATGTGCTGCTCTTTGGTCAATTGAGCAATCAAAAGGCTCAAACCACAATACACCAAGAATATCAAAGCAATAAAAATTGCTGACAAGGCTAAGCCTTGAAACACAGTGTTGCCTGATTTATCGATAAATTGTGGCAAAATCGCAAAATAGATCAACATGCCTTTTGGATTCAACAATGCCGTAACAAAGCCTTTGCGAATAGGATTTGAAACTGCTTTCTGCTCAATACGTAATGTCTTTTGGCTAAATACTGATTTAATCAAATGAAATGCCAAATACAATAAATAGGCGATCCCCAAATATCGAATCGTCTCAAACAATACTGGGAATGAAACAATAATTGCAGCAATTCCAAGCGCAACCAGAATCGAATGAACCAGATAGCCAGAACAAATACCGATTGTCGCCATCATGCCTGCTTTCGCATCTTTACCTATCACTTGTGACAGGATAAATAACATATCTGGTCCTGGTGTGAAAATTAACGGAAGTACCGTTAAGGCAAAAAGTACAAATACAGACATCTCTTTTCCCTTTCTGAAGTTTGACTGCGAGAAGAAAACAGTATCTTTTAAAATGCTTAAAATAGGATTTCAAATATTCTATAATGATGATTATTTTTCAAATTAAATTCTAATTTATGAAAATTTCATCTAAGACTATTCTAATTAAGCTAGACCGTATTGATAAAAATATCATTCGTGCTTTACAAGCCAATGGTCGAATCCAAAATAATGATCTTGCTCGTGAGATTGGGCTCTCGCCCTCATCATGTCTAAGACGAGTTCGACTCTTAGAAGAAGCCAAAGTTATCCAAAACTATACAACAGTGGTGGATCCACAAAAAATTGGCTTTCAATTGATGTTATTCTCAAGAATCTGGTTGTTAGGCCAAGATGCTGAAACCATTGATACCTTTATTGAAGCAATGAAAGAACTGCCTCAAGTCATGGAGTGTTATATTATTCTGGGTGAATGTGATGCGATGTTAAAAGTGGTAGTACCTGATTTAGAAAGCTATCGTAAATTTCAGTCGACACATTTGACCAAAAAGAATGGTATTACCAGTGTAAAAACGGATGTCCCAAGTCAAATCATTAAACAAAGCTTTCAGCTACCTCTCGAAGATTTGTAATTCAAAAATACGTATTAGGTGAATATGAAAACATTTAATCCTCCTGTTCAATTAGAAACACCTAGACTTATCCTTAGACAATGGCAAGCTCCTGATTTTGAAATTTTTGCAGATTTAAATGCTGATCCAGACGTTATGCGGTATTTTCCAGCGACCTTGTCAAAAAATGAAAGTGACCTTTTGGCACATCGATTTCAAGACTCAATTACCGAATGTGGTTGGGGATTTTGGGCGGTTGAGTTAAAAGAAAATCAGCAATTTATCGGGTTTGTGGGTCTAGCCAATCAAGCGGAAAAATTTACTTTCTCTCCTTGTGTTGAAATTGGTTGGCGATTTGCACAACAATATTGGCATCAGGGCTATGCGACGGAAGCCGCTCAGCAATGTTTAGCATTTGCATTTGAAAAATTAGCTTTAGAACAGGTTGTTTCTTTCACATCTGTACTGAATCAAGCTTCGGAAAAAGTAATGCAACGACTTGGTATGGATTATGTCGAGAACTTTATGCATCCCGCTTTAGAAAAAAACCATGCTTTGGCTGAACATGTACTTTACTGTATACAAAATCCAAAGCTGTAACGCTGGTCAATATGCAGGTTATCTTGGGCGATGCAAAATTTTATATCGTAAAACAAAGATCTGCATATCGAGCTAAATAAGACTGAGGAAATACGTTAAAAATTATCGCCCTTTTCTATCTAAGCAGTACTTTGATCAGGATGTTCAATAAAAATGATTTATGAATTATGTACAGATCGTCTTTTACTTCGACAATGGCAAGCTTCTGATTACGATGCTTTTGCAAAAATCACAGCAAACCCTGAAGTAATGCAATTTTTCCCCAAAATTTTAAATCGTGAACAAAGTGACGAACTGGCAAATCAGATTAAATATTTAATCGAAATCAAAGGCTGGGGACTTTGGGCAGTTGAATTGATTGAAACCCAAGAGTTTATTGGTTGTGTTGGACTACATCAACAACCCTCAAAATTTGAATTTTCTCCATGTATAGAAATTGGCTGGCGGCTTGATCCAAAATTTTGGAATAAAGGATATGCAACTGAGGCAGCTCAAGCTTGTTTAAGATTTGCATTTGAAGAACTGAATTTTCAAGAGATTGTTGCATTTACATCTAAACATAATCTTGCTTCGCAAAATGTCATGAAAAAAATTGGAATGAGCTTTTCTCATGACTTTCTGCATCCTGATTTTGATGAGCACCATCCACTACATGAAGAGAAGCTCTATCGAATTCAAAAACAAGATTTTCAATTTTAGTTTTGCATTATTTCGCCATGCTTGCTAAAAAATCACGATGAATATGGCTTAAATCAATCAAATCTTGATTTTTGAGCTCCAGCACTTGCCAAATCTCAATAAAGTCTTCTTTTAAATCAATATGATTAGACACTGTTTGTGCAGCTTGCCATTGTTGGTCTGATATCCATAAATAGGTCTGATTAGTTGCGGTATTTACAGCTTGAACTTTACCCTCAGCATTGATACCCAATACTTTTCCTTCTTGCGGTAAGGTTGCCTCAATTTTGGGGAGGCTGAATTCTACAAAATGTTTAATTTGACGTAAGCCATAGCCCTTAAAAATTTCTTTTTGAGCGTCAGTCAGTTGCTTATATTTTTGTTCAAGTTCAGGG
Organism: Acinetobacter sp. Root1280; assembly: GCF_001425285.1. Lineage (NCBI taxonomy): Bacteria > Pseudomonadati > Pseudomonadota > Gammaproteobacteria > Moraxellales > Moraxellaceae > Acinetobacter > Acinetobacter sp. Root1280. The sequence continues at coordinate 149,017 of NZ_LMED01000029.1, read as the reverse complement.
ATCATTGAAAGACCTAATTTTTCTGCAAAATTGAATCAATAGAAATGTATTGAATAAATACCAAACCTAGATATACATGAGAGCATTTTTAAAAACAATTATCTATTCGACTTTTTTCTGTGCTAAATGTGTTTAAGCACTATGCATTTTATTAAAAAACCAACTGTGCTTTTCACCAGGTCTATTCGCTACAAAATACAAAGGTCAACGCTTAATAAAGCCTTATATTCAAAATTAATTTTTTATTTTTGATGCAGCAGCTCTTGGATGCGCTTGATCATAGACTTGTGCCAGATGATCAAAATCGACGTGGGTATAAATCTGTGTTGTGGTTAAATTGCTATGTCCTAGCATTTCTTGCACTGCACGCAGATCTCCACTATTAGATAACATATGACTGGCAAAACAGTGACGCAATAAATGTGGGTGTAAATCAACATTTACCCCTGCACGTAGTGCTTGGTATTTGACTCGATTTTCAATCTGACGTGGGCTAATACTTGTGCCACGTTGAGTAATAAATACCAAAGATTCAGGGCTAAACTCCCCCTGCCAGATTCGATAGATTTTTAACCATTCAATCAGACTCTCTCTCGCTTTAGAGCCGAAAGGTACAATTCGAGTTTTATTCCCCTTACCCGTGATACGCAATAAATGACGGGTAAAATCAATATCTCGTATGGTTAAACTTTGCACTTCTGCCAAGCGCAAGCCACTCGAATAGAGCAATTCCAGAATAGCCTTATCTCGTAACCACAACTGCTTTTCTATTGGCTTTTCAGGTTCGGGCTGATCCATAATTTGATTGACCGTTTCAATATCAATCATCCCTGGTAATGGTCGAGCTTGCCGCTTTATCTGAAAATCATCCGCTGCATTGATTTCTAAATAACCACCTTGTTTGGCCCACTTCATAAACTGACGAATTGAAGTTAAATGCCGTTGTAAACTACTGGTCGAAAGCTGATCTTTTTCGACACGATAAGCTACATACTCTCTTAAATCAGCAGCTTCGACTTGTTTTAACTCAATCTGCTTGTCATAGCAAAAATCAATAAAGTTGGATACATCTCGGAAATAAGCATCTAAGGTATGTACCGATTGATTCTGTATTTTCCGATCCTTAATCCACATCGAGAGCAATTGCATTGCACCGTATTGCATAAGCTCTCCTTTGATCAAAATAGCAAATGATATAACCTGATTGAAAAATATCAGTCTTGTAAAACTGTATACACCACACCATTGATGACTTCTGCCATCTTATTTAAATTGAGTTTTTCAACAGTATCCTCTTGGGTATGATAATGCTTATTTCTAAAAAAAGCCGTATCTGTGATCATAATAGCAGGGATATCGAAGCGCCAATAATTCAAATGATCTGAGAAATCCACGCCTTGTACAAATGATGGCGCTATCAATCTTTGACAATCAAGGCGTTTTAACGCTTTCATGGCATCACAATATTTTTCGCCCAAACCACGTGAAGTGAAATTACTCACTGCGCCAATAAAATTTCCATGTTTGGGATAAAATAAAGCTAATCCCGATGGATAATCCTGAACATTTTTATGGTCAAAATATCCAATCATTTCCAAAATATACACCGCTTGAATTTGATCTTTTTGTTTTAAAATGGATTGTGCATGGATATAACTCCCCATATGTTCAGTACGGAAATACGGAGGTTCTTCCAATGTATAAAAGACAAAATCAACATTCTGTTTAAGACTGGCCTTATTGGCTGCTAAAATTCGCGCAATCTCTATTAGCCCCACCACACCAGAAGCATTATCATCAGCACCTTTGAAATTCCCATAAACATCATAATGTGCACCAACAATCACTTTTTTGGCATGACCCATTTGTAAGTGACAGATTACATTTCGATAGGTTTTGCCTTTGACTTGATAAGGCTGGTATTCACAAGGAATCGCAAACTGTTCAAGTTGTTGTTTAATGAATGCCGCAACTCGATCGAGCTCTTGAATATTTTGATAATTTCGAAACGCTTGGGGGTGAATCACTTGTTGTAAATAACTGTTTAAACGATCAGGTTCAGCTTGCTGATCATAGCGTTGTTCTGTTGCGACACTCCATGTTGAAAGCCCACAGCTGAGCAATATAATGAAAAGATAGTTTAAATTTAAAAAATTTGGATAAGCTATTTGCATGTATAAATCCAATTTAAAAGCGTGTTGGTATAGCTATAATTTAAAAAAACAGCAATTAGACATTCAGTTCTTGTTGTACACCTGAGAATAACCAATATCACGCTATAATGATGCAATTACCACGTTAGAAATTGTTAATATGAAAATCCGTATTCTGACCATTGGTCAAAAAATGCCTGCTTGGGTATTAACTGGTTTTGAAGATTACTTCAAAAGAATCCAACCTTTTGTACAGACGCAAATTATTGAACTCCCGATGGCAAAGCGTGGCAAAAATGATTCCGAAGCAGATATTTTAAAATATCGCCAAATTGAGGGTGATAGTATTCTCAGCCAACTGAAACACAATGAAGTATTGATTGCACTTGAAGTAGGTGGACGTGAATTTAGTACTGAAAAGCTGGCTGAAACCATGAAAGGTTGGATGCTTGAGGGTTATGATGTTGCACTGGCCATTGGCGGACCAGATGGACATTCTGAAGCCGTGCGAAAAGCTGCTGCTTGGCACTGGTCACTGTCAAAACTAACTCTGCCCCATCCATTGGTTCGGGTTATGCTGATTGAACAACTTTATCGTGCGATGAGTATTAACCATAATCATCCGTATCATCGTGCAGGCTAGTCATGTAATTGGGCAAAAGTTGCATTGATGAAACAGTCTGTTGAAATAAAAGGCTTATTGAGAGCATGCATTTTAGCTAGAATGGGCAATTCACGCTGTATTTAATGATCATTTAGGCACAAAGATATGAACTTACAAACACTCCCAGGTTTATTCATTTCACATGGCTCTCCCATGCTTGCGCTAGATCCTGAACAAGTCGGTCCTGCACTACATCGTCTTGGTCTAAATTTGCCAAAACCACAAGCCATCGTGGTGATGTCTGCCCACTGGGAAAGTGAGGCTTTAGAAGTCAATACAGGTGTACGCCCTGAAACATGGCATGACTTTCGTGGTTTTCCTCAAGCGCTGTATGAGATTCGCTATCCCGCACCAGGAAATCCTGAATTGGCGGAAGAAATTCTACATCTCTTGGCTGAAGCTCACCTCCCTGCACATGCAAATAGTACTCGACCACGTGATCATGGCGTATGGATGCCTTTATTACATATGTATCCTGAGGCGGATATTCCAGTCATTGAAATTTCTTTACCGATGAATATGCATGCTGATCAAATCTACCAAATTGGTCAAGCACTTGCCCCACTCCGTGAAAAACAAATTTTATTGATTGGTTCAGGCAGTATCACTCACAATTTAAGAGAATTGTCATGGAACGGCAAAGATGAGAACGTTCCTGAATGGGCATCTACATTTAGGAATTATGTGGTGAGCAAACTCAACCATAGTAATTATGATGCTGTATTGGAATGGGATAGCATTCCTTATCTACAGAAAAATCACCCAACACTTGAGCACTTTGCGCCTCTTTTCTTTGCAATGGGTACTGGCCATCGCTTTAGTATTGTGCACAGTAGTTTTTCGATGGGCGCGCTAGGTATGGATATTTATCGTTTTGACTAAATGATTCAATTGATCATCATTCAGCACAAATGATAACAATTTGTTAATTATTGTTTAACTTTTAGTTATATGGATACATATTGAAACCGAATTAATAAATTGTATCCATATCTTTTAGTGTTTCATGGTTTATCCTATGCATAGTTTTTTAAAACGTGAATAGAATATGAAATTCAAATATTTAGCATTAGCTGTACTTCCTTTAGCCCTAGCGGCTTGCCAATCTGGCGATATTCAAAAATTGGGTGATACCGCTGTGAAAGTATTACAACAACAAGGTAATGCAGAGCAAACATTAAATGCTTATCAATGGTCTTATCAACCAGCAGATACCAAACAACCCATCGTACTTAATTTTGCAGACCAACGTCTAAGTGTTGCGACTGGCTGTAACAGACTAATGACCAGTGCAAAAGTTGAAAACGGCTTATTGGTTACTGGCAATATCGCATCAACCAATATGATGTGTTCTCCTGAATTAATGAAACAAGAAAGTTTTGCTGCGGCATTGTTCCAATCAAATAAAACAGCATTTGTACTCGACACAACAAACACTGAAAGCCCAACGCTTACTTTGGTAAACGCGACAGGTGGTAAAGTTGTATTTATAGGTAAAATGACACCTGAAACTAAATACCAAAGCCAAGGTGAAACAATTTTCTTAGAAATCAGCCCAGAAACTAAAGAATGTTCTGCTGGTGTAAGAAAAATGCAGTGCTTACAAGTACGCGAAATCAAATATGCTGACAATGGTGTAAAAACCCAAGTAGATAAAGATTGGACATATTTCTATGACCAAATCGAAGGCTTTACTCATAGCCCTGCTGAGCGCCAAGTGGTTCGTGTAAAACGTTATGAGATTAAAAACCCAGCTGCTGATCAGTCTAAATACGCTTATGTACAAGACATGATTATCGAACGTGAAACTGTAAAATAATTGTATAGAAAAGCTGAAGTTCAACTTCAGCTTTTCTTAGTTTAACTATTTATAAACATCTAGATTTAAATCAGTTTTATGCTTTTCCAGCCAAATAATCAAAATATTTCTATTTTAAGGTTTGCGCCTCAATTTTAATCGATGCAGAACATTCAACACTGCATAATAATTAAAAAAAACAGTGAATATAAACACTCAATAATACAAACTTAAGCAATCCATAGTGATTGCAGCAAAGCTCATTTTTAATACAGCAAGATCGATAAAGGTAAAATCATGAATCACAAATTAAGCGTTGCATTAATCTTACCGTTGCTCGTCATGGCATGTAGCCAAGAATCTACAACTCAAAAAGTTCCTACAACACCAACGCCTATAGAAACCCAAGTTTCAAATACAGCAGCTCAACCACAAATTATTTTTTTAGAGGTCAGTCCTGAAACTCGACCTTGTACTGGTGTCGCACCACAAACTTGTCTTTTAGTCCGTGAATTAACATTGAACGAAACTGGTCAAAAAAATTATAGCGAGAAAGAAGCGAGTTATTTTTATGACTCTATTGATGGCTTTACCCATAATTCAAAGTCTACTCAAATTATTAAGGTCAAACGCACAGAAATTGCCAATCCTGCAGCTGATCAGTCTCAATACCAATATGAACTCGACTCAATTGTTGAAACACTTCCGAGCAAATAGCTTGTCGCTGTTTTTAATTGCTAAAAAAACCGATGCAAAAGCATCGGTTTTAAGTTCAAAATCAAACTGAGATTAGAACACGCCTTGCGCTAACATTGCATCGGCAACTTTGACGAAACCAGCAATATTTGCACCATTTACATAGTTCACTGTGCCATCAGCTTGAGTACCATACTTCACACAGTTACGATGAATTTCTTTCATAATTGCATGTAGACGCTCATCCACTTCTTCAAATGTCCACCCTAAACGAATCGAATTTTGTGACATTTCAAGACCAGAAGTGGCAACACCACCTGCATTTGACGCTTTACCTGGTGCATAAAGAATTTTTGCTTCTACAAATTTTTCAACAGCTTCTAGTGTTGAAGGCATATTGGCACCTTCTGCAACACAGATTACACCATTGGCAAGCAGTACATCTGCATCTTCTTCATTTAATTCATTTTGAGTTGCACATGGCAATGCAATATCACACTGAATTGACCAAGGGCGTTGACCTTCTAAATATTCAAAACCGTGTTTTGATGCAAACTCAGAAATACGTCCACGTTTTACGTTTTTAAGTTCCATCACTTCAGCAAGAAGCTCATTGGTAAATCCATTTTTTACATGTACCGTACCGTTTGAGTCAGACAATGAAACTACTTTCGCACCTAAGTACATGGCTTTTTCTGCAGCAAACTGCGCAACATTGCCCGAACCTGAAATCACCACAATTTTATCTTTAAAGCTTTCACCGCGAGTTTTTAGCATTTCTTCAGCAAAATAAACTGTACCAAAACCTGTTGCTTCTGGGCGAGCCAAAGAACCACCGAATGATGAACCTTTACCCGTAAATACACATGAAGTGTCATTACTGAGCTTTTTCATCATACCCGCCATGTAACCCACTTCACGGCCACCCACACCAATATCCCCTGCTGGAATATCAGTATTAGAACCAAGGTGACGGTAAAGTTCGATGATTAATGCTTGGCAAAAACGCATGATCTCGCCGTCTGATTTGCCTTTAGGATCGAAATCAGAACCACCTTTACCACCACCCATAGGCAGTGTGGTCAAGGCATTTTTAAACGTCTGCTCAAAACCTAAAAATTTTAAAATAGAAAGATTTACAGATGGGTGAAACCGCATGCCGCCTTTAAATGGGCCAATAGCAGAATTATATTGAACACGAAAAGCACGGTTAACTTGAGTTTGCCCCTTATCATCTACCCATGAAACACGGAATTGAATCGCTCGTTCTGGCTCAACAAGACGTTCAAGCAAACCATGCTCAGCATACTCTGGGTTTTTCTCAATAAATGGCCACAAACTGGTCATAACTTCTTCCACAGCTTGTAAAAACTCTGGTTGATTTGGATCACGTGCTTTAACGTAATTTAAAAAGTCATTCAGGCTATTATATTTCAACGCTCATTCCTCAGCAGAAAATGATACAAAAAAGGTCAACCCTTTTAATAAAATGATAAATTTTGGCGCAAAGTATTTAATCCCTTTTGTATATAATCCACAACCTTTTTTCAAATGTTTTTTCAAATAATATTTAAATTCAATATGATAATTTCTAATCAACCCCAAATAAAATGTCAATTTGTTGGCGTTTTTAACCAAAAACATATTCGATATTTTGATCTAAATTAGCGCATTTTTAGCGCCAAATTAGAGCAAAGATTTTCACTACAAAACATGCTAAAATTGCAAAATATTCTTCGCTTTTACAAAGCATTTGTTCATTTTTCTTTAAAGTTTTATTCACATGAATTCATCGCTTTCCTTCATTCAGCAAATAGATGCCATTTTGCCACAAACACAATGTGGACTCTGTGGTCACCGTGATGGGTGTCTACCTTATGCAAAATCTATTGTAGAAAAAGGCGAAGAAGCCAATAAATGTGTGCCAGGTGGGCAGCCTGTTGCAGATGCGCTTGCTGATATACTCAATCGCAATAAGCTCGTTGCTGAACCAAGTGTCTGGCCAACTCAAAGCGATGGCCGTCCACAACGCATGAAAGCCATTATTCGTGAAGATGAATGTATTGGTTGTACCAAATGCATCAGTGCTTGCCCTGTAGATGCCATTATTGGTTCTGGTAAACTGATGCATACCGTACTTACAGATCTATGCACTGGCTGTGAACTATGCATTGCTCCCTGTCCAGTAGATTGCATTGATTTAGTTGAAGACATTCAGCCTATTCCAAATGAACAACAACGTCTTTTAGAACAAAATGACTTACGTGGTCGTTACTATGCACATATTCAACGTGAAGAAAAACAACGCATGCATCGTAAAGGTCCTGTGGTTCGTGCAGAAATCGACACTGAACTCTTTGCGCAGATAACACAACAGAGTCAGGCTTTACCTACAATTGAAATCAATCAGCCCACAATAAAAAATCCAATTGTTACAGATGCGAAAACCACCATTGAATTGGCTAAGCTGCGGACTCAAATTAAAAAACTAGAGAAACAATTGAGTGTTCGAGCAGATGAAAATAAGCAACATCAATTAAATGAATTGATTCAACAGTTATCTGTTTTGCAAGAGGATGCATCATGACTGTAAAGAATATGACCAAAAAGCAGATTCAGATTTTCTTTGAACGATTACGTGAGCAACGCCCAAATCCTAAAACAGAACTCAATTACTCAAACCCATTTGAGTTGCTTGTCGCTGTTACCTTATCGGCTCAAGCCACAGATGTAAGTGTCAACAAAGCCACTGATAAGTTATTCCCTGTCGCCAATACTCCTGAACAGATTTATGCATTGGGTGTAGACGGTTTAAAGCAATATATTAAAACCATCGGTTTATATAATGCCAAAGCTGAAAATGTGATTAAGGCCTGTAAAATTCTGATTGAGAAACACAATAGCCAAGTTCCAGACAATCGTGCTGATTTAGAAGCCTTACCCGGCGTAGGTCGTAAGACTGCTAATGTTGTGCTGAATACCGCCTTTGGTCAGCCTACAATGGCTGTAGATACGCATATCTTCCGTCTTGGCAATCGTACTGGACTGGCTGTAGGGAAAAACGTCCTTGAGGTCGAACATCGTTTAATTAAAGTGATTCCAAAAGAATTTATTATTGACTCGCATCATTGGTTAATTTTACATGGCCGCTATTGCTGTATTGCACGTAAACCCAAATGCAATGAATGTATTGTGTCAGATGTTTGTAATTGGCCTGATAAATATGAGTTTGGTGCTGCACGCGAAGTCAAAACAAAGTAGCGAATAAATGAGAGATTTTGATAAAACATAGTCATCATTTAATCAAGATTATGCTTTGTCATTTTTCTGAGGAAGTTATTTACTGAAGAAATAGATAGAATCTTAAAATAGCCCTCAATCAAATCTGACTTAACACCTCTAAGGGCACCCAACCAGACTGCTCATCAGATAATCTGCTACACCAAATCCAGCCATTTAGTTGTTCTTCTCCAACCAATAGATCGCCATGATCTACATTGAGTTCTTTCGCTGTGTAATCTGCTATTGCATGGCCTTGATGCTTATTGATCCATTCAATGATTTGAGTAGGAACCCACCCCTCTAATCCACTGTCGACTGTGCAGAAATACCAATTGTCCCAATTCTCCGAGCCTTGATACTTTTCGCCTATGTTGAGCAAAGTCCCCTTTGAAAAATGAATAGGCTCTAAATATTCGCTACGATGTGCTGCTATGGCAATCAATTTCATTTGGACAGTCTTCTTATAATATGAATGCTGTGAATTTAACATGTAGATGGATAAACAAAACACTTAGAATTAATTGCTTACACATCTCAATCATACAAATTCATCAATTAAATTCATCAATTTGGAATAATGAAGCTCGATGATAGATAAGGATTAATTTATCCTCAGCATTAATCTCCCTGATTATTTTACTTTTTATTTTCCAAATCTTTCTTTAACTTTTCAAGTCGTTTCCACTCTTCAGCCACCTGTGGATGCACTTGGTAATTGCCTGATTTTCTCATTTCACGGCGTTGCTGAAGCTCTTCTTTTTGTGCTTTGCGTAGCAATTTAAAGCTCATATACAATAAGCCCAAAAGAAGCAATATACTCAAAATGACCAAGGCAATTAATACAAACTTCACTCTCTACGCCACTCTTGCAAAAAAAAAGAGACCTAATATGAATCAGGTCTCTGTTATTGTCAAAGCTTAAAAAAATGCTTTGAATGCGGTCTTATTTATCTAAAATCGCAAATAAATCTTTTTGGACATCTTCTATTGGACGTAAACCGTTCAATTTATTATAAGTCGGTGCATTCTCCCCAGAAGCTGCACGTCCTTGATAGAAACCAACAAGCTGTTCAGTTTCATTATGATAAGAGCCTAAACGCTTACGAATCGTTGCTTCTTCGTCATCTGGACGTTGCACAAGATCTTCGCCAGTTTCATCATCTTTACCTTCCACTTTCGGTGGGTTATAAATCGTGTGATAAACACGACCAGATGCTGGGTGCTGACGACGACCAGAAAGACGTTTTACGATTTCTTCGTCTGGTACTTCAATTTCGATCACATGGTCAATGCTAATCCCTTCGCTCTCTAAAGCCTCAGCTTGAGGAATCGTACGTGGGAAACCATCGAAAATACAACCATTTACACAATCAGGTTGTGCAATACGTTCTTTCACTAAACCGATAATAAGCTCATCAGATACTAAACCACCTGATTCCATTACACTTTTAGCTTTAAGACCTAATTCAGTACCTTCACGAATTGCAGCACGGAGCATATCACCGGTTGAAATTTGTGGGACATTGTAGCGCTTACAGATCAACTGAGCTTGTGTACCTTTACCTGCTCCAGGTGGTCCGAGTAATATAATGCGCATAAAAAAACATCCTCATTTAAAACAATATGTATGATACCGTTTGCCATGACAAATTAAAACTTATCATCGTAATGGCATCAAATTTATAAGAAAGCCACAAATAAATGTATTAGACCAGCAAAAAATCCAGTCACACCACCAAGTACAATCAATATCCATTCGTCTTCCTGAAATGCAGGACGTAACAGGTTTTGAAACTCTTTTGGGGTTAACTCTCTAATCCGCTCTTTAAACATCTGAAAAATTTTCTGTGCACGGCTCGCATTAAACGCAGGGTCGCAAACAGGCACCATCGTAATTTCAATTGACCGATCAATCAAGTCTGTCTTGAGTTTTGCATACTCTTTTAGTCCTAAAGACAATTGTAAAGAGGTCCGAACCAATGGAGTTTCCATAATTTCGTTAATATGACGCTTTACAATACGACGGGTTTTTTCTTTCTTAGGACCATACATCATTTCAGTCATGATTGATTTTAACGTAATCAAATCTTCAGTCACGACACTTGCAAAAACATCTGACACTTCTTCTTGGCGTTTCATAAACGCACCTTGAACATTATAAGTGCCAATTCTTGGAATAACAGGTTTAATCCATGGAAATTTTCGATCTTTTGTACGTTCAAAAAATTGTGGATAGCGTACGTAATGTGGCTCTACTGGATTGAAAACCATCCAGATTGCAATCCAGTTGGTTAAAAAGCCCCAAACGGCTGCAAAGAAAGGTACCGTCCAATGTTGTGGTACAAAGACATAAACAAACATTTGGAAAATACCAAAGAAACTCCCGATTACAGCACTAATATGCCAAATAAAGTTAATTTCTTTTTGCCCAACTTTTAAAAACATACGGACCATCAAACGGCGATCGCCTTCCATTTGAGTAACGACCATATCCCGCATGTTGACCAGTGACTCGACGTTCATGGTCAGCTCGGTCACGAGTTCTCTTAAGACACCCGGCAATTGTTTATGCGCTTGACCATAAATTCGTCGTTTAATCGAATAAGGTAAGTTTTCCCACAAAACAGCATTGCGATCTAACATCACCTCATCAATCAAGTGCTCAAGCTCAAAACCGACTTGTTCACCGATAATTCGAGCCATATCTTCAGGATCCATTGCATCTAAAAATTCACGCAAAGAACCCAGTTTGGATAATGTATTGTCTGTGATGATGCCTGAAATTCGCCCAGCTTTGCGTGGCACAATCCCTTGCCAACCCACGGGTAAGGGACCAATATGGAACCCCCAGAACGTGATTGGATAAAATACCATTTTCAGTGCCATCCAAACGTGTGCCCACGTTACAAAGGCCGTCACTGGGATGATACTTAAAATGGCAAGATGATCAGGTCGAGCTGTAAAAGCGTGCCACAAACCATTAACGTATTCCAACATGCATGACTCTCGTATTTATTTCTATTTGCGGTCGAAGGATATGGATAAAATCATAAAAACTTTAGAACCCGACACTTAAGGTATAAGCAAATTGTATTTGTGGACGAGTTTCCAGGACCATATCTCCATTTTTATTATGAAGTTCACTACCTGCACCCATCCCCACACTAAATGTACTTATACGCTCTTTATTCAATAAAACATAAGATAAATCGGCACCACCACCATATTGGACTTCATCACTTCCGTCCACTTTTTTACTTTTAAGTGTTCCACCATAGACCCCAACATAGAATCCATTTTTATCTTTACCATTTAATACTACAGGAATTCTATAGCCGACTTGACCAGCAAATTCATGGTCGCCATTATAAAAAACACCTAATTTAGTATACGCAATTCCATAAGGATTTACCCATTCACCATTCGCATGGACCATCTGTTGCGTTACACCCGCACCAATATTCCATTTAGAAGCATCTTCAGGCTTAAACTTTGCCTCTGGTAAAATTCCCTTCATATCTGGCAAATAATCTTTAACATCAGCATGCGCGAAATTTCCGACAGCTACTAACATTAATAAGGGAAAGATTTTTTTCATTATTTTCTCCATTATCCCTAATCTTAACTTAGGTCGAATCTATTTATCCTTAAGGCTCGACTTTAACAGAATTATTTTGGCACTCATATACAAAACGCTATAAATTTAATGTCGCTAAGGTCAAATCTAGATAGAGTCTATTGACAATTCCTCAATGTTTACAACGATGCGTATTTTTCAGGTGAAATGTCAACGGACCTGCATTCGGCATAACAACTTTGTTGCAGAGATTGAGTTAAAATATATTTTGATGAGTTATTTGTGTTTTTTAATTTTTAAGACTCAATCTAGGGTAAAATGTTTGACCCCTAAATTCACCCATCTTTAAGTACTAAAGCCGACGACGTATGAAGCAGCAGTTTCCTCTAAAAAATGTCCAACAAGAAAAACGCATCTTTCGTAGTCGTGTCTTTTTTGCGATTGGTATTGTTTCATTTTTTATGTGCCTTCTGGTTGCACGTTATGCTTATCTGCAAATTTTCCATCACCAAGAATTTAGTGAAGCATCAGATAAAAACCGTATTCGGCTCCAGCCTATCGCACCAGCACGTGGCTATATTTATGATCGTAATGGAATTTTACTGGCAGATAACTACCCTGTTTTTACTGCAACCCTCAGCAAAGCCGATGTTGAAGATATAGATGATACGGTTAAACGTTTAATTCCAATTTTAAATCTGAATCAAGAAGATATTGACCGTTTTAATAGCCGGATTAAAGCCTCTAAAAAAACAGAACGAGTCACCTTAAAGCTAAACCTAACAGAACAAGATATTGCACGCTTTAGTGAAATCAAGTTTCAATTTCCGGGTGTTGATATCGAAACACAAATGACCCGCTATTATCCACATGGTGAGCTATTTGCCCATGTTATTGGCTATGTGGGTCGTATTAACGATAAAGAGCTCAAAGCAATTGATAAAGATAGTTATGCAGGAACCAACCTGATTGGGAAAATTGGTGTAGAGAAATCCTATGAAGATTTACTGCATGGTGTTCCTGGTTATGAATCGATTGAAGCCGATGCACATGGTAATGTCTTACGTCATTTAGGCCGTAAAGAGTCTACCCGAGGCAATGACTTATATCTTTCACTCGATTATGGCCTGCAAACCATTGCAGCAGAACAGCTTAAAGATCGTCGTGGTGCAATCGTCGCAATTGATCCACGAACTGGTGAAATATTAGCACTGGTTTCAAGCCCAAGTTTTAACCCGAACTTATTTGTAACAGGTATTGGACACGCAGATTATACAGCCTTGCGTGACAACCTAGATCAACCGCTCTATAACCGTGCTGTCCAAGGAACCTATCCTCCTGGCTCTACCATTAAACCGATGGAAGGCTTAGGTGGTATTCACTTTAAAACGGTAGATTGGGGAACTACCATTTCCGATCCTGGCTATTTCCATTTACCTGGCGATTCACATAAATTCCGTGACTGGAAAAAGACTGGACATGGCTCAGTCAACTTACATAAGTCCATTGTGGTTTCTTGTGATACTTACTTCTATATCTTGTCTTACCAGATGGGTATAGACCGCATGAATGAATGGATGCGCCAATTTGGTTTCGGTGAAAAGACGGGGGTAGATTTACCAAGCGAAAGTACAGGTTTATATCCAAGTCCTGAATGGAAAATGCGTACCCGAAAAAGCAAATGGCTCAAGGGTGAAACCATTTCTGTCAGTATTGGTCAAGGTGCGTTTACCGCGACTCCATTACAACTGGCGATGGCAACAGCAATTACCGCCAACCATGGTGCACATGTCACACCACACGTATTACGTGAATCCAAAGGGGCGAAAAAGCATGAAGTACTCAATGCCCCGACAGGAAAAATCAACTTCAGTGGTACAGATGAAGACTGGATTAAAATGCGTGATGCAATGGTTGATGTTATTCAAACAGGTACAGGTCGTGGTATCCGTACACCAATGTACCAAATCGCAGGTAAAACAGGTACAGCACAGGTGAAGAGTATTGCCCAAGGCAAGCGCTATAACGAAGCCGCACTGACATCAAGACAATTAGACCACGGTTTATTTGTTGGTTTTGCACCTGCTGAAAACCCTGAAATTGCCATTGCGGTGATTTGGGAAAATGGTAAGCATGGTGGTTCTGCTGCCAAGATTGCTCGTCCTGTGTTTGATTACTGGTTGCTGACTCGCAAAAAGAATCCAATTGTACCGCTTAACCATCAAGTCAGTGGTGGCTTAATGACAGCTGGCATCAAACCGGGTGAACTGCCAAGTGGTGATGTTTCTCTTGCAGCAGATCCAAATGCCTTGCCTAAACCGAAGCCAAATACACAGACCAATACGGCTACCCAAAACCGTATACCAACTCAAGGTCATAGTACGACTTCGACGCAACCCACTCCCCCACCTGTACCTGAGGCTGATATCAGTGAATAATAAAATGAAAAACCAATTACGTATTATTGGTGGAGAATGGAAACGTCGAGTTCTTCCTTTTGCTGATATCGATGGTTTACGTCCTACCCCTGATCGAGTGCGTGAAACATTGTTTAACTGGCTGATGTGGGATATTCAAAATGCCAAAGTCTTAGATCTTTGTGCTGGTTCAGGTGCTTTAGGATTTGAAGCACTTTCACGTGGTGCAAGGCACGTGATCATGATTGAACCCAATGCCACGCAAGCTAAATTTTTAAAAGACAATATTCAGTTGCTTAAAGCTGAAAACTGTCAGCTGAAAATTCAAACAGCACAACACGCCTTATCCAATTTAAATGAACAGTTTGATTTAATGTTTTTAGATCCACCCTATAGTTTAAATTTATGGGATGAATTGGCTCAAAAAGCTGATCAATACTTATCTGATCAAGCATTGATTTATGTAGAAGCAGATCGTGGCTTAAATCAACTGAATTTACCCTCAACATGGCAATTACAGAAACAAACCAAAGCTGGTGTAGTACAAGCAGGTTTATTTAAAAAAATAATATAGGGTATTGTTCTCGTGTGGCATGCCCTACAAAAAATACGCTATTGCCTACACAAATATATTTAAACTTTCAATGTAAAATGCGGCAGTGCCACCCTACAAAGATATAAATTAGTTTTTATGAAAATATATGAGTTACTTCATTCATATATTTTCAAACAACAAGATAGAAAAAAATGGGCATGCATTGCCCATTTTTATATTTAAGATAAAGAATTAACGCCCTTTCCAATTCCAGTCACGATCATTGCGATCTCGGTCATAACGATGTCGATCACCATCACGACGCTGATCCCAGCGATGATCCGAATCATGTCGCTGATCATAACGACCATGACCACCTCGATGACCATCATCAAATGGTGCAACAATACAGCCGGTTAATGAAATAGCAACTACACCCAACACAATAACTTTGTTTAACATGATGACTCACCTCTTCATCTCATTTTGTTTAAGTTAGTCTGTTAATGTGTAGTGCTAAACAAGCTTATGTTTCAAGTTGTAGTATTTCCCCCATGATTTCTTCATGGAAATAAAAAATGATCGATAAAATATTTATGGTTAATAGGTCAGCGTTCTAATCCAAAACAGACGCAATAATTGCCCACGATCATAAGGAAAACTAGAGATGTATTCATAACCCACTTTGTTTAAAGCATTGATCTTAAATTCAATACCATAACCAAAAGAAAGATAAAGCTCACTTGATGCAGGATTATCATTTGAAGGGTTGAGTAATGATGTCTTTAATTGTTGTACATTGTAAGCAGTATAATTAAATACACGAATACGCTCATTTTCATAAAATTTATTGGTTAAAATTGAATAATCTGCCAATTCATGCTCATGCTGTTCTGCTAATTTTTTTTGCAATTGATCTTGTTCAAAAAAAATATCATTTCGCTCAGTGCTTATTTCAGTATCACTTAGGCTATTTTCTTGATTTTCAATTTTAAATAATTGCTCATCTTGCAATTGATCTGGTTGTCCTAATAATTCATCTTGATATTCCACAATTTGATTTTGTGCCTCTTCTGCCATAAGTGCCAGATCATCAAAAGCATAAACATTTGAATTTATAAAAAATATAAAAATGACCATTAAATTGAGCGGGTAAATAGGTCGCATGTTTTGCCTAATCAATTCATCATTTTTATCGGAGTTATACCAATCATAAAACAAGATGGTTGTCTCCTCTGTTTGTTTATACGTCACTTAAATGTTCAGTCTAATTGTAGCCTACATATAGATCAGAATGGCTGAAGCACACCCAATATCAAATGCGTTTCGTTTTAATTATAAATAATATGATCAATATGTTAAACCAATTAACTATCATTCTGAGCCATCATTTTATCAATAGGATTTAAAAAGTTTAATTATTTGAATATTCATATGTAATCAATCCACTAAGATGCTTAAATTTCTCTAGATGTTTTTATATTTTTCATCTTGAGTATGTACAATTGATAAACTTTGTAACTCATCTCTCAATCTAAGAGTCTCATCGATAAAAGTGCTAAAATTAAATTGATATCAAATGAGTTGATTTGAACATGGAAATACGAGATCAAATTATTCTAGTGACTGGTGGCGCACGTGGTCTAGGACTTGCAATTACCCATGCTTTGATTCGTGAAGGCGCAAGAGTTGTGGTGAATTATTTCAATAGTGAAGAATCCGCACAACAACTTGCTAAGGAACATGCCGAACAAGTTTTTATTTACAAAGCAGATGTAACTGATGCAAATCAAGTCAACACGATGTTTAAAAAGGCAAAACTGCATTATGGACATGCAATCACCTCAGTGATTAATAATGCGCTATTGGCATTTAAATTTGATGGTGATCTACGTCCAAAAGTTGAAACCTTGAGCTGGCACAGTATGCAACAGCAATTGGACAGCGCAGTAAAAGCCGCTTTAAACACCACCCAAGCTGCACTAGAAGATATGAAAAAAGATCATTTTGGTCGAATCATCAATATTGGAACCAATCTTGTGCAGAATCCTGTGGTTCCTTATCATGATTATACTGCAGCTAAAGCAGCACTTTTGGCCTTTACCCGCACCACTTCACACGATTTAGGTCAATATGGCATTAATGTAAATATGCTTTCAGGTGGTCTATTACGTAAGACTGATGCCAGCAGTGCAACACCTGATCAAGTGTTTGATTTGATCGCTGCTTCTACGCCCTTACAAGAAGTCACCACACCTGAGCAGTTTGCAGATGCCGTGCTGGTGTTTTTATCACCGTGGTCACGCGCTGTAACAGGACAAAATTTGATTGTGGATGGTGGTTTAGTCAAAGGCTAATCACAGATCACCACGCTCATATAAATTCCCTTTTTTCTATCTTGCTCACAAGCTTAAACGCTAACCATCAAGAAGCTACAACCAATACTCTTCAACCAATAAAAATGGGAGCCGATTGGCTCCCATTTTTTAGCTTAAAAATTTAAACTTTAAATTAAACCAAGCCTTTCTTTTTTAAGACATCAAACATAGTTGAACCAAGTTCAGCTGGGCTACGCGTATATGCCATACCCGCTTTTTCAAATGCAGCAAACTTCTCTTCAGCAGTACCTTTACCGCCAGAGATAATCGCTCCTGCGTGACCCATACGCTTACCTTTAGGTGCTGTTACACCCGCAATATAACCAACAACAGGTTTAGTCACATTAGATTGAATATATTCAGCAGCTTCTTCTTCCGCACTACCACCAATTTCACCAATCATGATGATTGCTTCTGTTTGTGGGTCTTCTTGGAAAAGTTTTAAGCAGTCAATTTGGTTCATACCTGGAATTGGGTCACCACCGATACCAATACAAGTAGACTGACCTAAACCAAGCTTAGTCGTTTGCGCAACTGCTTCATAAGTCAATGTACCAGAACGAGAAATGATTCCGATTTTACCTGGTTGATGAATATGCCCTGGCATAATCCCAATTTTACATTCGCCCGGTGTGATAATACCTGGACAGTTTGGACCGATTAAACGTGCATTATTACCATAAGTTTCAAGGTAACGTTTCGCTTTTAACATGTCTAAGGTTGGAACACCTTCGGTGATCACCACGATTAACTCAATACCAGAATCGACTGCTTCAACAATAGAATCTAGTACAAATGGTGCAGGTACATAAATTGATGTTGCATTTGCACCAGTCTCTTTTACTGCTTCACGCATTGTATTGAAAACAGGTAGACCAATATGAGTTTGACCACCTTTACCCGGTGTTACGCCACCAACTACTTTTGTACCGTATGCAATTGATTGCTCAGAATGGAATGTACCATTCTTACCTGTAAAGCCTTGTACCAATACTTTTGTGTCTTTATTAACTAATACGCTCATGATTGATACTCCTTACGCTTTCACAGCAGCAACAACTTTTTCTGCGGCATCAGCTAAGCCATTCGCAGAAATTAATTTTAGACCTGATTCATCAAGTAATTTAGCACCTAATTCTGCATTGTTCCCTTCTAAACGAACAACTACAGGTACGGTTACATTTACTTCTTGAACCGCTGCAATAATCGCTTCAGCAATCATGTCACAACGTACGATACCACCAAAAATATTGATCAATACACCTTGTACAGATGAATCTGAAAGAATAATTTTAAATGCTTCAATTACGCGATCTTTAGTCGCACCGCCACCAACATCAAGGAAGTTTGCTGGCTGACCACCATACAGTTTGATGATGTCCATTGTTGCCATCGCAAGACCAGCACCATTCACCATACAACCAATATTACCTTCTAAAGCAACATAGTTAAGGTCAAATTCAGATGCTTTTAACTCACGCTCATTTTCTTGAGATTTATCACGCATCGCTGCAATTTCAGGCAAACGATAAAGTGCATTTGAGTCAATACCGACTTTAGCATCTACACATAAGATTTCGCCATTTTCACGAACTGAAAGTGGGTTAATTTCAAATAGTGCAAAGTCATTTTCAACAAATGCTTTGTACGCGCCTGTCATGATGGTTACAAATTGGCTGATTTGCTTATCTTTTAAACCTAATTGGAAGCCAACATCACGCGCTTGGAATGGCAATAAACCAACCAGTGGATCTACTTCGACTTTAATAATTTTTTCAGGTGTTTCTTCAGCAACTTTTTCAATTTCTACACCACCCTCTGTAGACGCCATGAATGTCACACGACGACTAGAACGGTCAACCACTGCACCTAAATACAATTCACGTTCTACAGGATAAACATCTTCACAAACAAGGATACTATTTACCGGCTGACCATTGGCATCCGTCTGATACGTGACTAAACGAGTACCTAACAGGCTTTTTGCATATTCAGCTGCTTCTTCTTTTGACTTAACAACTTTTACGCCACCCGCTTTACCACGACCACC
The DNA here is from genome assembly GCF_001425285.1 of Acinetobacter sp. Root1280. Classification (NCBI taxonomy): domain Bacteria; kingdom Pseudomonadati; phylum Pseudomonadota; class Gammaproteobacteria; order Moraxellales; family Moraxellaceae; genus Acinetobacter; species Acinetobacter sp. Root1280. The sequence goes on along the minus strand of NZ_LMED01000029.1, from coordinate 129,467 downwards.
TGCATGGACTTGGGCCTTCATCACAGCGAATTTGCCACTAATTTGCTCAAAGGCAGCAGATGCTTCTTCGGGCGTAGTGATTAAAATGCCTTCTTGAACTGGCATACCATATTTTTTTAACAGCGTTTTCGCTTGATACTCATGTAGATTCATGTTTTACCTTTTACTACTTTTCACATTGTTATGACACACCAATAATTAGACTTCCATCGCAATAACTATCGGCATTTATTAAAGTTTGTTCTTTTATTTTTAGATGATTATTCAATTAAAAACAACCATCAAAAGTAAAAAGAGCGGTCGAAACCGCTCTTTTTTGTGTTATTTACGTTTACGCTGAATCGCGTGAATCGCACGCCCATCAACAGCAAGCGCTGCTTCATGAACGACTTCAGAATAAGTTGGGTGACCGAAAGTCATCAATTGTAAATCTTCAACTGAAGATACAAATTCAAGTGCAATCATACCTTGGTGAACAATATCAGAAGCACCTGGACCAATGATATGCATACCCAATAAACGATCAGTTTTTGCATCTGCAACAAACTTCACAAATCCAGCAGATTCATTGGCAGCTAAAGCACGACCATTTACCGCAAATGGGAATTGACCGGTTTTAACGTCGTGACCTTTCTCTTTAGCTTGCTCTTCAGTCAAACCTACCCACGCAGCTTCAGGGTGTGTATAAATCACTGAAATAATAGTGTCATAATTCACTTGAGCAGCATGACCATGCATACGCTCAACTGCCATTACACCTTCTTCCATTGCTTTATGCGCAAGCATTGGACCACGTACCAAGTCACCAATTGCATATACACCGTCAACAGACGTTGCACACCAATCGTTCACTTCAACCAAACCACGTTCAGTTAATTTAATGCCTGAATCTTCAGCCAATAAACCTTCTGCATAGGCTTTACGGCCAACACAAACGATTAATTTATCAAAAGTTTGAGTTTTATCTTCGCCTGCTTGGTTATATTGAACAGTCACTTCACGACCATTCACTTCAGTACCTGAAACTTTAGCGCCAATACGAATATCTAAACCTTGTTTTGTTAAAAGTTTTTGATAATCTTTTGCCAACGCTTTATCCGCCATTGGTAAGAATGCATCTAATGCTTCAAACACAACAACTTCAGAGCCAAGACGACGCCATACTGAACCAAGTTCTAGTCCAATTACGCCTGCACCAATTACACCTAAACGTTTAGGCACTTCTTGGAATTCTAATGCACCTGTTGAATCAACGATAAGGTCTTCATCAACTTTTGCTACAGGAATATTTACAGGTACAGAACCAGTTGCAAGAATTACGAATTTAGGTTCTAAAACTTGAACATCGCCACCTTCTAATGGTGTGAATTCAACTTTTTTACCAGCAAGTAATTTACCTGTACCTTGTAACCACTCGATACCATTGCCTTTCAGCAATTGAGCAACACCGCCAGTTAAGTTATCTACAACTTTGTCTTTACGAGCAAGAAGCTTTTGAAGATCAAGTTGGACATTTTCAACTGTAATACCGTGAACATCTAAGCCATGAAGAGTGTCTTCATAGTGATGAGAAGAATCCAAAAGTGCTTTAGAAGGTATACAACCTACGTTTAAGCAAGTACCACCTAAAGATGGCTTACCTTTGTGTACACGTTTTTCGATACACGCAACTTTGAAACCAAGTTGAGCAGCACGAATTGCCGCTTCATAACCACCTGGCCCACCGCCGATTACCACTAAATCAAACTGAGACATGCTTATCTCCAAAAACGAGTTTAAAGGATCACTCTAAACTCGTGTTGTTATTCTAAAGAATTAAAGGTCAAGGATTAGTTTAGCTGGCTCTTCAAGTAACTCTTTAACAGTTACCAAGAAACCTACTGCTTCTTTACCATCAATCATACGATGGTCATAAGAAAGCGCTAAGTACATCATTGGAAGAATTTCAACTTGACCATTTACAGCCATAGGACGCTCTTGGATTTTGTGCATACCTAAAATAGCAGTTTGTGGTTGGTTCAAAATAGGTGTTGAAAGTAGTGAACCGAAAGTACCACCGTTGGTAATTGTGAAAGTACCACCAGTCATATCTTCAATTGCTAATTTACCTTCACGTGCTTTTGCAGCATATGCACCAATACCTGATTCAACTTCAGCATAGTTCATACGGTCAGTATTACGTAATACTGGAACCACTAAACCACGATCAGAAGAAACCGCAACACCGATATCATAGTAACCATGATAAACAATATCATCACCGTCGATTGAAGCATTTACCGCAGGATAGCGTTTAAGTGCTTCAGTTACAGCTTTAACGAAGAATGACATAAAGCCTAAACGTGCACCATGACGTTTTTCGAAAGCATCTTTATATTGCTTACGCATTTCCATCACAGGTTTCATGTTGACTTCGTTAAACGTAGTCAACATTGCAGTTTGCTGTGTAGCAGCAAGAAGACGTTCAGCAACACGCTTACGTAAACGTGTCATTGGAACACGTTTCTCGATACGCTCACCAACAGCAACGCTTAATGGTGTTACAGCTGCAGCAGCTGGTTTAGTTTGATGATTTGCAACATCTTCTTTGGTGATACGACCACCACGACCAGTACCATCTACATCCGCAGCAGCAATACCTGTTTCAGTTAAAGCTTTACGCACTGCAGGTGCTTGATCTTGTACTTGAGCACGTTCAACAACAGGTGCATTACCCGCTTGAGTTTGTGCCGCAGCTTGTTCTACTTTCTCTTCAGATTGAACTGCTTGAGTTTGAGTAGCGCCAGAAACAGCACCTTCTTCAAATGTTGCAATAACTTCAGAAGAAAGAACTGTGTCACCTTCATTTTTGATGATTGCAGAGATAGTACCATCAGCAGGAGCAACAACTTCTAAAACAACTTTATCCGTTTCAATATCACAGATGACTTCATCACGTGATACCGCTTCACCTGGTTGTTTGTGCCAAGTTGCAATTGTTCCGTCAGCAACTGACTCTGGGAACACCGGTGCTTTAATTTCGGTTGCCATTATTTAGATTCTCCTGATTGTTCAGCTACGATCGCAAGTGCGTCATTCACGAGCTGAGCTTGTTGTTTTGCATGCAAATATGGTGAGCCACATGCAGGTGCAGCTGAAGCTTCACGTCCTGCATAGCTAATTTGAACTTGTAGAGCAGACTTCATTACACCTTCGTATAAACGAGGAGCAATGAATAACCATGCGCCTTGGTTCTTCGGTTCTTCTTGACACCAAACAAGTTCTTTTATGTTTGGATATGTCGCAAGCACTTCAGCAAGACGTTTTTCTGGGTATGGGTACAATTGTTCAACACGTACCACCGCAATGTTCAAGTTTTCTTCACGACGTTTTTCAAGTAAGTCGTAATAAACTTTACCACCACAAAGTACAACACGTGTTACATCTTGTTTGTTGATTTGATCCACTTCATCAATCACAGTCTGGAATGTACCAGTTGCAAGCTCTTCCAAAGTTGAAGTTGCAAGTTTATGACGAAGCAATGACTTCGGTGAAGTCACGATCATTGGCTTACGAATTGGGCGAATTGCCTGACGACGCATTGCATGGAAAATCTGTGCAGGTGTCGTTGGTGTAATCACTTGCATGTTTTCTTCAGCACATAACTGTAAGAAACGCTCAAGACGTGCAGATGAATGCTCAGGACCTTGACCTTCATAACCATGTGGAAGAAGTAATGTTAAACCACACACACGTTCCCATTTGGTTTCACCAGATGAGATGAATTGATCAATAACCACTTGCGCACAGTTTGCAAAGTCACCGAACTGAGCTTCCCAGATTACCAAGCTTTTTGGCAATGTTGTTGCATAACCATATTCAAATGCAAGCACAGCCATTTCTGACAATAATGAGTCATAAATTGCAGTACGTGGCTGGTTTTCTTTGATATGACACAGTGGAATATAAACCGAACCATCAACTTGGTTATGTAGCTTGGCATGACGGTGTGAGAATGTACCACGACCAACATCTTCACCAGTCAAACGCACCAAGAAACCATCATCAAGGATAGAAGCATAAGCTAAAGTTTCTGCTGCACCCCAGTTTAATGGCATTTCACCAGTTTGCATTTTCAAACGTTCATCGATCACTTTAGACACTTGGCGCTGCATCACGAAACCTTCCGGTAATTCGCGCATTTTTGTACCAATTTCTTTTAAGCGTTCGATTGGGAAAGTCGTATCCCAAACATCTGTATATTCATGGCCTAGATACGGTTTCCAGTCCACAAACATTTTATCATTTGGTTCAAGCACTAAAGCATTGGCAACATGGTTACCTGCTTCAAGATCTTCACGATATTTTTCAACTAAAGCATCTGCATCAGAACGATCTAATACTTTTTCTTGTACCAATTGATCCGCATAAAGCGTACGTGTAGTCGCTTTTTTATTGATCACTTGATACATCATTGGTTGTGTTGCTGCTGGCTCATCTGCTTCGTTATGACCACGACGACGATAACAGAACATGTCAATCACAACATCTTTACGGAATGTATGACGGAAATCATGTGCCAATTGCGCAACAAACAATACAGATTCTGGGTCATCACCATTTACATGAAAAATTGGCGCCTGAATCATTTTTGCAATGTCAGTACAGTATTCGGTAGAACGTGCATCACGTGGATCAGATGTAGTAAAACCAACTTGGTTGTTGACTACGATATGAACCGTACCACCTACGGTATAACCACGCGTTTGTGACATTTGGAAGGTTTCTTGGTTGACACCTTGACCAGCAAATGCAGCATCACCATGTACAATTACAGGCAATACGTCATCACCACCAATGTCTTTACGACGTACTTGGCGTGCACGAACTGAACCTTCAACCACAGGACCAACAATTTCTAAATGCGATGGGTTAAATGCCAAAGCCAAGTGAACTTCACCACCAGGTGTCATCACATTTGATGAGAAACCTTGGTGATACTTAACGTCACCTGAACCTTTTTTAGCTAAAGTTTTACCTTCAAACTCACCAAACAAATCAGCTGGGTTTTTACCCATGATGTTCACAAGTAAGTTTAAACGACCACGGTGTGGCATCCCAATTACGACTTCTTTACAACCTACAGAACCTGCACGTTGAATAAGTTCGTTTACCATTGGAATGAAAGATTCACCACCCTCTACACCAAAACGCTTCGCACCAACATACTTATTACCGAGGAATTTTTCTAAGCCTTCAGCAGCAGTTAAACGTTCAAGTACGTGTTTCTTTTGATCTGCCGAGAAACCGAACTGACCGCGTGCACCTTCAAGACGTTGTTGAATCCAGCGTTTTTCTTTGGTGTCAACAATGTGCATATATTCAGCACCAATAGAAGCACAGTATGTTGCCTCCATTGCGCTAACCATCTCACCTAAAGTTGCTTCAGTTTTACCAATCGCCAAATTTCCAGCATTGAAAACTGTATCTAGGTCAGACTTGGTTAAACCATGTGCAGCAAGATCTAAATCTGGCACATCTTCACGTTTAGCCAAACCTAGTGGATCAAGCTTCGCTTTTTGATGACCACGGTTACGGTATGCTGCAATCAGTTGCAAAACACCGATTTGACGACGTTCATGCTCAGTACTTACTTCACTTTGCACAACAGGCTGAACACGACTTGAATTACGACCTAATAATAAGAATTGCTCACGAATATTTCCGTGTGGTTGGTCACCTTTAGGGAATTTATCGAAATATTGACGCCAATCCTCACCTACTGAGGTTGGAGAAGAAAGGTACTGTTCGTAAAGCTCTTCAATATACGCTGCACTATCAGCGGAAAGTTCAGTATCAAGACGCAATGCGTCAGCAACTTCTTGCATTTGTGGACCCATTTCCTATTGCAAAAACATTAGAGGGTGCTTTTTAAGCACTCCCATGATTGATAATGCCAAATCGGTAAATTGACATTCACCCATCAGATACTCATGACCAAGGGGCGTTATAAACATTAGCTTTTACTAATGCATACAATGAATCATAACGCCCTCAATGGCATCATCACTCACTTATATACTCAACCGAAGCTGAGCAATTTTTTGCAAATCGACTTAGAAAAAACAAAGGCTTTTTTGCTTTTTCTAAAGCGGTTCTAATCTTAGCTTATAAAATTATTTATAAACTGATCTGGATCACACTTATGTAGAAAAAATGTACCAAAAACATGGTGTGTTTTTCACATATAGTGGTTTGTTAAATCGTAACATGATCTGTCACTTCAATTGATTTTTTTGACACATACCACCTATAAATTAGCGAAATACATACAAGAAATAATCTATTATTATCCATCCATTTATATCGGGTCTGTTGATACTTTTTCAATGCTTAAAGCTTAGATCCCATTCACTCGAACAAAAAACAACCATCTCATTAAAAATCCAATAAAAAAAGAGCGCACATCCCAAGATGTACGCCCTTTTTTCACATCGTATTAACCCGCTTGATCGAGCAACATGCTACGGATATGACCGATCGCTTTTGTTGGATTCAAACCTTTCGGACATACAGACACACAGTTCATAATCCCTTTACAACGGAATAATGAGAATGGGTCATCAAGACGTGATAAACGATCTTGTGTCGCAGTATCACGAGAATCAATAATGAAACGGTATGCATTCAACAATGCTGAAGGACCCAAGAATTTATCCGGGTTCCACCAGAATGATGGGCATGACGTTGAACAACATGCACAAAGAATACATTCATACAAACCATTTAAGTGCTCACGCTCTTCTGGAGATTGTAAACGCTCTTTTGGTGGTGCAGGTTGATTATTGATTAAGAATGGATGAATTTTGTCATACTGATCGTAGAACTGATTCATATCCACAACTAAATCTTTCACTACTGGCAGACCAGGTAATGGACGAATGACGATTTTTTCAGGTAAATCGTTCAGGTTCCATAAACACGCAAGACCATTTTTACCATTGATATTCACACCATCTGAACCGCAAATACCTTCACGGCAAGAACGACGGAATGTTAATGATTCGTCTTGAACTTTTAATGCTAAAAGCGCATCAAGCAACATACGATGCTTATCCGTCAACTCTAGTTTAAAAGTCTGCATATACGGTGCTTTATCCTTATCAGGATCATAGCGGTAGATTTCGAATGTACGTGTACCTCTACTCATCTTATTTCTCCCGATTAGAATGTACGTGGTTTAGGTTCAATTGGGTCTACAGACAATGGGCTGTAACGTACTGGCTTGTATTCAAGATGGTTATCCGCTGAATACCATAAAGTATGTTTCATCCACTCATCGTCACGACGACCATATGAATAGTGCTCATCATCAGCAGGCAATTCATAATCTACAACAGTATGTGCACCACGACATTCTTTACGTGCAGCAGCAGAAATCAATGTTGCTTTCGCTACTTCGTATAAGTTTTCAACTTCCAAAGCTTCAATACGTGCAGTATTAAATACTTTAGATTTGTCTTTTAAATGAATGTTACGTACACGTGGTTCAATCGCAAGAATCTGCTTAACACCCTCATCAAGCAAGGCTTGAGTACGGAATACACCCGCGTGGTCTTGAACGATATCACGAATCGCATCCGCAACTTCTTGTGCATTTTCACCAGAAGTAGAATCATCTAAATGATTGATACGTTTCAACGTGTTCACAAGTACATCATTTGGAAGTGGTTGGTATTCATCACCGTGATGTTTAGTCACGTAATCGATGATGTGTTCACCAGCAGCTTTACCAAATACAACCAAGTCAAGTAATGAGTTGGTACCTAAACGGTTTGCACCATGTACAGACACGCAAGAACACTCACCAATTGCATAGAAGCCTTTTACAGGCACTGTATAATTCATTGTACCGTTGGTTGTGTATTCATTTGCAGCTTTATCAAAACCTGCATAGAAATCTGCTGCATTTTTCGCTGTTTCAGGAATAACCACTTGACCATGAATATTGGTCGGAATACCACCCATTTGATAATGGATTGTTGGTACAACTGGAATTGGTTCTTTGGTGATATCCACGTTTGCGAATTTCTTACCAATCTCAAATACAGATGGTAAACGCTTCATGATGGTATCCGCGCCCAAGTGAGTCATATCAAGTAGGATATAATCACCTTTAGGACCACAACCACGACCTTCTTTGATTTCTTGGTCCATAGAACGTGATACAAAGTCACGCGGAGCCAAATCTTTCAAAGTTGGTGCATAACGTTCCATGAACGGTTCGCCATCTTTGTTACGAAGGATTGCACCTTCACCACGACAACCTTCTGTTAACAATACGCCTGCACCAGCAACACCCGTTGGGTGGAATTGCCAGAATTCCATATCTTGTAATGGAATACCCGCACGAGCAGCCATACCAAGACCATCACCAGTATTGATATAAGCATTGGTAGATGCACGGTAAACACGACCAGCACCACCTGTAGCAAACAATGTTGCTTTGGCTTGGAATACAGCAATTTTGCCTGTTTCTTGGTCAATTGCTGTTACACCGAGTACATCACCTGCTTCGTTACGGATTAAGTCTAATGCAATCCATTCAACGAAGAATTGAGTACCCATTTTCACGTTACTTTGATAAAGCGTATGAAGAAGTGCATGACCTGTACGGTCGGCAGCAGCACAAGCACGTGGAACTGGTTTTTCACCATAGTTCGCAGAGTGGCCACCAAATGGACGTTGGTAAATTGTACCGTCAGCATTACGGTCAAATGGCATACCTAAGTGTTCAAGCTCATAAACAACTTTAGGCGCCTCACGACACATAAATTCGATTGCATCTTGGTCACCTAACCAGTCAGAACCTTTTACCGTGTCATAGAAATGATAGTGCCAGTTATCGTCTTGCATGTTACCAAGCGATGCACCAATACCACCTTGAGCCGCAACAGTGTGAGAACGTGTTGGGAATACTTTAGTTAGCACTGCAACTTTCAAACCTGCTTGAGCAAGTTGATATGAAGCACGCATACCTGAACCACCACCACCAACGATGACTGCATCGAAGAACTGGCTTGGAATATTTGAATAATCTTCTTTAGGGGTTAAAGCGCCCATGACATTTTCCTATCAATTCGCCCAAAAAATCTGGATTGCCCAGATCGCATATGCAATAACAGCAATAATCACTGCTGAAGTTAACACGATGCGTAAACCTGAAGCTGAAGGACCCATCTGACGAGTAGTCACATAGTCAGTGAATACTTGCCACATACCAATCCAAGCATGCGCAACAAGAGATAAGACTGCCAATAAAGATAAAATCTTCATCGGAAGTGTCATCATAAAGCCAAACCATTGCTCATAGTTAAATCCGCCATTGCACAGAATCCAACCTAATACCACAACAGTATAAACAGCTAGAACTACAGCACTTACGCGTTGGATATACCAATCACGAGAACCTGAACCCGTTAAACCTGTAGCACTTTTCATTAGAGAACGATCCATACAAATGAAGCGATAACTGATATCGCAGCCAAGATTAATGCAATAGTTGCTGCTACGCGACCACTTTGCAACTCTTCAGCAAAGCCTAGGTCAGCAAGTAAGTGCTTAATACCCATAATGAAATGGAATAATAAACCAGCGACAAATACCCATACGATAAAACGTACAATGAAGCCACCAAAGATTGCTTGAACTTGAGCAAAGCCTTCAGGCGAAGACAAAGACTTGTCTAAAAGCCACAAAAGTACCGGTACGAGTAAAAATACGATGACACCTGATAGACGGTGTAGAATTGATGCAATAGCCACAGGGGATTTTAAGTTTACATCTAAAACTTGACCCATGGACAAATTGACAGGTCTGTTGCTTTTCACAGCGGGCATCCTGTAAGTAAAAACTCCATCCGGAGTTTGTTGGAATTAATTCGAAGGAAAGCTAGCATTGTCAGACAAATTTAATTGCCTGAACTTTAAACGACACTGAATTATAAAACGTGCACTGTCAAAATACAAACCATCGAAATTGGCTTTTTCTTTAAAAATCACTCAAATAAGAATCATTTACACCCATTTGAAAAATAAAGCAGATCCCCCACCTCTGTTTTTCAAGGCTATCTCGTTATTTTTTATGACATTTAAACATATTACTTTTACACATAATTACGACTTATATTATTTTTATAAATTTAGACTAAAGCACAACATTACGGACAAAATCGTCCTGTGGTTAATTTCTCCCTGCTGTTTTATTTTTCATCAGCTGGTTAAGCTTTAGTAGATACCCAACATGTTATTTTTAAATAGTCCTTTATTCCTATTTTAAATGGGTGCCATTTAATTCAGTGATTTGACTGAAAGCTTTATAATAAGAAAGAAAGACTTAGTTTGTGAATAATTCATAATTTAGCTGCAAGATTTTATGGTATTTGATTATTCCTAAGGCAACTAAATGCCTATTTTTATACTGATTCGATTATTTTTTATCCTTTAAAAGCTTCAATAAAAACTATTTTTTAATCAATTAAGCATTAAAATGAAAATAAATATTTCATCAACTCATTTGGATGTTTTTCACACAAAAATAATGGCAAAAGCTATGTAAGTCGTGAAATTCAGATGGTTTTAAAACAGCAACAATGCATTTCGCAACTTACAAAAGCCACAAAATATTGGTCAAAAATGCCATTTCCTGTCTAGCAATCACAATTATTTTTCTGCACCTTCTTTAGAATTTACCTTATTATACTGACCGACTCTGAAATTTAATGATCAATCTTACTGGTTAAAGTTAGACTAACTACTGATGAAAACATTGTTTTTTCATCCATAAGTATAATTGACAAAATTTCAGTACTCACTAAGCTAAATAGCAATTTTTGATCCGTCTGACTTGTACATTACAAGATGACTCAGCAAGTTAGATAAAATATCCACCAGGACAGGAGATCTATTGAATGTCTGCAGCAACTGGCAAGAAAGCCGTTCTAGAGCTTGATGGCAAAAAAATTGAATTACCAATTTACAGCGGCACATTGGGCCCAGATGTAATCGACGTTAAGGATGTGTTGGCTTCAGGTCACTTTACTTTTGATCCTGGTTTTATGGCGACAGCTTCTTGCGAGTCTAAAATCACTTTCATTGATGGTGATAAAGGCGTTCTTTTACACCGTGGTTATCCGATTGCTCAACTTGCAACTCAAGCTTCTTACTTAGAAACTTGCTATTTATTGTTAAGCGGTGAGCTTCCAACTGCTGAACAAAAAACAGACTTCGAAAACAAAGTCCGCAACCACACAATGGTTCACGATCAAGTTAGCCGATTCTTCAATGGTTTCCGTCGTGATGCTCATCCTATGGCGGTTATGTGTGGTGTAGTGGGTGCATTATCTGCGTTCTATCACAACGGTTTTGACGTTGAAAACGTAGACCACCGTGAAATCACTGCAGTTCGTTTAGTTGCTAAAATTCCTACTTTAGCTGCTTGGACTTACAAATATACAATCGGTCAACCGTTCGTATATCCACGTAACGATTTAAGCTATGCTGAAAACTTCTTGTACATGATGTTTGCTACTCCAGCAGATCGTGATTACAAAGTTAACCCTATTCTTGCTAAAGCAATGGATCGTATCTTTACGCTTCATGCTGACCATGAACAAAATGCATCAACGTCTACAGTACGTTTAGCTGGTTCTACAGGCGCTAACCCTTATGCATGTATCGCTGCGGGTATTGCTGCACTTTGGGGACCTGCGCATGGTGGTGCAAACGAAGCTGTTCTTAAGATGCTCGATGAAATCGGCTCTGTAGAAAATGTTGCACCGTTCATGGAAAAAGTAAAAACTAAAGAAGTTAAACTTATGGGCTTCGGTCACCGAGTTTATAAAAACTTCGATCCACGTGCAAAAGTAATGAAAGAGACTTGTGACGAAGTGTTAAGTGCACTTGGTATCAATGATCCACAACTTGCGCTTGCAATGGAACTTGAACGTATTGCATTAAGCGATCCGTACTTCATCGAACGTAAACTTTATCCTAACGTAGACTTCTATTCAGGTATCATCCTTAAAGCGATTGGTATCCCAACAGAAATGTTTACGGTAATCTTTGCGCTTGCACGTACAGTTGGTTGGATCAGCCACTGGTTAGAAATGCACAGCGGTCCGTACAAAATCGGTCGTCCGCGTCAGCTTTATACTGGCGAAACTCAACGCGATATCAAACGTTAATTCGTTATGCGTTCAGATCGAACAAGAGACCACCCTTTGGGGTGGTTTTTTTATTACATATTCATACCAACTGGTATAATCCATTCATTTTAAAATTCATTTAAAATCAAAATATAATAATGCCAATATAAGCATAGAAAACTGAAATTTATATTTTTACTATAAAACTTACAAATCACTACTTTAAAAAACACCCAACAAATAACTTTATTTTATATATTGTTTAAAATTTTTTTATTAATACATTTTCAAAGGACTTGAAGATGCCTCAACATTTATCCAAACAAGTGCACGACCCAGATCAAGCTTTTTTTGGTCACCCTAAACCATTAAAAGGTTTATTTTTTACCGAGCTTTGGGAACGTTTTTCCTATTATGGTATTCGCCCTTTATTAATCCTCTATATGGCGGCTTTAGTTGCTGATGGCGGTCTCGGTTTAGATCGCCCAACAGCATCAGCAATTGTCGGCTTATTTGCAGGCAGTATGTATTTAATGACCGTATTGGGTGGATGGGTTGCTGACAATTATCTCGGTCAGGAGCGCGCTGTGTGGTACGGTTCACTGATCATCGCACTCGGACATTTATCCATTGCATTGGCAGCTTTATTTGGACATTTCTTTTTTTATTTTGGTTTAGTTTTGATTGTGATCGGTTCTGGTTTATTTAAAACCTGTATTTCCGTCATTGTTGGCACTTTATATCAGGCTCAAGATTCACGGCGTGATGCAGGATTTTCCATTTTTTATATGGGAATTAATCTAGGCTCGTTGATTGCCCCACTATTGACTGGTTTATTGGTTAAAGAACATGGTTGGCACTGGGGATTCGGAATCGGTGGCGTTGGAATGTTAATCGCCTTACTGATTTTTAAGTTAATAACTGTGCCTCAATTAAAACAATTTAATCATGTGCAAGGCAATGAAAATAACTGGGCTCGTCCTGTACATTACAATCCTAAAGCACCCCAAATGATCATAGGTTTTATTGCAGTTGTTGGCTTGATTATCGGTCTAGTTTCTCTTGGCATAATTACCATCAATCCAATTCAGATCGCCACATATTTCACAATCACAATCTGTATTTGTATTGCCTTATATTTCAGCTATCTACTGTTCTTTGCTGGTTTGAATAATACTGAGAAAAAACAAATCATCATCTGTTTTATTTTACTCATCACCGCTGCACTTTTCTGGTCAGCATTTGAACAAAAGCCAACATCTTTCAATCTTTTCGCCCAAGACTTTACAGATCGCCAATTCTTTGGCTTTGAAATACCCGCAGTTTGGTTTCAATCGATTAACCCGCTTTTCATTATTATTTTCGCACCGATCATCGCATGGCTTTGGGTTAAATTAGGCAAACAAAATCGTGATCCTAGCTATATCACCAAATTCATTATTGCTTTACTCCTCGCTGCGGGTGGTTTCCTCGTGATGAGCATTGCCAGTTACTTGATCACCCAAAATGGTGGAACTGTTTCTGCATTGTGGATCGCATCAAGCCTCCTGCTTTTAACACTAGGTGAATTATGTTTAAGCCCTGTTGGTCTTTCAACCATGACTAAACTTGCTCCGACCATCATTCGTGGACAAGTGATGGGGCTTTGGTTTACAGCATCTGCTTTAGGAAACTTGATGGCAGGATTAATTGGTGGTCATGTTTCTATCCATGAAGTTGACCAATTACCCTTGCTATTTGTGCGATGTGTCATCGCTTTACTTCTTGGCGCACTCGTTCTATGGTTAATGAGAAAACCGATTCGTAAATTACTCAATCAAACATCGACCCCCTCTCAAAAATCTCTTGATATGCAATTGGAAAAAGTATGAACGCTTTGTCACCTGCCAACAAATTAGAAAACCTTCGTACAATTATGAAGAAATATCAGCAGGATGCTTTTATCGCCATGAGTGCAGATCCACATATGTCAGAGTATCTACCTGATTATTGGAAAATACGTCAATGGCTAACAGGCTTTACAGGTTCAGTCGGCACAATTGTAGTTACTCAAAACTTCGCAGGTTTATGGGTAGATGGTCGATATTGGGTACAAGCTGAACAGCAACTGGAAAATACAGGTTACGTTTTACAAAAGCAGACACCTGATCCTGCTTCAACACATTTGGCTTGGCTTTCACAACATTTAGCCAAAGATGCAAAAATCTCTGTCAATGGAAATACCATTTCAACTCAACAATACAGCGCATTATCAGCGCTTGCGATAGAACACAATTTCGTCATTCAAACAGACTTAGATTTAATTGATCAAATTTGGACTGAACGCCCAGCACTGCCCCTACAACCCATTTGGCAAATGGCAGATGATTTAAATGCGCAAACACGCCTAGAAAAAATAACTGCGATCCGTCACAAACTTATTCAGAAAAAAGCAACGGGGCATTTTATTTCTGCACTCGATGATATTGCTTGGATTTTGAATTGTAGGGGGCGTGATGTTGAATATAATCCCGTGTTCTTAGCACACTTATATATTGACCATTCTCGAACTGTGCTTTTTATTGATGATGCAAAACTTTCAACTGAAATGCAGCAAAGATTTGCTTTGGATAACATTGAAATCTTAGCTTATAACGCAAGCATCAAGTTTTTGCTCGAACTTAAACAACAAAATATTTTAATTGATCCTGCTAAAGTCTCAATTTCATCTGCACAGGCCATTGAGCAGCAAAGTCATTTAATCCAAGACATTAATCCAAGCAGTTTATTTAAATCACGTAAACATCCTTCAGAAATTGCACATGTGCGCAGTGCAATGACCAAAGATGGTGTTGCCCTATGTCATTTCTTTCATTGGCTAGATAACGCATTGGCTGATAAAGAATCAATCAATGAACTCACCATCGACGAAAAAATTTCAGGCTTTCGCGCACAACAAGCAGGTTTTATTGGATTAAGCTTCTCGACAATTGCAGGCTTTAATGCCAACGGCGCATTACCCCACTATCGTGCCACCGAAGAAAGCTTTAGCGAGATTAGTGGTGATGGTTTGCTTCTGATTGATTCAGGCGCACAATATGATGAAGGAACCACAGACATTACCCGCGTTGTTCCCATAGGCACAGCAAGCACTGAACAAAAACGTGATTACACTTTGGTGTTAAAAAGCCATATTGCACTTGCTCAAACTGTTTTCCCTGAAGGCATTGCATCACCACTATTAGATGCAATTACCCGTCAAACGCTATGGAAATACGGATTAGATTATCGTCATGGTACAGGTCACGGTGTAGGCTATGCATTGAATGTACATGAAGGCCCCCAAGTGATTTCATATTATGCCCCAGTCACACCATCCACCAAGATGCGCGAAGGGATGATTACTTCCAATGAACCTGGTTTATATCATCAAGGCAAGTACGGCATTCGGATTGAGAATCTTGTCGTCAACAAAATTAAGCATTTTGAAGATACGACCTATGGTCAATTTTTGGAATTCGAAACACTAACATTGTGTCCGATTAACCTGACGTGTATCGTTTTAGACCTACTCAGTCATGATGAAAAAGCATGGTTGAATCAGTACCATCAAATTGTCAGAGAGCGATTAGCACCTCACTTAGAAGGTGATGTTTTAAACTGGCTAAATGAAAACACCCAAGCTATTTAACATTTTCCGTAAAATTTAAAAAGCTCAAAGTACCTGACTTTGAGCTTTTTAAAGCAAAAATAATGATATAAATCAAATTAAAATGCTTTTGCTTTAGCTATCATTTAAACCAGATATGATCAAAATATTGATCAACGACCCCATTCCATTTTCGCCATATACGGGCGAATTTTTTTAATACGCTGGATATTGGTCTTTTCAATCTGAGTTAATTGATTTTCAACATTGGTACTGCATGGCATATACCAATTATCGTTAGCAAATTGAGAGGCAATCTCTTTATTGGCAAATGAATAACCATGACGCGCATAAATTTCATTACGCATCCAGTCCAGTTCTTCAGGAGGAATTTGTAGATCCTCATCTTTTAATAAACGTTGTGATGCAACTGGATAATCACCGACATCTTTTTGATAGCGACACTGTTGCGGCTTTAAATCAAAATATTTTGGTTTAACCTTAGCCGTTGTAGATTCCCAACTAGATTCCAACACATTCGGCTGATTCTGTTTTACAGTAAACGTAAACACACCACTACTTGCTTTAGCACCGCTTTCTGTTGCGGTAATTTTATAGCCTTGTGAAGTTGTCTGTACTTTTCCTGAGAAATTTTGTTTATTTTTACCGAGAACACTATAGCCTTTGACCTGATTACGATCGATAGATTGGATGAAAACAGCAATTTTCTGCTCATCATATTTTCCAGACCAAGATTTTTGCAACTGTTGAATATCCAGTGCATAGCTATTCTGGAAACCAATCATTCCTAATCCGACGAGTGCGATTAAACTTTTATTCATTGTTATACCTATTTGTTATGAAGATATTGGATGCATTTTCACATTGATTTTAGATTAAATTGTTTGCTTTGTGATCTACTTTAAGATAAATAAATCAGGATTCTCTGTGGTTTATTTTAAAATCTATGCCATACCCAAACATAAATATGCTGTTTCAACCTATGTTCCACTATAATTTCTCAATCACCATTCCATTATAAGCAGTGATGAACAAAACAAAAACTAACTTGGCCTATTCAAGCTTGAGTCTAATTTCACTCGTGATCTACGCTTATTTATGCTATCTCATGGTGGCAATTTGTCTACAATATTTCCCATGGCAAACTGATCAGCATTTTCTATTGTTAAAGCAAGATGTAGTCAATACTCAACCTTGGCAGGCGGCTTTTAAAATCCATGTGATCAGCAGTAGTTTTGTACTCATCGCTGGATTTACACAGTTTTTCCGTGTCTTTCGCACGCGTTATCCCCGAATTCATCACTGGAGTGGTTGGCTCTACATCATCACCATTTTGGGGCTGTCTTTACCCAGTGGCTTAATTTTAGCTTTTTCAGCGGCTGGAGGATTATCCACACAAATCAGCTTTGTCTTATTAAGTTCACTCTGGGCGATCACCACCCTATCCGCTTTATACTTTTTATTGAAAAAGCGCTGGATTTTACATCGTGACTGGATGATCCGTAGTTTTGCACTAAGTCTTTCAGCGCTAAGCTTAAGGACATGGAAAATCGTGCTTTATGAGTTACAACCTTATTTTGATTGGTTAACCCCAATTCACATCTATCAGTTAGAATCTTGGTTAGGTTGGGTGGTCAATCTAATCCTAGCTGAAATCATTATTTTTGGATTACATCGTCGCACAAGACAAAAAAATAAAAGCCCTAAATCAATTTAGGGCTCTCATAAAAAGTGTTCAGCAATTGAACACTAAACTTATTTTTTACTCACACTATAATGGTTTAAATCTAGTTGTTTTAATTGGTTACGTAATTGTTGCAATGACCATGGCCATGCTGCAAAGTTACGACCATTTTCATCCAGATAATAAGACTTACACCCACCCGCATTAAATACAGTGGTTTTTAAATGTTTTTGCAGACGTTTATTATGCTGGGCAAGCACATCCGCTTTGATTTCAAAGCGAGTGAATTTTTGCTCACGCATTTTTAGCAAGCCATCAACAATATAGCCGACTTGTGCTTCCGCGATACCAATAAATGAATCATATACCAGAATGTTTGGACCGAGGACCAAAAACGCATTCGGTACATGTTCAATACTGGCACCCAAATATGCTTCAGGTGAACTATTTTTCCAACGCTCAGCAAGGACTTGACCATTGCTGTCATAAACTCGTTTACCAATTGGAGGATGTGAAACTTCAAAGCCTGTTCCCCAAATAATCACATCCACTTCATGACGTTCACCATTTGCTGCAACCACTGTATTTCCATCAATTTCAACCAAACCATGTGCAATCAGACTCACATTATCTTGTTGTAGAGCTGGATAATAATTGTTTGCAAACAATAAGCGCTTACATCCAATAGTAAAGTTCGGTGTTACTGCTTTACGCAAGGTTTCATCTTTAATTTGCAGTTTGAGTAATTGCTTACTCAGGAAATTCACGGGTTCCAATACTTTAGGATTACGCAATCCAAAGTTAATCCCATTTAAAATCTGTGCAATGCTATTACGCCAAGTTTGCTGAATGATTGGGAATCGAGAAATGATCCCTTTAACCGTTTCGTTTAACTCCATATCCGCCTTGGGTAGTACCCATGGTGCTGTACGCTGGAATACGATCAGCTGTTTCGCTAAAGGTTGTACTTGTGGGATAAACTGAATTGCAGACGCCCCTGTACCAATCACTGCAACACGCTTACCGGTTAAATCATAATCATGATTCCAACGTGCTGAATGGAACATTTCACCTTTAAAACTTTCAATTCCTTTTAATTTCGGCAAAGCAGGCTCAGTAATCGGTCCTGTCGTAAAGATCACTGTCTTGGCTTGATATTGACCTTTAGATGTTTCTAAGTGCCAAATATGTTGTGCTTCATCCCATTTGGCACTGATTAATTCATTATTAAATTCAATTTTCTCACCAAGGTCATATTTTTCCACCACCTCTTCTAAATAGCTTAGAATTTCTGGTTGCTTGGCAAATAAATGACTCCATTTATGGCTTGGTGAGAAAGAAAATGAATAAAGTGCTGAGGGTACATCACAACCGCAGCCTGGATAATTATTGTCGCGCCATGTTCCCCCCACACGACTGGCTTTTTCAAGTACCACATAATCGTTATAGCCTGCTTGATTCATTTTATAAGCAGCAGCAATCCCTGAAATACCCGCACCAACCACGATGGTGTCATAGATGTGCACAGCTTCTTTGTGCTGAGTCTTTGGCGCTTTTTCTTCAGCCGATTGTTCAAGCTTTTTAGATTGAGCGCTTATTTGTGTTTCAACTTTTACCTCAGGCTTATTTTTAGCTTTAGCTGGAGTTTGGACTTCAGCTTTAGGGTGATTTGCTTTCGCTGGCTTTGTAACAGTCTTTGCCTCAACTTGCTTCTCTACAGGCACTTTTTCTTTAAGCTGTTTTGCTTCAAGCGATTTGTCTTGTGCTGTATTCGATTGAGTCACCTGTTTAATGTCTTGAACTGTAGTTTGGGTTGAGTTTTGCTCTACGCTTTTCTCTTTAGGCAGTGTAGCTAAAGTTGTTTCTGTTGTCATCTTGATTTACTCGCAGCTTATTTGATGTATTTATTAAATAATGGATATCCGATACCCAGCGCTTTGGCATATAAGGTGGGTGATGCACGTTTTAATATCCAAAACAGTTTTGCATCTGGCTGAGGAATGGTGTACAGCTTGCCTGCATCCAAGTTATTTAAGGTTTTAATCACCACCTGATCACTGGTGGTAAATGCATGATTCATCAGTAAATCATCTGCTAAACCCGCATAATGACCAGGCAAACGACCATTTTTCATAATATTTGTAGGCACTAATGTTGGACACAGCACATTCACTCGAATGTTGTCACCGCGAAGCTCTGCTGAAAGGGTTTCTGACAATGCCAGCACACTAGATTTTGTTACGTTATAAGCAGTCATTTCGGGAGCTGCTGTATAGCCCGCAGCTGAAGCAACATTGATAATTGCCCCATAACCTTGTTGCTTAAACTGAGGAACAAAATAATGACAACCATGAATAACCCCCCAAAGGTTGACATGCATACACCATTGCCAATCGTCCAGTGAAACTTCATCAAACTTACCACCCAGCCCCACACCCGCATTATTAATGATCAGGCTTACAGGATGATTCATTAATTTTTCGGCTTGTTCTGAAAGTGCTTTTACTTGCTCTTTCACCCCCACATCACATTGCACAGCAAATGCTTTAGCTGAAGTTTGTGATTCAATCAAACTGACTGTTTCTTTGGCTGCATCCAGATTTATGTCAGCACAAACAATTGTTCCTCCGCGTTTTGCAAGTTCCATTGCAAAACTACGTCCAATGCCACTGCCTGCGCCAGTCACGACCGCATAAGCATTTTGGCTCGGCTTAACTTTTTTAGAAAAAATACCCATAAACTTTAAATCCATCTCTTTTAGGTTTTTATGAACGCAATGCAGGATAAAATTCTTTCGTCAAATATGGCGTAAGAAGACCTGTCTTTGGATTCAGCAGTTTCTCTTTGTAATAGTCCAAAAATTCAGATGTATCATGATCATTTGGATGAAAATCGGGACGAAGATAATCAAAAATATGTTTAAAGCTACTGCCGTAAACACCATCTTTTAAGCCAAAGATCAGGCGAAAATTATATGGAATCTCTTTCCAATAACGTAAGCTAATCAGGTTCTTAGGATTGCGATAAAAAGGAACTAAAAATGATGCAGCTGAAATCAGCACCAAAATCGTGATCAATGCGGGAAAGAATCCAGCAATACGTAATAAATAGTTATTGGATAATTCTTGAAACACATCGAAAGCAATATCCTTATGCTCTGATTCTTCAAGCATATGCCACATCCAGATTGCCCGTTGTTTTTCATCTTGCGAACGGAAGAACACTTCTTCATGATTCATCATGTATTCTGCAAGTACCGCAGTAAAATGTTCGATACCAGCCATCAACGACAATTTCATCGGTTGTGGAAGACGCTCAAACCCATATTCAAACGCCCAGCCAGCCCAAGTACGAAACAGCTTTACTGGCAAATCACGAATTAAATAAGCGTCATTTAACTCTTCATGCATTTTTGAATGAATCGCCTCTTGACCAATCAATGAAGTAACACGTTGCTTCAATAATGGATCAGTAATGAAATCACGATGATAACGAGCAGTATCAATCACAAGATCTTCACCACGAGTTAAGAAAATCGACAATGACGCAAAATATGCACTTGCCAATTCTGCATCCATATAAAATCGGTGATCTACTTGCGCTGGATCAAAATCAAACTTCATATGACGAATTGGAATAATCGGCGTTTGATTTTCCAGACTGAATGGTGCCGCAGCAAAAACTTTAGCAACGGCTTTCTTAATTGGCTTAGCGAACATAGCTGGTACTCTTTATTCATTTAATATGGCAATCCATTTCATCGTCTTTACGCTGATGAGCTACAGATCGCCTTTTGAGTAAAAACTCTACTTTGATGGCTAAAAATTACGACATGCTTTGTCAATTACCATTGGCACATGCATTCATTCGGTTTGCAAATTATGACAACCTTAGATAATTGTCAGACAATCACTTTTAAGAGTTGCCTCCACTGATAAAGAATGTCCCTTAAAAACAATTTTTATAAAGTGCTTGGTTAAAATCACAGCTTTTAAAAAAAAGCTTTTCCTTCAAAAATTGATGGAAAAGCTCAGTATCGATCTACAACATCGTTTTTATATTGAATAGAAAATTTGAATGCTAAGATTGAATAAAATTACATCCGTAAAGCAGGGGTAAACGCTTTAACAAAATAAGGGGTGAGTGTGCCTGTTTCAGGATCAAGTAATTCTTTTTTGAAATATTCTAAAAGCTCAGTTGTATCATGATCATTAGGATGAAAGTCTGGACGCAAATAATCAAAAATATGGCCTAAACTGCTACCAAAAACACCATTGTCTCGACTAAATAATAAATCCCAACTGCCCTTTGCCTCTTTCCAAAAACTTAGACTAAAGCTATTCATTGGACGTCGTAAAAATGGCAACATCAATGCGCCAGCACCTACGCCTAGACCCAAAGTAATCAACGCAATAAAGAATCCTGAAATTCGTAATGGATAATTTGCAGAAAGCACTTGATAAGTATCATAAGCAATATCTTTATGCTCAGACTCTTCCAGCATATGCCATAACCATAAAGCACGTGTTTTTTCATCAAGAGAATGATTAAAGATGTCTTGATGCGTCATGGCATATTGAGCAAAGACAGCGGTGAAATGCTCAATCCCAGCCATCATTGAAAGCTTTAAAGGTTGTGGGAATTTTAAAAAAGTATGATTAAAAACCTGTTCTGCTAAAAACCGATATAACTGTACAGGCAAATTATTTGGAATCATGGTTTCATTGTATTCTTCATGGACTTTTGAGTGAATTGCCTCTTGCCCAATCAAACTGGTTAGACGCTGTTTTAAAACAGGGTCTTGTATTTGATCACGATGATGTCGTGCGGTTTCGATCACCAACTCTTCACCATAGGTCAAAAAAATTGACAGTGCGGCAAAATAAGCAGTCGCCCACTCTTTTTGCATAAAAAATTTAACATCCAACTCATCCGGGCTAAATTTAAAATTGAAGTGACGAATCGGGATATTCGCAATCTGATCTTTTAAATTAGGCAATCGACTTGGAAAAGCTTTTGCAAACACTTTTTTGACAGGCTTAGCAAGTAACATATGAAGCACCTATTGTTTATTTAGGGATCAAGGATTTGACTGAAAACCAGTTCAAATTCACATTTCAAGTAAAAAAATCCTATTTATGTTGGAAAAGTAAGTCATCTGGATTCAAATACCACTGACATTTCAGGTCAATCCATTGGCAATTTATGACTATTCAATAAAGTGTCTGACAAATAAGGCCTGAGCTTGCCTCTACTGATAAATAATGACCTTTGCGGACAAGTCATCAGCTTTGGCTTAAATCATGATTTAAATCTTAGGTATGCCAACCCTTAACCACGGATGCTCTACATTACTGAAATCAGGCAACAAGAAAAGGTTCATGTCAGCACATATAACAATAGAGAGCTTTTTTATCGTGGTGTATCTGGGCCACAGTTAATCTTTGGGTCACACTGAATCAGTGCTAAACTTCATGATGTACTTTTTACACAGCACAAAATAAAACAATGTTCAATTTCATTTGGCGCTTTGTACAGCTTCTTCAATTGGATCAATTCAAGTATCGTAAATTGACGGAGGGTGAAATTCGTATTAGCCAAAGTGTATTTGGAGATTTAATTGACTACAGCCAAGTCAAGGTGATGAATCATCCTTATTTACCGTGGCAGCCTGTTGGTATTTTGATGGCGCCCAATGGTTATATTCACTTAAAAGATGCAGACTATTGTGAAGACTTTTCCTGTATGAGCTTGGGTTATCAAGCTGTTTTTATTCATGAAATGGCCCATATTTATCAATATCAGCGTCATGAAAATGTATTACTGAAGGGGGCGATTTTACAGTCCGCACTTTACCTGAGTTTTGGTAAATATAACCCTTATCGCTACACCCTCATTCAAGGAAAAGCTTATTTCGATTACAATATTGAGCAACAAGGCGATATTGCCAAAGATATTTATTTAAATCGAATTGAAAATATTATTCTGGATAAAAATGCAGTCAATCATTCTATTTAAGTCCCTTGTTTTGATGCTAATTTAAACAATTTAAGTGATGTATTTCACAAAAATAAATTAAAGCTAATCCTTTCCAATATAAAATTCAAAAAATAATGAAAAATCACTAGTTTCTATAAAAAAAATACACTAAATTCATGAGGTCATTGATGGTGTATTGAATAAACTTGATGAATTACTAGCTTCTGACGTTTTTTTAGTTAAAATACTCAATGTCTGAAATTTTTGCCTTGCAAGAAAATAAAGATTTTGATGATTTTTTAATGATTTTATAGTTTCGCCCTTTGGCAATTTCTGTGATATCTATACACATATGTTGAATAACTACATTTTAAAAATCAACAACTTGTGTATAAATTACCCTATTGGAATAGGATTTGGTTTAAATGAAAAGTTTTAAAATTGCTCTCGCGCAATTCTCTCCATTCATTGGTGATATTGAGTCGAACGTTCAAAAAATGATTGAACAAGCCAATGATGCAAAAAAACAGAATGCTGAAATTGTTGTTTTCCCTGAACTTTCTATAATCGGTTACCCTGCCGAAGATTTGCTTTTACGCCCAAGCCTAGCAAAGCGTACTGCACAAGCTTTCGAGAAACTGTCTACTGTTAAAGACATCGTGATGGTATTTGGTTTTGCCAATCTTACAGACGATGGTCAACGCTACAATGCTGCTGCAGTGATGAAAGATGGACAAGTTTTAGGGGTCTACAACAAACAAAATCTTCCTAATTACAGCGTTTTTGATGAAAAGCGTTATTTTAATGAGGGACATCAACATCTTGTATTTGAGTACTTAGGTCATAAGTTCGGGGTCCTGATTTGCGAAGATGTATGGTCTTTAAATACAGTTCAACAGCTTGCTCAACTCAATGTGGAAAGTGTTTTGGTCTTGAATGCTTCACCTTATGAAGTCGGCAAACCGCAACATCGTATCGAAACATTAAAAGAGTTGGCAAAACAGCTCCATCTCAATGTGGTTTATATCAACCAAGTGGGCGGTCAAGATGATCTCATTTTTGATGGGACCAGTTTTGTTATTAACCATTCAGGTGAAGTTGCGTTACAAGCACCAAGCTTTAAAGAAGATCTCTACTTTGCTGACTACCAAATAGAAAACAAAACCTATCAAGTGGTTGAAGCTGCACCAGCATTAAACACTATGGCTGAGATCTATCAAGCTTTGGTTTTAGCAACACGCGACTATGTACAACGCTCTGGTTTCCCTGGTGTGATTTTAGGACTATCGGGCGGTATCGACTCAGCTTTAACCTTGGCAATTGCAGTTGATGCGATTGGCGCAGATAAAGTTCAAGCCGTGATGATGCCTTATACCTACACATCACAAATTAGTGTGGAAGATGCAACTGAACAAGCAAAACGTATGGGTGTTACTTTTGGTTTTGCTGAAATTCATCCTATCGTAAATAGCTTTATGCAAACCTTATTCCCATTCTTTGGTAACTCACCTGCGGATACAACCGAAGAAAACCTTCAAGCGCGTGCACGTGGTACATTGCTTATGGGCTTGTCCAATAAGTTTGGTAACCTTGTGCTAGCAACAGGCAATAAGTCTGAGCTTTCTGTCGGTTATTGCACACTGTATGGCGATATGGTAGGTGGTTTTGCTGTACTCAAAGATGTTTATAAAACTATTGTTTTTGAATTGGCTAAGTACCGTAACAGTATTTCTGAAACGCCTGTGATTCCTGAACGGGTTATTTCTCGTCCACCATCAGCAGAACTTCGTCCTGATCAAAAAGACCAAGACTCTTTACCTGCTTATGATGTACTTGATGCCATTCTATATGCATATATTGAGGAAGAACAAAGCCAAGAAGACATCATTGCCAAAGGTTTTGAACGTGCAATCGTGGAAAAAGTCATTCAGCTTGTCGACCGCAATGAATACAAACGTCGTCAAGGTTCAATTGGACCACGTATTAGCTCACGCGCATTTAGCCGTGAACGCCGTTATCCGATTGTAAATGGCTGGAAAGCAGGTGTATAAGCCTCGTGAATGTGAATAATTCACCTCCACCTTCGAGCTTTGCTCAGGAACTTGCTCAAGCATTATTGCTTGAGCAAGTTCGCTTTATTAAAAAACAACTCTTAGATCAAAAAAATCCGCAATTTATTCAAAATTTTATTTCCCAAACCTATCAAAATGCAGACAAAATCCTTTTAAAAAATGTGATTCAACTTGAGCAACTCCAGTCTGTAGTGCAAAAATATGCTTTTGAATTGAATTTAGGCGCAGATATTCTTGAATTTATCGGTGTCGTCGCTCAAAAAATTCATCAATATGCCATTCATAGTCAAACCATTTTCAATGATCTACTCTCAGATGAATCTTTTGAACTGTGGATGTTTAAAATCTTAGAATTAGAACAATTAAGAGACTATATTCAAGAAAACTTACAGCACAACCCGCAGATTCAACAGGTTAGCCTACAGCTTGCCAATCAGATTTTAGAAAGCAACACCCCTTGGCTCAACCAGCTACGTCAATACACAGTGAAACATAACCGTATTGGCGCTAAAGTCATCAGCTTTATTCAAGATCAACAACACAATATTGAGCTTAAATTAGAACAACAACTCGCAACTGCTATCCGTAGCCAACTCAGCAATATCATTCTACTGCCTAATGAAGACCTGGCAGATATCGCTACACATGTTTGGAATGAAGTTAAGCAACGCTCATTAAAAGAGGCTTTCTCTCAAGTTCAATCCATTGATTTTGAGGAATTCTTTATTCTTGTTTATGAAACTTGGAAAGAATTACGTCAAACAGAATATATGCAACAGGTCATTTTAAATGTTGTCGAAGCATTTCATGAATACTTTGGCGAATATAGCTTACAAGAATTACTACACTCTGTTGGCTTAGATCAAAACGATTTATTTATCGAAGCAGATCGCTTTATTCCACATACACTAGGTGCTTTGGATCAACATGGCTTATTGGATGAGATCATTCAATCCTTGATTGCGCCATTCTACCTTGACACGCAAACACAAAGATTTATAGAAAATTATTTAGCAGAAAAAGCTTAATCAAATATTCAACTGGATTTTTTCAGTGTTCTAAATATTCATACATGATGATAATTTTTATCTGTATCTACTAATCTTTTGATGATGCACAAAAAAAGAGACCATGCAGTGAGCATGGTCTATAAAAATGGTGGCTATGACGGGACTTGAACCTGTGACCCCCGCATTATGAGTGCGGTGCTCTAACCAACTGAGCTACATAGCCATAAACTGTGTGCGCATTATCTAAAGTTATCTACCCTACGTCAAGCATTGAAACACACCAATGATCATACTTTAAGCAATTGATATTTAAATGTTTAAAATTAATACATATTTATGTTTTTATCGAAAAAATCAGCTTAATAAGTATCGTAAATAAGTAAGGAATTAAGCTCTCTCCCCTATTTATCTCTAAAAATCGATAGCAAAAAAAGAGAGTGGCTTACCACTCTCTATTTGCAACAAGCTCTTCCATTTCAATATCAAGATACCCTTGGTCTTGTACCACCATCATCATTGCTTCAGCAATATAATCTGCTGCAGTACCATCCAAAGAAGAATCAAGATCCTCAAACTGTGGCTTCATTTCATTAATTTCAGTCACAGTCAGTTTTGCCATAGAATAAATTTCTGCATCACTGAAGCTGGTTTTTACCACTTTTTTAGCAAAATTTTCAATAAGTTGCTTAACCTCAGCAACTAGAATATCTGGATAATATTCATCATCGAACATTGGGAGAAGTAGATCGTTAAACATTGCAACCTAAAATAAAACAGCAATTCACGCGCTTATATAACACAAACCATACAATTCACCAAATTGATCAGGCAATTTAACTGATTAATTTTTCAGATGTAGATGATCTAAATTTAAAAAAAAGATCAAACAATATTAGAGGCTATTGATCATTCATCATTAAATTGCAGAGCGCATGGCTTGCCATACTTTAATTGCATCCGACATTGCTTTTACATCATGTGCACGCACCATACACGCGCCTTGTTGAATACTGAGCAAGTGTGCAGCAACACTACCTACAGCACGATGATTGGCATCTGCACCATCTAAAGCTTCACCAATGAAGCGCTTACGTGATAAGGCTGATAAAATTGGATAACCCATGTTGTTCAGTTGATAAAACTCATTGAGAAGCTTTAAATTTTGTTGCGCATTTTTAGCAAAACCAAAACCAGGATCTATCATGATATTTTTAGGGTGAATTCCTGCCTGTAGTGCATCATCTACGCGTTGCTGTAATTCAGCAATTACCTCTTGAGTAACATCTTCATACTGGTCAAGATGATTCATTGTGGTTGGCTCGCCTCGCATATGCATAATAATCACAGGGATATTGAGCTCTGCAGCAGTCTCTAAGGCATGTGGACGAGTTAAGGCACGGACATCATTCCAAATATGTGCACCAGCCTTAACCGCCTCACGAATGACTCCGGGCTGTGAGGTATCTATTGAAATAATGACATCCAATTTGGCTAATTCAGCAACCACAGGAACAACACGACGTATTTCTTCGGCAATCTCGACTACAGATGCACCCGGGCGTGTAGATTCACCGCCAACATCAATCACTGTCGCACCATCAGCAATCATTTGCTTGGCATAAGCAACAGCTTGATCTTTTTGATCATGCTTCCCACCATCGCTAAATGAATCAGGAGTGACATTCAAGATACCCATGACATGTGCTTGTGATAAATCCAGACTTAAACGCCCACATTGCAAAATTTGCTTGGGTAGTGGCATCAGTTGCATGTCAATTCTCCGTATTCAATTCAGGCTAGTTTAACAATTCAAATCAATAGCACAGTGATTTTTTTTCATCTGTGAATTTTTTCGTATAAAAAAAGAGCCTCGATTGAGGCTCTTGTTTATTCACTGACTGATCAGGTTGCTGGTAATGGTGGTGGTGTTGATGGACCATCTGTAGGTGTTACATCAAGCACTGGATTTTCAGCCACATAAACCTTAGGTGGCTGAGGATCACGACCTTCCATGATGTCACGGATTTGATCACGATCAATCGTTTCCCATTCCATCAAGGCTTTTACCATTGCATGTGCAATATCTTTGTTATTTTCAAGGATATCACGCGCAACACGATACTGTTCATCCAAGATACGACGTACTTCTTGGTCAACCTGTTGTTGTGTTGCTTCAGAAATCGTACGGCTACCGACATTTCCGAAGAAACCATTCTGGTTTTCATCTTCATAGACCATCACGCCCATTTTGTCTGACATACCATACTTGGTCACCATCGCACGTGCCATTTTGGTTGCACGCTCAAAGTCGTTAGACGCACCCGTTGACATTTGATCAATGAAAACTTCTTCAGCAATACGACCACCGAATAAGATTGAAAGTTCATTCAACATCTTAGACTTGTAATGGCTAGTTTGATCATGTTCTGGCAACTGCCAAGTTACACCCAAAGCCCAACCACGTGGCATAATTGTTACTTTATGCACAGGGTCAGTCCCTGGAAGAATTTCTGCAACAATGGCATGACCTGCTTCATGATAAGCAGTCGCGCGACGTTCTTCTTCACGGATCACCATCGACTTACGTTCAGGGCCCATGTAGATCTTATCTTTTGCATCTTCAAAGTCATGCATATCGACGGTGTTCTTGTTACGACGAGCAGCAAACAATGCAGCTTCATTTACAAGATTCGCCAATTGCGCACCAGAGAAACCAGGTGTACCACGTGCCAATACTTTAAGATCAACACCTGTTACCGAAGGAAGTTTCTTCAAATGCACGGCCAAGATCTGTTCACGACCTTTAATATCTGGCAGACCCACCATCACTTGTCGGTCGAAACGCCCCGGACGAAGTAATGCTTTATCCAGTACATCCGCACGGTTTGTTGCAGCAATGACGATAATCCCTTCATTACCTTCGAAACCATCCATTTCAACAAGCATTTGGTTGAGTGTTTGTTCACGTTCATCATGACCACCACCTGTACCTGAACCACGATGACGACCGACTGCATCAATCTCATCAATAAAGATGATACATGGTGCATGGCGTTTCGCCTGTTCGAACATGTCACGCACACGAGATGCACCAACACCAACGAACATTTCAACGAAGTCAGAACCTGAAATACTAAAGAATGGAACTTTGGCTTCACCAGCAATCGCTTTCGCAAGTAAAGTTTTACCTGTACCTGGAGGACCAACCATCAATACGCCTTTAGGAATTGTTGCCCCTAAGCGTTTGAATTTTGCAGGGTCTTTCAAGAAATCAACGATTTCCACAACTTCTTGTTTTGCTTCATCACAACCAGCAACATCGGTAAAGGTCACTTTGATTTGGTCTTCTGAAAGCATTTTTGCTTTAGATTTACCAAAACTCATTGGACCATTTTTACCGCCTGCACCACCACCCATGTTACGCATAAAGAACATGAACAATAAAATAATTAAAAGCACAGGAAAGCTTGCGATGAGAAGTTGCATCAATAAACCTTGACGTTGAGGTGCAGTACCTTCAACAACAACGTTATTTTTGATGAGTGTAGGCATCAATTCAGGATCTTGAACTGCTGGGCGAATACTTTCAAAGTTCGAACCGTTCTTTTTTTCGCCGCTTATTCTTTCACCATCAATTGTGACTTTACTAATTTGACCAGCATTCACCGCTGTGACGAATTCTGAATAATTCATCGCAGAAGGCTTACTGCGGTCACTGAGATTGCTGAAGATTAAGATCAGCACACCCAGTATGACCAGCCACAATACGGCATTTTTGAAGTAATCGCTCAAAGCTTTATTCCCATATATAACTATTTTGATCAGGCTCAATCTTGCTTGATCGTAACAAAAAGCGAGTAATGAATTTCGCAATAAAGGTTAAAAAGGTACAAAATGCACAATTTTTAACAACTTGGCAAGCATTTGTTGGCAATTCATTACGAAGAATGAACATACCTCAAAAACACCAGCTATTGCGAAACTTTTTTACGGCCCTGTCCAATTAAAAAAACTTCTTTTGAACGTGCACGTGAAGCAGCTGGTTTTGCTGTTTTTAACACATCAAAACTATCCACGACTTGCTTTCGGAACTCATCAAAACCAGTTCCTTGGAAAACTTTAACTAAAAACTGCCCTTTTGGTCCAAGAACCTTGTTGGCAAAATCTAACGCAAGTTCACACAAGTAAATCTGGCGAGGTTGATCTACAGCCCTATTACCTGATGTATTGGGGGCCATATCTGAAATTACAACGTCTACAGTGCGTCCATTTAAAATATTTAACAATTTTTCGAAAACTTCTTCTTCTCTAAAGTCACCTTGTAAGAAAGTAACATCAGGTAAAGCATCCATTTCTAAAATATCTGAAGCAATCACTAAACCTTTATCACCAACCAGTTTACCTGCGATTTGCGACCAACTTCCTGGCGCAGCACCCAAGTCAACCACGGTCATCCCTGGTTTAATCATTTTGTGTTTTTCTTGAATTTCAAGAAGTTTATATGCAGCACGAGCGCGGTAACCTTCTTTTTGTGCTTTTTTCACAAAAGGGTCATCTAAATGCTCTCTCATCCACGCACGACTACTTTTGGATAACTTCTGGTTGGTAATGCGTGTAGCCATAACTCTCTTGATCTAAACCGATAACTAACTTCTGATTGTACGTGAAAAAAATTCTCATTGCAGTATTCATATTGATTTAAATCGACAGATATTGATATGTTTTTTTGAATAAGCTTCATCGATTATTTCTACAGAATTTACAGCGTAGTGATATGGCTTTTGTTATACTAAGTCGTTTCTAAAATTAGGTTATCTTTTATGGCGGCTCTATCTATCCAAGAACGTAAACGTTTACGTCAAATCGGACATGCGTTAAACCCTGTTGTAATGCTTGGCGATAAAGGCTTGACTGAAAGTGTCGTTGAAGAATTAAACCGTGCTTTAAATGATCACGAGTTAATTAAAGTCAAGGTTACAGGTGAAGACCGCGAAGCACGTGCTGCAACGATTACTGAAATTGCCAATGTCACTGGTGCGGAAGTTGTTCAAACAATTGGTAAAATTGCATTGCTTTATAAAAAAGCTGCGAAACAAAATCCAAAATTGTCTAATTTAGTTCGCCACGCTCATCTTTCAAATTAAGATTTATTTTCATGGCAAGTTTCGAACTGAATGCATTTGATCGTCGTTTTCAAAGTATCTCCCTAGTTGGTGCGATTGAACAAATTAGCCCATATACACTCAATGTCGGTTATTGGTTAAGAGATCCCAATCAATTCATAATTTATCCTGAACTGGTTACAGCAAATCCACGTCAGGATTTCCTTTGGGAAAATACCTGTTTTGAGATTTTTATTGGTGTGCAAGGTGAAGATTATTATCGTGAAATTAATCTATCCCCTTCTCAAGCTTGGCAAGCTTACCAATTTGAAGAATATCGTTATCCTGAAAATATGCCGCCAGTCGCTGCTTATGACATTGAATTAAATCAGTTAAAGCGTACGCATTATGGATTAAATGTCAGCATAGATCTTAGCGAGTTCATGCTTGCCAATAAATTAAAATGGTCAGACTTATTTTTAGGTTTAAGCGCTGTTTTAAATACCACGCAAGGTCAACATTTCTTTGCCATGCAACACAGTGGCCAACAGGCCGACTTTCACAATAAACGTGATTGGTTACATACATTTTAAAATACGCTTATGTAAACTGTGATTGAAAATAAAAAAGTGAGGCAACTAGCCTCACTTTTTTATTGCCATTTTTCTTAAAAATGGCTTTCCTCAAAACATAAGCTTTACATATCTTATTGTTTTGTTGTTACTTTATTCCAAACTTCTAAAGTATGATCTTTTGAACGCTTTAAAGTTTCAGTTAACTGTACTTTATGTTTGCTCGAAATTTGTGAAACATCTTCACGAATTTCTTTACCAACTTCAGTTAACTCTTTCACTAAAATGCTTAATTCAGATTTTAAGAAATCAGCCAATTCAACCAAATCTTTTTGTGAAGTTGAAAATTGTGATTTGATCACATCAAGACGTTGCACCAAATCTTGTTTAAAGTTTTGTACTTGATCTTGAACTTGCTCAGTTAATTGCTCTGATTCTGCTTCAAGTTTAGTTTTAGTTTCGGTAACCGCTTCAGCAACTTTTTGCTGTGCTTCTTTACCTAACTTCTCTAAACTTTCTGTAGTTTCAGTTACAACTTCTTTCAAAGCCGCAGTCTCTTTTGTTACTTTATTTGTAACAGTTTCTTTAGATATAGTCATATTGATTCCCCCTGGAATGTGAGTCAATAAGATACATTGAAAGGATAAATTTTAGATTTTGATTTGTCTGACAATATTTAAATACTTACAATTTCAAACAATTCACTTTAAAAGCAGAATTAATGCTAAATAGCAAGGTATTTATCTTAGATTATCCCTCGAAATAAAATAGACTTTCGAGAGGCTCATGCGTATAATGCGCTGTTAAGTTACAAGCGAGCAGACAAGAGGAGGGTAGGATTTAGTAAGCCTTCCTTTTTTTTCGTCTACTCGCTTTTTTACAGCCCTATTTTTGTGGTTTTAGTTCAGGAGCTATGGTTTGAGCACCCCCGCCATTTTAGCCCTTGCTGACGGTACTGTTTTTAAAGGTACATCGATCGGCGCTACGGGAAGTACGACTGGTGAAGTCGTTTTTAACACTGCCATGACTGGTTATCAAGAAATTTTGACCGACCCTAGTTATGCACAGCAACTTGTAACTTTAACTTATCCTCATATCGGTAATACTGGTTGTAATGAAGAAGACGCTGAATCAGGTCGAATTCATAAAGTTTGGGCGAATGGTTTAATCATTCGTGACCTACCGTTATTACACAGCAATTTCCGAGCTACTCAGTCTCTTGGCGAATATTTACAACAACATAATGTCGTTGCCATTGCAGATATCGATACTCGTAAATTGACACGTATTTTACGTGACAAAGGCGCACAAAACGGATGCATTCTTGCCGGCGATAATATTACTGAAGAAGAAGCTATTGCAAAAGCACGTGCCTTTGGTGGTCTAGATGGTTTAGACCTTGCGAAAGAATGTTGTGACCCAGAAGGTTTTGAATGGACCGAAGGCTCATGGACATTGGGCCAAGGCTTTTCTCAACCAGAAGCAAAATTTCATGTTGTTGCATACGATTACGGTGTCAAAACCAACATCTTACGTATGCTTGCAGACCGCGGATGTAAATTAACTGTTGTTCCTGCACAAACACCTGCTGAAAAAGTATTGGCGTTAAACCCAGATGGCGTATTTTTGTCAAATGGACCTGGCGATCCAGCAGCATGTGATTATGCAATTGCAGCAGTAAAAACCATTGTTGAAACCACAAACCTACCTGTTTTCGGTATTTGTTTGGGTCATCAAATTCTAGCTTTAGCTTCTGGCGCTAGAACTGTGAAAATGCCACATGGTCACCACGGTGCAAACCATCCTGTACAGAACCTTGAAAATGGTACAGTGATGATTACTTCTCAAAACCATGGCTTCGCAGTAGATGCAGAAACTTTACCTGCAAACCTCAAAGCTACGCATAAATCTTTGTTCGATCAAACCTTACAAGGTATTCATCGTACAGATAAACCTGCGTTTAGCTTCCAAGGTCACCCTGAAGCAAGCCCTGGTCCACATGACTGTGCCCCATTGTTCGATCATTTCATCGAACTTATTGAAGCATCTAAGAAGTAATTAAGGAAGCGATCATGGCTAAACGTACAGACATTAAAAGCATCTTAATTATTGGTGCGGGTCCGATTGTCATCGGGCAAGCATGTGAGTTCGATTACTCAGGTGCGCAAGCATGTAAAGCCCTTCGTGAAGAAGGCTACCGTGTTATTTTGGTGAACTCTAACCCAGCCACCATTATGACTGACCCGACTATGGCAGATGCAACGTATATCGAACCGATTACGTGGCAAACTGTTGCACAAATCATTGAGAAAGAACGCCCAGATGCGGTTCTTCCAACAATGGGTGGTCAAACGGCATTAAACTGTGCATTGGCACTTGATGCCAACGGTATTTTAGAAAAATACAATGTTGAATTGATTGGTGCGACCAAAGAAGCCATCGAAAAAGCGGAAGATCGCAAACTTTTCGATATCGCAATGCGCAAAATTGGTTTGGAATGCCCACGTGCTGATGTTGCAGAAAGCATGGAACATGCGCTTGAAATTCAAGCCCGTTTCGGCTTCCCTGTGATTATCCGCCCATCATTTACGATGGGTGGTTCAGGTGGTGGTATCGCCTATAACAAAGAAGAATTCATTGAAATCTGTGAACGCGGTTTTGATCTTTCTCCAACCAAACAATTATTGATTGATGAATCATTAATTGGCTGGAAAGAATATGAAATGGAAGTTGTTCGTGATAAAAACGACAACTGTATCATTGTATGTACCATTGAAAACTTCGATCCAATGGGTGTGCATACAGGTGACTCCATTACTGTTGCACCTGCACAAACTCTGACAGATAAAGAGTTCCAATTACTGCGTAATGCTTCTTTAGCAGTGCTACGTGAAATTGGTGTAGAGACAGGCGGATCAAACGTTCAGTTCGGTATCAACCCGAAAGATGGCCGTATGGTTGTGATCGAGATGAACCCTCGTGTATCTCGTTCTTCTGCGCTTGCGTCTAAAGCAACAGGTTTCCCTATTGCCAAAATTGCAGCAAAACTTGCAGTGGGTTATACCCTTGATGAATTGAAAAATGACATCACTGGCGGTACAACGCCTGCGTCATTTGAACCTGCAATCGACTATGTTGTAACCAAGATTCCTCGTTTTAACTTCGAGAAATTCCCACAAGCTGATGCAACACTCACTACACAGATGAAATCTGTGGGTGAAGTCATGGCAATTGGTCGTAACTTCCAAGAATCTGTACAAAAGGCACTTCGTGGTCTTGAAGTCGGTGCTTGTGGTTTCGATGAGAAAATTGCGGTGGGTACTGAAGGCGCGAAAGATAAAATCTTGGTAGAGCTTAAAGTGCCAGGTCCTGAGCGTATTTGGTATGTTGCTGACGCATTCCGTCATGGCTTCACATTAGATGAAGTATTTGCTGCAACCAATATCGATCGTTGGTTCTTGATTCAAATCCAAGACATCATTCAGTCTGAAGAGCAAATCAAAACTTTAGGTTTTGGTGATTTGAACGCTGACAATATCCGTGCATTTAAACGTAAAGGTTTATCTGATTTACGTATTGCAGACTTGATGGGCATTTCGCAAAAGCAATTCCGTAAGCACCGTTGGAACTTGGGTGTATACCCTGTTTACAAACGTGTAGATACCTGTGCAGCTGAGTTCGAGTCAGATACTGCTTACATGTACTCAACTTATGATGACGAATGTGAAGCGAATCCATCTAACCGTGACAAGATCATGGTAATCGGTGGTGGTCCTAACCGTATTGGTCAAGGGATTGAGTTCGATTATTGCTGCGTTCACGCTGCCCTTGCAATGCGTGAAGATGGTTATGAAACCATTATGGTCAACTGTAACCCTGAAACGGTTTCAACTGACTATGACACATCTGATCGTTTGTACTTCGAGCCGATCACTTTAGAAGATGTTTTAGAAATCGTACGTACAGAAAAACCAAAAGGTATTATCGTACAGTACGGCGGTCAAACACCTTTGAAATTGGCTCGTGCTTTAGAAGAAGCAGGTGCACCAATTATCGGTACGTCTCCAGATGCGATTGACCGTGCAGAAGATCGTGAACGTTTCCAACAGATGATTCAACGTTTGAATCTTCGTCAACCAAGCAACAGCATTGTTAAATCTGCTGAAGAAGGTATGGCTGAAGCATCTAAAGTGGGTTATCCGTTGGTTGTACGTCCATCTTATGTCCTTGGTGGTCGTGCGATGGAAATCGTATACAACGACGACGAACTTAAACGTTACTTGCGTGATGCTGTACAAGCGTCTAACGAAGCACCTGTACTGCTTGACCATTTCCTTGATGATGCAACAGAAGTCGATGTTGACTGTGTGTCTGACGGCAAAGATGTGGTGATCGGCGGTATTATGCAGCATATTGAACAAGCAGGTATTCACTCTGGTGACTCAGCATGTTCGATTCCACCTTACTCTCTTTCTCAAGAGATTCAGGATGAAATGCGTCGTCAAACCGTTGCTATGGCGAAAGAGCTTGGTGTGATTGGCTTGATGAACGTACAGTTTGCTGTTAAAGGTAATGACGTTTATATTCTTGAAGTGAATCCACGTGCGTCTCGTACAGTACCGTTCGTTTCTAAATGTATCGGCGAATCATTAGCAAAAGTTGCAGCACGTTGTATGGCGGGTCAATCTTTAGAATCTCAAGGATTCACAAAAGAAATTATCCCAACGCATTTTGCTGTGAAAGAAGCAGTATTCCCGTTCAACAAATTCCCAGGTGTAGACCCGATCCTTGGACCAGAAATGAAATCTACTGGTGAAGTGATGGGTGTTGGTACAACTTTTGGTGAAGCTTTCTATAAAGCTGTGTTAGGCTCTAATGATCGCTTACCGGGTAAACCAACTGAAGGTGAAGTGAAGCACGTATTTATTTCAGTACGTCATTCAGATAAACCTCGTGCCGCGGGTATTGCGAAACAATTGGTTGATTTAGGCTTCAAAATTATCGCAACTGGCGGTACTTATGATGTCATTAAAGAAGCTGGTATTGAATGTGAACGTGTGAATAAAGTAACAGAAGGTCGCCCAAATATTGTCGACCGCTTGAAAAATGGCGAGATTCACCTCATTATCAATACTACAGAAGGTAAACAAGCTCAGCAGGATTCATTCTCAATCCGTCGCTCTGCGCTTCAAGGTAAAGTGTATTACACAACAACCTTGAATGGTGCTGATGCTGTATGCCAAGCTTTAGCAATTAAATTGCCAATGGATGTATATCGCTTGCAAGATTTGCAAACACTAGGTTAATTCGTTTCCGATAAGTCCCGCCATCTTATCGGTGGCGGGCTTTTTTCATTTTATAAACCTGTATTTTTAAAATACTGAACTGAGGGACAACAATGCAACGTTATCCTATGACTCCTGAAGGCAAGGTCGCCTTAGAGAAAGAATTGCAACAGCTAAAATCTGTTGATCGTCCACGTATTATTGCTGCAATTGCAGAAGCACGTGAACATGGGGATTTAAAAGAAAACGCAGAATACCATGCAGCGCGCGAGCAACAAGGTTTTTGTGAAGGTCGTATTCAAGACATCGAAGGTAAACTTGGTGCTTGCCAAGTAATTGATGTTAAAGGACTTGAACAAACAGGTCGTGTGGTTTTTGGTGTGACAGTAACCATTGAGAATTTGGATACTGAAGAAAAGAAAACCTATAAAATTGTAGGTGATGATGAAGCTGACTTTAAGATCAATAAGATCTCAGTGAACTCACCTATTGCGCGTGGTCTTCTTGGTAAGAATGAAGGCGACGAAGCCAAAATCACCACACCACAGGGTGAAGTGGAATATGAAGTGGTGAGTGTTGAATATATTTAACACATACTAGGGCTGATGATTCAGCCCTTTTTATTGGGCTAAATATATAAAATGAATAACAAAAAACGAATCACTTATATATTCAGTCATCAATGATTGACTAAGACAAACAGACTCAAATATTTTTTTCAAAAACTCAAGATATATAGTCAAACCACCTCATTATTAATACAAGTGAAGGGTGACTATAGATAAAAAAATTTAAAGACAGTCAGATCAGAATAACCCTGCATTCACCTAGAAAATAACACTGATCGCATATCCATTTAATCAACATCAAGCATCATCCATACATCGCTCAGATCTTGCGCCAAGCTAAATAAGATGCCTCAGCCATATAGACACCAAGAAAACTAGCAATTATCACCAACTGTTCAAAGTAAATTGCCATTGTTAAATATTTTCTATGCATTACATT
The DNA here is from genome assembly GCF_001425285.1 of Acinetobacter sp. Root1280. Classification (NCBI taxonomy): domain Bacteria; kingdom Pseudomonadati; phylum Pseudomonadota; class Gammaproteobacteria; order Moraxellales; family Moraxellaceae; genus Acinetobacter; species Acinetobacter sp. Root1280. The sequence continues at coordinate 90,922 of NZ_LMED01000029.1, read as the reverse complement.
GAGGAAAAATTAAAATTCATTGAGGACGAGCATGAAAGCAGGACGAGCAAGTAAAACTGCTGAAGCGGCAGCAGCAATTAGAGCCAATCACCATTTAAATGCTAACGATCCAGTATTCTCTGACCCTTATGCATTTGAAATGACCAATTCACAATGGCGCTTACTTTTAAATAACGCCCTTCTACGTAAAGTGTTAAATTCCAATTTGTTGAATCAAACTTTTGGTAAATTGACTGGACAAGTGGTGGGGCGTTCTCGTTATACGGAAGATCTTTTAAAGCATGCAATTGAACATGATCATATTCAACAGTATGTATTGGTTGGCGCTGGTCTAGACTCTTTTGTATTACGCTTGGCCCAGCAATACCCTCAACTCAAAATATTTGAAATTGATCATCCTGATACACAAAGAACCAAATTAGAAAAATTAAAAAAGCTCAGTAATACAGGTGAGCTCCCAAGCAATGTGGAATTTGTAGGGATTGATTTTGAAAAAGAAAAACTGTCTGATGCTTTGGCACGTAGTGGATTTCAAAATACCCAAGCTGCATTTTTTTCATGGCTAGGCACAACCCATTATTTAACCCCACAAGCAACCCTAGCAACCTTACACAACATTGCATCCTTTACTGGCAAAAATAGCCAAGTCGTGATGGATTATTCGATTGATTATAAAGCCTTACAAGGTATTGAGCGTTTGGGTAGCTTCGCAGTGTCACAGTTTACCCGTTTCTTAAAAGAGCCTTTGATTGGTGCGTTTGCTTCGCAAGCATTGCATCATGCAGTTGAAATGATGGGTTATCAGGTGGTTGAAGATTTATCAGGTAAAGACATTACCTATCGTTACTTTAACCATCGTGCTGATCATATTCGTCATACCCATGCCACGCATTTGATCCATTTAAAAATAGGTTAATACTTGAATACCAGCCAAGGAATAGCTGAAGAATTGATGTTTAAACCCAATACACTGAATATTTTTTAATTGCTGATCAAGATCTAAGTTCAATCTAAGGTTACAATGCGCGCTCTAGCCTTTGCACTTAAGCTTTTGTACTCCCATGACTGACGCTATTCACTCCCCCGTAAAACACTGGTGCGAATTTGAGTTTATTTCTAAGACTGTGAAAAATCCCAATATTCATATTAAAGGAAATTATTCTTATTATTCGGCATATTGGGATCAGGGGTTTGAACGTTGCGTGGTGCGTTATTTGCATGATAAGCCATCAACTGTAGAGAAACCAATTGACCAGTTATATATTGGTAACTTTGTTTGTTTTGGGGCGGAATGTGTGATCATGATGGGTGGCAATCAATTACATCGCCCTGACTGGATTTCTACATTTCCTTTTGATACCCGTAGCTTTTTACCCGCTGGGGATACGGTGATTGGAGATGGTTGTTGGATTGGCAGTCGTGCCATGATTATGCAAGGGGTAACGCTAGGTGAAGGTGCCATCGTTGCTACAGGTGCAGTCGTTACTCAAGACGTGCCAGCGTATGCAATTGTCGGTGGTGTACCGGCAAAACTCATTAAATATCGGTTTTCTCAGGATCAGATTGAAAAATTACAGTCAGTTAAATTGTATGATTTAGATGAAAAGCAGATTTTAAAAATTCGAGAACAATTACAAAGCGATGATATCAATCAATTGATTGATTTTTTAAAAGCAGCAGAATAATACCCTCGGTATAGGTTAATAATCACACAAAAAGCAAAAAGGGCTAAATATCAATTTAGCCCTTTTGCAAAGATTAAAATCTTTTGCTACACATCAGAATTTAACACAACATTTTGCTGTGCATTTTTTAACTTTCGTTGTTTCAGATAATAAGCAAGCATCAAACAAAGAATCCATGCTGGAATCATCATCACTGCAATACGCATATTCTCGGTGAATGACATTACCACCAGAATACCCAACATAAATATAATGCAAAGATAATTACTGAATGGATAAGCAATACTTGGAAACTTGGTGGTCTGCCCTTGTGTTTGCATGGCTTTACGGAACTTTAAATGCGTCCATGAAATAACCACCCAGTTAATCACAATTGCAGCAACCACCAACATCATCAATAAACCAAATGCTTTTTCTGGAAATGCATAATTGAGTAGTACACATAAAACCGTAACAAAAGCTGAAACATAAACCGCATTAGTTGGAATACCACGCTTATTAATATGCTTAAGGAACTTCGGTGCATTACCCTGTTGCGCCAAACCAAGTAACATGCGACTACTACAATAACTGGTCCCGTTATACACCGAAACAGCTGCAGTAAGGATGACAAAATTCAGTAAGGTCGCAACACCATGACTATCCAGTGAAGCAAATACCATTACAAATGGACTACCGCCTTCTGCCATTTGGTTCCATGGAAAAAGTGCAAATAAGATAAACAGTGTTGCAATATAGAAAATCAAAATACGGTAAATAATTTGATTGACTGCTTTAGGCAGAGTTTTATCAGGATCACGCGCTTCTGCTGCGGTAATACCAAATAACTCAATCCCACCAAAGGCAAAAATAATCACAGCCATTGCCATGACTAAACCTTCCACACCAAATGGGAAAAACCCGCCCAATGCCCAAAGGTTACTAATGCTTGCCTGTGGCCCTGCTGTACCTGTTGCAAGTAAGTAGGAACCAAAGCCGATCATGGCTAAGATTGCCAAAATTTTGACGATAGAGAACCAAAACTCCATTTCGCCAAAAAATTTAACATGCAATAAGTTTATACCGTTGATTAAAACAAAAAACACCAATGCTGAAATCCAAGTCGGAATTTCAGGCCACCAATATTGAATATAAAGACCAATTGCGCTCAGCTCTGCCATACATACCAAAACATTGAGTACCCAATAATTCCAGCCAGACATAAAACCTGCAAATGAGCCCCAGTATTTGTAGGCAAAGTGACTAAATGAACCACTGACCGGTTCTTGAACCACCATTTCACCTAACTGTCGCATCATTAAAAACGCAATAAATCCAGCAATCGCATAACCGAGTATGACTGAAGGACCTGCAAGCTTAATCGATTGCGAAATACCCAGAAACAATCCTGTACCAATAGCACCACCTAGCGCGATAAGCTGGATGTGCCGATTGCTTAAACCATGTTTCAGGTTTCCTTGCTCATGTTTTGACATATGATTATTCTCATCCTTGTCTCGTAATTTTTGTATTCAAAATTACGTATATCATAAGTTAATCAAAAATGCCTATATCTAATCGAAAAATAATTGATTTACTTTTCTCATAACCGCGCATATAAGCAGAAAATTCAACAAATAACAATTATTATGAATTATGTAATCAAATTATGTATTGCGTAATTAAATATTTTCAGTATGATAGAAATGATAAGACACTGACAGCTTGCTTGAGTCATTTGAACAAGGCATCTAAATAACTTTATATTTATTTGTTTTTTCAAATACTTAAGAAAATATATTAAAGATTTTGATCACCCCTAACAAAATTAAAGACAAGGAAAGCAAATCATGAGCTCACATTTAACTTGTTTTCTTGAAATCGACTCACAATCAGATTTCACAATACATAATTTGCCCTACGGTATTTTTAGTGAAACACCCCAAGGCACCAAACGAGTAGGTGTTGCCATTGGAAATTGGGTCATAGACCTTGCCCACTTAGAGGCACATGGACTATTAACGATCAATGGACATCAAGATTGTTTTAATCAAGCGACACTGAATAAATTTATAGAAACGGGTAAACACAACTGGCAAAAGGTTCGTACGACATTACAAAGTCTACTCTCTGCTGAAAACCCAACACTTCGTGATGATGTGGTTTTACGCCAAAACGCATTGTTTAAGCAAAATACAGTCACTTTGCACTTACCTATTCAAGTCTCTGGCTATACAGATTTCTACTCGTCCAAAGAACATGCCACCAATGTCGGAACCATGTTTAGAGATCCTAAGAATGCGTTGCTTCCAAACTGGAGCGAACTTCCTGTGGGATATAATGGTCGTGCCAGCTCTGTGATTGTCAGTGGCAAAGATATTGTTCGCCCTTCTGGCCAAATCAAATTACCAGATCAAGAACGCCCTGTTTTCTCTGCAACACGTAAACTCGATTTTGAATTAGAAACCGCCTTTATCGTTGGTAAAGCGACTGAATTGGGTGAGCCTATCGCGATTGCAGATGCTTGGGAGCATATTTTTGGTATGGTTTTGCTCAATGACTGGTCGGCACGTGATATTCAACAATGGGAATACGTACCATTAGGCCCGTTTAACGCCAAGACTTTTGCAAGTGCAATTTCACCTTGGGTAGTAACCATGCAAGCACTGGAACCATTTAAAGTCAAAGGTCCAGAACAACAGCCTAAACCACTTTGCTATTTAGAAGAAAGTATTGCCAACAGCTATGATATTCACCTCAGTATTGAAGTTCAAAGCCCTCAATCAGCACAAGCTGATGTGATTTGCCAGACCAACTTTAAATATATGTATTGGTCAATGGCACAGCAACTCACCCACCACACGATTGCCGGTTGCAATGTCCAAGTCGGTGACTTGATGGGTTCAGGCACAATTTCAGGTCCTACAGAAGATGCTTATGGTAGTTTGCTTGAACTGACATGGAATACCACCAAACCGCTAACCCTCTCGAATGGCGAAAAACGTGGTTTTTTACAAGATGGTGACCGTGTTGTGATGAAAGGCTATTGTGAAAAAGCAGGGATCCGAGTGGGCTTTGGTGAGGTTGCCAATAGCATTTTGCCAGCTCGCCAGTTTAACTTTCATCAAACAGAAGACTTGAGCTATGAAACTGTATAGTTATTTTCGTAGCTCTGCAGCTTATCGGGTTCGAATTGCACTGAACCTCAAACAACTGAGTTATGAAATACAGCCCGTGCATTTGGTCAAGAATGAGCAACTGCTAGAGCGTTACCAAGCACTTAATCCAAGTCAGTGTGTTCCAACTTTAGTGGATGAAGATCAAAGCTTTTTACAGTCACTCAGTATTTTGGAATATCTGGAAGAACGTTATCCAGCAATTTCATTGTTGCCTGACAATATCGTCACGCGCAGTAAAGTACGTGCTTTTGCACAAGCGATCGCCTGCGATATTCATCCGTTAAATAATTTAAGAGTCTTAAAGTATTTACAAAATGATCTCAGTCTCAGTGACGAGCAAAAAAAACACTGGTACCAGCACTGGATTGTAGAGGGCTTTAACAGCTTAGAAGCCCAACTACAAGATTCAAATGGGCAATTCTGTTTTGGTACACAACCGACATTTGCAGACTGTTGTTTGATTCCTCAAGTCTATAACGCCAAACGCTTTAAAATTGATTTAAGCGCTTTTGCAAAGATTGAGTCGATTAATCAACACTGTTTAACCCTTCCTGCCTTCTTCAATGCAGCCCCAGAACAACAACCAGATTGGGAATAAAGATAAAGGAGTTTTATCATGAGCTTTGCGATTAAAAAAATTCACCATGTGGCTTATCGTTGTAAAGATGCCAAAGAAACCGTGGAATGGTATAAAAAAATGCTCAATATGGATTTTATTTTGGCCTTTGCTGAAGACCATGTGCCTTCGACCAAAGCCTTTGATCCGTATATGCATTTATTCTTAGATGCTGGACAAGGCAATGTATTGGCATTTTTTGAACTGCCTACTCAACCCGATATGGGGCGTGATGAAAATACCCCTCAATGGGTTCAACATATCGCATTTGAAGTCGAAGACCTCGATACGTTATTGATTGCAAAAGAACATCTTGAAACACATGGTGTTAAAGTTCTTGGTGTCACCAACCACGGCATTTTCCACTCGATTTATTTCTTTGACCCCAATGGTCATCGTTTAGAACTGACCTATAACGATGTGCATGCAGATGCAAAAATCGCACGAATTACCGAAGAAATGAAATTAGAAATGCTAGATGAGTGGAGCCGTACCAAACGTGCGCCTCAGCATACTCACTTTTTGCATGAAGACGAGTTGGGAGCATAACCATGCTCAGTTGAGTATGTCTGGGTGCCAAAGCCAACTTAGTACTTACTAAGTTTATTAATCGAATGATTCGTGATTTGGCATCCTAGATCTAGTTGAACACGATATTAAGCAGCATTAACAGCACACAATGCTAGTTTTGCTGAATCTTAAGCAATAACAGCAATCAGCATTTAAAATATTGCTGTGAGACAATTGTGGATCTAATCGGTATTGAAGCGTTGTGACTCCAATACCGATTTTTATCGGCTTAACTTTAATGGTCTAGATCTTTTGATGATGTCCTGTTGTTTAATAAATCATATGCAGCACTTCAAAAACAATTGTATGCTGATAACATTCACTGAGGCTCTTTTGAGATTTCATTTAAAAAGATAAGTTCTATTTTGTACAATGCTCAGGCACTATGTGTTAAATATGTAAATCAAATATCGACAGCACATCAACACTGCTAGATCGTATACAGATTAAGGGTTATTCAATGATTGAAGAAAAGTTGTCTGGTGGGGTTCAATCACTTGAGGTGGGCTTAGCCGTTCTCAATGCCCTTTTGGAACATAATAAGCCGATTATTTTAAAAGAGTTGTCGAGTAAACTTGATATGCATCCAGCCAAGGTACATCGTTATCTTGTCAGTTTGATTCGGATGAATTATGCAAAACAACTTGAGGGTGGTCAGTATGCGCTTGGTGATCAAGCTTGGCGTTTAGGTTTAAACTGTATCCAACACACCGATGTTTTACAGCTTGTTCAGCACCTTATTTATGAATTACAAAGTAAAATTGGTTGCGGGATTCAAATCAGCAAATGGTCACCTAAAGGCCCATTAGTTGTACAGTCGATTGAATCAAATCATCCGATTTCAATTGTGACCAAAGTCGGTTCGATCATGCCTTTAGTAAATTCAGCTGCTGGGCGGGTTTTTGCCTCCTATTTACCCGAAGCGCTAATCAAACCATTGATGCACTCTGAATGGGAAAAAGCAACGCTGAACCATAGTCAAGTCAAACCCACCAATTGGGACGAATTTCTTGTTTTAAAAGAAAATACTTTACAACAAGGTATGGCAATTGCCCAAGGTGACTTACTTGTTGGTATCAATGCTGTGGGTTTACCTATTTTCAATGCGCATCTTGCAATGGAATTTTGTATTGTTGCATTAGACAGTGAAATGTTTTTACCTGTCAACGCGGGTAGTGAAAAACTTGAACTATTTAAACGTGAAGTTGCTGCGATGAATCAATACATACAAACACGTTAATTTTTTAGTGAAAGATCGCAAAAAGCCAAGAATTAAATTCTTGGCTTTTTGTATTGAGTACGATTTTGTTATTTGGCTTCTAATACGCCACGGCGGATTTGGTCACGTTCGATTGATTCAAACAATGCCTTAAAGTTGCCCTCACCAAAACCATCGTCGTCTTTACGTTGAATAAATTCAAAGAATACAGGTCCAAGCATATTTTCAGAGAAAATCTGTAATAACAGTTTCTTCTGACCGTCTTTGGTATTGCCATCTAACAGAATACCGCGCTTTTGCAGCTCTTCTGTCGGCTCACCATGATCAGGGAGACGATCTTTTAACATTTCATAATAAGTTTCAGGAGGTGCCGTCATAAATTTCAGCCCTAAACCTTTTAACTTATCCCATGTTGAAATTAAGTCATCGGTAATAAAAGCAATATGTTGAATGCCTTCTCCGTTAAAGTCAGCCAAAAACTCGGCGATTTGTCCATTGCCTTTGTCTGAGTCTTCATTCAAAGGAATACGAATCATCCCATCAGGTGCAGTCAGCGCCTTAGAAGTTAAACCCGTATATTCACCTTTGATATCGAAATAGCGAATTTCTTGGAAGTTAAAGATTTTTTCATAGAAATTTGCCCAATAATCCATGCGTCCTTTATAGACATTATGGGTTAAATGATCAATTTCATTTAAACCAGCTCCACGTGGATTTCGATTTTCGTCATCAAAGAATACAAAATCATTTTCATAAATATCACGATCAACCAAGAAAATTGGCATACCGCCTATGCCTTTAATCGCTGGGATATTTAATTCCATTGGTCCTGCTTGCGAATACATTGGCTCTGCGCCAAGTTCAATTGCATTTTTAAAAGCTTTGGCTGCATCACGCGTTCTAAACCCCATTGCACATGCTGATGGGCCATGTTCTTTAAAGAAGAATGATGCATAAGATTCAGGTTGATAATTCAAGATAATATTAATATTACCCTGACGCCATAAATAAACTTTTTTTGATTTATGCTTTGCGACTTTAGCAAAACCAATTGCTTCAAAGATTTGATCTAATCCATTTTCCGTCGAAACAAACTCAATAAATGCAAAGCCACATAGTTCTAATGGGTTATCTAAAATATCCATCTAGTTTCCCTTATTTGAATAAATTCATCCGTTTTTTAATGCCGAGAAAAGATCACAGGTATTTAGGTCAATCAACAAAATATCCTGATTTGAACTCTTCCTTTCCATAATTTAGTCCATGTAAAGCGCTAACCTTAAGCTGCATTTACACTGACGCTTAACTCTAAATTTATCCTACAAGAAAGCTCTAATTTATGCAATACATAATCAAATTATGTTATGTGTAATTTTTATTTCCTATTCTAATAACCTCGAGCATACTATTCTCGCGCAAATAGCATTACATTATTATGAGACTTTTCTACTAGCTTTGATGTTTCAGGTTGAAAAGCTTCCCAACTTAAATCGTTATTTATCGTCCTTTAAAATTTGGCTTATCTTTCATTAAAAAAGCGCGAACACCTTCTAAAAAATCTGCTGACTGCCCTGCCTGTCTTTGCAAATCCTGCTCAACTTTAACTTGGCTAATAAAATCATTTTGCATGCTGACCCGCATCGCTTGTTTAATCAAGGCAAAACTCAGGCTGGCTTGGGTTGCCAAATACTCGGCTAAAGTAACAACCTCTATCTGTAACTGATCATCTTCTACCACTTTATAAATCATTCCCAATCGTTCCGCTTCATCTGCACTGATTTTTTCGGCAGTCAGCATCAACGCTTTGGCTTTGGCAAAGCCGATCATACGCGGCAATAACCAAGTTGCACCACAGTCTGGAATTAAGCCAATTTTGCTAAAAATTTGTGAAAAGCTTGCAGACTTTGCCGCAATCACGATATCACATAACAAGACCAGGCTCGCTCCCGCACCAGCTGCAACGCCATTTACAGCACAGATAATCACTTTTGGTAGTGTATTGATGAGCGCTAATAAGGGATTAAAGTATTTTTCCAAGACCAAACCCAAGTCTATAGCACCACCACCAAATAAATCTGGGCTTATCGCCTGACCTGCACAAAATGCTTTTCCAATCGCAGCAATCACAATAATGCGGATTTCGGTATCATCTTTCCATTGTGTTAAGACCTCTACAATTTCAAGGCACATTTGCGGTGTAAAGCTATTGAATTGTTCAGGCCGATTTAAGCTCAAATATCCAACTGCATTTTTTTCTTCGACTATAATTGTTTGATATTCCATTGTCTTTTCCTTTTAATCCATGGTTTAAATTGTAATGTCCTATTATTTTCAGTATTTATATTTAAAACATTTTAAAGGAAGAACTGGATTTACAATTTGCCAATTGTTTCATTCAGCCTCTATATTTTCTCAATTGTGTATGGCTTTTGTTTAAACAATTTAAAGCTTTATTTTGATCATGCTTGATTGCATCTCGATCTTTATTTTATTGATTGATTTATCTTTTTATTCAGCTGCATTTACAAGCAACAAAACGATGTAACTTGATGCCAATGCTTTTAATTAAATTTATGATATTTATATGAATTATCCCTACACATTTACTCGGTTTTATTCATCTCATATTCACGTTATGATGACTCTATAGACTTAGAATTGTAATAAATATTCAACTCAGCTTTTCGGTAAAATAAGGAAAATAGACATGGCTTATCAAAATATCCTCGTTCCTGTTGATGGTTCAGAAACCTCATTATCTGTTGTGAAACATGCAGTTGAATTTGCCAAAGCATTTAACAGTAAAATCACGGTTGTACAGGTGATGACTTTAGACCCTTATATTGCATCAGAATATTTGGCGCATGGTCAAAGCAATATGCTGATTGAGCGTGCTCGTGAATTTATTCAATCCAATATCAATGTGGCAAAAGATCAATTTGCCGCAGAAGGCGTGCAAGTTGAAACACGTTTACTCGAAGGCGAAAATATTGCACATACTTTAAATCAAGCTGTGCAGGATTTAAAAATTGATTTGGTCATTCTCAGTTCACATGGTCGTACCGGACTGAAAAAAATTATTATGGGCAGCGTAGCGCAAAGCTTATTAACTGAATTACAAATCCCTGTTTTAGTAATTAAATAACTTTCACCTTTTGTTTTAAACATTCCTCACTATCTTTATAGTGAGGAATTAGGGTGTCCATTGATATTTTTTTAGATTTATTTTGCCATCAATAACCACAACATCCTCAGCCAATAACTTTGCAGTCTGAATACACATTCCCTTCTCATCCAGCTTTTTTAAGCTGATTCGCCCTTGTGAATTAACCACTCGATACCAAGGGATATCATGATCTTCAGGTAACTGTCCTAATACACGCCCAACCAACCGTGCATGTTTGGGTAAGCCTGCATATTTGGCAACTTGACCATAACTGGCAACTTTACCTTGGGGAATTTGTATGATGACATTTAAAATCATCTGAGCGAGTTCATGATTTGACATTTTTTAGATCAATCAAATAATAAAAAATAATATTCATAAGCATCTTGGCAAACGAGGTTAAATTGACTTTGAAAATAGGCTTTAAACATTTTAGGCAAATGTAATTTGACTGTACATAATCTAATCTTAAATCGTACCTCAAATACAACAACAAGAGTATTCAAAGATGAAAGGAATCTTCAACAAACTGATTTTATCGACGGCATTGGCAATGGGTTCTGTGGTAACAGTAGGCTTATCGACCACAAGCTATGCTGCTCCAGCGATTGACATTCAAAGTGTGCTTCAACAAGAACGTGCATGGGCGGGTATGGAAACCAAACGTGTAAAAGTCGGTGATATTGATTGGGCTTATAGTGAAGGCGGACCAGCTGGCAAACCAACCATTATGCTTGTTCATGGCCTAGCTGGAAGTCGTGACAACTGGAATCGTGTAGCACGTTACTTAACGCCTTATTACCATGTGATTATTCCTGATCTTCCTGGTCAAGGTGACAGTAAAGTCCCTAACGATTTTGATTATTCATTGCCCAATCTCACTGAAAAATTACGTCGTTTTGCTGAAGCCATTAAAGTAGACAATGGCTTAAATGTCGCTGGTCACTCGATGGGGGGTTCGATTTCCTTACTTTACGCAGCACAATACCCTGTTGATACCAAATCTTTATTTTTAATTGATAGTGCAGGTGTATTTAAATCTGCCAATACTCCTTATTTAAAAGATCCGACAACTTTACGTAATATGATTGTCAGCAAACCTGGCGATTTTGATCGTTTAATGAAAATTGCCACCAGTCTACCGCCTTTTATTCCTAAAGAATTAAAAGATGCTCAAGAGAAATTGATGATTAGCCAATCGGCAAACACCACCAAATTGGTTGAGCAACTGATTGTCATGTCTAAATTATTTACCCCAGATTCTTTTGCCATTGCAGCACGTTCTATTGACCAGCCCGTATTGATTGCATGGGGTGATAAAGACCAAATTATCAATGTTGAAGCTGCGGCTGAACTCAAAGGCTTATTGAAAAATGCACAAGAGCCAATCATTCTAAAAGGAGTCGGGCATTTACCGATTTTAGAACAAGAGCAACTTTTGATTAAACCTTACCTCGATTTCTTAGGCAAAAACGCAAAATAACAGCTCCAATAAAAAAGCCAGTATTGTTACTGGCTTTTTTATTGCGATAGACGTCTAAGAATATTGAAGTTTTAGCCTCTCAATTTTACACCTTAACTATTCATCTGACTTAATACGCTGCATTTAGAAGTTACCAGGATTTTCCAATCGCTTCATTTCTTGCGCTTTTTCAGGATGATGTACGGAGGCCACACCATCTGCAGCTTTCTTGTCAACCAACGCTTCTGGGTTATAAATGGTGATGGTTTCATGCCCTTCGTTATCTTCACCCACAATATATTTGATGCCTTTACGGTTCATTTTATTGCACATGCGCTGATACCAACCTTTGAAACCTTGGGTTTCTTCATTTGGATTGTAATAAAAGGCATTCATGACTGCAGGTAAACCCAAACCACAGACGACACCTGAAAGTAATACGCTGATAAAGGTATAACCAATTAGAATACTACTGTAGTCACGTAACTCAGGGACGTTTGCCACAGCAAGGATCAATGCAAGTGAAATTCCCCCACGAACCCCTCCCCAAGAAAGAATAGCCAGACTACCGTTATAGCTCTTTTTACGGAACGATGGGAAAAATGCAAAAGCTAAGAAATTTGCGGCAAAACGAGAGAGATGCAAGGCAAAGAAAGCAAAAATACCACCAAGAATCAAACTTGTGCTTAAATCTAAAATAAAGATTTCTAGACCAATCAAGGTGAAGAGGAAAGAGTTAATAATCCCTTCTACCGTATGCCAAAAATGATTAACCTCACGAATTTCACGATCCTGTAAAATTTCTTTCCATTTATTACCGACAATTAAACCGCCAATCACACAGGCAATCGGAGCGGATGCATGGGCAAATAATGCAACCAGATAAGAGCCACATGCCAATAATGCAGTGGTAAGAATCAAAGACTCCATCTCGTGTTTACCACGTAATAAACGCAAGATTCCCAGACCAAAAGCCCAACCAATGATGACCGCAACCACAATCTCATATAAGAAAGTTTGTAGCGTTGCCATTAAACTAAAATGCTCTCCTTCGAGGACATTCAATAAAGTCATGAAGACTGCGATACACATTGCATCGTTAAATAAAGACTCGCCTTCCAACTTAACAATCAGATGATGGGGCGCACGTACTGAACTGAGGACACCTTTGATCCCAATCGGATCAGTCGCACCTAAGGCAGAACCCAGTAACAATAAAACTAAAATTGGAACAGGATTGCCAATCAAGAATTGAAAACCAAACACCAATCCTGAAAAAAATACAGCACAGAGCAGTAAAGCAATCGTTGCCAAGATACTGATCGGCTTCCAATAAACTTTTAAATCTGAAACCTTAAATTTAAGTGCTGAAGAAGTCAGAATGAAGCAAATGACACCATTGACTAAAAAATCATAAAAATCGACATGCCGTACAGCTTCTTCAATATTATGAATATTAATCGAGATAAATTGATTGCCATTGAGTAAGCTGGCACCCCATTGCAAAATAAAGACAAAAATTGCTGAAACAATGGGAACACCAATGGCTTGAGGGAAACCTAATATTCGCTTATTAAAAATTGTAGTCGCGATAGAAAGCGCAAAAATGACTGTAAAGACCTGAAGAAAGAAATAGTTACCCATCCGAAACCTGTTTTAGATTTTTAATTTAAATGCACATCAAACACTCAATCATTTTTTTATAAAATATAAAATAAGAGACCATTTAACAATCTAGATAATTGTACAAAAAAAACTGAAATATGATGATTACTGGTTATATTTTTTAACATAAAAAGCGCTTAAAAAAAAATTGATTGAGAAAAAAAGAGAACATGATGTTCTCTTCTTTAACCCAACAATCTATAGCTGTCTATTTAAAGGTATCACACGCATTGATATCACCAGAGTTCATACCAATGTTAAACCATTGCATACGTTGCTGACTGGTGCCATGCGTAAAGCTGTCTGGTACCGCATAACCACGTGCTTTTTTCTGCAAGTAGTCATCACCAATTTTTTCAGCGGCATCCATCGCCTCTTCAATATCACCCTGTTCTAAGAACTGGGTGCGTTGTTGAGTACGATTGGCCCAAACCCCAGCCAAACAATCCGCTTGTAATTCTAAACGTACTGAAAGTTGATTGCCCTGAGCTTCACTGGCACGCTGACGTGCTTGCTGAACCTGAGATGATATTCCCAATAAATTTTGTACATGATGCCCAACTTCATGCGCAATCACATAAGCTTGTGCAAAATCACCCGCTTCATCTTTAGCTGAAAGCTCAGATTGATTTTTTTCCCCAGAGATGCCCATCTGTTGGCGCATATCTTTGAAGAACTGGGTATCGATATACACTTTTTGATCTGCTGGGCAATAAAATGGCCCCATTGCAGACTCAGCCGTACCACAGCCTGATCGTATCGCACCACTAAACATCACCAGCTTAGGTGAAACATACTGTACACCTTGTTGTTGGAAAATCGGTTTCCAAGTATCTTCGGTATCTGCCAAAACAGTTTTAACAAAAGATGCCGTTTCCTGCTGTTCAGGAGTTAAATTGGTGGGAGCAGAATTTTGGCTTGCCCCAGCCGAAGTCATCTGTTTGGTCGCCTGATAGGCTTGCTGTGGATCAACACCAAAAAATTTCCATGCAACAAAAGCGACGATTAAGCCCAGGATACTAATTCCACCCGCTTTTACGCCACCACCGCCACGGCGATCTTCGACATTATCACTTTCTCTACGTCCTTTCCAACGCATAGATCGGTCCTTTTTATTTTAAATTGGCTATCGTTTAGGATGTGCTTTGCATTTAGGCTGTTGTTGATTTACCACGAACTTTTTGAATAAGTCCAACAACCAATACCACGGCTAAGCCTGCGACGATACCAATCAGTAAATTGATTAACGTTGGTGTTAATGCACCAATAACACTACCAACGGTTGGAATATGTTGAATATGATCAACGGCTTCTTCTGACCAATGATGCAAAGTTGAAACAGCATGGGTGATGATCCCCCCACCGACAAGGAACATTGCAATGGTTCCAACAATCGTTAATGTTTTCATTAACTTTGGTGCAAATACCAGTAAACCACGGCCAATGCTTTGTTTAATATTTGATGTTTGTTGGGTTAAGTACAAACCTAAATCATCAATCTTTACAATCATAGCGACAAAGCCATAGACACCGACGGTCATTAAAATTGCGATGACAGATAGCACCATCACTTTGGTACCAAATGTTGCAGCCGCAACAGTCCCTAAAGAAATCACCACAATTTCAGCAGAGAGAATAAAGTCTGTGCGTATCGCGCCTTTAATTTTATCTTTTTCAAATGTGGCTAAATCAGTTTCGATTTGTTCAAGTTCCTCTTGTGCAGCTTCACCGGTTTTGGCTTTTTTATGCTGCAAACTATGTAGAACTTTTTCAACACCTTCATAGCAAAGAAACAGACCACCAATCATCAGCAATGGGTTAATCAACCATGGTGCAACCACACTGATCAGCAAAGCCAAAGGCACTAAAATTAATTTATTGATAAATGAGCCCTTCGCGACACCCCATACCACAGGAAGCTCACGCTCTGCTCTTACACCACTCACTTGTTGTGCGTTCAGTGCTAAATCATCACCTAAAACACCCGCAGTTTTTTTAGCCGCCATTTTACTCATGACGGCAACATCATCGAGCACTGCTGCGATATCATCTAATAATATTAATAGACTACTTGCCATTTTTTATCCAAAATTTTAGTTATCCTGTCATTTTAAAGTGAAAATTCATTTTTCTATATAAAATTTTGTAGATTTTCACATTTATTGATAAAAATTGGTTCTACACCATTTTTCGCTGACATTAAAATAAATTATCTCGTACAATAGTGCCCATTCATAAAACACGACTGTCTATACAAAGACTTTGGAAGCGATAATGACGAATCAAGATAATCGTCCTGTGATTTTGACAGGCGACCGTCCTACTGGACAACTACATTTGGGACATTTTGTAGGTTCTTTGCGCTCACGAGTAGGCTTACAAGATTCTCATCATCAACACCTCCTTCTCGCAGATGCTCAGGCTTTAACAGATAATGCGGATAACTTTGAAAAAGTTCGTCGTAATATTCTTGAAGTAGCAACAGACTATTTAGCAGTCGGCATTGACCCAACAAAAACCACAATCTGTGTTCAATCTTGCTTACCCGCGTTGAATGAACTCACCATGTTGTATTTAAACTTTGTGACGGTTTCTCGTTTAGAACGTAACCCAACCATCAAAGCTGAAATTCAATTACGTGGTTTTGAGCGTGATATTCCAGCAGGTTTTCTTTGCTACCCTGTTGCACAAGCTGCCGATATTACTGCATTTAAAGCCACTGTCGTGCCAGTTGGTGAAGACCAAATTCCAATGATCGAACAGACCAATGAAATTGTTCGTCGTTTAAACCGTCAAATTGGACAAGAAGTTTTACCTGAGTGTAAAGCGCTTTTATCCAATATGAGCCGTTTACCTGGCTTTGATGGTAAAGCCAAAATGTCGAAATCATTGGGCAATACCATCGTGTTAGATGCAACAGATAAAGACATCAAAAAAGCAGTCAATGCAATGTATACCGATCCAAACCATCTGCGTATTGAAGATCCAGGTCAGGTTGAAGGAAATATTGTCTTTACTTATTTAGATGCTTTTGATCCAAATAAAGAAGAAGTTGAAGAACTTAAAGCACATTATCGTCGTGGTGGTTTAGGCGATGGTACTGTGAAAAAACGTCTTGAAGGTGTATTAAAAGAGTTGATTACACCAATCCGTGAACGTCGTATGGAACTAGCAAAAGATCCAGATTACATCATGGATATCTTAAAAACTGGTACGGAAAAATGCCGTATCATCACTCAAGATACTTTAGACGAAATCAAAAATGGTTTAGGCGTATTTCATTTCTAAAATGCGCTGATTATCTAAGTAAAAAAAAGCCACTGAATTCAGTGGCTTTTTTTACAACATCTTTTATAACATCATAAATTAATTTTTATGACGCATATGTGGGAATAAGATCACATCGCGGATACTTGCTGCATTGGCAAATAACATCACTAAACGATCGATACCAATACCTTCACCTGCTGTAGGAGGTAAACCGTATTCTAATGCTTCAATAAAGTCAGCATCGAAATGCATTGCTTCATCATCGCCCGCATCTTTTTCAGCAACTTGCGCTTGGAAGCGTTCAGCTTGGTCAATTGGATCATTTAATTCCGAGAAACCATTTGCCAACTCACGACCACCGATAAAGAATTCGAAGCGGTCTGTGATATGTGGATTATCATCATTTCGGCGTGCTAACGGCGAAGTTTCCGCAGGATATTCTGTGATAAATGTCGGCTGACGTAATTGAGTTTCAACAGTTTCTTCAAATACGATGGTTTGTAGTCGACCTAAACCAAAACCTGGTTTAACTTGCTCTTTTAACTCTTCACGAATAAATGTTGCCAAGAATTCACGATCCGAAACATTTTCAGCAGTGAAATTTGGATTATGCTCAAGAATCGCATCAAACATCGAGATTTTCTTAAATGGACCTTTGAAGCTATACACTTCTTCACCATAAGGAACATCTGTTGAACCCAAGATGTCGATTGCTAATTTTTCAAGCATCCCCTCTGTCAAAGCCATGAGATCTTTGTAATCAGCATAAGCTTGATAGAATTCAATCATGGTGAATTCTGGGTTATGACGCGTTGAAACACCTTCGTTACGGAAGTTACGGTTAATTTCAAATACACGCTCAAAACCACCAACAACCAAACGTTTTAAGTAAAGCTCAGGTGCAATACGCAAGAATAATGGCATATCTAATGCATTATGGTGTGTTTCAAATGGACGCGCTGACGCACCACCTGGAATCACATGCATCATCGGAGTTTCAACTTCCATAAAACGTTCATTGATGAGATAGTTGCGAATACCTGACACAACTTTTGCACGAATTTCAAAAGTTTTACGTGTTTCTTCATTCACAATTAAGTCTAAATAACGTTTACGGTATTTTACTTCTGTGTCGTTCAAACCATGGAACTTGTCTGGAAGCGGACGAAGCGATTTCGTCAATAATTCAAAATGTTCAATATGAACATATAAATCACCTTTGCCAGAACGACCAATATAACCTTGAACAGCAATAATATCGCCAAGATCTAGACTTTTCACAGTTTCTAGAACTTCAGGTGCAAGCTCTTTACGTGGCACATACAATTGAATACGGCCCGTCATGTCTTGAATCACGATAAATGAACCACGGTTCAACATCACACGACCCGCTACAGATACGTGAACTTGCTCGCCTGCTTCAATTTGTTCTTTAGATTGATCTGCAAATTGTTCTTGTAGATCTTGCGCATAATGCTCACGCTTAAATGTGTTTGGCCATGGGCTAACACCTATTTCCTTGGCGTGATCTTGAATTTGCTTTAACTTGGCATGACGCTGTGCAATTAAATCGTTTTCGGAAATGTGTTGTTCAGAAGTCGATTGAGCGTTATGTTGCGTCATCTCTGCCTCGATTATATTAAAAAACGGAAGTTGCATAGCATAGCAGATTTACAACATAATGCGTATGAATATAACTCTACGAACCATGTAAAAATTAAAAATCATGAATAAATACTGGCAAGGATTCGCCCAAAGTATCATTCTTTTCAATGTTTTGTGGTTTTCAACTGTGGTTGATGCCGAGCAAATCGTTGTTATGAGCAATACTCAAAAAGATCTTCCTATAAAAATTGAAAGCACCAATCTCAATAATCAAGATTATATTTGGCAATTAGAAATCGTTCCAAATCGAACCAGTTTACAAAGCCTAGTCAAATTAATGAATCCACACCCTACTCAAAAAGCACTGAATTTAAGGGCTTTAGAACTGGCAAAAAAACTCACTCTAGATCAATTACCGCAAGTCAGTAATGATTTTAAAAATAAAACACTCAATTTTGATGAACAAAACATCGCAAAAATAAAATATTATTATGGGAAATACATTCTGTTTATTAAATTTCCAGCCCGCGTCCAATACGCCATAAAACCCAACTTTTCACAAGTACAAAGCGCTTTAGAACCCTTTTGTGACCAAAGTAAGACACCCTCTCAGAATAAAATTAAATTTGATCAACAAGGTAATATCTCGCTCTCAGCAAAATTTTTGGTAGATGCACAAGGGCAAATCCTAAATATCCGTTACACCCCTTTAATTCACGAACAAATGAAATCGATACTGCAACCTTTACTAGAAAAAATTCGCTTCCAACCGCGTAATGAAAATGGTGTGGCAAAATCATTTTCTATTGAACAACCACTGATTATTCAATGCCATTAAACAATAATGAAAGTGCTAAGTTTCTCAATGGTCTTGTTCAGCCAATGATTTGACTATGGCAAACCCTTGCTGGAAAGCACGATCCATCATGTCCTTATATTCCTCAGAGGTTTCTATTTCAGCAGATAATGTGGTTGTTTCACCCTGTTCATTTAAGAAATATTTTTCTAAAGAGCCACTCCAACTTTGAACATCTGCACTTGTTGAATCTAAAACACCATTTTTCAAAACACCCAAATGTTTAAATACCACTTTTTTAAACTGCTCCAACTCTACAATGGTGGCGACCATACCATTGCCGCTGGCATCTTAAAATAAGGTTTCCCCGCCAATTTTCCAGTCAGACTGCATCTGCGAAGTTTCCGAAAACGGTTGGGTCCATTTGGAATAAGTATGGGTATCCCACAGGATATTCCATACTGTTTGTGCATTCGCTTGAATGACAATGTCATAGCTTAAAGTCATCATTTCTTTCTCTTATTTTATTGATCCAATCTATAGCTTAGTACAATAAAAACCCAGAATGATTAATTTTTGTTAATAAGAATCCATCACCTAAAAAATTTAAACCTAAACATTCAATATGTTAAACAATAAATAACAAGCATGTTGATCTGTTACACAACACTCTTAGACCAAAATCTAAGTTTTTAAAAAAGTGCAGCTAAGTAGAATATTTGAATATAAAAATAGTTAAATGGAAAATTTTAAATCCATTGATAACTTTTTCTAGCTTTGTTCAATTTCTACCTTTACTCAATAAAGAAAGACCATATGAAAACGATAACAATGAAGAGTATTCATTCTAAAATCTTATTTTTACATGGACTAGATTCATCTAAAGAATCGACAAAATTCCATGCCATAAATGCTGAAAAAAAATATTGTATTAACGTGGATTATCGTAATCTTAACTACAAAACGGTTGAGTGTTTTTATCACGATATTATCGAAAAGATTAAACCTGATTTACTGGTAGGTCATAGTTTAGGTGGATATTGGGCATTAAAAATGTCACAGCAACATCGAATTCCTGCAATCCTTGCCAATCCAAGCTTAAATCCAGATTTCCGTGAAGACTATGCAGCGATTGATGAACATGATTTAGACCATGACATTCCACAAATTGCTTATCTGGAACTGGGTGATGAGGTTTTAGATATGTATAAAGTGCTTGAACAACTAGAGTCATATATGCAGATTGAAGCTGTTGAAGGTGGACACCATCGTTTAGTCCAACCTGAAAATTTAAATCATTTAATTGAATATATGGAACAAACCTTTATTGCTTGAAATAAAATCATCAAAGTACAGTTCGTTGCTCTCCAACTAAAAAAGCCTTGTATTTACAAGGCTTTTTTCACGTCGAGACAGACAAACAAATGATTTAAGTATTCAATCACAAGAATGTAGCCCGAAAACTTAACTTGTTATTACTTTTAAGCAACCGCTTTTTCAACTGGCTTTGAATGCTCATCAAGCACTGACCAAATCTGTAAACCAAGATCTTGATGTAAATCAGGCAGGTCAAGAAAAATACTTGCACCCAATACCGTATGTTGGCATTTATGCATCAATTGATTGACAGCTTTTAAAGTACCGCCTGTAGCCAATACATCATCTACAATAATCACTTTTTGTGCTGCGATATCCGCTGACATTTCCAAGCGATCTAAACCATATTCTAAGCTATAGCCCACACCAACCACTGGAGGTGGCAACTTACCTGCTTTACGAACCAACAATAAGCCTTTGCCGGTACGTTGTGCCAATAAACTGGCTAAAACAAAACCTCGTGCCTCAACTGCAACAAAACTATCCACTGCATCCAACTGCTCTACAGGAATACTTGTAATCAATACATCGGTTAACTCCACAAGATTGTTCATGAACAATGGGGTTAAATCATAAAAACAAATACCTGGTTTTGGGAAGTTTTGGACAGTACGAATACTTGACCACAAAGCAGTAGACATGTTCATCATGGGGGAGATTTAAAAAAAAGATAAATAATACGTGAATTTTAACGTTTATTAGCCAAAATTGACAGCAGCTCGCTACCTATTCAATATTATGGTCACGCTAAGCTGTTGAATTTATTAAGTCCATTTTCACACAAAATGATGGCTATAGAGTGAGCTAATTTTAGCTTAATATTTTTGGCTAAAATATTCATCTAGACCTTTGTCTAAATTCAAATATTTTTAAACTTTTATATCAGCGCTCAACCCTTGTTATGACAGGATTGTAATTAAAATTGTCTGACAAAGTTGGCATAATAAACATCGCTTTTGTCCTGAGCTGCCATTCAGCTTTGAGATTAGTTAGATAAACTCCGATATTTACTTTACTTTAGATACAGAACTGCGTAAGAATTTAGAGGAATATGTACACATTTTATTTGCATATTATTTGAGTCAAGCAGCAGAAGGAATTTTACTGACAGAAAAAACAATGCATCTGTCAGATATCGGAGAATCAGATGAAGAAATATCAATGCATCGTTTGTGGTTGGATTTATGACGAAGCAGAAGGTTGGCCACAAGATGGCATCGCAGCAGGTACCAAGTGGGAAGACATTCCTGATGACTGGACATGCCCAGACTGCGGTGTTTCTAAAGCAGACTTTGAAATGGTAGAAATCTAAGATATTGCGTAAAGACCATGTTTACATGGTCTTTTTTACATTTATTTTCAACAATACAAAATTATTCAATTCACCTCTAAATTTGAAACAGGTATGGAGAAAGATATGCAACCGATCATCATCATAGGTTCTGGCATGGCGGGTTATACCCTTGCAAGAGAATTTCGTAAGTTAAACACCGAACAGGAATTGGTGATGATTTGCGCAGATGATGCGGTGAATTATGCAAAACCTACCCTATCTAATGCATTGGTTGGGAAAAAAGCACCTGAACAAATTGGTTTAGGCGATGCTGAAAAGATGAGTACCCAACTGAACATGCGGATTGAAAAAGAGACATGGGTTAAAAGTATTGATGCAGAGAAACATGAATTAACCCTTGAAAAAGATGGACAACCTTCAACTCAAGGCTACTCAAAACTTATTCTTGCCGTGGGCGCAAATCCAATTCGATTAGCGATTGCTGGGGATGGAAGTGATGATATTCATGTGGTTAACTCACTAATTGACTATCGTGCATTCCGTGAAACTTTAGACAATTGCAGCACGGGTGAATGTGGCAACAAACGTGTGGTAATTTTAGGCGCAGGCTTAATTGGTTGTGAATTTGCCAATGACTTACAAAATACTGGGCATCAGGTTACGGTGATCGACTTAGCACCACAACCTTTAGGGCGTTTATTGCCTAATCATGTTGCACAAGCATTTAAAGACAATCTTGAACAATCAGGAATTAAATTTGCCTTGGGTACCACTGTAGAAAAAGTTTCTAAATCTGAGCGTGGTTATATCGTTTCATTGGCCAGTGGTCAGTCCTTGCTCGCGGATGTTGTGCTTTCTGCAATTGGCTTACAACCTAATATTGCCTTGGCTAAAGCTACTGAAATCAACACCAGTCGTGGTGTCATTACCAATACCTTGCTCGAAACCAGTCAAGCAGATATTTTTGCCATCGGTGACTGTGCCGAAGTGAATGGAACACTCTTGCCATTTGTCATGCCAATCATGCAACAAGCGCGTGCATTAGCCAAAACCTTGAGTGGACAAACCACCACTGTACACTACCCTGCAATGCCAGTCGCGGTGAAAACCCCAGCTGCACCTTTGACTGTACTTCCTGCTCCAATTGATGTAGATGTTACATGGGAGAATGAAGAGTTTGAAGATGGGATGTTATCTAAAGCAACAGATGCTGAAGGTATCTTACGTGGTTTTGTATTGTTAGGTGCAACTGCTGGAAAACAGCGTTTAACATTAACAAAACTGGTTCCAGACTTGATTCCTGCATCCGTTTAAGGTTTTAATAGCAAGGATATTTTTTAATCAAAGAATATCCTTGCTTAGGAAAATAACAATGAATAGCGCACTTCAATTTCAAGTTTCACCTTATGCCTCGTTCATGAATGAAACCAAAGTCGATTTAGGTAATGGTATTCAACTTCATGTTGAAACTGGAGGGAATCCACAACACCCGACCATTCTGTTGATTATGGGTTTGGGTGCGCAAATGTTATTTTGGCCTGATTTTTTTTGTAAATCACTGATTGATCAAGGCTTTCATGTGATTCGCTTTGATAATCGTGATATTGGCTTATCTTCAAAAATTCGCCACCAAGGTCCACGTTTAAACTCTTATAAGCTGATGGGTCGCTTTGCTTTGGGCTTACCAAATGACGGCGCGCCTTATAACTTATTTGATATGGCGGATGATGTTGCATTATTGATTGATCGTTTAGGCATTGAAAAACCACATATTTTGGGTGCTTCAATGGGTGGTATGATTTCTCAAATTTTAGCTGCAAAATATCCTGAGAAAATTGATAAAGTCGGCTTACTCTTTACCAGTAATAATCAACCTTTGCTACCTCCACCATTTCCAAAACAACTCTTTAGTCTCATTGGTAAACCTGAATCACGTGATGAAGAAGGAATTGTGAATCATTCCTTGAAGGTTTTTCATATGATTGGTTCACCTGGTTATATCAACCAAGTTGAAGCAATTCAAACTGCACGTAAATTATATCGTCGTAGTTATCACCCAGCGGGTGTACTTCAACAGTTTTTAGCAATATTATGTACAGGTTCCTTACTTAAATTGGATAAGCAGATCAAAAAGCCAACTTTAGTGTTACATGGCTCTAAAGATCGGTTACTACCTCCAAGTCATGGTAAGGCAGTTGCTAAAGCAATTTCAGGCGCTAAATTTGAATTAATTGAGGGAATGGGGCATGATATCCCACCGCATTTTGTTCCTCAACTTAGCGGGTTATTTGCACATCATTTTAAATCATAAGCATTAGGACACTATGGCTGCATTACCATCCCTAAGACAGTTGTCATATTTAGTGACACTGTCTGAGACGCTGCACTTCACTGAAGCAGCGCGCCGTTCGTTTGTAACTCAATCTACTTTATCTGGTGGAATCATGGAGTTAGAACGTTTATTGGGTGGCGTACTCGTAGAACGTGATCGCCAAAACGTACGTTTAACTCCTCTAGGTGAGCAAGTTGTTGCCCGAGCCCGTGTTCTACTCGCCGATGCTCAGGACTTGATGCGGTTAAGTCGAGAAATGAGTGAACCGTTAACTGGTGATTTGCATTTAGGGATTATTCCAACCATCGCCCCTTTCATTTTGTCGCAGCTTTTGGAAGAAGTGCATAAACAACTTCCAAAAATTCAGTTGCATCTGCATGAAGCACAAAGTGAAAAAATTGTTGAAAAACTTGAGCATGGCAATCTAGATGTGATCATGCTAGCTTTACCATTCGACACACGTGGTTTGAAAGTTGCTGAAATTGCGAAAGAAGATTTATTCTTAGTCTGCAATAAAGCAGATCAAAATGCGATGAATGCAAGAAGCTTAGATGATTTAGATCTTTCTCATCTCATGCTCCTTGAAGAAGGTCATTGCTTACGTGATCATACCTTAAGTGTTTGCCCAATCGGTGAGCGTAAAAATGATCACCGTTTAAAAGCGAGCTCATTGCCAACTTTAGTGGAAATGGTCAGTTCAAACTTAGGCTATACACTGCTTCCTGAGATTGCAATTCATGCACATATGCTGAAAAACAATGATCAGATTGTGGTTAAACCTATTGAGAATGCACCATCACGTACTCTGGCTTTAGTTACACGTAAAAGTACACCGCTACAAAGTGAATTTGATGTGTTGGTACAAATTCTTCAAAAAATCACGCCAAATTTACGTTAATTTTCCGATACTAAAAGGAGTCATGATTGACTCCTTTTTTATTGAAATGTCTAAAAAGACTATAGATCACATCAGCATAAGCAAAATTACAACGATCTTGTTTTTACTAGATCAAGAATGATAATATTTGAGCAGTACAAAATACTCGCTTATTTTTGTATGTATTGTTACGATAAAAATCGCGAAAAATCGACCTATCCTCAGCTTGTTTTTTAAAAGCATGCATCCATCTCGTCGACACATATCCAATTCTTCGCATTGGTCAGCGTTCCACAGGGCTTGAATCTTTCAAGCATCGTTAACAGGTTTCCACAGTTTTCTGTGCCTGAATTTTCGATAGGACGCGTATGAACCGACCTTTATATATTATTTTTTCAACGATTGTCTTAGATGCAATTGGCATTGGCATCGTATTCCCTCTGCTTCCCTCACTACTGAAAGACCTGAGCCATCAGCATAATGTTGCCTTGTTAATGGGGGTTTTCCTAAGCCTGTATGCGCTTATGCAATTTATTTTCTCCCCGATCTTAGGTGCTTTGAGTGACCGTATCGGTCGAAGACCTGTTCTGCTGATTTCACTTGCGGGTTCTGCAATCAACTATTTGTTTCTTGCTTGCTCATCCTCTCTTATCTTGCTGTTCATTGGACGGATCATTGCTGGAATAAGTAGTGCCAATATGCCCGTAGCTTCAGCCTATATCGTTGATACCACGTCAGAAGAAAATCGAGCAAAATACTTCGGTTTAATGAGTGCCATGTTTGGTATTGGATTTATTATCGGTCCTATACTCGGTGGATTATTGGGCGGGTATTGGTTACGGCTACCTTTTTTCGTTGCGGCAATTTTAACAACCTTTAACTTGCTTATCGCATTCTGGCTACTCCCTGAATCCCGAAGCAACAATCCACTCCTAGCCCCCCCTCAAGCTTCTATTTCGCAACGTTCGAGTTTAAAAATAAATCCCTTGAAAAGTTTTGGTTTTATCCTTGCTCAAAAAGGTATATTACCGATTTTGCTGATATTTTTTCTGTTTAGCGCCTGCGGTGAAGCTTATGGTGTCTGCTGGGCACTTTGGGGACACGATACCTTTAAATGGAATACATTTTGGGTTGGTCTTTCTTTAGGCACTTTTGGTTTATGCCAAGTACTGGTTCAGTCATTTATACCGCAACATGCCGTCCGATATTTTGGTGAAAGAAATACCGTGCTGATCGGTCTGGCATGTATATGTATGGCATTAATCATCATGGCTTTTACCCAACACGCTTGGATCATTTTTGCAATCATGCCGATCTTTGCCCTAGGAAGTATCGGCACTCCTGCACTACAAGCTGTTGTTTCACAAAAAATCCCAGCTGCGCAGCAAGGACAGTTTCAAGGTGTTATCGCATCAACCATCAGTCTGGCCTCGATTATTGCCCCATTGTTGTTTTCTACACTTTACTTTCATTTCCAAACACGATGGACTGGCGCTATATGGTTGGTTGTCGCGATGATTTATTTAATTGCATTACCTGCTGTTTTATCGAGTTTAAAACCACAACAGTTTAAATCATCCTAGTATTTAAGAACTTCAATGCTTTATTAGAAGCGTTAGTTTCTGATTTAAAAAACTTAAATCTATAGCAACCAAGTCATTCAATTTCATTAAAATCCGATTGACTGATACAAAAAAGCCCGATTAATTTTAATCGGGCTTAAGACAATCAAATTATCTTGGCTTAACCATTTACAAAGTGCTCAAGCAAATTTTGTTGAGCATTGTAAATTGCCTCACCTTCTTTAGGTTTCACACGAGTCCAAGTCCCATCGCCTTGCAACAGCCAAGCGCGGATATTGTCTTTTAAGTAATTGACTAAACCTTGCTGATAAATGCGTTTTTTTAATGCTGGATCTTCGATCGGGAAACACACTTCTACACGATTAAATAAATTACGATCCATCCAGTCTGCACTTGAACAGTAAATACGTGGATTGCCATTATTTCCGAAATAATAAACACGAGTATGTTCTAAGAAACGCCCGACAATTGAACGAACTCGAATATTTTCAGACAGATTTGGTAACCCAGGACGTAAACAGCAAATTGAGCGAATAATCAGATCAATTTGTACCCCTGCTTGCGAAGCTTCATATAATTTATTGATCAATTGAACTTCAGTTAACGCATTAACTTTAACAATAATTTGTGCAGGCTTGCCCGCTTTGGCATTGGCAATTTCATCATCAATAAAAGCAATTAACTGAGCATGTAGAGTAAACGGCGCATGTAACAGTTTTTTCAACTTTGCCATTTTCCCCATACCAGTCAATTCTTGGAAAATACGATGTACATCTTCGCAGAGCTCTTTATCTGTAGTGAGCAAACCATAATCAGTATAGATACGAGCATTTGTTGCATGGTAGTTACCCGTACCCAAATGCACATAACGTACTAACTTATTATTTTCACGGCGTACCACCAAGATCATTTTGGCATGCGTTTTATAGCCCACGATGCCATAAACTACAACAGCGCCTGCTTCTTGTAATACATTGGCAACGGCGATATTCGATTCTTCATCAAAACGCGCCCTTAACTCAATCACAGCAGTGACTTCTTTACCATTACGTGCCGCTTCTGCAAGTACCTGAACAATTTCAGAGTCAGCACCGCTACGATATAAGGTTTGTTTGATCGCTAGCACTTGGGGATCACGTGCAGCTTCACGCAACAAGTTAATAACTGGTGCAAATGATTCAAATGGATGATGTAAAAGAATGTCTTGTTTTTGCATTGCTGAAAAAATATTTTCAGACTTTTTCAATACTTTTGGAATCGCGGGTACATGCGAGTCATAACGCATATGTGGACGTTTAAAATTTGACACAAGACGTGCCAGATTTACCGGCCCATCCACTTTATAAAGTTGTTCTTGTTCTAGATCAAATTCTTCAAGCAAATATTCATAAATATGTTTTGGACAGTTTTCTGTCACTTCTAAACGTACTGCACGACCAAAACGACGTGAACTCAATTCACCTTTCAATGCTTTGGCTAAGTCTTCTACATCTTCATTCAGTGCCAAATCTGCATTACGTGTAACACGGAACTGATAACAACCTGTAGCTGTCATCCCTGGGAACAAATCCGATACATGCTCATGAATAATCGCAGACAACATCACAAAATGTTCTTTGCCGCCTGTAAGCTCATCAGGTAAACGCACTACACGCGGAAGCGAACGTGGCGCTGGTACAACTGCTAAATCAATTTGTCGACCAAATGCGTCTTTCCCTTCTAGAGTCACAATAAAGTTTAAGCTTTTATTGACCAATCGTGGGAATGGATGTGCAGGATCAAGGCTAATGGGAGTAAGCACTGGTGCAACTTGTTCTTGGAAATATTTTTTAATCCACACAGATTGTGCAGGCGTTAACTCGCCACGACGTAAAAAGCAAATGTCTTCTTCACGTAACTTAGGAAAAATTTCCTCATTGAGGATACGGTACTGACGCTCAATCGCTTCATGTGCAGTTTTAGAGATTTGGTCTAAAACTTGTTTTGGCGTCAAACCATCTGGTGAACGACTTTCATTCCCTAAAGTTAATTGTTCCATCATTCCTGCAACACGGATTTCAAAAAATTCATCCATATTACGAGAAAAGATCAATAAAAAATTCATACGTTCAAGCAAGGGATGTAAAGGATCAACGGCTTGCTCTAAAACACGTAAATGGAAATCTAAAATTGAAAGCTCACGATTTATATATCGTTCATTATAAGAATATTCTGTAGGCGTTGTTGTCGTCACTGCGGTATTCATGCAATAAACCTGCATCAAAAAAAATGTCTTAATTCTAGTATGCTTCAAATTTGTGACAATTTCATAAAAAAAGCATCGCTTCATAAAAAAAGCACATCAATTTGTGCTTTTTTAAATTCATTTATTTAGCGTCAATCTGGAATACGGGTATAACGCATATACTTCAAAACCAAACGCTTACGGTATTGAAGCTTAGAATCATCACGATTTTTTTGATAATACTTCGGATTGGTTAAAATCACCGCTAAAAATGCGGCCTGCTCACGACTTAAACTTGCCGCACTCTTAGAAAAGTAATGTTGTGATGCAGCTTCAACACCATAGATATGATCACCAAATTCAACAGAGTTCATATAGACTTCTAAAATGCGCTGTTTAGTCCACATCCGCTCCATCATGGTGGTGGCAATCGCTTCCTGACCTTTGCGGATAAATGAGCGACGATTATAGAAGAATAAATTTTTAGCCAATTGTTGAGAAATCGTTGAACCACCAGCGACTACTTTGTCTTTTTTTAGATTACGTTGTAGTGCATTTTCAATACCATCCCAGTCGAAACCATGATGATCGAGAAATTTGGCATCTTCGGCTGCGACAATTGCATGTTTAAAGTTATCACTGATCTTGTCATAGTCGCGCCATTGATGTTGAATCGGCTCAAAATCAGACAGATATGTCCAACGCATAAACATGGTGGTTTCTACATCATGAGTACGCCAATAAATTAAACTTGAGAAAATCCATAGCTGAATCATGATCAAAATACTGACCACAATTAACAAAGCACGAACAATAAAAGCTTTCATGTCAGCTGCTTACTCCGAAAATTCTGACGTTTCATGTTAAGCTGAATCTATCTATAAAAAGCTAAGCAATAGCATGTCTAAATATCAAGATCTTTCAACTTATAGCCAACCCAATTCTATTGGTAAAATAACCTTATTGCTGATTGTCATCAATGTCGGTTTATTTGCCATCCAAGTCTTATCAGGTGTCAATATTACTGACCCGACAACATTGGACGCGTTGCGTTGGGGTGCTGATTATGCACCTTTAACCTTCTTAGAGGAACCATATCGCTTATTCAGCAGTATGTTTTTTCACTTCGGTATCCTGCATCTAATGATGAATATGTGGGCACTGTATATTTTTGGTGATGTTGCTGAAAAAACTTTAGGAAAGTTTTATTTCCTTGGACTTTATATCCTTGCTGGACTCATGGGAAGTTTATTAAGTGGTTATTTGGATATTCGAAATAGCTACGAACTGCTGCAAAATTTTGATCAAAAACTCTTTCCTCATGTATCTGCAGGTGCATCGGGTGCTGTGATGGGACTTGGTGGTGCACTGACACTACTATCGTTGTTCCCACCTACCCCGAATCAAAGATTCATTTTAGATAAAAGATCACTTTTAACCGTACTTGCGATCAACTTAGCTTTTGGCTTTTTAGCCTCTGGAATTAACAATGCTGCCCATATCGGTGGGATGTTAATGGGTGCGGTCATGGCTTTGGCTTGGTATGCAACACAACGTGCCAAAATGGGTAAAGCTGCCAATATTATCATTGTGATTTTAGGGATTGCAGCAACCTATGCGGTTTATCTCTATTGCCAGCATCTCGTTGGACCACTTAGCCCACTTTGGCAACAAGCCATTGCACAAATGCGTGAGCAATTAAACTTTTAATCTCTAAAATAGCTTGTCTATGCCGCAATAAAACATTGCAGAGTACACTCAATTCAAGAAGCATAAAAAATGGCGGCCTATAGGTCACCATTTTTTAATTTACTGTCTTCACTGGGCAGTCTTTTAAGGGCTCAACTGAGATTAAACAGCTAGATAAAACCACTTAAACAAAGCGGTTTAATTCAACTCTCTTAGACTTTGCAATGGTGGGATTTCGGATAAATAGCTCAATCGGTAACGCCCAATCAATGCGCACAACACTGCCATCGAAATTGGTAAAATCAGCCAAATTTCCCAATGTAATTGCATCACCATTTCCATACGATAACTGGCAACGGCACTAATCACCTCTGCAAAGAAACAGGAAACGATTCCCGCCAATAATCCAATAAAGCCGATTTCAAAACTCATCATATTTTTTAACTGGCGCTTTGAACTACCAAAAGAGCGTAGCAATGCCACTTCTTTTTTACGTTCATCCATCAGCAAATTGATACAGGCAATCAGTACCAAAAAGCCAGATAAACTCACCAATACTGCCAAAACCGTAATGATTTTAACCAACACAGAAACCAAGTTTTTAATTTCATCAAAAATTAAAGAGACGTCAATAAAGACCGTATTGGAAAATTGTTGAATCAGATTAACCATCTTGATTTTTTCACTCGGCGGCACATAAAAACTCCCTAAGTAGCTGCCTGCGTTTTCATCCAACGTCTTTGGAGTAAAAATAAAGAAAAAGTTTGGACTAAAGCTTTGCCATTCCACGGTACGCAAATTCACAACTTGCGCGTCCAAATTTCCCTCAGGCAAACTAAAGGTTAAACGATCGCCAATTTTGATGCCCAATTCTTCAGCCAGTTTAGCCTCTACAGACACCTGCCCAACTTGAGTCAATTGAGCATTTCCAGCAACAATGATATTGTCTTGTGGATAATGATCTGCTTGGGTGAGATTTAACTCACGACGTAAAGAATTATTGGTTTTCACCAATTGGGCAGCAAAAGCTTGACCATTTTTTGCCAATAAGCGCCCTTTGACATTGGGATATAACGGTGTGCTTTTCCAGTGTTGCTGTGCCAATTGTTGTTTAAAAGCCTCCAGTTCAAATGGTGGTAGACCATAAATAAACTGGTTAGGCGTTCCCTCAGGCAATTGTTGCTGCCAACGCTCTAATAAATCAGTTCTCAATACAGCAAGTACCGTGATCAGACTTAAACCCAATGCCAAAGCGGTAATTTGTAATGCGGTTTGCGAAGGGGTTCGGATATAGGCTGAGAGCCTATTTTTCATTGATTTTAAAGTCTTTAAAATCATCCAAACCACAGCATATAACAAAGCTGTTAACACAATGACTGCACCCATCACCAACGCAGTGAGTATCAGATTTTCGGTCAAGACCAAACTAAAAATAATCAGGCTGACTAAACCTGTAGCCATCATCCACAACATTGAACGTGCCGACTTTTCTTGTTGGCGTATCACCCGAATAGGCGGTGTATTTAACAGTTGCCACAAGCTCGGTAAAATAAATCCAATCAATACAATCGCACTGGTAAAAATTGCAATAGGCAAAGGACCAATCAGCATCTGCAACATTGAAAATTGCAACTCTAGGTTAGGAATCATCTGCAACATCAATTGCAATAATGAATAACCTAAAATCAGTCCTAAAATACTGCCAATGACAATGGCGATTAAAATAACGACGCTCAGTAACCCAAGATAAGTTTGGAAAATCTGCCGTTTCGTTGCCCCCATACAACGCATCAGTGCAATATGATCTTGGTTCTGCTGTACATAACGCTGACTGGTTAAAGCGATGGCTAAACCACATAAAAGAATCGTCAGAATATTGGCCAATTGTAAGAAAGTATCGAGGTTTTCAATTGGTTTAAGTAAGCGTGAATTGCCCTCATCTGCATTACGTAGTCTTAAATTACTTTGTGCATCTAATTCATTATCCGCATTTTGTTGATCTTGTATGGATTGATCTGTTTGTGAGTGTGTTGTTGGCTGCTTTTCAGTCAATCTGTTTTCAGTCAATGTATTGGCACTTGATGCACTTAAAGCTGAATCTGCGTCCGAATTTTGTGCAATCTTTGAATTCACATTTTGCTTTTCTTGTGCTTTAAATGTCTTAAAAAATTGCTGATATGTTGCAATCGACTCCGCATCCCCTGCCATCAACAAACGATATTCAATCCGACTTCCAACTTGAATTGCACCCGTTTTTGCAACATCTGCTTGAGAGATAATCACGGTTGGCGAAAAGGCAGAAAAGCCTAATTCTTGATTTGAATCATGTTCAATGATGCCAGTAACTTTAAACTGACCATTGGCAATTTGAACGCTATCGCCTAGGTTTAATTTTAATAATTCTTGTGCGCGTTTGCTTAGCCAAACCCCGCCACTTTGTAAGGCTTGTTTTGGCGCAATTCTTAATTCACCACGTAAGGGAAATGCTGTGTCAATGGCTTTCACATTGACCATAACAAACTGATCCTGCGTAGAGGCCATTGAACCAAAAATGGTGACATGGGACTGTTTTAATTTTAAATCATCAGCCTGTTTGATCCATTGTTGGTCAATTGGATCTGTATCACTAAGTTGTAAATCTGCAGCTTGCATTTTGGCAGCTTGTAAGGTCACTGCTTGTTTGACTTGATCATTGCTAAACTTTAATGCAGTAGTCGCACTAATGGCTAAACTCAATGCAATAATCAACAGATATATGCCTGAACTGGCAAAACTTTGCCTAAATAAGGGTTTAAACAAGGTCAACATTACACCACCTCATTCGATTGAGGCGTTTGAGCATGTTCAATCAATTGACCATCTTTTAATTCATAATGACGTTGGCACTGTGCGGCCAATTGCGAATCGTGAGTGACAAGCACTAAAGTTGTACCGAGTTCTTTATTTAAATCAAATAAGAGCTGTTCAATTTCAAATGCGGTATGTTCATCTAAATTGCCTGTAGGTTCGTCGGCAAAAATAATTTTGGGGTCAGAAATTAAAGCTCGTGCAATGGCAACCCGTTGTTGCTCCCCACCAGACAATACTTTCGGGGTTTGCTGGCTTTGTCGTTCTAAACCGACTTTGGCCAATAAACTCAAAGATTTTTGTTCTGCTTGTGCATAATTAAAATTCTTCTGTAAACGTAATGGTAACATCACATTTTCTAAGGCAGAAAGATGTGGCAGTAACTGGAAAGATTGAAATACAAAACCAATATATTGAAGTCGAATCAACGCACGTTGTTCTTCGTTTAAATGCTCAATCGCTTCACCACAAACACTGAGTTGACCTGCACTGGCTTGATCGAGAGTGGCAAGGATGCCCAATAAAGTTGATTTTCCTGAACCAGAACGTCCAGTAATCGCGACCTGTTCACCTGTATAAATATTAAGATTTAGATTTTCAAAAATTGTAAGCGTTTGATGAGGTAATTCTATCTTTTGTGTAAGTTGCTGTGCAGAAATTATCACTTGTGGCATGATGGGAGAAGTTGAATCATCCTGAACCTTAGACATCATAAAGTACCTTATATGCAAATCAAAAAATTGTTAAATTTGAAAATGATGAAAAACCTAATTCATTGTTTATTTTTTAGCATAATCTGTCTGTTGCCCGTTAGTAGTTTTGCAAAAACGATCATGATTTTAGGTGATAGCTTAAGTGCGGGTTATGGTATCAACCCACAACAAGGCTGGGTTTTCTTGCTACAGCAACGCTTAAACCAACAATTTCCCAAACAACACAATGTGGTGAATGCCAGTGTAAGTGGTGAAACCACCAGTGGTGCGTTGGCGCGTTTTCCAAAACTGTTACAAAGCCATAAACCTGATATCGTGGTGATTGAGTTGGGTGGCAATGATGGTTTACGTGGACAACCACCACAAATGATTCAGAAAAATCTTGCGCAATTAATTCAACAAAGTCAGAAAAGCCAAGCCACGGTCATTTTATTGGGAATGAAAATTCCACCGAATTATGGTGCAGCTTATAGCCAAGCTTTTGAGAAAAATTATCAAACCCTAAGCCAACAATACAAAGTTAAAATGCATCCGTTTTTTATGAATGGAATTGCAGGCAATAAAAGTTTGATGCAAAAAGACTTAATCCACCCCAATGCAACGGCACAGAAAATTCTACTCGATAATGTCTATCCATTGATTCGAGGCGCGCTTTAAGTTTTTCTCAAAGCCGAAATGATTGCACCTGTTTACTACTCAAAATCGGATGTCGTGTTTTTAAAGACATCCGCAAAATTAAATAAACGTGCTAATAAATGGTGAATATAGTCCAAACTCGATTCTTGTTCGGTAAATAGAATCCGATGCAACATGGGTGCAATCACAATTTCAATAATCAGTTGATTATCGATGCTTGTTTCATTTCTCTGCTGGGCACGTTGCTGAATAATGTCTAACTGTTGAATCAAAAAGTCATAACACTTACCAGAGGTTGGCGAATCATTTTCCGCCACAATATCGCTTAAGATTGTACGCCCAACGGGTGAGGCATATTCCTCAAAATATTGCTCCATCCATGCATATAAGTCTTGCTTAAAACTACCAAGATCCGCAGGTACACTGTCTGGATGTAAAATATTAAAGGCAACATCTGCAAGCAGTTGAGATAAATCTCCCCACCGTCGATAGATCGTAGAGGGGGTGACTCCTGCATATTCAGCAATCATCGGAATCGTCAAATCTGCCACAGCTACATTCTGCTGTAATGTTTGCACCGCATTATGAACTGCGGCTTGTATTCGTGCACTGCGTCCACCGGGACGCAAACCTGTAATCACTTTCGTCATCAGCAAATCACTACAAATCTATAAATGAAAATCTATCAATGGGTTAATGATGAAGAACAGCTTTAATCAAAAATCATCTTAGCTAAACCTTTGTGTTTAATCCAAAATACGGTATAAAAGCTAATTAATAGCTTTTATGTACATGTTGATTATGCGCAACTCTAATTTTAATCGTCAAGTGACTTCCTATAAATTAAGCCATAATGCTTCACTGTACACACATACTTTTACCCTAATGACCTTTTTGGCAGCCTCAAGCGCACCAACACCGTTATATCGCTTGTATCAACAACACTTCAATTTTTCTCCTGTTTTATTAACGCTTATCTTTGCCACCTATGCGTTTGCTTTGCTATTAACCTTATTGGTGGCAGGATCATTGTCTGATTATATTGGACGTAAGCCGGTTATTTTTGTGGCTTTGATTTTAGAAATTATGTCCATGGGCTTTTTCTTGTTTGCATCCAATATCGAAATGCTGTTTATCGCACGAGGTTTGCAAGGTATTGCCACGGCTTTAGCCGCATCTACGTTTGGAGCAGCTTTGCTTGATCTGAGTAAAACACAGGGTTCTTTAATTAATAGTATTTCTCCAATGCTTGGTATGGCTGCGGGTATGCTAATGACCTGCATTGTTTTAGAGTTTTCGACTGTTCCATTAACACTTATTTTTGAAATACTCATTTTTCTGTTTGTATCTACCACATTTATCGCAATTTTTAGCCCTGAAACCGCAACTAAACGTGTGGGTGCTTTGGCATCATTAAAACCGCAACTGACTGTTCCAGTACAAACCCGAAAAGCACTCTTGATCGTAAGTCCAATTAATATCTCGTTATGGATGGTCAGTGGGTTCTTCCTCTCGTTAATGCCTTCATTGCTGGCTCAAGCTTTCCATGTGCAATCGGCATGGTTGAATGGCATGATGTTTATTACCCTATCAGTTTCAGGGGCTGTTGGGATTTTAACCCTGCGCAATGCGCCAACATTTAAAATTTTAGTTACTGCTGCAATTACGATTGTCTCGGGCTCAAGTGTTATTTTGCTTGGCATTCATCTGGTGCAACCAATCTTATTGTTTATTGGTGCTGTGGTGACTGGGATTGGCTTTGGTACAGGTTTTATGGGTGCAATTCGTGCTGTTATGCCCTTAGCTTTACCTGAACAACGTGCAGGTTTAATGGCCGCATTTTTTGTTGAAAGCTATTTGGCCTTTAGTATACCTGCGATTATTGCTGGATACTTTGTCAATAAAGTGGGCTTAATTTTTACTGCAGATGTCTATATTTGTATGATTATCTTGTTGGCCAGCTTGGCGTTTGTTTTTGCGTTTAAAAATAAACAGAACATCCCCTAAAGCGTGTTAAAAAGTAAAACAAAAGGCGCATTAAGCGCCTTTTGTTTTAAATCTTAGATTAAGCTGGAATATCACGAATAGATGCTTTACGAATTGCTTCTTTCAGTGCGTCATAACCATGAATTGGCGGGAACTGTGGAAATTCACGAATCACATTTTCAGGCGCGTCAAATAAGAAACCATGATCAGCTTCACCCAACATGGTTGTATCGTTATACGAATCGCCTGCTGCGATTACACGGTAATTTAAACCATGTAAAGCTTTTACAGCTTCACGTTTTTGATCAGGTTGGCGCAATTTATACGCAGTGATCATACCATTTTCATCAGTTTCTAATTTATGACAGAAAATTGTTGGCCAACCTAACTGTTGCATCAACGGATGTGCAAACTCATAAAATGTATCTGAAAGAATAA
This sequence comes from Acinetobacter sp. Root1280, assembly GCF_001425285.1. Lineage (NCBI taxonomy): Bacteria > Pseudomonadati > Pseudomonadota > Gammaproteobacteria > Moraxellales > Moraxellaceae > Acinetobacter > Acinetobacter sp. Root1280. Next base: position 53,714 of record NZ_LMED01000029.1, on the reverse strand, counting down.
TCAACTGAAAATGGGTACGTAACCATTCTACAAACTCTTTTGCACCCGGAAATGGCCCCATGTCTGCAATCACAGCTTGAATGTCATTTAAGCCTAAACCATGCTGTTTAAGAATATTTAAACGTTGAGTCATCAACACATCGTAGTCAGGAATATCACGAGTTGTTGCTTCTAATTCTTTGATTCCTGTTTTTTTAGCAAAATTGATCCAGATTTCTGGTACCAATACACCCTCAAGATCAAGACATACGATTTCCATGGGTTCTCCCAAATGTCAGTTAAAAATTTTGGGCTTATCATAGCACTAAAGTTTAAAAAGAATGCTGAAAGTTTTTACAGCAAACCCATTTCATTTGGTTATGCATAAGGCTTGTCAATATTTACAAATCTGTTTTATTCATAAGTATTTTAATTAATCTGCTAAGTAGCATATTTCATTTACTTTAAAATATCTGGATCGTCAAAAGCAGCAATTCACATAAGTTGAATTGAGCTAATTTTTGCCAAAATGCTTAAATTCAAATATCTTTTGAACATGTTTACGAAAATTGTAGCTTCAAGCTAACTGCCAGGAGCAGATATGACCGCCATTCCAACCATAGATCTTGTGGACGCACTTGCGACTGAGTATGCCGACAAATCACCTTCTGAAATTTTAGAACTCGCGCTTTCTCAGCAAGGTGAAATCGCAATTTCATTTTCTGGCGCAGAAGATGTTGTTCTTATCGATATGGCACACAATTTAGGTAAACCATTTCGTGTTTTTAGTTTAGATACAGGTCGTTTACACCCTGAAACCTACCAATTTCTTGAAACCGTACGTAAGCACTATGGGATTAAAATTGAGATTTGCTTTCCAGAAGCCGATGCCGTTCAACAGTTGGTCAACGAAAAAGGTTTATTTAGCTTCTATCAAGATGATCATAAAGAATGCTGTGGTATCCGAAAAGTTCAGCCACTACGTAAAAAATTAGCTACTTTAGATGGTTGGATTACGGGGCAACGCAAAGATCAAAGCCCAGGCACACGTACGGAAATTCCCGTCATTCAAGCGGATAGCGGTTTTTCTGGTGAAGGCAAACAACTGATTAAATATAACCCATTGGCCAATTGGTCAAGTGCGGATGTATGGAACTATATTCGTATGATGGAGATTCCTTATAATCCATTACATGAAAAAGGCTTTATCTCAATTGGCTGCGAACCATGTACCCGTCCAGTATTGCCAAATCAACATGAACGCGAAGGTCGTTGGTGGTGGGAAGAAGCAACACATAAAGAATGTGGCCTACACGCAGGCAATTTAAAAAAGTAATATCAGGAAAACTCATTAAAACTCATGAATTTTTATTAACTTAACGTTCATCGAAATGCTTGGATTTTACGCTTAGAAAAGTTTTATACTAAGGTTTGTTGATATTTCATCTATAGCTTGTGTCATAGGCTAGAGTTGAGTAGGCAAAGGCATGAAAAAATAGTGAGACTATTTTCAGGTTTCATCACTCAAACTGAGAAATTTTAGCTATACCCAGAATGCCAACAAAGCGCTGCATTGTTGGCAACACAAAATGTAACGATGTACCTGATGTTTTCTAACATCACATCGTTGTAAACATGGACGAATGATCAACAGACCCAAGTTACACGGTTCTATAATTCTAACAATTCACCAGCTCATAAATGAGTTGTTGTAGAAATTGCAGTGAGGCAATCCAAGACTATGCGCCCATTACACCCTATTGATTTTATTTTTTTAAATTTAGAAAAACGTCAACAACCCATGCATGTTGGTGGGTTATTCTTATTTGAAATACCAGAACATGCGCCTTCTACCTTCATTCAAGATCTTGTTGCAGATATTCGTAATTCAAAATCTATTCCTGTCCCACCCTTTAACAATCGCTTAAGTGGCATGTTTTGGGATGAAGACGAAGAGTTTGATATCGACCATCATTTCCGTCATATCGCATTACCTCATCCGGGACGTATCCGTGAATTATTGGTTTATATTTCACAGGAACACAGTTCGTTGATTGACCGAGCAAAGCCACTTTGGACCTGTCATATTATTGAAGGGATTGAAGGCAATCGCTTTGCCATGTATTTTAAAATCCACCATGCCATGATTGATGGTGTGGCTGGTATGCGTCTGGTGGAAAAATCATTTTCAAAAGATGCTGACTCCAAAACCATTATTCCGCCTTGGTGTGTCGAAGGTAAACGGGCAAAACGTTTAAAAGAAACCAAACTGGATAAAGCTAAAAAAATATTCTCTGCCTTAAAAGGGCAAGTTGAAGCAGCACCTAAGGTCACTCAAGAGCTGTTCCAAACTGTATTTAAAGAAATGGGGAAAAACCCCGATTATGTTTCAAGCTTCCAAGCACCAAGCAGTTTATTTAACCAACGGGTAAGTTCATCACGTCGTTTCGCTGCTCAGTCTTTTGAACTTGATCGTTTTAGAGATATTTCCAAAGCCCTTGGTGTTACGATTAATGATGTGGTACTTGCGGTGTGTGCAGGTGCATTACGTGATTATTTGATCACACAAGAAGCTTTACCGAAAAAACCGCTGATTGCGATGGTTCCAGCCTCATTACGTGATGATGACTCAGATATGAGTAACCGTATCACCATGATTTTGGCAAATTTAGGCACACATAAAGAAAGTCCTTTAGAGCGTTTAGACATTATTAAACGCAGTGTACAAAATGCAAAAAATCGTTTTAAACGTATGAGCTCTGATCAAATCTTAAATTATAGTGCTTTCGTTTTTGGTGCAGCAGGCGTGAATATTGCATCAGGACTTATGCCAAAACGCCAGGCGTTTAACGTAATCATTTCCAATGTACCAGGACCACGTGAACCTTTGTATTGGAATGGCGCTAAATTAGATGCCCTCTACCCTGTTTCTATTGTTTTGGATGGTCAGGCACTAAATATCACCATGACCAGTTATTTAGATAAATTAGAAGTCGGTTTAACGGGTTGCCGTAAATCTCTGCCTAAATTGCAGAATCTTCTCACGCATTTGGAAAATGAAATCCAAAAGTTTGAGCAAATCATTGCTGAAAAAAATGCAGTTGAACTTGCCGATAAAAAGCCAAACGCTCAAGCCAAGGCAAAAACGGATACTCAAGATGTAACGAAGGAATCTGTTGCAGCACGAAAGTTAGTATAGGATTTTATAATTGATTTGATTTTAGTGTTGATTGAGAGATAAAAACATAAATTGATTCAAAAATTAAGGGGCTAATATATGCCCCTTAATCTTTAACATTACGACACTTGTTTAACAGTTGATGACAGACATTAACCACCATGTCTTTGGTGATTTTCACTTCTTGACCATTGTCATCTAACATAACACATGTATTTTTAGGCTGGCTTTCCAACACATGCTTGATACTACGACTGATTAATTGTTCACTTACACTCATTTTATGACCTCACTTGCTAAGACTGTGAAAGGGAGAAAGTCTTTGGCTACCTTTGTAATCTAGTATTGTGAAATCAGTTCAAAAAGTAAAATTTCAGATGTAACAACTGTTTAACGACATCCTGTTACAATTTCAACTCAAAATGATATCGTATTGCTCTTGCGTGTATAAATTTTCGACTTGGAATTTAATCACGCGATTAATAAAATGCTCTAAATCCGCGACAGCTGGGGCTTCCGCAGTTAATAGGCGATCAATCACCGATGGATGACCGATAACAGTAAAGCCACTCTTAGACTCATAAGCACGGGTATATCTTAAGATTTCGCGAAAAATTTCGTAACATACTGTCTCTGCTGTTTTCACAAATCCGCGCCCTTGACAGGTCGGACATGATTCACACAACAAATGCTCTAATGATTCACGCGTACGTTTACGTGTCATTTCAACTAAGCCAAGTTCAGAGACTTGGGTAATCTTGGTTTTTGCATGGTCACGTTCCAGCATTTTATCAAACTGATTCATGACCTCTTCACGATGTACAGCTTCCTGCATATCAATGAAGTCAATAATGATAATGCCACCCAAATTACGTAAGCGTAATTGGCGCGCAATCACCTGTGTCGCTTCCATATTGGTTTTAAACACAGTGTCTTCTAGCGTACGGCCACCGACATACGAACCTGTATTGACATCAATTGTGGTCATCGCTTCAGTCTGATCTATCATCAGATAACCACCTGACTTCAAAGCTACACGGGTTTGTAATGCTTTTTGGATATCTTCTTCAACATTGTACAAATCAAAAAGTGGACGCTCACCAGGATAGTGCTGCAAGCGGCTTTCCATACTCGGTACAAATTCACAAACGAACTCTTGCAACTTGGCATGTATTTCCCGTGAATCTACATAAATTGTTGCCGTATCATCATTGGCTAAATCGCGAATAACACGTTGTGGTAAAGGAAGTTCTTCAAAAATCAGCGAAGGTACTGCAATAATTTTTTGTTTTTTCTGAATAAATTCCCAAAGCTTGGCTAAATACGCCATATCTTGAGCAATTGAAGCCTCTTCAATTCCTTCAGCGGCTGTACGTACAATCACTGAACCCGGCAACTTATGCTCGCTTTGAATTCTTTCAATCATCGAGCGTAAACGGTCACGTTCTTCTTCAGACTCAATCCGTTGCGATACACCAATATGACTGCCATATGGCATCAAGACAAGATAACGAGATGGGATAGAAAGATCGGTACTCAGTCGCGCACCTTTAGTGCCCAACATGTCTTTCATCACTTGAACCGTCAGAATTTGACCGGGTTGTAATAACTCAAAGACATTCGGCGTAGGTTGATTACGCGGCCAAATCATATCATTGATGTGTAAGAATGCAGTACGAGATAACCCGATATCGACAAAGGCTGCTTGCATCCCTGGAAGTACACGGACAACTTTTCCTTTATAAATATTCCCGACTAACCCGCGTTTAACAGTTCGTTCAACAAACAGTTCGTTGACCGTACCATTTTGAATTAGCGCCACACGACATTCCATAGGTGTGACGTTAATCAATAACTCGTCAGACATAACTAAACTCAAAACATTATAAAAATTCTTTTCAGCAGTTAATTTAGTGCCTCAACTGCGCTGATCTATACGATCAAGTAACTGTATCGTTTCATGCAACGGTAGCCCAACCACATTGCTATAACTACCATTTATACCTGTCACATACTTTGCTGCAATACCTTGAATTGCATATGCGCCAGCTTTCCCCAAAGGTTCGCCTGTAGCCCAATATTCTTCCATATCATTCAGACTGAATTGTTGGAACTCAACTTCCGTACGAACCACGACACTCAATAATTGATATGCATTTGCAACGCAAACACCTGTCAACACTTCATGTTTTTGACCTGACAATAATGTCCATATTTCAAAAGCATGCTGCTTAGATGTTGGTTTCCCAATAATTTGATTGGCAAAAACCAAGCTTGTATCTGCTGCAATAACAGTGCTTTGCGGATGCAACGCCAATACCACTTTGGCTTTGCTTTCAGCCAAACGTTGGACATACTGCTCAATCTGTTCGTGTTCCAAGACAGATTCATCAATATCTGGGCTGTGGATGCTAAAATCCAAGCCCACTTGTAAAAGCAGCTCTTTACGCCTTGGCGAGCCTGAGGCCAGAATTAAATGCGCCATCTTCTTAATAAATAATAAAGAACTGGCCAGCAAAAAATACTCGAAACCAATGTTTGCCAATGACGGGTAATCGAAAAATGCGTACCAGCCATCACTTGCGCCATAAAGGTAAAGACCAAATGCGCGAGGATTGCAAACATACTAATAATCCAAAGATTACTAAATGTCAGTACACGTCTTTCTCGAATAAAATAGCGAGTTAAAAATGCAATCAGCACATAGCTCAATGCATTCATCCCCAAAGGTGCATCTAACAATAAGTCAGTAAATAGCCCCATGGTAAATGCAAACCAAATTCCACACCATGTAGGCTGACACAGCACCCAAAATAGCATGATTAAAAACATATACAGTGGCCGCCATCCTGCTAATGCATAGGACATCGGATAAACCACTAAAATTGAACCAATAATAATTGAGACAACAATAATCCATAATGGATCTTTACGTTGCTTTTCAGAAGGTAATTTCTTAGCGATCAACATTTGGCTGCTCCATCGCTAAAGAATCAGAGAAAAGTACCACAACATGATGACCACCTGCTAATTGTGCAGCTGGAACCACATCAATTTGCGCAAACTCACCCGTGTTATGACGCATGACTTTAGATACAGAACCGACCAAATAGCCTGCTGGGAAATGTTGCCCCAAACCTGAACTATAAACTTTATCACCCACTTTGATATTGGCACTTGTTGGAACATATTCCATTTTCAAATGTCCTAAATCACCAGTACCCGTCACGATGGCGCGCATACCTGAGCTTTCTAAACGTACAGATAAAGAATGTTCTTTATCGGAAAGCAACATGACACGGCTACTATGTGGATAGACGTTGATGATTTGCCCCATGATTCCTTTATCATCTAAAACAGTTTGCCCAACTTTTAAATGATTGGCTTCACCACGGTTAATGATAATGATATGACGCAATGGGTCAGCATCGGTTCCAATCACTTCTGCAATTTCCATACGTCCATCGATAATCAATGGCGTATCGAGCAAACCACGTAAACGGGTATTTTCAGCAGAAAGTTCAGAGAGTTTTTGCAGACGTACTTGAGCCTGAAGCAATTCAGCTTGCATCGCGGTATTTTCACGACGTAACTGAGCCTCAGATTTAGTTTGTTGATTTAGCCATTCTTTCGACAATACAGGATAGCTTGCTAAGGCATAAATTGGATTATATGCCGCATACAAGACATCTCTTGCAGGTTGAATCACTTGTGGCATGCGCCAGTTAAAAAACAGCACTACCAAACAAGTGATGACCGCAATGATGAACGAGCGAAAAGATGGCGGTTGTCTTGAAAAGAGATTCGGTTGCACCGCCTCATCCTTAAACTTAATCGAGTATAGTTTAGCCTACAAAAAGCATATCATGGTTTGGATTGTCAAAGAATTCTAAGACTTTACCGCCACCACGCGTTACACAAGTTAAAGGATCTTCTGCTACAACAACAGGTAAACCTGTTTCTTGAGCAAGCAACTTATCTAGGTTACGTAGTAATGCACCGCCACCTGTCAACACAATACCACGCTCCGCAATATCTGAAGATAACTCAGGTGGAGTTTGCTCAAGTGCCGATTTCACAGCAGAAACAATACTTTGTAATGGATCAGAAATCGCTTGGGTAATTTCATCTGAAGTTACCGTAATAGCACGCGGTACACCTTCAGCAAGGTTACGACCACGAACTTCAATTTCTAAAGTTGTGCCGTCAGCAACAGCCATACCCACTTCTTTTTTGATAGTTTCAGCTGTTGTTTCACCAATTACACAACCATGTGCTTTACGTACATAGTTAATAATTTGTTCATCAAAAACATCACCGCCAATACGTAAAGAATCTGCGTACACACAACCTTGTAAGGAAATGATGGCAATTTCAGTTGTACCACCACCCACATCTACGACCATAGAACCACACGCTTGCTCAACAGGCATACCCGCCCCAATCGCAGCAGCCATAGGCTCTTCAATCAAACGTACATCACGTGCACCTGCGTTAAACACAGCTTCACGAATCGCACGGCGTTCTACCAATGTTGATTTACATGGTACACATACCACTACACGAGGTGCAGGTGGAAATAAACGTTTTTCATGCACTTTACCAATAAATTGATTTAACATGGTTTCAGTAACTTCGAAATCTGCAATAACACCATCTTTCATCGGACGGATTGCAGAAATATTGGCTGGGGTACGACCAAGCATTTGCTTAGCATCTAAACCCACAGCTGCAACAATTTTCTGCGAACCACTGTGACGAATCGCCACAACTGTCGGTTCGTTTAATATAATGCCCCTTCCTGGTGCATAAATAAGTGTATTTGCAGTACCTAAATCAATGGCTAGATCTGGCGAAAACAAGCCAATTAGTCGTTTTAGAATCACGGGTCGTTCTCAGTTTAAACTTTATATGGACGCAAGATGGCAACTTTAACTAAATGTGATGATTTGAACAAGTCAATCGCTTATTATAACGCACGATATTTTGAATTTTTTTAAAACTGATTAGGTGAGACATCATGTCAAGTTCAGATGTTCAGCATTCTGCAGAATTAAATGCACAAACTGTATCGCAAATCGCCAATCTTGCTCGATTGTCGCTGAATGATACGCAATCTGCTGAATATGCTCAAAGTTTAAATAAAATCTTAGGGATGATGGAGACCTTAAAAGCGATCAATACCGATGGTGTTGAGCCACTTAAGAGCCCATTTGATAATCCGCAACCACTTCGTCCAGATGTCGTGACTGAAGCGAACCATCGTGAAGAATATCAAGCCATTGCTCCTGCAACTCAGGATGGTTTGTACCTCGTTCCGAGAGTGATTGAATAATATTTGATCAAATGAACTTATTTTAAAAAATTAATCGTAAAGAATTGTACTCATGACTGATTTACACCGTTTATCGATTCGTGAAATGACAGAAGGCTTAAAATCTGCCCAATTTTCATCTCGTGAATTGACTCAGCATTATTTGGACCGTATTGCGAAAATTGATGATCGTGTCAAATCGTATGTAACGGTCACTCCCGAACAAGCATTGGCTCAAGCTGATGCTGCTGACAACTTACTAAAATCTGGAACTGCTGGCATATTAACTGGTGTTCCACTGGCGCATAAAGATATTTTCTGTACCCAAGGGATTAAAACCACTGCGGGTTCAAAAATGCTGGACAACTTCATTTCACCTTATGATGCAACTGTGGTGGCGAAAGCCAAAGCAGCTGGCCTAGTGACTTTAGGTAAAGTGAACATGGATGAATTCGCAATGGGTTCAACCTCTGAAAGTTCATTCTACGGCGCGACTAAAAACCCATGGAACTTAGAACATGTTCCAGGTGGCTCTTCTGGTGGTTCTGCGGCTGTTGTTGCGGCTGATCTTGCACCGCTTGCAACAGGTACCGACACAGGTGGTTCAATTCGCCAGCCTGCTTCTTTCTGTGGCTTAACCGGTCTTAAACCGACCTATGGCCGTGTCTCTCGTTTCGGGATGATTGCATTTGCGTCATCACTGGATCAAGGTGGCCCAATGGCACGTTCTGCTGAAGACTGTGCCTTTTTGATGAACACCATTGCTGGACATGACCTCAAAGATTCAACCTCAATCAACAAAGAAGTGGATGACTATGTTGCAAACTTAAATGCAACAGCAGTGAAAGGTTTACGTATTGGTATTCCAAAACAATACTTCAATGTTCAAGGCCTCGATGCAGAAGTTAAGGCACGTGTTGAAGAATCTTTGAAAAAATTGCAAGACATGGGCGCGACATTGGTTGAGATTGACCTCAACATGACTGAAGCCTATGTACCAACTTATTATTTGATCGCGCCTGCGGAAGCGTCTTCTAACTTGTCACGTTATGACGGTGTTCGCTATGGCTACCGTTGTGAAAACCCAACGGATATTTTAGATCTCTATAAACGCTCTCGTTCAGAAGCGTTTGGTGCAGAAGTACAACGTCGTATCTTGATTGGAACTTATGCGCTTTCTGCTGGTTATTACGATGCTTATTATGTGAAAGCACAAAAAGTTCGTCGTTTAATCCAACAAGATTTCTTAAAAGCTTTTGAAAATGTCGATGTGATTGCAGCACCATCTGCACCTACGACAGCATACAAAATCGGTGCGAACTTGAGTCCAACCGAAATGTATTTAGGTGATATCTATACACTTGCGGTGAACTTGGCCGGCTTACCAGCCATTAACGCACCTGTTGGTTTTGATACGAATAATCTCCCAGTAGGTTTACAGTTAATTGGTAACTATTGGTCAGAATCACAATTACTTTCAATTGTGCATCAATATCAACAAAATACAGATTGGCATACTAAACGTGCGGCTATTGCTGAGGAGAATGCATAATGACTGAAGCTCAAAAGTTAGCACCTTCCGTGTCAAAGCTGATTGACGGTTGGGAAGTCGTTATTGGTATTGAGATTCACACACAGCTTGCAACTCAGTCTAAAATCTTTTCAGGTTCATCAACTGAATTTGGTCAAGATCCGAATACGCAAGCCAGCCTTGTTGATTTAGCAATGCCGGGTGTACTTCCTGTGCTAAACCAAGAAGTGGTTGATCTTGCAATTCGTTTTGGTTTGGGGATTGATGCCTATATCGACCAAGCCTCTGTATTTGCGCGTAAGAACTACTTTTACCCAGACTCGCCAAAAGGCTACCAGATCAGCCAGATGGACAATCCTATCGTTGGGCTAGGTCATATTGATATCCAGCTTGAAGATGGCACAGTGAAGCGTATAGGCGTGACTCGTGCGCATTTGGAAGAAGATGCAGGTAAATCGATTCACGATCAATTCGAAGGCATGTCTGGCATCGACTTAAACCGCGCTGGCACACCTTTACTTGAAATCGTGTCTGAACCTGATATGCGTTCAGTTGAAGAAGCTGTTGCTTATATCAAATCGATTCACACTTTGGTGCGTTGGTTAGGGATTTCTGACGGTAACATGGCTGAAGGTTCATTCCGTGCTGACTGTAACGTATCATTACGTCGTCCGGGGCAACCATTTGGTACCCGTTGTGAGTTAAAAAACCTCAACTCATTCCGTTTTATCGAACAAGCCATCAATGTTGAAATTCAACGTCAAATGGACATCTTGGAAGATGGCGGTCGTATTGATCAAGAAACCCGTTTGTTCGATCCGAACAAAATGGAAACACGTTCAATGCGTTCTAAGGAAGAGGCCAACGATTACCGTTACTTCCCTGACCCTGACTTGCTTCCAGTGATCATTGCAAATGAGCAAATCGAAGCTGCTCGTGCTGCACTTCCTGAGTTACCTAAAGCGCGTCGTGCGCGTTTTATCGCAGACTTTGCTGTGACCGAATATGATGCACATGTACTGACTCTATCTCGTGAATTGGCTGACTTCTATGAAGCGGTTGTTACGGCTTCTGGTGGTGCGGCTCAAGGTAAAGTTGCTGCAAACTGGGTGATGGGTGAATTCTCTGGTGCTTTAAATAAAGCCAGCCTTGAACTTCAAGACTCTCCTGTTTCAGCAGAACAACTGGGTGGGATGATCGCACGTATTGTTGACAATACCATTAGCGGTAAGATTGCCAAGCAAGTGTTTGGCTTTATGTGGGAAGAAGGCAAAACTGCAGATGACATCATTGCTGAAAAAGGCTTGAAACAGGAAACTGATACAGGTGCCATTGAAGCCATTATCAAAGAAGTACTTGCTGCCAATGAGAAGATGGTTGAAGAGTATAAGTCTGGTAAAGAGAAAGCATTCAACGGTCTAATCGGTCAAGTGATGAAAGCCTCTCGTGGTAAAGCCAACCCTGCTCAAGTCAATGATTTGATGAAGAAATTGATTGGTTAAGCTGATTTAATTTTAAAAGAAAACCCGCTTTAGAGCGGGTTTTCTTTGTTTAAAGCGTTGGTATGTTTAGCTTTTTAAAAATTTGGTTATATTCAAATCTATTATTTTCTTTCAAAATTTTTTATCTGGGAAAGCACCCTCACCCCAGCCCTCTCCCATAGGGAGAGGGAGCGTCATCTGATTTTAGTCATGTTATTAATCTTATACTTTTTACGAGTTAATAAGCATAACGAGGCAAAGAGTCATTTTATCTTCACTATTACTTTTTTATTTTCCAGAAACAGTTACACTTTCAAAAGAAATCTTTGCTGTTATTACTTTAAAAACATTAATCTACTGCTCAAAATTCAAGGTCAAAATGAAAATATCTATCCTAACTCTCTCAACACTTGTCCTTTTCACAACTACAACTTTCGCAGAAACGAAAGTTAATGTTCCTTCAAAAGAAGCCAGCTTGATTTTTAAAGCAGCAGGTTTTGCAAAAACAAAGCATGGTTGGGAAGGAAAATGCGAAACGGGTGAAATTACTGTATATCGGGATTTAAATAAAGATGGGCTAAATGATGCTGTTATTTCAGACTACAGCAGTATGTGTTATGGCAATACAGGCGTGGGATACTACCTTGTTTCACAACAGAAAAATGGGAAATGGAAAACTATTTTTGAAAACGCGGGTATACCGACTTTTCTAAAAAGCACAGGCAAAGACGGCTGGCCTGATATTGAAAATGGAGGTCCAGGTTTATGTTTTGCGGTATATCGTTGGGATGGTAAAAGTTATGAGGTAAATCGCTATGAGTATCAGGGTAAAGCCTGCTCATTAAATTAAGCCAACCTTACTTTAAACCAAAGCATTAAAAAATATTGATTGGTTAAGCTGATTTTATTTTAAAAGAAAATCCGTTTTAGAGCGGGTTTTCTTTGTTTAAAGGATTTATATGTTGAGTTTTTAAAATTTGGCATACATTTAAATCTATTATTTTTCTCATTTTTTTATCTGGCAAAATACCCTCAGCCGATAAAAGCACTCGGTAAAATAACACTTATTTCAGCAAATTTATAATCCTGAATATTTCTCGTCACGATTTTGCTACAACCAAAACTCAACGCAGAAAAATATTGAATTGCATCTTCAAAATCAGAAAACTTAGACACCAACGCTTGTGAAATCCCAACATGATCAACAGGGATAATCACCAAGAATTTTAAAAGTTGTTGAATAAAAAGACGCGCTTTCTCATCACCTCCCAACTTACGCAAAATATAATAAATATTGGCAATACTGTTCGAAGAAATGCACCCTGTAAAATGCCCTTTCTCACACAACGCTACAACAGTTTGACTTGCCTCAACAAAAGGCTGACGCGCTAAAGCCACATCCAAAATTACATCAGAATCAATAAATATCCGCTCGCTCATTTATGTTTTTCCATACGAGCCTCAGAAAGCAATGCCTTATAATCTTGCCCTTGATCTTGAACGGCAAACATCCCAGTCAAACTTCCAGTAATAGGCGCTTGAACATCACTCGAAATTTCAGTGTGTGCTGAAATACGATCTAAATAAGCTTCAACCAAACTCGAAACACTCTGCTCATGTTCCTGAGCATAAAGTTTCGCCCGTTCAATCACTTTTTTATCTATAGATAAAGTCAATTTCGCTTGCATAAGATTTCACCTCATACGTATCATTTAATTAATTATACGTATTGGTTAATTTTTAACAATTAAATTTTAAACAAATCAGACAAGGATTGATTTCGCATACCTAACTTATTTCTAATATCAGAAAGCAAAAATCACCCGTCATTTATAAATTATCAAATTATAAACTATCAAAGCGCTCTACGCTCAGGTTCATACTGATGAATAAAGACCGTATATGTATCGGCAGGATGAACCACCTGAGCATGATGTAAAGCATGCGCGATATTGCCTCTATGGTATGTCCCATGATTGATGATATGAAAGAGGATTTCTTCTATTGATAGGCTACCCGTTTTTTTATCAATAAATTGAAAATGAATAATTTCTGCAAGTTGATCCGATTGAATATTTTGTACAAATTCAATAAACCATAAATGTGATGCAGCAATTCGATGTTTAAGTTCATCTAAGGCGAGTAAAAATTCTGTATTGGTTTGGCTGTGCAACGCTTTTGTGTTTTCTAGCCGAGATCTAAATAACTCTTCGACAATGATCATATGATTGAATTGTTGCTTGGCAAAATTATAATCTTCTAAATATTGCACTTGATCAATTTGATCTATGGCTTTAAATAAACGCTGATCTGACCATTGTTTATATAAAAAGAGTTTTTCAAAATTCATTAAATTGACCTAAAGTTTTCTTTGAATCAAATCATCAAGATAGCATGCAAACACTAAAAAAACCCAATCTTTTAAATACCCTCAATCACCAATTTTTTACAGACCAAAACTCAATCTAATTTTAACAATGTCACTTTAAACAAGCTTTCTTGATGCATTCATTCCACTCCCCAAACCCTTTCAATAGTAAGAGGAGCTTCGTTGAAATTTCTATAATGACTTCTATTGAGTCATGAAGATTCCCACTCCTTTAAACAGATAAGAAGTCTTGCTCCGTAAAGGTAAAGTGATTTATGGACGAATCACACCCAACTTATTCCAAATATCAGGGGTTAAAAAAGTCATCACCAATTTATTTAAGTCGATATAACGCAATACACCCTGCAACTGTTTTTTCACTTCAGGGTTTTTAATAATATCTTCGCCTGTCGTACGCCCTAACTCTTGGAAACTGTCACCTACTGCTTGCACACCTTCAGCTGCAATCACTGCTTTGGTCTGTGCGGAACACTGCTCTACAATCACACGTTGTAAAACCTGAGCAAACTTTTGATCGAGTTGCGTTCTTTGTGCATCACTGACATTACTCAATGCTTTTAGATCGGGGTGTGTAGATAACGCAGCAAAGGTCCACTGCAATACTGTAGTTTTATCTGTTGCCGTGGTTGCTTTTACCAAACAATCACTGAGTTGATCGACTGTTGGCCCTGCGACAGCAAATTGTGCTGTTCCCATTAATGCCGTCGCCATAAACACAGAACGACCCATATGGGAAAATTTAGAATGCATTGAGGAGAAAATTTGGCGTGACATAAACAAAGTCCAATTCGAAATTAAATCCTTTGTATCACAAGCGCTACCTGTTCGCCTGTTATGACTCTGTAAACAACCTATACTGAAAATAATCTTATTTGCTGAGCTAAACTGGATTCAATATTTATGTTGTATTTAAAATAGATAGCTTTATAGATTAAAACTAAAATACTTTCTTAATCTGTCATCTAGCTTAAACTAATTAAAGATCTAAAAAGACCAATATCACATGAATCAAATCTCAATCAATAATCCACACTCAAAAACCTACATTTGTTGGGTTTATTGACACAAAAAACAATCCTCATGGTCATTAGTTCATCAATAGCACATACGTTTTAATAAGATATGCCATAACTGTTTATAGGGAAATATATATGAAAATGGTTCAAGCTCTCACAATAACTACTTTATTCGCACTTTCAATGCCTGCTTTTGCAAAGCAAGTTGTATGTGTTTTTGATCCGGTTGGTAAAGCAGGTGATGCATATGCCCTAGCTAAAGATTATGCACTTGAAGCAAAAAATTGGGGTGCTGATATAGATTTAAGAGCCGTTACTGACGAAAGGCTCGCAGCAGAAGACTTAAAAGTGGGTAAATGTGATGGTGCAATTATCAGTGGTTTACGTGGTCGCCAATTTAATAAATATATTGGCTCCTTAGACGCGATCGGTGCATTAACGGATATGAAGACAGCCATTTCAGCTTATAAATTATTATCTTTACCCCGAGCAGCGGAGAAAATGGTCAATGGTCCTTATGAAATTGCAGGATTAGGTACAATTGGCCCAGCATATCTATTTGTAAATGACAAAAATATCAACACATTAGCAAAAGCTGCTGGTAAAAAAATTGGGGTGTTCCGTTATGACGAAGCGCAACCAAAATTGGTTCAACAAGTGGGCGCACAAGCTGTTTCTGTTGATGTCACCAGTGCAGGCGCTAAATTTAACAATCATGAAATTGATATCCTTCCTGCACCTGTTGTTGCATTTAAACCTTTTGAGCTCTATAAGGGCCTAGGAGAAAAAGGCGGCATCGTAAAATTCCCACTGACTCAAATTTCGGCCAATTTTATTATTCGCAAAGACAAATTCCCTCAAGGCTTTGGACAAAAATCTCGAACTTGGGTCGCGAGTCAATTGGGCAGAACATTTAACATTGTAGCCAAATATGAAAAAGAAATTCCTGCAAAATATTGGATGAATATTCCTGCCAATGAACAACTGAACTATATCAAAATGATGCGTGAATCTCGTATTGCACTGACTAAATCAGGTATTTATGATCCACAAATGATGAATTTCCTCAAAAAAGTTCGTTGTAAAGAGAATCCGAGTAGTTTTGAATGTTCATTGAATGATGAATAACGCTTTTAATTTATTCGGGTGTTTCGCTCCATTGAGATGAAACACCCTATTCCATTATTTAATCTGCTTTAGCATATGTTTGGCAACTGCATGATTTTGATTACCCGCCAAATTCTGCAAAATTCGTTTAGCTCGATCTTGCGGATTAGAAAAACGCTGACTATAACTTGGCACATTGGTTAAACATCTTGCCACCAATACACCTGACTCAGCATAGACATTAATTCCACTTGTTCCATGCAAGCGCCCATAATTATAAGCACGTTCAGCATTGTTACAGGCATTGATCTGATTTTGTCCACGTCCTAACTCTTTACGCGCAGAAATATATAATTGCATCTGTTGTGACTGCGGTGTCGTTATTGTTTTTTCAGGCTGAAGCTTTTCTTTCACTTCCTCTGCAACTGCGGCGACTGGCTTTTTTTCTTCCACGACTTTAACAGGGGAAGTTTTTGCTACGCTGTTAACAGTAGCATTTTTTGAATTGTTCGTTTTTATATCAATGTTTTTTGTATCACTGCTTTTTGAATGACTATTTTTAGATTTCTTTTCTTGGGCAACTGCCGCCATATTGCTTTTGTTGTTATAGAATTTATTAAGCTGATCCAAAGATAAAACTTTGGTTTGCAAATTTACAACTCGAGTTCCAGTTTGGTCGAGTTTACGTTCAGATAAAGGTTCGATGGATACATACCATTGCTGACCATTACTTTCAGTACATTGGTATGCACCGATCCCCTGTTTAACACTGCTATAAGTATTTAATAATTTTTTTGCCCAAATATCCTTAACAGAACTCATTGTGCTTTTTTGCACTTGAGAAAAATGACCACCTTTGGCATTACAATAACGGCTTAAGTAACTTTTCGGTGTTAAAGACTGCACCTGCTGATCGCTTTGTTTTGATCCCCAATCATAAACATATTCTTTAGATGCACTATTGTTTTCATTAATATTATGCTTATCAATGAGTTCTTGAGCAGAAGCATATTGTTTAAAAGCGTCTGATGTTGATGTATTCATGGTTGTACAACCCTGCAATACAAAACCTACCCCACCCAACAATAAGAATGTTTTTAAATTCACCTGACATTTCTCAATTATATTTATGCATAAAAATATCTTAAAATGTTCAAAACAACAAACTTATTACATTGAATTTATTGACTATTTATCGAAATAAAGTGATAAGAAAATCACAAAAAAAAAGATTAGAGATAATCAATTAAGTTAAAACTTAAAAAGCTCTATCTAGACATCTATTCCACTGCCATTTATTTATACAACATGTGAAAAAAATATAAAAAAACCTGCCAAGTCTTGATACAGCTTGGCAGGCTTTTAGGTTAGATAATTACCAAATGGTCACGCGTTTATTGGCAGGTAAATACATTTTATCGCCCTGCTGGATATGAAAAGCATCATAAAATGGCGCTTGATTTAGCAAGGTGGCATTGCCACGAACTTTATCAGGTGAATGCGGATCTCTTTTTAAGAATTCAACTTGCATTGCATCAGTAATTTTAGAACGCCATGCTTGTGCCCAACCAATATAAAAGCGTTGTTCACCTGTTAAATTATCCAACACTGGTGCAGCCTTGCCATTTAAAGACAGTTGATAAGCTTTATAAGCAATCGCCAATCCAGAGTTATCAGCAATATTTTCACCTAAGGTTAACTCACCATTGACATGATAGCCTTTGATTGGCTCATAAGCGTTATATTGAGCAACCAATGTATTGGTTTTTTCTTTAAATTTTCGATGGTCTTCTGCCGTCCACCAATTTTTCATATTGCCCAATTCATCAAACTGACTGCCTTGGTCATCAAAGCCATGACTGATCTCATGTCCGATAATTGCACCAATCGCACCATAGTTCACCGCATCATCGGCATCCATATCAAAGAATGGAGGTTGTAAAATTGCTGCTGGAAAGACAATTTCATTTAATGAAGCATTGTAATACGCATTGATGGTTTGCGGTGTCATGCCCCATTCATCACGATCAACAGGCTTGCCCAATTTATTCAAGGCATATTGATGTTCAAATTCACGTGAACGGATCACATTACCAATCAAGTCATTATTTTTGATTTCTAAAGCTGAATAATCACGCCATTTGTTTGGATAGCCAATTTTCACCGCAAAACTTGCCAACTTTTTCTGCGCCTGAACTTTCGTGGTTGGGCTCATCCAATCCAGTTTGTCTATGCTTTGAGAATAAGCTTTCATTAAGTTTTGCACCAAGACTTCCATGCGTTGTTTTTTCTCAGCAGAAAAATACTTTTTCACATAAATCTGGCCCAAACTTTCACCTAAAGTTCCCTCAACCAATTGCACACCACGCTTCCAACGTGGTTTCTGCTCCTTAATTTCTCTGAGCTGTTTGCTATAAAAATCAAAGCTATTGTCTACGAAAGCTTGACTAAGCAATGATGAAAAATCACTAACTAAATGAAATTTAAAATAAGCTTTCCAAACCTCTAGTGAGGTATTGTCAACAATTGGGCTTAACCCTTTGAAGTAACTTGGTTGAATGACTTGTATGGTTTTAATCTTATCGGACAACTCTTGTTTTTCTAGATAATTTTGCCAATCAATTTTTGGACTAAGTTTAGCTAAGTCTTGCGTTTTATAAATATTATAGAGTTTTGTTACATCACGGTTTTGAACATTACTCCATTGTATCTTGGCGATTTGCGTTTCTAATTTTAAAATCCCTTGCGCATGCTGGGCGGCTTGCTTGTCTCCAGCTAGGGTTAAAGTTTTTTCAATATACTTTAGATATTGCGAACGGATTTTCTTAAATTTGGCATCATTTTTTAAATAATAATCACGATCAGGTAACCCTAAACCACTTTGCCCAAGCATTGCCACCATTTCAGTTGAGTTTTTCATGTCTTGGTCAATACCCACATCAAAAGGGCTGGTTACACCAATACGTGAAAAATGTGCGGCCAATTGCGCAATATCTTTTTTGCTTTTCAATGCATCAACATTGGTAATTTCCGCTTGAATCGGCTGAATACCCAATGCTTCAATACTTTTTTCATCCATAAAATTGGCATATAGACTTGCCACTTTTTGCTCTGAACTTCCTTCCACCAATTGCTGTTTTGAAAGCTCATCGACAATATCATGCAATTGTTTTAATGATTCTTCATGCAAAATATCAAAAGTTCCCCAACGTGATTTATCTGCAGGAATTTCGGTATTTTTCAACCATCCTCCATTTACATGTTGATAAAAATCATCATTTCCTTTTACATTTTGATCAAAATATTGATGATCAATCCCCGATTTTTTTTGATCTTTCACAATAGCTGAAGTGGTTTGAGTGATTTGCCCTGTTGTTTCAGCCCATAGTGGTGCAGATGACAACATGATTGCAGATGCTAAAACACTTTTTACAAATCCAAGTTTCAAAGCGATATCCTCAATTCTATTTCTAAGGTTTGAATTTAAAACAATAATAGTAATCTTGAGCTCAGACTTTATGTGTAGCAAAAATGCAATGATTCACTGATTTTGTTTTTAAGATAGAATTTCAAAGCATAAAGTATTCCGAAACAGCTTAACCTAGATCTTTAATCACAGTGAACAGCTCAAATATTCAAAATATATAAATCCACTAATTTAGCTTAAGCTTTAGCAAGTCAACCTATAAATTAAGCGAGCAAATTTAAAATATGTTTTAAACGGATATTTTCAGCATCTTGCTTATAGACTGCATAAATTGGTGCAATACACGGCGTATCTGCTTTAAGCGCTTTGTAAATAATTTGCTTGTTCCAAAAATCTCGAATGGCCTCTGGAACAATCGACAAACCAATCCCTGCTGCAATCAAATTTAAACTCGACGTTAAACGTGGAGCTTCTTGAACGATCTTTGGACTAAACCCAGCCTGATAACAGCTGGCCAAAATATTATCAAACAAGTCTTGTCCTGCTAAACGGCGATACAGTACAAAATCATAAGGCTCTAAATCAAGTAATTGGATGGCATCAGGATGTTCGGTTAAGGGATGGTTATTGGGCAATGCCACAATTAAAGGCTCATCAAGTATATGCAAACTGGTGAGTCCCAAACCAATCGGCGCAGGCTTACGCAAAAAAACGATGTCATTCTTTTCATTGATAATCGAATCAATCAATGAGCTACTGCCATCTTCTTCCAAATGAATAGACACCGCTGAAAATACTTCACGAAAATTACGCAGTAAAGCAGGCAAAAAGGAATGTAAACCGACTGAGTTGGTAAAACCAATATTGATTTGCCCTTCCAAACCTTTAGAAATATTTTGCACGCGTTTGGGAATAGCCTGTGCATGCGCAAGTATGGTAAGTGCCTCTTGGTATAAGGCCTTACCCGCTTCAGTTGCTTCTACGCCACGCGGTAAACGCTTCAATAAATCTGTGTCTAATTCATCTTCTAAGTTTTTGATAATCCGTGTTAAAGGCGGTTGCTGCATATTCAGACGTACCGCTGCCCGAGAAATATTACTTTCCTCAACCACAGCCACAAACGCATTAAGCTTATGAATATCAATCATCTTTTCGCCTCAATATCGATCTTTTCATTTTTATCGTGCTAATTCATGTTTAAAGCATACTTTTTAGGTATGAATAACAGCAAAAATAGCATTTTTCTTTATAACTCAACAAGCAGATAATCATATTCAAGCCAAGTACATCACAGCAAATTGAAGAGGTCTAAATGAATACTGAAGCAATCCCAATGGAACAATCCATGACCACACCCAATTGCAAAGCATTATTTTTAGGCTTTATGAAACTTGGCCTCATGGGATTTGGTGGGGTACTCCCTCTCGCACATCGTTTAATTGTAGAAGATCAGAAATGGTTAACATCTGAAAAATTTACCGACTTGTTGGGTGTCTGCCAAATCTTACCCGGTGGGAATATTGTAAATATGGCAGTGGCGATTGGTTATGACTTTGCTGGAGTAAAAGGCGCGATTAGTGCGGTATTTGGTCTTATGCTGGCCCCGACCATTATTGTTATCTCGTTGTACCAGTTATATAGCAGTTTTCAAGATATCCCAATGGTACAGCACATGATTCAAGGTTTAGCTGCCGCTGCTGCAGGTCTACTGTTTGCTACAGGTTTTAAGATGTTAAAACCAATTATGAAAAGTAAGCTGACCTATTTCACCATTATCTTGACCATTATTTTTATGCTGTTGATTAAATTGGCCTTGGCACTGACGCTGTTGATTTTAATTACCGTGAATATGGCAGTTTTAGCATTTAATCAAACTAAAGTGACTCAGGAGTAAAATAAGATGTATGTTCTCATCGCACTGACTTTAGTGTTTACTCAACTGTCTTTATTGGCCTTTGGTGGCGGGAATGCGATCTTACCTGAAATGCAACATCAGGTGGTTGTGATTCACCAATGGATGACTGCTGAGCAATTCAGTTCTATGTTTGCAATGGCGCAAGCTGCACCAGGTCCAAACATGATGATTGTTCCCTTGGTGGGATGGCATGTCGCAGGGCCTATGGGACTGATCGTGACGTCTTTTGCAAAGTTTGGTCCGTCTTCAATCATCACCATTTATGCACTTAAATTTTGGAATAATTTTAAAAGTCATCCACTTCGGGCGAAATTTGAAAAGGCGTTAAAACCTATTACAGTCGGTTTGGTTTTAGTCAGTGCTTGGATTATTGCCCAAGCCTCTGCTCAAAATATTTTACTGATCGCAATCGTCGCCATCACCATTTGTCTAAGTCTGTTTAAGAATGTTCACCCAGTTTGGTTAATGGTGATTGGTGCTGGTACAGGCGCTTTAATTCTATAGATATTGATTAAGACCACCTACGCAGGTTCATTCATAAAAATTCAGTCAAGACATCTCCCCCCCTCTATGCCGTGTATCACACAAAGCAAAGAGGGAGAAAACTTATAATGTAATATGAGATTTAAATCGCGACTGCACTATATAGCTTAATTTATCTATTTTACTGCTGGTTTTCTAAATCACGTTCACGACAAGAAAGCTCATAATATTCTGCTGTTGGTAATGCTTTCAGTTTAAAACCATAATAATTACTGGTATCTGATTCTACTTTGCTTAATGAACACTGGTTGGTTTTGGCAAATTGAGTCAAGAGTTTCATATCACTCTTTTTAGCTAAAACAGCTCCCCAACCCTCACTGACACAACATCCAGCATACTGTGTCATATATTCGTCTGATAGCAGTGCAACCGTTTGCCCCATAAATTGAAGCGGTTTTTTTAATTGATATACATCATTATAGTCATTTCTTGAAATATCCGGTTTTTTATTGATTAGCCCCTGCTTCTGCATCTTTTTAAAGCTTGGAAACTGTGCAGATGCCTCGCCCATTCCTCTATACACTGTTTCTTCTACCGCAGCATGGCTGCTCATAGCAGCAGTCACGATCACTAAACCCAATAGATACTTTTTCATATTTTTCTCATTCATCACTGAATACAATTTTTATTACAGTTAAGTCTGTTAAATTAAGACTAAAGCCGTATAAATTCAACTTAAAACTGCAACTAGAGCATGCTATTTTACATGAAATAAATCATAAAATTTGAACAAAAGGTGTAAAAATGTCTAAACTAATTCTAATGTTAGTGGGTGATTATGTTGAAGATTATGAAACCATGGTTCCTTTTCAGTTCCTCACTGGATTGGGCTATAGCGTTCATGCAGTTTGCCCTGATAAAAAAGCTGGCGATACAATAGCAACAGCGATTCATGATTTTGAAGGTGAGCAAACCTATAGCGAAAAGCGTGGTCACAACTTTGCAATTAACTATGACTTTAACCAAGTCAACAGCGACAACTACGTTGGATTAGTGATTCCGGGTGGTCGTGCACCTGAATATTTACGTATGAATGATCGAGTAATCGAAATTGTTCGCGAGTTTGATGCGATTAAAAAACCAATTGCCGCTGTTTGCCATGGTGCGCAACTGCTTGCCGCAGCCGATGTATTAAAAGGACGCTTATGTTCCGCTTATCCTGCATGTGCCGCAGAAGTTAAACTTGCAGGCGGGCAATATGCAGATATTGCAGTCACTGAAGCAGTCACAGATGGACACCTGGTAACAGCGCCAGCATGGCCAGCGCATCCAGCTTGGTTAGCCCAATTTGTTAAAGCGCTTGGTGCAACGATTACTTTATAAAATTTAAAAATGTCTAAGCTAAGTTTTCCGCTGAGAGAAAACTTAGCCTTATACAACAGTGAAACTTTAAAAATGTTTAGGCTACATAAAGACCTATCAATGTTGCGTTTTTTAACGCTGTATCTCAGCAAAGCTCATTGAGCTATGCAATAATTATTTATAGAATTTTTTGTTCAAACAATAGGTTAGTATAAAAGTGGAAATCATTGAATTACTCCAACCCGTTACCTTAAATAAAGATGATTTAGAACCGATTACCATTGAAACAGGGACTTTATTAAAGGTACTGATGGTGAACGCATCCTCATATCTTATTGGTGATGAATCAGGTGTTTCGTTTCTGGTTAATTTCTCAGAAGAAAACCAACAATGGAAAATGATATAAGCTTTCAATTCGGGATCAGGATAAAGCTCAGTCAATAATTAATCATCGTGATAAATAAAATACAAGACTACCCTTCTAGTACTTATCTTGCAAAATCAAAATCTTAAGTTTACTGCACCTGCTAAATTCTGCATTTAGACTATTCATAAAAAAGTTTAAAAATTATGTTTTATTTGTATCTTTTTGTATATTAATTGATAATAATAATGATTCTTATTTACTAATTTCTATTCTTATGGACAATCTACGTAAACAAACGGCATTAAACATTGCAATAAAATCAATTCTTATTTGCAGTGCTATTTCCCATAGTGCCTTTGCACAAGAGCAAAAAAGTAATGAAGCGAATGCTTCGGTACTTCCCACCATTACAGTTAAAGCAGATGCTCAGGATGAAAAAACTGAGGGAAGCGGAAGTTTTAAAGCAAAATCCTCAAGAAGCTCATCAAAATTAAAATTATCTTTAAAAGAAACACCACAATCTGTAAGCGTGGTCACCCGTGAACAAATTGAACAACGCGGGCTGACCATTCTGGATGATGTTCTTGCCGCAACACCAGGCGTTACTGCCACTAAAAATGACAGTGAACGTTCTAACTACTATTCCCGTGGTTTTCAAATTACCAATAGGCAAATTGATGGTATGCCTGTAGGAGACAATGCTCCCCGCTTTGATAGTTTTTTCTTTGACCGAGTTGAAGTGATCAAAGGTGCTTCTGGCTTAACTGGTTCAACAGGCAGCCCTTCTGCAACCATCAATATGGTACGTAAGCGTCCTGAAAAAGAGTTTAAGGGCAATGTCAGCACAACTTATGGCTCATGGGACAATACCCGTGTTGAAGCAGATGTATCCATTCCACTGACTCAAGATGGCAGTGTTCGAAGTCGATTCATGGCAGCGTATACTGATAAAGAATCCTATATGGATCGTTATAAGCTCAAGTCAACAGCCGCAATGGGGATCATCAGTGCAGATTTAACCCCAACAACAACAGCCTCAGTCGGGTTTCAATATCAAGACAACGACCCTAAAGGCTCAACGTGGGGAACAGTACCATATTTCAATGCTGATGGAAGCAAAGCAAATTTTTCGCGAAACTTTAGTTTATCTGCGGACTGGAGTTCAATTGCCCATACCGATAAAACCGTTTTTGCCGATATTGAACATACTTTTACCAATGACTGGCTGGTTAAAGCAGCGATTGCCCACAGTACCTCGGATAATAGTTGGATTGTGGCTTATGGTGGTAGTGGCTTTCCAGACCCAAACACAGGTAAAGGCTTAAGTCTATGGAGTATGGTCAGCCCTTATGCTGAAAATAAAAAACTCAATTTAGATCTTTATGCAACAGGGCCATTTCAATTGTTAAATCGCCAACATGATTTAATTATTGGCTATAGTGGTTTTAAAGGTGAAAGCACTTCATTGGGTGTGAAAAGTGATCTTAATGACTCCCCACCTCCTTATCCTGCAGCTATTCCAGATTATCGAGAATGGACTGGCAATATTAAAAAACCCACTTATGAAAAAAATGGTGCAGGTAGTACCAATACCACAGAGCTTTACGGGGTATATTCAACTTTACGTTTAAATCTAGCTGACCCGCTTAAGTTAATTTTGGGCGCACGTTATAGCTCATATGATTACAAAGTCGATAAATGGGATCCTAAAGCCCCGGTTTCTCCTACAAAGCCACGTAACTTTGATCAATTGGTGCCTTATGCAGGGATTTTGTACGACATTAATGATACTTATACAGCCTACACTAGCTACACCAATGTATTTAATCCATCCACTAAACGAGATCGTTTCGGCGATTATCTAGATCCTGAAATGGGAAGCACTACAGAATTAGGGATTAAAGCAGATCTATTGGATGGTAAGTTATTGACCAGTGCTGCTTTATTTTGGTCAAGTGTCAAAGACCTTGCTGTAGAAGATGTTGAATATCGTGAAGGTGTAAAAAATGGCACTATTCCAAAAGTAGATGAGATGGATACTGCATATATGTCATCGGGCAAAGGACTTAAAGTCAATGGCTTTGAGTTAGAAGCCATTGGAAAGTTACAGGAAAATTGGAATCTTAGCTTTGGCTATACTTATGTCAATAGTGTGAGTTCTGCAAATGCCGATGCTTTAAGCAATATTCCTCAAAACCAAGTAAAGTTATTTAGTAGTTATACCCTTCCAGCGAACCTCTGGGCAGGTTCAGAAAAGCTAACATTAGGTGGTGGATTGAATTGGCAAAGTGAAATCTCACAAGAATGGGGGGGAGCTCCTGCAAATGCCTATAACGATGGTGTAGTCACACAAAAGGCCTATGTATTGGCCAATGCTTTTGCCAGTTATAAGTTAAGTGATGAACTGACTGCAAGTGTGAATATCAATAACTTATTTGATGAAAAATACTATTTAAATGTAGGTTTCTATAATGGTGTTTATTGGGGGGAACCACGTAATGTGACTTTCACCTTAAGAGCGAAATTTTAATAAAATATAAAGCCAAGCATGAGCGTATAATTAAAAGCGCTCATGCTTGCAAGTATTTTCAGCAATGCTTTGGCTGAATTAAATGGATCATAATGAATTAATGGCTAGTGATAGAATCAGTCCACCCACTAAAAGGATTTTCAAACTCTTGCCATTTTTCTGCGCCTAACGCCATTTCATCATCGTTTAATAAACAATCATCAAATTGACGAATAAGTTCAGATTGATCCATCTGCATCCCAATCAACACGATTTCTTGTCGTGCATCACCTGTTTGAGCATCCCAGCTTTGTTGAATTGCATCTCGACTTTGTTGATCCGTAGGCCAATGTTCGTCTGGCACTGCTGCCCACCAATATCCAGCAACACCATGGCGTGCCATCGCCCCTGCTTGAGACCAAGATCCAGCAAACTCGGGATTTGAGGCTAACCAAAAAAAGCCTTTGGAACGGATTACGCCTTTCCATTCGGAGTTGATAAAATCAAAAAACCGTTGTGGGTGAAAAGGTCTGCGCGCTCGATAAACAAAATTATTGATTCCATATTGCTCTGTTTCAGGCGTATGCTCACCTCTTAATTCCTTTAACCAACCCGGAGCTTGTGCCGCTTCGTTAAAATCAAATAGCTTGGTATTTAACACCCGATCAAGATTCACCTTGCCAAACGCAGAAACTTCAATTTTTGCTCTTGGGTTTAAAGACTGCAAAATGCCAAATAATTTTTCCAGCTCGTCTTGATCAATCAAATCTGTTTTATTCAATACAATCACGTCACAAAACTCAATTTGATCAATCAGTAGATCAACAACATTTCGCTCATCTTGTTCACCTAATGATTCACCGCGCGCTTGTAAGCTATCCAGCGAACTATAATCTTTTAAAAAGTTATAAGCATCGACCACAGTCACCATTGTATCTAAGCGGGCAAACTCATTGAGAGAAATCCCATTTTCATCTTCAAAGGTAAACGTTTCTGCAACAGGGAGTGGTTCAGAGATCCCTGTAGATTCAATCACCAATTGATCAAAACGCTGATCCTGTGCTAAACGACGCACTTCAACCAGTAGGTCTTCTCTTAAGGTACAGCAGATACAACCATTACTCATTTCGACTAGCTTTTCATCCGTTCTTGAAAGCTCAGCACCACCCTCTCGAACTAAAGCGGCATCAATATTGACCTCCGACATATCATTCACAATCACTGCAATTTTTCGGCCTTCGCGATTGTTTAAGATATGATTGAGTAAGGTGGTTTTTCCAGCCCCCAAGAATCCAGAAAGCACGGTGACGGGAAGTTTTTGCGGAGTGGCTAAAAGAGTATTCATTGGCATTCTCACTTTATATTTTTGTGTTTTCATATCGAGATCGACATGAAAATACTGACTGAATAACTCCAAACAGATCGCTTTAGAGTTAAATTTTAGCTGTGCTTGCACATACATTTTCAACACTGCAATTTGATGATTCGGTTTTAATCATTCGGTGATGATTACAGCGTTTTTCCAGATCCTATAAATCTAAGCTGAGGATTAAAAAACATCAGGATTTAGATTGTTTAGTGGCAGATAAACATGTGTCGCTTGAATTTCTCGTATTAAAAGTTGTCTGATGTCACTGATGAAATTTGACTTCATGGCGATTCACTCACTTTTTTATTGTTGCCAATTAAAGCGTTATTGATACATGGTGATGAGCTATAGCGATGGTCTGCACCCCAAGTACGAAAACCTGCACTATCAATATGAATCTGTCCTGATGCATAGACGCCTAAGCCCATGTGAAGTTCCTCACCAGAATCCAGCCAAAATTGACATAATTTTGCTTTGCGCTCTTGAATCATCAGCTGTTGGTTTAAGTCCGGATTTTCATCACCAATACGAAAATCTAATGCGGCATTAAAAATATGTTTGGAGGAAGCAGCGCCTTTTGCACACTGATTAAGCTTGAAATTTCGATAGACAGAAGTCACGCTAAACTGGCTTAAAATTTTTTCATCCACAAGACGATTTAAAATTTTTAATGTTGGCACAATATTGCCCCACAGCTCTTGTGGCGGAACTTCAAATTCAGATGCATCACATTGTTGCCAATCTCTGGCTGTTTGTAAAAATTCAAAAATAGGAATATAAGCAGAAATACCTTGTTGCTTTAAAAAGCGCTGATAGGCCTGAACGCTTTCAGCATTATTCGGTTCACTAAGCCATTTTAAATAAGCAGGCGGCAGATTTTTTCCTTGTTTTAAAATACCTTGCTGCTGAGGAAAGCCTGCTTTTAATGGCACTTGTGGTGACGTTTGCTGAACTGTACGCATAGCATGAATTGTATTTGAGTTGTTATGACTACATGCAGAAAGGCAGAGTATGAATCCGATCAAATATTTTTTGTTCATCTCAATTTGCAATGATCTCATAGCGTAAATTTAACTCAGATGAGTAGTGTTGATTAATATTGTTATGTTATAACATAACAATATGTATTTCAACTTAAGCTATTCCCCCTATGAATCTTGTTCTTCCAGATGTTTCTGCTGAATCCTCACTCACAAGAAGCTATCACTACCCGCTCGATTGGGTCGGTATGGAAAAAATCGCGCTTCCGCTCTATCTCGAAAATAGTCTTTGTCAAAGCCAAGTGAATGCTTATGTAAGTTTGGATGATGTGTTTGCCAAAGGTATTCATATGTCGCGCTTGTATACCCGACTTTTGAAATTGAGCACGATCAAAAATTTAGCGCTACTTGATATTAAAGACGCTTTATTGGATTTCTTAGCCAGCCATAAAGATTTATCAGCGCATGCCAAAATCGAAATTCATAGTGAGCTTTATATCGAGCGCCCAGCCTTAGTCAGCCAATTGTCTGGCTGGAAAAGCTATCCTTTTGTGTTGTCCTGTCAGCTTTTAAAAGATGATTTTTATGCTGAATTAAAAATCGAAATTCCCTATTCATCTACTTGTCCTTGTTCCGCAGCACTTGCCAGAAACATCATCCAACAAAGATTTGCAACCGCATTGGAAAATCATGAGATTCATTTAGACCCACAAGAAATCCTCAGTTGGCTAAATAGCACAGATGCAATTGCAGCAACGCCTCATAGTCAAAGAAGTTTTGCTCAGTTAAATTTCAAATTAGATCAAAACATTCAATATATTCCACTGATTTTATTTATTAATCAGGCTGAACAAGCCTTGATGACACCCGTACAAACGGCGGTAAAACGTATTGATGAACAAGCCTTTGCTATTGCGAATGGTCAAAACCTGATGTTTTGTGAAGATGCATTAAGACGCTTGTATGCCACATTTATCCATCATCCCAGCATTCTAGGCTTTAACTTTAAAGTGATTCATGCAGAAAGTTTACATGCTCATGACGCAGTTGCTCAGGGCGCTTGGCAATGGTAATGCCTTATCTTAACCACCTTCATTGTTTAACTTATTTAAAATGGTCTAGTCATGCTTAGAAAAAACCCATCTGGTGATCTCCCTGTTATAGATCAATCAGCCTATGTTGACCAAACAGCGATTATTTGCGGAAAAGTCATTATCCATGCCAATGTATTTATTGGGCCTTATGCAGTGATCAGAGCAGATGAAACCAATGACGCGGGTGATATGGAACCCATCATCATTGGTGCAAATTCCAATATTCAAGATGGAGTGGTGATTCATTCCAAAGCGGGGGCAGCAGTGATCATTGGTGAAAATTCTTCAATCGCGCATCGCTCTATTATTCATGGTCCCTGTGAAATTGGACATCATGTTTTTGTTGGCTTTAACAGTGTGTTATTTAATTGCACAGTGGGTCATCACAGCGCGATTCGTCACAATGCAGTGGTTGATGGTCGTGATTTACCCGATCATTTTTATGTACCTGCAATGAGTTATATCAATCCCAAAACCGATTTAAAGCAATTTCCACCCATTGATATTTCAATCAGTGAGTTTTCAGAAAGCGTTGTCAGCACCAATATTAAACTGGTTCAAGGCTATAAGGCATTGCACAATGAGTTTTAAAAATTCGCCCAATCTTATTATTCGTAATGCCAATATTGTCAATGAAGGCAAGCAGTATTATTCCGATGTACTGATTCGACATGGTCGGATTGAAAAGATTCATCCCAATATTACAGGGGCTTATCATGCGAAAAATATAGATGCTGAAGGTTCGTGGTTAATTCCTGGCATGATTGACGACCAAGTTCATTTTCGAGATCCCGGCGCAGCGCATAAAGGCAATATTGCTTCGGAATCAATGGCAGCAACGATTGGTGGAATCACCAGCTATATGGATATGCCAAACACCAATCCAGCCACCTTAACTCTAGACGCTTTGACCCAGAAAAAGCAGATTGCAAAACAACATAGTCGGGCCAATTATGCTTTCCATTTTGGAGTCAGTGCGCATAATTTAGATATTATTGAACAGCTTGATCCCAAATCAATCAGCGGTGTTAAAGTTTTTATGGGCGCTTCTACGGGTGATATGCTCGTCGATGATCCTAAAGTTTTGGAACGCTTATTTGCAAATGTTCCAACGGTTTTATTGACTCATTGCGAGTTTACCCCTGCCATTAAAGCCGAAGAAAATTTCTATTTTCAAAAATATGGGGAAAATATTCCAGCAGAAATTCATGCGCAGATTAGAAATAAACATGTCTGCTTTGATAGCTCAAAATTAGCTGTATCTTTGGCCGAGAAATATGCCACACAGTTGCATGTTTTACATATCACCACCGCGAAAGAACTGTGTTTGTTTAAAAATCTGCCTTTAAATCGAAAACATATCACAGCAGAAGTGTGTATCCATCATCTCAGTTTTGATGATGCTGATTATGCTACTTTGGGCCACTTAATTAAATGTAATCCCGCCATTAAAACCCAGCAAGATAAAGATGCTTTGATAAATGCCCTTGCGAATAGTAATCGCTTGGATATTATTGGTACTGACCACGCCCCACATACTTGGGATGAAAAACACCAGTCATATTTTTATGCCCCTTCTGGCCTGCCTTTAGTACAACATGCGTTACCTGCACTGATGGAGCTGGTTGCAGCAGGTAAACTGAGTATTGAAACACTGGTTCAAAAAACTGCACATCAAGTGGCAGACTTATTTAGGATCAAAGACCGTGGTTATATTCGAGAAGGTTACTGGGCTGATTTAGTGATCCTTCGAGAAAATCAACAGCACATTGCAGTGAAAGATCAAAAAAACTATATGAAATGCAATTGGACACCATTTATGCATAAAACATTTGCTTATGAGGTCAGCACCACAATTGTTTCGGGGCAACTTGCTTGGCATCAACAACAGCTGTTTTTGAATTGTCAGGGACAACAACTTGAAATTAATCGTTAAAATAGCAAGTAACAAATAAATGGCATGAATTTATTCCAAACCTTTGATATTTAAATGGATCATTTTTTAAGTTTAAATATCATTTATCGTGAAATGTTCTCATGATTTTAATTCAATGAGAGAATTTACATCGAAAGGACTCCCAATATTCGTTTAAACCTGATTGAGCTCAGCTTTAACGTTATTTTTCATCTTGCTTTTGCTTGAGTATAAGTCTAAAGTTAACTTTAATGTTAAATGGAAGTCTGTAAAATGAACATTAGCGAGTTATCCAAACAAAGTGGTTTGAGTACCCCAACGATTCGTTATTATGAACAAATCAAACTGCTTCCTAAGGCAAAACGTAAATCTAATGGTTATCGTGAATATAGCGACAATGACCTCAAACAATTATTTCTAATTCAGCAAGCGCAACAAGTTGGATTTTCATTGGCTGAAATCAAAGCTTTCCTGCCTTCAAATGTAGGCAAGTGGGATCATAATATTCTGATTGGGCGACTCGAAAGTAAAATCAAAGACATTGAAGATCTAGAACAAAAGTTGTTGATCAGTAAGCAAAACCTACGCAGCATGATCACTGCAATCAATAGTAAGCCTGACGAAATCACCTGTGAAGAAAATGCCAACCGTTTACTGAATCTTTATTATGCCAATGATAAATGTTAAAAACTCCCATGTTATCGGAAAATCATAAAAGCGATTGAGCTTAAATCTTACTTTAAGCTCAGAATTGTGCATAGGTCATTGATAAGTGATCTATGATGTTCAAACCTTGGAGTCTGCAAAAAGATTGATCAGTATTCTCATCATTACTTTAATGGGTGATCATACCTAAGCATCAAGTAAAGCGTCTTCGAGCCGCAGTACAGTCTGTCGGATCACATCAAATCCAACATCTGAACAACGCACTGTACTTAAGCTGAATGTGAATACTCACGCATACGTTTTTTATACTGACGTGTGCGGCATGTCGTTTCTGTCTGCTGTAATATCAAGGCCCATAAAGGTGAAACCTTAGGATTCGATTTTTTCCCATGACTGAGTTTCTGTAACTGGAATTTGACTGTTGCCATATTGGCAAGTGAAGCTAAGGTTTTATTTTCCCAGTGAATTGGTTTCAATTCAGGTGTGATATTCTGACCTTGTTTCCATGCATTGGGTAAGTTAGGGTCGATTGCTAAGGCTGTTGCAATTCCGACCATATCGATCCCACTGTCAATGACTTGTTCTGCAACGGGTTTACGGCGAATACCACCAGTTACCATAATCGGCATATGGGCAACCTTGCCAATCTCTTGAGCAAACTCTAAGAAATAAGCTTCACGCGCCAAAGTCCGACCATCTCTAGCTTGGCCTTGCATAGCAGGTGCTTCATAACTCCCCCCTGACAACTCAACCAAATCAACTGACAGATCATTTAACATTTTAACCACTTGCTGCGCATCCTCAGCACTAAAACCACCACGTTGGAAATCGGCAGAATTCAGTTTAACAGCAACTGTAAATGTTGATGACACCACTGCACGTACTGCTTTGACAATCTCAATCAAAATACGCGCACGGTTTTCCAATGAGCCGCCCCATTGATCTTGACGTTGATTGCTTAAAGGCGAAAGGAACTGACTGAGTAGATAGCCATGAGCTGCATGAATTTCTACACCAGTAAATCCCGCCTTTTCACCTAAACGTGCGGTATTGGCAAAACGTTGAATCACTTCGTCAATCATGGCTTGAGTCATTTCAATTGGAGTATTAAAACGATCTGACATTTTACCTAAATCTAAAGCCACAGCAGAAGGTGCCCACGTTGGCTGACCTAAATTTGACTGCATTTGGCGACCTGGATGGTTGATCTGCAACCATGCTTGCGCGCCTTGAGAACGTGCGATTTTCGCCCAACGTTTGAAGTGCGCTAAATGCTGTTCATCTTCCAAGACCACACCACCCGGTCCTGTCATCGCACGACGATCCACCATCACATTACCTGTAATGATTAAACCGACACCACCATCTGCCCATGCCTGATACAAACGCATGAGCTCTTCTGATGGTGCATGATTGAGATCTGCCATATTCTCTTCCATCGCAGCTTTTGCAATACGATTTGGAATCTGAGTACCATTGGGTAAAACTAATTTTTCAAAGACGTTCATTTTTATAGCCTCATAGAGTATGGACTTACTTTAAGATTAAAGTTCACTTTAATGTCAATCCTTTTTTCGCATTTAATTTTTATTATTTTAAGAACTAATTTTATTCAAAGACTTACATCATAATAAGATAATAACGATCTGATACTTTAATAAAAAAAGAGGCCGCAAGGCCTCTATTGATATTCTGTTTTTAAATCAAACGACAACTATTCACTCGCGAATAAACGCCAATAAATCTGGATTAATCACATCGGCATTGACGGTTAACATACCGTGTGAATAACCTTTATAGGTTTTTAATCGGCCATTTTGAACCAGTTTGGCAGAAAGTACCCCTGAGTTTTCATAAGGTACAATTTGATCATCATCCCCATGCATGACTAAAACAGGCACTGAGATTTTTTTCAAATCTTCGGTAAAGTCAGTCTGTGAAAATGCAACAATTCCATCATAATGCGCTTTTGCTCCACCCATCATGCCCTGTCGCCACCAATTCAATACGACGGGTTCTGAAGGTTGAGCATCTGGTCGGTTAAAGCCATAGAATGGCCCCGCTGGTAGATCATGATAAAACTGAGCACGATTTTTAAAAAGCTGATTCTGTAAGTCATCAAAGACTTCTTTGGCTAAACCTTGCGGATTTTTTTCCGTTTTCAGCATAATTGGAGGTACAGCACTGACCAATACGGCCTTGGATACATTTTCCTCGCCATGACGTGCAATGTAGTGAACAACCTCACCACCACCAGTGGAGTGACCAATATGTACTGCGTTTTTAATGCCCAAGTGTTTGACCACTTCTGCAACATCATCGGCATAGTGGTCCATATCATGACCATCCCAGACCTGACTTGAACGTCCATGTCCGCGACGATCATGTGCAACCACACGAAAACCTTCATTTAAAAAGAACAATAACTGAGAATCCCAGTCATCCGAGCTTAATGGCCATCCATGATGAAAAAATAATACTGGGGCATCTTTCGGTCCCCAATCTTTATAAAAAATATCAACACCATCTTTTGTCGTAACATATGCCATGTTAATTTCTCCTGTGTATGATTTACACTTTGAATAACTTATTGCTGTTCTCATTCATGTCAGTAAATTACAATGTTTGATACGATTCGTATGGACCGTCATTCTATACTAAGGTTAAAGTTAACTTTAAGGTCAATGCTTTTGGTGATTTTCTGATAGCAGAAATGTAAATCTATAAAAAATAAAAATATACAAATATCAGGATTTATTATTGAAAGAAAACAGCTTTATTTTTTTATATAGGATTGTTGACGCTTTATGTCGTTACATGATTTCAACCATTACAAGTTTTCTGTTTAAAGCTTCAAAGACAACCCACAGTATTTTTTATCGGTATAAAAATGAATATAAAAAAGCCAAGACTGGTTTAAAAATCTTGGCTTTAACATGTTGCAATGGAAGTTAGGCGATACGATATTTTGCCTCTTCAGAAATACGCTGTAATGCCTGACGCTGTTTTTTGAAATAAGGTAAAACATGTTCGCCAAGGCGATAAGCTTCTTCTAAATGTGGATAGCCCGCCAAGAAAAACAGATCAATCCCAATACTGTTATATTCTTGAATCCGCTCGATAATCTGCGAATAACTTCCCACTAAAGCAACACCTGGTGGAATACCAATATAGCCAAAGCCTGACCAAACATTGGGATGAATAAAGAAATCATCGACGTTTTTACTGCCTGCTTTTTCACTATATTCTTTTTCAAAACTCAATACACGTGCCGATCTCAAACCTGCATGTGCAGCAGACGCATGTAAGCGTTGTTTTTCAGCAGCTTCATCCAAATAACGTTGTGCCTCTGCCAACGCTTCTTGTTCACTACGGCGTGCAATCGTATCAATGGATAAGCCGAATTTAATATTATCCCGCCCATATCTCGCAGCACGTTTGCGCACATCAGCAATCAATTCAGCAATTTCACTGGGTTTTTCAGCACGCATTAAATAATAATCAGCATGCTTCGCACCAAACTCACGGGCAGCTTCAGACGATCCTGCCGTACAAATGATCGGTAGTTCAGCTTTATTGAGGGGATATTTTAAACCGCCACCTTCAGCAGAATAATATTTGCCCTGGTAATGGAATGATTCATTATACCAATACCCTTTCACCACATCTAAAAATTCAGTCGCACGGATATAACGGTCATCGTGCGGAGTAACATCCCCAACTTGGCGCTGAATAACCTCAGAGCCGCCGTTGATAATATTCCAAACCAACCGATTCCCTGTGGCACGCTGATACGTTGCTGCACTTTGTACTGCATTATAAGGACTAAAATGATAAGGCTGGAATGCAGTCACAAAGTTTAAACGCTTGGTTTCTCTTGCCAATAAGGAACACACTGTCCATGGTTCTTCACCTGTAGGTGCATTCACCATCAGTGCACCTGCAAAACCATTGATTTCAGCTGCACGAGCCACTTGGCTAAGATAGTCGATATAGGTAAAGTCATCACCGACTTGGTAATTCGATGTCGCACCAGTATTGTCTACACCTGCGACACGTGACCAATCACCACGATTGCGTGGATCACCTGCTAAGTACTCTGCTTCACCATGCAGTGGTAGACGGGTAAAAAATTCAATTCCCATGATGTTCTCCGTATAACTTAGAATTTAGCAGTCAGAGAAACACCAACTTGACGTGGGTTTCCATAAGTTAAAACATATTGTCCAGCGGGACCATTTGGACGGCCATGTACTTGATATTCTTCATTCAATAGGTTTTTAACGTAAGCATTGACTTGGTATTTGTTATTTGCGCTATGGTAGCCAACATTGGCATTCCATAAGGTATATGCTTTTTGGCTTAAGATTGGATCTACCGAATAATCTTGACGGTTTACGAGGAAAAACTCACGGTCACGGTAGCTGGCATCTGTACCTACAACAACACGAGCACCATCATTGAGATTAAAGGTATATTCTCCACCCAGACCGACGGTGTATTTTGGCGAACGGACTAGACTGTTGCCTGTATTATCTGCATTAACCACATTGGTTACTGGGTTTTTATCGACGAAATCGGTATATTCGCTGTCAAGATAAGCACCAGCAAAACGTAAACGTAGATTTTCAGTCACTGAATAATCTAATTCTAATTCAGCACCTTTAACTTCAGCTTTTGGTCCATTGGCGAGAACAGAGGTCACACCGCCACCTTGTCCCTCTGTTGCAACCAGTAAATTGGTTTGAATATCTTTATAGTCATAATAAAAAATATTGGCATTTGCGATTAAATCTCCGTCCAATAACGTAGACTTTAAACCAAGTTCATAACTATTTAAGTATTCAGGATTCACGTCGGCAAGTTGGGTTAAACTGCTGGATAAACCAGTGTTAAATCCACCTGAGCGGAAACCGCGTGCGAATCTAAAATAAGTATTTAAATTAGGATTAATTTCATATTCTGGGGTGATGTCATAGGTCAACTCATTCCAAGTTTTATTGCGACTTGTTGACCCATTTGCATTTGGAGTTGGGTTATAAACTGCATTGCTATAGCCATCTTTTTTCCACCAACTGCCTTTTGTATAGTCTCCCGTTGTGATCTGAGTCAGATTGAGATCAATATCTTTTTCTTCACTGGTCCAACGTAAACCACCTGTCACTTTAAATTTATCTGTAAATTTATAGGTACTGTTACCAAAAAGTGCAAAGCTTTGAGTGGCTTGGTTATAGGTTATATCTCTAAATGCTGGCGTAGACGCAGTTTGAGAAGCAGCGCCATTTGGCAATGTTTTATTGACACGTGCACTGACTCCAGTGGAATCTAAATCCTCATTGAAATAATGAAATCCTGCAATCCAGCTTAAGCGTTTTTCAGCATCAGAAGCGATACGGAACTCTTGGCTATATTGACGCCATTCATTATCACTATAGCTTCGTGCGACATCATAAGGGGTGTAATCACCATCTGAAATCGACTTTTGTGTGGTCTTATCAAAAGCAGTAATCGAAGTAAAGCTATATCCGCCCCCCAAATCTCCAGTTAAGGTTAATGACGCGCCATCATGCTGAATCTTATTGTTTTCATCTAAATCTAAATTGGTGTCTCGTCCTTTAGGTCTTTCATAAATACCCCAGTATTTACCCACGCTTAAGGAACCATTACTGCCTAAACCATTATAAGTTTGGCTGTGTAGATTGACCAAGGCATCCCATTCATCATTGATTTTGCCTAGCACTTGGAAGCGAAAAGATTTTTTATCCACGTTGCCATAATCTTCACCATTGGCAATATTCTTTGCATATCCGTCACGATCTTCAGAGTAAAAAGCCCCACGAACCGCAACATTTTCTGAAATTTTACCGTTTGCTGCGCCTTCAAATGTTCGTAGGTTATGATCCCCTAAACCAATGGTTGCATATCCATTGGGTTTATCTGAAAAATTAGGCTTTTTAGAAATATAATTGACTGCACCCGCAGTGGTGTTTTTCCCATAGAGCGTGCCCTGTGGACCACGTAAAACTTCTATACGCTCTAAATCAAACAAGTCACCTGCACCTGCAACTGGCGCATTTAAATAAACCCCATCTGCATACACGCCAACAGGAAATACTGTCGATGCAGCCACATCTCCCGTACCTAGACCACGAATATACCAACGTGGACGACTATCCCCATCTGGGTTTTCAGCTGCAGCATTTGGTGTATAGGTTAAAACATCCCCAATAAAAGTAGAACCTTTCGCTGCCAAGTCCTTACCCGAAACAGCAGTAATTGCAGTTGGAACTTTCTGAATATTTTGCGCCCGATATTGTGCAGTAACGATCACATCACTTAATTTTTTGACATCTTTGGCTTTTTCAACCTGTGCTTGTTGTGCTGGTGTAGTCTCGATCTCTTCATTTGCAATAGCCAGTGTTGAAACACTCGCCGTTACGCCCCACATAGCAGTTAAAATACTCTGCCTAATTTTTGTAACCTTAAACATGGTGACTCCATTTAAATAAATCTATTCTTGTTATTGGCAACTTTTGTGCCATTCTATTTATTTAAATATTTTCAAAGTGTTATATAAAAAATCATAAAAAAATTATTTATTTTTGCTGATAGATAGACATTTTTAATTGTCGTATTGTTGTTATTTCAACATTTTGCTGTTTTTTATTTTTAATGATATCTACTAAGAATAAATTTATAAAAAAGCCATACAAAAGTATGGCTAATGCAATCAAAAATAAAAATCTGTTTAATTTAGAATTTATAGCTAAATTGTCCTTGTACCGTCAATGGACGCATTGG
This sequence comes from Acinetobacter sp. Root1280, assembly GCF_001425285.1. Lineage (NCBI taxonomy): Bacteria > Pseudomonadati > Pseudomonadota > Gammaproteobacteria > Moraxellales > Moraxellaceae > Acinetobacter > Acinetobacter sp. Root1280. The sequence continues at coordinate 14,831 of NZ_LMED01000029.1, read as the reverse complement.
CTGTAAAAACTCGCTATTTGCACCAGCTAAACCATTTACGAAATTACGCTCATTGGTCAAATTAAGAATATTTAAGCCCACTGTCCACTGCGGTTGACGATAATAAAGTCCCAAATCTAAATTATAATTATTGGGTACCTTTACGGTCTGACTTAAATTGGTATACCAGTTACTTGTCCACCAGCCCGATAAGTTTAGCCCAAAACCTGACTGGTGCTGATAGTCCACATAAGCACTTGCAGAATATTTAGGAATGCCTGCTGCATCATAACGTCCAGCTTTGCGTTGGTTTAAAGCATTGCTATCGCCCCATACCGTCGCATTGTCTGCATGGAAACCAAAAGGTGAAAAACCAGCCGGAATAATGGAAGAATATTCAGCATTGAGATAGGTTAAGTTTGCCCCAATCGCGATATTTTTTTGTAGCTGCCAACGTAATGATGATTCAAGGCCTTTGATTTCAAAACGCGCCATATTGCCATTGGTATCAGGTGATAAATCGCGCTTCTGTTCAAAACCACTGAGCGTTAACAGAAGTTGATCAGTGATCGGCTCGTATTTCACTCCCACTTCTTTTAATTCACTTTGGCTGTCAAAAGCCAAAGGATTTAGCTGATTTCCAGCGCCCCAAATTAAAAATGGACCAAATACACCCGTATTCAATGCTGTACTTTTATCATAAGTAAAATATAGGGTACTTTTTTCAGTAGGTTTAATAAAGGTACTGGCTTGATAGCTGAGTAAACTATATTTATTGGAATCTGAGCGGACATCTGTAGGGACTAAAACCAGTGGATTCTCTAATTTTGCTTTTATAGAACTGTGGTTAATTCCCAGATTAATCCCAAAAACATCATTAAAGGTAAAATTTTGCTGTGTAAATACGCTGTAAGTGTCCCAAAAGCCTGTTCCTGTATAAACTGCTCCACCTCCATTGGGAGGAAAACCGCCTTTTTCAGCATATAAGCCATGACCCACAGGGTACATTCGAGGTAGATTTAAATAGCCAAAATACTGCGAATACTGTGGAACACCAGCCTGCCCAATCCAGCTTCCAGTCGAACCACCATGATTGACCAACCCCAATAAATCTCCAGGGTTTTTCTGTGATGGATCATTGGTTAAATCATAAGGATTGATATTAAAACTATTGTTTGCTGCGAGAGAGGTAAATTTCTCATGCCGATAAGCGCCACCTGTACTGCTTTTATTGTTGATTTTGACACCCAATAGCTCAAAGTCATGATCGCCTAAAAACTCTAAGCGGTTATCCAATAATTCATGGTCCAAATCGGTAAAGAAACTCCCAACAGAATCACCCAAATCACGACTCTTTTGATATAGCGTACTATTGGCCACAGACCAATTTTCATTGATATCTTTGACCAGTTTAAATTGTGTGCTAAAGCGCTTTGCACTGTTTTTATCTTCGCTCCGACCAGAAACATCATCATCTAATTTGACTAAGCCATTGCCTGCGATTGATGGATCATAGACCCAGCCTCGAATAGTACCCGCTTGATCAGCAGTAGAACTTGGCAAAGGAGAAGTCTGTACTGGACCTACAGCAATATATTGATTTTTGTCATTCTTCTGCCGAGTTTGCCAACCAATCACTTTAGAGTGAGCTGCACCAGACTCAAAGACTGGAGACCAAAAGTTTGAACCGTTTTGAATAATCGGGGTCGCTCTGCCTTTATAGTAAAGTCCTTGATCAACGGATTGTTGTGTCGCTCTGTTCCAACCATGCGTCACATTAAAATCTGAATAATCGTCATAACTGATATTCCAGTCAACCCGTAGACTGTCATCTGGACGCCAAGCCAAAGCACCATAAAATGCATTAAAATTATTTTTTACATTGTCATAATAGTCATCTGTTCGTTGTGCTGTTGCACTGACACGAAATGCCAATTCTTTAGAAATAGGTGCAGTATGATCAATACTGACTGAGAAATTAGGCTCAGCACCTTGCCCTGCATAAATTGAACCCACTGATCCCGAAATCGTGGTTTGTGCTTTATTAAAATTCGGTTTTTTGGTGAGATAATTAATATATCCCCCTGAACCTGAGGTCGGTGCAAAAATTACCCCCGTTGGTCCTGCAACAATATCAGCAGCTTCATAGGCATTTAAATTGGTCGGATGTCGGGTACTGTATATTCGTTGGCTATCTTGAAAAACTTCGGAATTTTGCCCACGTATCTGTGGCGCGAAATTGGCATTTTGCCCACCTCCTCTGGTGATACTTGGAGCATACTTAACCAAATCATCTGCACTACGAATAACATCTTCACGAAACTGTTGTTCTGATACTTGTGAAACGACACGTGGGGTATCTAATACAGAACTATCCGTCCCATAAATCGAAGTGACTTTACGCTTGGGGAGAATGGTGGTTTTTTTATTTGCCCCTGTCACCACAACATCAGCTAAGGTAATTACATCACCATCAGAATCCTTGGCTTGCTCTGAGGTTTCTTCAGCAAAAATAGCACATGGAAAAATTGCCCCAAATAGCCCTAGCGCAATCACCAGTGGCTTTAATTGAAAGTTCTGTTTCATATCACACTCAGTAAAATACATTTACACTGCGTTACGCAAAGCCTATGCCAATCTTTAAATAGGCAAAACTCAAATATAAAACATTGATTTTTATTACTTTTAAATAGCCCTCATTGATATACAGATTTTATTCATGTTTATTTTTTCAACAGAAATGCTGAAAAAGCAACAGTGACAAAAAACACAACGCTTATAATTAATTGATAAATATTAGAAAAATATTAAAAAGAATTGGCATTCATTGTGCAATCTCCTCTGGATAAGTTCTAACTGAGTATTTTTAATGACACATGAAACCTTGTTACTCTCACGTCGAAAATTTTTAACCCAAAGTCTAACTGCACTAGGTGGCGTTTCTTTAATCAGTGGTTTATCTGCTTGTGGACAATCTCCACAACCTAGCGCTGAATCCGAAAGTTCACTTTCCAGTACCCCTAAGCATGGTGGAACAATTCGATTAGGGCTGATTGGTGGACAACAATCAGGTAGCCTTGACCCTCACCTTTCAGCTTCAGGAAGTGGGATTACCCGTGGATTTGCGATTTATAATAAGCTCTGGGAATGGGACGAAAACATGCTTCCTCGTCTTGCTTTGGCTGAATTTGCAGAACCTAATCATAATGCCAGCGAATGGACCATACGACTGCGTAAAGGTTTAGAGTTTCATCATGGTAAAACCGTCAGCGCAGATGATGTCATTTTTTCATTGCAACGATTAACAGATCCAAAGCTTGCCTCACCTTTTCGAAATCTTGTGCAATGGATTGATCGTGATCGTATCCAAAAATTAGATCAATATACAGTACGCATTCCTTTTATTAGTTCAATTGCTGGCTTTGTGGCGCTGCCTGAAACTTGGGTCAATTTTGGCGGTATTGTCCCCACTGATTTTGATCCCATTCATAACCCTGTGGGCGCAGGTCCTTATAAAGTCAAAGAATTTATCCCCGGTCAACGTTCTGTCTTTACTCGGTTTGAAAACTATTTTAAAGCAGATCGGCCTTATGCAGATCGTTTTGAAGTCATTGACTTTAAAGATCAAGTTTCTCGACTAAATGCATTATTGGCAGGACAAATTGATCTTGCAAATGCGATTTCACCTGAATACATTAAAATTTTAGAGCAAGCAAAACATATTCAAACGGTTCGTTCTCAAACCAATACTCACAATAGTTTTGACTTTAATACTCAACAGACACCATTTAATGATCCCAAAGTCCGCCAAGCATTTCGTTTAATCGCCGATCGTCAAGAGCTGATACAACGGGGTTTAAACGGTCAGGGACGCATCGCCAATGATCTATATTCTCCACAGGATCCAGCATTTCTAAATTTGCCACAACGTCAACAAGACATTACGGAAGCCAAGAATTTATTGGCTCAAGCGGGCTTTAAAGATGGCTTAAGCGTTGAACTGATTACCCCCGTTGGCAACGCCCAACCTGCCCTAATATTTGCAGAACAAGCAAAGAAAGCCAATGTCAGTATTCGGGTCAAACAAGTTGATTTAGCCACATTTAATGGACCTGATCGGAGTAAATGGCAATTCTCCAGTAATGCAACCAACGTGGGTACGCCGTATTTATCCACTGCTGTAGTGAATGATGCGCCAATTTCAACAACCAATCGTGTCAACTTTAAAGACCCAGAATATAGTGAGCTGTTTTATAAAGCACTGGCTGAACCCGATTTAGCCAAGCGTAAAGTGTATTTGGCTCAGGCACAAAAAATTCAACATGAACGCGGTGGAATGCTGATTTGGGGTTTTAGCCATAGCATAGATGCTGCATCGAAACAGATTGGAGGATTAGCTGCAGAACACACTATTTTCCCAACGTGGCGTTTTGAGAAATTATGGAACAATCAAGCCTAAAATAAAATTTACAGAGCCTTAACGCCATCAAGCATCTGCTGTAGTCAGCGATCTTCTGACTTTTCAAGGACGAAAAGTCAATCCTATATGGGGCTCTGATGGTACATCCCGTCTATTGCTGCCCAACACAACGACCTTAATGTTGCTGATCAAAATCGTGAATAACACATTCATTTTAGACACATTCAGTTTATAAAAATCAGGCTTATATAAATCATGCTTATACAAAGCAATAAAATTTGAACGCTGTTTTTATTTTAACTACTCATATTTTTAGGCACTAAAAAAGCTGCCGTAGCAGCTATTTCATTCAGCATCCAAAGACTACTTGGGTACGGTAATCACAGATAATTTTTCTACCCCTACTCGCTCAATACTGGCAAGTAATTTTGCAACTGTTCCATAAGGAATGGTCTCATCGGCATTTAAATTCAAAGCCAATTTAGGGTTACTGTTTTTACGTGACTGAATCTCTTTTTCAAAACTTGCCAAAGTTACTTTATCCTTGTCAAGGAAGATTTCTCCTTGCGGATTAACACTAATGACAACCGCTTTATTCTGATCCGTTGACTGCGTTGGTGCAGCCTTGGGTAAATTTACTTTCACGGTATTGGTTAACAGGGGTGCTGTAACGATAAACACGATGAGTAAAACCAGCATCACATCAACCAATGGCGTAATGTTAATTTCACTCACCACATCATCTTCTTGGGAGGTTGAAACGGCCATTATGCAAACACTCCTTTTTCTTTGACTTCTTTACTAGATGCATCATGATTGACTACAGTATTTCCAGTGGTATTTTTTGGCTTAGCGACAGGTAACTGAAAGCCCGCTTTTTGATTTAAACTGACAAAATCAGTGGCAAAATCATCGAGGTCTGCACCGATGGTTTTAACTTTACGTATGAAATAGTTATAAGCCAACACAGCGGGTACCGCCACAGCAATACCAATACCTGTAGCAATCAAGGCCTCACCAATTGGCCCTGCAACCACATCCATACTTGCATTACCTGAATGTGCAATGGCCTGTAAAGCATGAATAATCCCAAACACTGTTCCAAATAGTCCAATGAACGGTGCGTTATTGCCAATCGAAGCCAATAATGCAGAACCTTTTTCCAATTGACGACGTTCAGTTAAAATTTGCTTGCGTAAATGACGCTCTAATAAATCCTGCCGACTCCAACTGTTTTGCAAATCTTGATGAGTCTTTTCATCTGCCTCAATCAAGGTTTGAAAACCGGCATTTGCAACACGGGCTGTAGGGCCTTCACCTTGTTGTGATTGAGTCACTGCCTCAGGCAAATTTTTGGCTTTCCAAAAGGCTTCGACAAAGACCTTACTTTGCTTGCTGGCTTTCTGTGTCTGTACCACTTTAACCACGATCAACACCCATGTGACGATGGAGAAAGTAACCAATAACCAGATTGTGCCGTCATGGATCAATGAATTTATGTCTGTCATGTAGATATCCTCTTAATTTAAAATAGTTTATTTCGGTAATTGATAATGAATTGGAACATCAACCCAACCTTCGACAGGTGTTTTACCTTTTAAGGCCGGTGAAAATTTCCATTGCTTTACTGTTCTTACAGCCGCACTGTCTAAAAGTTTTTTGCCGCTACTTTGTTTGACTGTTACGCTATCTGGGCTACCATTTGGCAATACTTTGACCCTTAAAATCACCGAGCCTTCCCAACCACGTTCTAAGGCCTGTTCTGGGTACTCTGCTGCGGGGTTGCTTAGATAACCTGCATAACCCTTGGCTTCTGTCACAGGTAAATTGTCATCAGTAGGCTTCACTGGTTCTGCTGTTTTTGGAGCAGGTTCAGCGCTCAGTTTTTTGCTTACAACAGGTTCCTCAGTTTTTTGAACTGTGTCTTGCGCAATGGGTTTTACAATCGGTTTGGCTTGCTCCACAGTTTTTTGAACAGGTTTCGGCTGTTCGATAGGTTTCGCAATCGGTTTTGGTTTTTCGACCACAGGCGGAATTTTGGGTTTTTGCGTCACTGGTGGAATTTTAGGTTCAATGACTTTAGGTGGTTCCACTGGTTTGACAATTTCAATCACCACGGGTTCTGGCTTTGCAATGTCCAAAGCTGGTGTCGGTAATTGTTTTGCGATATACCAAATACCCAAATGTGCTGCAGCAACCGCAATGATCGCGATCCACAATTTATTCAATTTTGCTGGAGGTGATTGACTCACATCCAAATGATGTCGTGTAAATGGGTCTGATATGCCAGTTGCAGTTGAAGCAGATGCATATTGCCCAAATAGCAACGCCCGCTGATGGGGATTAAATATTCGTTCACTCATGGCAATTTAAACTAAAAAATAAAATACTGTATTGAAAATTGCACAAGTCATGCCAACAATATAAGCCACTAATTTTTATAAATTTAATTAAAAACACTCTTCGATTTGTCAGCAAAGCTGTTGGTTTTAAGACAGTTCTATGCTGTTGAAACAACAAGATCCCTCTGATATCTCAAAGGGATCTAAACTTATTATTTTAATTTATATCCAACCAAGGGTAAGACTTCTTCAGCAACCCGATATGCTTCTTCCAAATGTGGGTTACTGGCGAGAATAAAATGCCCAACGCCAATGTCGATATATTCTTGTAAGCGCTGTGCCACTTGTTCATAACTCCCCACTAAAATACAGTTTGGCCCACCCCTTACATTTGACATACCAGCCCAAACATTTGGACTGACAAATAAGTCTTCAAAACGATTGCCTTGTGCTAAGGCCTGCTGACGTTTTGCACCAACCGACTCAGTATCTTTACGTTCAAATGCATTGCCATCAACAGCGATGGTTTCATACATCTGTTTAAGCTCTTGAAACGCTTGTTCCTGTGTGGGGCGTGCCAAAATATCAATACGCATACCAAACTTTACCTTATGGTCTGGGGTATTTTGTGCAAGGAAGGATCGCGCCTGTTCAATCACTTTTTTCTGCTGTTCAACAGGTTCCCCCCATGTTAAGTGGATATCGGCATGCCGACCTGCAACTTGTAGTGCCGCTGGACTTGCTCCCGCTAACCACAAACGAGGAACGTCATATTGATTCATTGGGTATTTCAAACCACCTTGTTCAACGTGGAAAAACTTTCCATCATAGTCAAAAGGTGCCTGATGCGAATACCCTTTTACAAACTCTAAAAATTCATTGGTTCGCGCATAGCGCTGATCATGTTCAATAAAATCACCATAGGCACGTTGCTGTGCCCCACCGCCACCTGAAATCACGTTCCATTCAACCCGTCCCTGACTGAGACGCTGCAAACTTGCTGCCATTTGGCTTGCGTATGCAGGATGGATAAACCAAGGTTGAATCGCAATCAATAATCGCAGTCTTTTGGTTTCTCTTGCCAATGCCGATGCCAGCACCCACGGTTCTTCAGTATGTGGAAAAGCAGGAATCAATGCGCCGTGAAAACCCACGATATCTGCGGCTTTTGCTACCTGTTGTACATAATCATAGTAGGCAAACAATTCATCTTGATGTTGAGGTGCCACACGTTGAGGGGATTGTACTGCTGGGCCCAACTGGTTCCATTCACCTCGTGTATGTAACTGATGTGCTCGACGACCATCCCCATGCACAGGGATTCTCCATAAAAATTCAACAGACATAATACTTCTCAATAATTTAAAGGTTTTACACGCTATCGTGAGTGATACAACTCATGAGCAGAAACCATGCCGTTTTTTATTCAATATTGAATTCATCTATATTGTTGTTTTATCTAAATATTATAAAAACCCAGCTAAACATGGTGTTGAAATTTCAACACTTATCCATCCAATACTGTCGGTTTCACAACATAACCTGTTTGATCCATTCAAATAACACCAATCATAAAAACATAACAAACTGATTTATATAAAATAATTATTTTGGCTTGGTTCTTGCTCTATCCCCTTATATTTCTAGATTTTTATGATGATATGCGTATTTTTTCTGGTCTTTTTTTAAGTTTTAGTCTTTTAGGATTGGTTGCTTGTGGCGTACACAAAACCGAAGATCCAAACCAAAGTAAAACCAGTCAACAACAGCTTCGTATTGCGGTTGTGGCCAATGGAACTTCTGGCGGTCTGGACTTTATTGGTGTACCACAACTTATTGCACAGGACCCCATTTTTCTAAAAGCATTAAAGCAGAAAAATATTGAATTAAAGTGGGAACCTGTAACCACTGCGGCTGTGGCCACCTTAGTCAATGAAAGCTTTATCAACAATAAAATTGATTTTGCTTTTTATGGCAATCTTCCTGCGGTAGTACTCAATGCCACTGGTGTTAGAACACAAATTGTCGTCCCTGGCGGAGTCGGTAATAATGTTTATTTGGTGGTTCCAGCGGATTCACCCATCAAAACCATTGAGGACCTCAAAGGTAAAAAGATTGCCTTACATCGTGGTCGTCCTTGGGAAATTAATTTTGCTCAATTGATACAGAGCAAAGGTTTAAAGCTTAAAGATTTTCAAATCATCAATCTCAATCCACAGGCGGGAGCTGCTGCTTTATCCGCTAAAAGCGTCGATGCATTTTTTACCTTAAGTGATGCGCTCACTTTACAAGATCGCCATCTTGGCAAAATTATTTGGTCATCGCAAAGTCTACCCGCTGACTGGAAAATGCGTGCTGAACTATGGGGACGCAAGACTTATCTGGATCAACATCCAGACACAACCCAACTACTTGCTGATGCGACAGTACGGGCAATGCAGTGGATTTCACAGCATCAAGATGAATTCCAACAAAGCCAAACCAAATTTGGTCAGCCTCTAAGTGTGATTCAACGCGAAAGTCAAAATACCAGCAGTAACTGGCAACAAGATTGGTCACCTGAGTACCAAGTGGATTTTCTTAAACAGCATTATGCAAAAGTCATCGACCATGCTGTAAAAAACCAATTGATTCAAACGCCAATCAAAGCTGAAGAGTTGCTCAATGCTCAGTTTACCAGTCAAGCCATTCAAAATTTACAAACACTTGATATTCAACATAAGCAAGGAAACTAGGTCATGAAAATCCTCGTAAATCCGCTTATCGAAAAAAAAATCGTGGCGATCAAAGCACCATTATGGAGGCGATTGTCTTCTGAGCAGGTCTATCGCTTGCTCTCATTCCTTTCACCCATCTTGGCGTTACTGGTTTGGCAATTGATTAGCTATTTACAGATTTTTCCAACCCAAATTTTAGTGCCACCTATAACGGTATGGCAGACATTTCTTGCCTTGTTGCAAAGTGGTGAACTACAACTGCATTTAAAAGATAGCCTTTCTCGACTGCTGATGGGTTTTTCAATTGCGGCCACCTGTGCGATTTTGTTTGGCATTGCCTATGCATCTCTCACCTCTTTCCGAAATTACACTTATATTTTGTTCAATATCCTTTATCAAATTCCAATCTTTGTGCTTATTCCTATTTTTATTTTGGTTTTTGGAATTGGTGAACTATTTAAAATTTTACTGATTATTAAAGCCTGTTTTTTTCCAATCGCACTCACAACAGCTGATGCTGTTAGAAATATTCCTAAAAAATATATTGAATTGGGCCAGATCTACAAACTAAAAACTCCAGCATGGTTGAGATACATCATCATCCCTTGCATCCTCCCACCATTAATCGGTGGACTGCGGATTGCTCTAGGTCGTGCTTGGTTGATTTTGGTGGCCGTTGAATTACTTGCTGCAGGCACTGGCATTGGTCAAATGATGGAGCTCGGACGACAAATGTTACGTTTAGACGTTGTCATGGTCGGAGTTTTTATTACAGGAATCATTGGTTTTGCTTTAGATAAAACTTTACGTCAGCTCGAACAATATCTTGTATCACCTGCATTGAGTTCAAGGGGGAAATAATGTCACAGCATCCACTGAACTTAAAAAGTGCTTTTGCGCAACCACTGATCTTGATCAAAGGTCTGCTGCTACCGCTCCTTTTACTGGCTTTATGGCAATACAATTCAAGTTTAGGTGCCAGTCATGCCTATGCATTTGTGCCTTTACAGAAGGTGTATTTTGCTTTTATTCAGCTGCTTGAAACAGGTGAATTATGGTTAAACACATGGGGAAGTCTTAAAAAAGCTGGACTGGGGTTTTTACTTGGCTCGACAACAGGGCTACTACTCGGCGCCTTACTTGCCTATTCAAAAATTTTAAATGCCTTGGTTTCACCATTATTTAATAGCATTCGCCAAGTACCCTTACTTGGTTTAACCCCATTGATTGCACTGTGGTTTGGCAATGGTGAGCAGGCAAAAATCTTTATTATTGCGCTTGCTTCTTTTTTCCCGATGGTGATTAACAGCTTTCAAGGGCTAAGTCATTATGACCAGAAATACAGTGAAGTCGCTCGTATTTACAAATTATCTTTTTGGCAGGAATTTAAAAAAATCCGTTTCCCTCAAGCTCTCCCATATATTTTAACGGGGTTGAATTTAGCGGTGCCTTTTACATGGATTACCACAACTGCCAGTGAGCTGTTATTCAATGCTGGTGCAGGCTTAGGCAATTTAATGATGAAAGCTGAAATCAATGCCGAAATGGATATTTTGTTGGTGTGTGCAATCACGGTCACCCTCAGCGGTATTGGCATGACGCTTTGCATTCACTTGATTTCTAAACGACTACTGCAATGGCGTGTTTAACTGAATCACCCATCTCATCAGGATATTGATATGAGCTTTTCCTTACTCTCGATTAAAAAACTCAATAAATCATTTTATCGAGATCAACAAACTTTCACCGTATTAGATGGTATTCATCTCGATATTCAACAAGGAGAATTTATTTCTATTGTCGGAAGCAGTGGCTGTGGTAAATCGACCTTGTTGCGCTTAATTGCAGGATTAGATAAAGACTATCAAGGTGAGATTTTACTGAATCAAACACCAATACAAGGGACAGATTTAAAACGAGGTTTAATTTTTCAGGAGCACCGTCTATTGCCTTGGCTCAGTGTTTCCGAAAATATTCATTTAGCGCTCGAAGAAACCGACTTAAGCCGTGCCGAAAAAAATGCCCGTGTGGCAGAACATCTTACAATGGTGGGTTTAAAAGGTTTTGAAAATGCTTATCCACATGAGCTATCGGGTGGTATGGCGCAGCGGGTAGCGATTGCACGAGGCTTGGTTAATCAGCCTGATATTTTACTTTTAGATGAACCCTTTGGTGCTTTAGATGCAATTACACGTAGCCATCTGCAAACTGAATTACAACGTATTTGGCAAGATCAAAAGATCACCATGATTCTAGTTACACATGATATAGAAGAAGCGGTTTATCTGGGTGATCGCGTGATCGTAATGTCTGCTCGACCAGGAAAAATTAAAGAAATCATTCAAGTTCCTTTGACCCATCCAAGACATAAAGACAGCGAATTATTATTTAACTATCGTAATCAAGCACTCAATATGCTGGACCATAGCGCATAATGAAATCGAATATTCATCGATATAAATATTATTTAGAAAATATATTCAAGCATGATATTTATATCAGCAAGTTTTAAATTATTAAGGAAATATGAAATGGGTTTATCAATTTGGCATATATTATTATTTGCCGTGATCGTTATTTTATTATTTGGTACATCAAAACTTAAAAACTTAGGTAAGGATTTAGGTGGTGCAATTAAAGATTTTAAAGACTCGGTTCATTCTGATGATCAAAAACTGTCTGAAACAAATCAGCCTAAAGAAATTCATCATCTCGATTTAAATAAAGAAAAAAACACTAACCGGTGAGTACTAAATCATTATGTTCAATATCAGTTTTGGTGAACTCTTGGCTTTTGCTGTTATTGCACTGATTATATTGGGACCTGAAAAGCTCCCTCAAACATTAAGGGTGGGATTACTTAAATACAGAGCCCTTAAAAATAACCTTAACAAAATCCAGCTAGAGTTAGAAAATGAACTGGAATTGCTTGAACTAAAAAGGATCATGCAAGAAGAGCTGCTCAAAATAAAACAAAACGAGGAGCTACTCAAACAGCAGCTTGCACAAATGCAACACGAAATCCAAAGTGTACATAGCGCTGTTGCTATAGCACATCAAGTGCCCCCTTATCCCACACATGATTATGTTTATCAAATCTCTGCATGTGAATTAAAAGTACCCTTTTTAATTTACACAACATCATCCAATATCTTGCGTGAGGATCAAGCTGCATGACCGAACAAATACTCAGTGAAACACTCACTGAAATGAAATATAGCGAACATTTAAAAGAGCTTAGAAAGCGTTTGATCTATAGCATTGCTACAGTCTTAACTATTTTTTTACTATTATTGCCCCTTGCGCAACACAATTATCATTTTTTGGCTCAACCCTTAATATCCCGATTGCCTAAAAATTCAACCATGATAGCTACAGATGTGATGAGTACATTTTTAGCGCCCTTTAAACTCAATATTTATTTTGCAATTTTATTGGCGATTCCCTTTATTCTTTATCAATTCTGGCGCTTTATTGCACCTGCTCTATATCAAAGTGAAAGAAAATTTGGCGTGGCGCTTGTACTCTCCAGCATCGGTTTATTTTATCTTGGCCTATTATTTGCCTATTATTTGATTCTGCCTTTGGCGTTAAACTTCTTTGTCTTAGCTTCACCAGATAATGTTTTACCGATGACTGATATCAACAGTTATCTTGATTTCTGTCTCAAGCTTTTTCTGGCTTTTGGTATCGCCTTTCAAATCCCTGTACTCACCTATATTCTTATTTTTATTGGTATTCTTTCTATTCAACAATTGGAACATTACCGTAAACACATCATTGTTTTATTTTTCTTTATCGCAATGTTTATTACACCCCCTGATATTTTTAGCATGCTTGCACTGGCAGTACCAATGTGGCTTTTGTTTGAACTGGGTTTATGGATCACAAAAATGACCAGCCCAAAATAAAACATCCATGGGTAAAATGGATGTTTCTATTGCACGGCCCAATTAAACAATTTCATTTTTATTTGGTAATAAATTATATCTTGATAACAAATTACGTAAAACATTGCGCGACAGTCCTAACATTTTTGCAGTCTTAACCTGATTATTCCAGCAACTTGAAAAAGCGGTATTGACGATTTTATCTTCAATGATGTGCCATGCTTCACCATCATATTCTTGAAATAAACGCTTGAGTACATCCTCAAACTCTTGAATCAAATCATTATCTGGTAAAACGCTTGAGCCACCCTCCTCTGAAAACCTTAAATGTTCAATATCAATGGTTTTGCCACCACTGATGAGCAGTGCATAATGGATATTATTTTCAAGCTCACGGATATTTCCCGGCCAACTATAGTTGAGCAGCGCATTTCTGGCGCGATCACTGATGTTGGGTTTCGGCGTAATCATCTTTTGCGAATAGGAGTTTAAGAAAAAATCCACCAAAGGCAAAATGTCACCCTTACGCTCTCGCAATGGTAAAATATTTAGCACAACCACATTTAGGCGATAGTATAAATCTAAACGGAATTTATTTTCCGCGACAGCTTTACGCAAATCAACATGTGTACCAGACAAGATGCGTACATTAATCGGGATCGGTTTACGTCCACCGACCCGAACAACTTCCTTTTCTTGCAATACACGTAACAGTTTTACTTGCAAAGACAACGGCAACTCACCCACTTCATCCAAGAACAAAGTTCCGCCGTCGGCTGTTTCAAAAATACCAGGGCGTGTCTTATGCGCACCCGTAAATGCGCCTGCTTCATAACCAAACAATTCAGATTCTGCAAGTGTTTCAACTAAAGCACCACAATTGACAGCAAGAAATGGCTTATTTTGGCGATCACTTTTCAAATGAATTTCACGTGCGATTAATTCTTTACCTGTACCTGATTCACCTTGGATGATCACACTGGCAGAACTTGGTGCAATGGTTTCAACTTGGCTTAATAGCTTACGAGAGTTTTGATCAGAAAATATAATCGCTTTTGCTCTTATTGGCTTAATTGGCACACCATTATCAGGCAAGGTAATTACTTTATAATCATTATCCAAATAGGATTTCATAATTAACCCTTTAAATAGCTGAGGAGGATATTAAAATAGAATAGTACAATTCTATTACAAAGCTGATAAATAATAATTACAGATATTTAATCCTAAATTTATATATTGAATGATTTAATAGGCGTTTTTGCTTATGCATTTATAATCAATGTATTTCTATTTTTATGCAATGTTGCTTTTTAAACAATATGTCTGTCAATTGATCATATATAAACAGCTTACAATAGACTTCTTTCATAACTCACTTTTTACTCAGTTCTAAATTATAAATACCTGCAATCAAATTGAACCTTAAGCCAAGTCTTTTCCCTCTATTTCGATAACGCTCTGCAAGGATTTTGAAAGTCTT
>NZ_LMED01000028.1:0-207957 GCF_001425285.1 Acinetobacter sp. Root1280 | reverse complement strand
TGTGCGTAAACAAGGCATTGGCAGTAGTGATTGTGCCGCAGCCTGTGGACTGAATCCCTATATGTCAATGCTTGAACTGTGGATGATTAAAACAGGACGAATTCAACAAAATATTGAGGATGAAAGTGAAGGGCATGCACCGCTCTATTGGGGCAAACGCCTAGAGCCTTTGGTGGCTGAATACTACAGTATGCATACCAATTATAAAGTACGCCGAGTCAATGCCGTATTACAACACCCTGAACCCGATAAGTACTTTATGTTGGCAAACTTGGACTACTCGGTGGTGGGGGATGCCGATGTACAAATTTTAGAATGTAAAACCGCTGGGGAACACGGTGCCAAGCTTTGGCATGATGGCGTACCACTATATGTACTTTGCCAAGTACAACATCAATTGGCGGTCACTGGCAAGAAAGCAGCACACATCTGTGTGTTGATCTGTGGACATGAAACCCGAATCTTTAAAGTCACCCGTTCAGAATCAGTGATCCAACACATCATCCATGCGGAACGCTACTTCTGGGAATGTGTGGAAAAAGATACCCCACCTGATGCAGATGCATCCGAATCAGCCGCGAAAGCTTTACAACTACTTTATCCTGAACATATCCCACTGACGACCACAGATTTAACCCAAGATGATCAGGCCAATCAACAATTTGAACAATTGATTCAAGCACGCCATCAAATCGAAAAACATCAAGAGCAATTTGACCTACTTAAACATCAACTGCAAGCCAAGATGCAACAGGTTGAACGAGCAACATTCAGCAATGGTTCAGTGACATGGAAAAAGTCTAAAAACTCAATCAGCTTAGACAGTAAGGCATTACTGAAACAACACCCAGAGTATCTCAATCAATTCCCACAAACTAAACAAGGTTCACGGCGTTTCAATATTTATACCGATTAGCCTAAGCAAAATATCCAACCACTTAACATTAAAACAGACCTACTAAAAATCCCATGCTTTAGCGCATGGGATTTTTTTAAGCAAATTTCATTTTAACCAAATACAGAAACTCATTTAAACAGAAGAGGAAACTACCATGATTAAAGGTCTAGCAATTACACCACCCATACTCGGTAGAATCAGTATTGGTAAAGTCGTTGAAAAGAATGGAAAGAGACTGCCTGAACGGGATGATCAATTTACCATTACCAGCCAAATTCAAGGTAAGGATGGCTGGATCAATCATCCGCTTGATGAGCAACTGCGAGCCAAAGCACCCAATCAAAAACTTCGAACCATTCCAGTACGGATGATTTTTAATGATCCCGAACTTAACCTTAGAGCTGAATATACTTTATTTGATCGGCAAACAGGACGACCTGTTTGTGTTGGAAATGGTGAATTCTGTCAAAGACAAACCAACCAAGGCATTGAACAACATCCATGCCCATCACCTGACTTATGTCCGTTGGCACAAGGAGGCAACTGTAAACCCTTTGGCAGATTACATGTGAATTTAGATGAATCGGATGAACTGGGTACATTCATTTTTAGAACAACAGGCTTTAATAGCATTAGGACTTTGGCAGCGAGACTCAGTTACTACCATGCAGCATCGAATGGTTTACTGTCATGTCTACCACTACAACTGGCACTTCGAGGAAAATCCACCACACAAAGTTATCGTACACCTGTGTACTACGTGGATTTAACGTTGCGTGATGGCGTCAATTTACAACTAGCCATTCAAATGGCTAAAGAAATTGATCAGCAAAGTAAAGCAACTGGGTTTAATCAAAGTGCTTTAGATCAAACGGCACTGCAAGGTTTTAGCAATGCAAGGTTTGAGGTGAATTCTGATGAGGGATTGGATTTAGTCGAAGAGTTTTATACGGATGAGGAATCCGAAACTATGTCAGGACAGCTTGATTTGAAAACCAAGGTTCGCCCTAAATCCAATCAGGTGGATGGATTTGCGCAGGATATTCAGCAAGGATTACAAGGAAGTGTGGGGGCGGTTAATTAGACTGTTTAAAAATTTAAGTTGTAAAAAAATCATTTTGGTTGATTAAAATATCTAATTTTTATGATGAGATGGTTTGATTTTTATATCAGTTTTTAATTGTTTAACCATATTGGAATTAATTAAAATATCAGCCAGATAAAATATCTGGCTGATATTTTACTAAATGATTTTTAATGTTTTCTCTGGATACGAGTTTGTTAAGGTAGCCAATAGCAATTACAAGGTTAAGCGTATCTTATGCATAGTTCTGTTCGGGTGCATTATATTGGAGACTATAAAAACTTATATTTTGCTTCTCAATCAATTATTCTGTGACAGAAGATACCGCAACTTTTAAAAAATCTATTTTTATATGTCAGGAATTATCATTAGGGGTTAAAGTTACATAAATGAATGAATTTATGTCAAAATTTTGCTAATAATCTGAATTTACTTAAAATAATTAATTATTCTAAAATTAATATATACACGTTATACGAATTGAAAAATTGGAGTCTTAAACTCACATTTTACTATTTTTTTTGATAATTTCGGATAATCGCCATTACATTAAATAATAGCTGGCTTAAATTTTAATAGTGCCATTTTTATAGAAAAATGGCACTATTAATAAATGAAAATAATGGAATTTCAATTTTAGAAACGGTAACCAATACCCAAATAAGTCACAACTGGATTGATTTCAATTTTACTTTTTCCTTTAAGAATAGTATCACGGGGAATATTAGCGCCAAAAAGCTCAGTATTACCAATAACATTCAATTCAGCGTTAGTTGAAAGATGCGCATAGCTAACAGAAGCCGTCGCAAACCAGCTTTTATTGATATTGTAATCTAAGCCAGCAATTACTACAGGAGCAAAAGCATCATCAACTTTAATTTTTCCTAATTCAGGTTTAAGTAATGCCAATATAGCATTACTATTCAATTCAGCATTAATATTTGGATCTGCTTGTACATCACTAAAGTGTGCGTACATAACACCAGCTCCTAGATAAGGGCGCAGTTTATTATTGACAGAGCCAAAATGATATTTTGCTAAAAATGTAGGAGTATAAGCATCTGTTGTTGCGACTTTATCAAATTTATCAAGATTAGCCGCAGTGATTTCTATTCCACCAAATGGAATATTAATTTGTCCTTTACCTGATAGTTCCATTTCAGGAGGAGCACCAAGCACTAGCTCAAGAGAAACATTATCGTTAATAAAATAGTCCAGTATTAAGCCTGCAGTGTCATCATCTTGGACTTCAAAACCTGCTCCTGGAGATGAAGCTGGAGTATTTTTTAAAATAGGAGCCTTATCAGTAATCTGTCCAAATACCCCTTGTTTTTTACCTTGTGGCATAACATGAAGCCAACCAGCTGAAACTGCCCATGTTTTTCCTTCAGAAGTGGCAGCGTGCGTAAGGGGCATTACGCAAACAAGAGTGATAGGTAAAAGTGTTTTAATGATTTTTTTCATAGCATATTCCTTGGATTATTTTTCTGAGGCTTCCTAAAGTCCTTTGGTAGCCAACGTGTTAACTTTAACACTATTTTATAAAAAAAAATATCACTTGTTAAGTAATTATAAATTATTGATTTTTAATAAATCTTTGTTGTTTTGTTAATAGTTATAAATATTGATATGCCATATTTCTACTATGGATTGGCTTTGTGCACCAACCAATCCATAAGGTCTGATTCAGCAATATAATCCTCAGAGGAAAAACCCTGTACCTAAAATGAGAGTTAAAAGAGCTTTATTGGCGTAAAAAGTGGGTCGGTTTACTGTCACCATATAGTGATTCAGAAAGAAATACGTATATTTTTTTCGCACCTATCTATGTTAGACATCCACCTAAAAGCAAACATGAGTGGAATTTCATTTTAGGTAGTGCGAGCTTTAAAGCTCATTCAAATATACTATACTCAAAAGGTAAATATTCCAATAATCAAGAGTTTAGTAATGCCGTTGTTATTTTCAAGGATGGTATAAGTTATGGTTTTCTTGAAACTTATGCTCATGAACTAGGTCATGCATTAGGATTAACTCACACTTTTGAATCGAATGGGATGTTTAAGTTTCATCAAGGTTATACAGATAATCTAATGGATTATGCGCAGAGTGAAAATAATATTATTTCTAAATATAATGGTAAACTAAATATTTTATCGAAATATCAAATTGATATGATACGACATAATAGTCGAATAGGTGGTGTATTGTGGCCATGGAAATGGACATATTGAGCATGTTTGATGTGAGTGTTGAAAAATCTAGAACAGTGCATCGGCGATATCCAATTAAGATATATTTATGAGTTCTAAACTTCTCAATAGAGAACTCTAGTAGCTGTTTGCACTGAAAAGCCACCGATTTTGTAGACAGTTTTTAGTGAAATAAAATGGCTAATTATCGCATGGTGACAAATTCTTCAGATGAGGTGGGGTGAATAGCAATAGTATTATCAAAATCTTGCTTTGTTGCTCCCATTTTTAAAGCAACCGTAAAACCTTGAAGAATTTCATCCATTCCATATCCAATTCCATGAATTCCTATAATTTTTTCTTCAGAACCTACACAGATTAGTTTCATTTTGGTCAGCTGTTGATGTTCTGTTACAGCTGTATAAATACTAGTATAAGACGAGCTATATACTTTGATGTTTTCTTTACCAAATTGTTCAATGGCTTTTTCTTCGGTAAGACCGACTGTACCAATAGGTGGGTGACTAAATACCACTGTTGGGATATTGTTATAGTCTAAATGTTCATGTGGTTTATTGTTGAAAAGTCTTTCTGATAGTCTACGACCTGCGGCAACTGCGACTGGGGTTAACTCCACTTTACCAGTAATATCGCCAATCGCATATACACCAGTTTCTGTTGTGTTTTGGAATGAATCAACTTGAATAAATCCTTGATCAGTTAATTGAATATTTGTCAGATTTAGGCCAAGAGATTGTGTATTGGGTTTTCTACCAACTGCCCAAATGAGACAGTCAATAATATGTTTAGTTCCATCCTCTAAATATAAAACAATAGAGTTATCTTGAAGTTTGGAAACCTTTTTTATTTGAGTATGAGTATAAACTTGAATATTTTCATTTTGCATATGTTCTAGTAAGGTTTGACCTAGAAAACTGTCGAGTGTACGTAGAGGTTGATTCTTACGGATAAAAAGTTGTACATTCGATCCTAAAGAGTTAAGAACTCCTGCAAGTTCTACTGCTATATAGCCAGAACCGATAATCGCAGTGCGTTTAGGCAAATCTTGTAACTCAAAAAAACCGTTAGAGTCAATTCCAAATTCTACACCTTCAATATCAGGTAAACTTGCTTGTGTTCCAGTTGCAATTAGAATATGGTTAGCGGTAATTTTTTCACCATTGACTTCAATAGTTCCTTTATCAATGAATTTAGCAAGGCCATGAATTACATCAATATTATTTTTTCTCAGTACAGAATCATAAGAGGCACGAATTCTTTTAATATAATCCTGTCGATTATTAATGAGCTTTTTCCATTCGAAAGATTTTAATTCAGTATTGAATCCATAATCTGAACCATACTTGTTAATTGCATCGGCAATTTGAGCTGAATACCACATGACTTTTTTAGGAACGCAACCAACATTTACACAGGTTCCTCCTATGTTACCCATTTCAATCAGGGCACATTTTTTGCCATAAAGTGCAGCATGATTAACGGATGCAATACCTCCACTGCCACCGCCGATCGCTATATAATCATAATGTTTAGGCATTAAAAATTCCTTTAATATTAATCTTTAAAGATTGTCAGTAGATATAGTAATAAATTAAAACCATTAAATTAGGTTTTTGTTTACTCAGAAATATGATTTAGAGGACCTTAACAATACTTCCAATGATAGATGGATACAATATCAAGTTCAGAACTTTGATGGTTCAACTTAAAAAGTGATTAATGGACATGGCGTGGTCAGTTAGCCTTATAAAGATGCTCCTTTTGGTCAACAGCTACAACATAAGAAACCAAGCACTTTAAAGAATCCGAATGCTTTTGTTGGAGGGGTTAGAGATGCTGATGATTTGGTTTATTTAAAGTAACGTCACTATAATCCTGTGCTTGGAAGGTTCTGCCAACCTGATCTCCAATCACTTTCATTAGGGGTGGGCATGGTCAGACTAAACAATGTTTATTCATTGAGTAATTGGATTATACCTAGTTTTAATAAGACTTGAAATTATCAAATAATTAGTCTTTCGGAACTAAAACAAGGAATTATTAGGGACTGTTCTAAATTTTGTGTACGTTTTTTATAAATGTTCTGTTTACTATTAAATGAAAAGAATCTATCAAAGCTTCTGACTTAAGTGGCAGAAGCTTTGATTTTATGATACTTATCTTTTACAGATAAATGCAAAACACAGTCCAATTTCGTATTCAAAGTAATTTTTTTCTTGAAGAATATTGTATTTTATATTAAATGTCCAATACGTCATGTTCTTCTACATTTAGGCAAATGAATTGATTAAATGTTGCCTTTGAATTTTGTACATATTCATCAGCCATAGCATTCACGTGTAAAAAACTGGACTGCTCCCAGTATCCTAGACATGAGACAGCCTCATTTTGAAGCTGCCTCAAATGCTTCTGGGCTCATCCCATCAAGATGCGAATGACGTCTGATTCGATTGTAAAACATCTCGAGATAATCAAACACATCTGCACGGGCCATTTCTCGAGTTTTATAGATTCTCTTTTTAATTCTTTCCTTCTTCAAGCTGCTAAAAAAGGATTCAGCAACGGCATTGTCCCAGCAGTTTCCGCNCTCATCCCATCAAGATGCGAATGACGTCTGATTCGATTGTAAAACATCTCGATATAATCAAACACATCTGCACGGGCCATTTCTCGAGTTTTATAGATTCTCTTTTTAATTCTTTCCTTCTTCAAGCTGCTAAAAAAGGATTCAGCAACGGCATTGTCCCAGCAGTTTCCGCAACGACTCATACTTGGAACCAAATTATGCTTTTGATAGAATTTCTGCCAGTCTCCTTTGCTGTATTGTGAGCCTTGGTCTGAGTGTATGATTACAGGTACATTAGGCCTGCGTCGCCACACTGCCATGTGAAGTGCATCCAAAACGATAACCTTGGCTAGACTAGGTTTCATTGACCAACCGATCACTTTCCTTGAATATAAATCAAGAACCACAGCCAGATATAACCAGCCTTGCCATGTGCGAATGTAAGTTATATCAGTTACCCAAGAGGTATCAGGCGTGTTTACAACAAACTCTCGATTTAAGTGATTTGGTGGCACAATCTGAGGACTGCCACAGCCATAACTCTTATGCTTTTTATATCCTAGTACAGCGGCAATACTATTGTTCTTTATGATCTTCAGCACACGATTAGGTCCACAGCTTTCACCTAACTCTTTAAGATCCAGCGTGATGCGACGATAACCGTAGATACCATAACTACCATCATAAGAAGACCGTATCAGTTGTAATAACCGCTTATCTTCAATAGTCCTGCCTGATTCAGGTTCATGTAGCCAGGCGTGTAATAGCCAGCACGCGCAATCTTAAGAATCCGACACATCGTTTTAATCTTAAATTGATGGCTATATTCAAGGATAAACTGATACTTTACTCGGGCAGGCTTGCAAAGTACCTTGCGACCTTTTTTAAGATATCCCGCTCTTCTTCAGTTTGTTTAAGCTGACTTTTCAGGCGAAGAATCTCTTTCTTTGCTTCGAGTAGTTCATATTCATCTGAATTGTTGCGTAAGGGTTGTACTGCCTTTAGCCATTTATAAATGCTGTGCTCTGATACACCTAAAAGTTCTGCGACATCTGGGACAGAATATCCACGTTCGATAATCAATTTAACAGCTTCATCTTTAAATTCTGGAGTATATCTTTGTCCACTCATAAGCTTCTCTCCTATGCAAAAAGAATAGACTAAATTTGTCTAAGAGAGTGGTGGCAGTCCATTATCTAACTAAAAGGTGTCTACAAAATCGGTGGCTATTCATTATTTAAAATAATAGTGAGTAGTGTTGGGTATAATTTTACTTACTCACTATTTTTACACGGCAAATATAGGAACAGCCCAAGAGAACGTGGATTAATTAAGTTTTATTCTTTTCATTTTTTTCATTAGGTGAATGTAAGGTTGAGGGGCTGTTTAATTGCTTAATAGAACCTAAAGCCATACTGGAGAATACTCCATCACGGTAAACCCATGCATGTAATAGAGCTGCAGAAAGGTGCCCTAAGACAACAGCAAACAGTAGCCATGCTAAGCCTCCATGGGCTGCACGAAACCAAGCATAAAGTGTTGAGTCTATTGGAGCTATAGGAGGAAGATTCCAACCAGGCACTAATGTTATAGGCCAATTACCTGCTGATAATGTCGCCCAACCAAGCAGTGGTAAACTAAACATTAAGATGTAAAGTAGCCAATGTGAAGTATGGGCAAGAAACGCTTGCCAACGTGGTACAGTATCTGGCAAAGGTGGAATTCTATAAAATAGCCTATTTATTAATCTTAGGAAGACTAATAATAAAATTGCTATACCTAAGGGACGGTGAATATCAATTAACCAAGGACGCCAAGTCAATGAGGTTGTCATCCCCACTCCAATAAATAGCATTGCCAATATTGCAACTGCCATAAACCAATGTAGTATTCGAGAGACCAAATTAAAATGGCGCGGAGTATTATTGTTTGATATTTGTTTCATTAGAGAGTACTCCTATTTACCAACGGCATCTGTAGCTTTACCAAATCCGATTTCGCGTAACCGAGCATTGTAAGAATGTGAATAGATTCCAGCTCGCGCAGCTAACACAGGATCATCAGATAATTCAATTCCTGGAGGAACTAGAGTAGGGTCAAAGTTAACATCTCGGCAGGCACCATTTATCTGATCGGTAACATGTTTAACCTCCAATGTCCCAGCAATAATTTCTTTACGATCATTGGGCCAAGGTTGGGAGGGATCATTGACTGGATCTCCTGATTCAGCAAGTTGTAAAACTAAATCCCAGTACAGAGGTCCTACAGCCAAGCGATTTTTAATGTCTTCAAACAAAAAATCATGACCAGAACGAGCATGTTGTTCTTTGGTCATACTAATAAATTCTGAATGAGGACGCATAGACCAACGTACTGGCTGTTTTTGTCCATTGGCTGCTCTTAGAATAAAGGCGTTAACAACATAATATTCAGTGCCGCTGAAGCTACCAGTTAATGGCATTTTTGCTTTATCTTCAACTGATTTACGTGCTTCAGGATATTCTTTAAAAAATGCAGCTACAAGTTCTGGGTCTGGTTGACCAGTAACTGGATCTGGTTTAAAAGCGCTCATCTGTGCTAGAAAGCCTTCAGGATTTCTAGTAGAGAAATAAGGAAAATTGTTTAGTTTCATCCTCCATTGTGATTGATCATTTGGAGTAAGTAATAAAGCCATACTAACTGTTGATGTGGAGTTATCTGATGCGTGCGGATTGCTGTTTCCAATAGAAAATCGACCAATAGCAGGTACATCAGACTTGGAAAAAACATCAGCTTTAGAGACTATTGCTGCTCTACCATTACTGTAGTAAGTACCTTCAAAACAAATACCTTTTCCATGTGCTCGTCGATATCCAGGTTCAAAGTTTTCTAATGAATTACCAAGGAAAGTTTTTGTCGTTATGCGATTACCAACTAAACCTGCACTCCATGCAAAAGCCAAACTTAATATGCTAGCAATTACCGTAATACCAACTAATGAAATCCAATTTTTTTTTAGATTTTTGAAGTTTAATTTATTCATCCTAACTCTCATTTACACTGCTTAGTAAGTTTCTATCAAGGATAATTTGACGATTTAGGTAGAGAACTACTAAATTAATGAGTCAAATCAAGGCTAACTTTTTATATTTAAAGAGTTAGTTTTGTGGCATTTAGTCATGATAGGTTTAGATCAACAAAATAAACTATAATATATATTCCTATCCAACTGGAAGTACGCACCTAGAGGTTCGGATTGAACATACACTTACATTTATAAGGAGATTAGCGTATGGAAAAGCAAAGAGTTGAAAAAAATACATTGACAGAAAGAGTTAGAAGAGGTGATCTTTTTACTGGAGAAAATAATTGCCAATCCCGAGAAGTTTTCGCACATGTAACTAGCCTGTGGGGGGTTTTATGCCTTATTGCTTTACGTGATGGAACGCACCGATATAGCGAATTACGTCGAAAAGCGAATGGAGTAAGTGAAAAAATGTTGACACAAACTCTTCAACGTTTAGAAAGTGATGGTTTTGTACGCAGAACCTCTTATAAAGTTATGCCGCCTCATGTTGAGTATGACTTAACTCCATTAGGCGAAGAAGTTGCGGTACATGTCGCAAATCTTGCTGATTGGATGGAAATTAATCAGGCACGTATTAAGGCTGCTTCACATATTTATGAATAAAATATCGATTATTTAGATATGATAGATTTAAACATTGTTCTGTAATTATGTATAATAACCCCCCTTTCTATTCTGTAATGAATAAACCTACATATATAATTTTGTATTCTAATATTTTTTCTTTTAATAATAAATATTAGCTTGGATTTTATTTATTAATTATCTCTTAAGTGTTTTTAAATTGGTTCACTTTTTTATTGAAAAACAATATATGGATTGGTGGTTTTTTCATATTTTTTTACAGTGTTTGAATTCCAATGATATAAATGACTTTTAATTGTTTTTAATAAGTTAATATCTTTTTTAAAGCATTAAAATTAAAGAAGTAAAATTTAGGGATCTTAGTGTGTAGTGAAAATGATGTATCTGTTTGAAAATTAAATTTAATCATTCCAGTTGTTGAGAAAAAATCATTGGTTTTTATTTAATAGTGAAATTATTATAATTATAATAAGTGTTTTTTTTGGGTGAAGTATGAGTTTTTATTATTCCGTTATTTTTTGCTTATTGCTACTGATATGCTTAATGTTAATATATATTAAATTATTTGTTTATTGAATTTATCTTGTGTTTAGGTGTGGTATTGTATAAAAAATATGGAGATTTTTATTCTTTTAAATGC
The DNA here is from genome assembly GCF_001425285.1 of Acinetobacter sp. Root1280. Classification (NCBI taxonomy): domain Bacteria; kingdom Pseudomonadati; phylum Pseudomonadota; class Gammaproteobacteria; order Moraxellales; family Moraxellaceae; genus Acinetobacter; species Acinetobacter sp. Root1280. Next base: position 196,904 of record NZ_LMED01000028.1, on the reverse strand, counting down.
TCGTATGAAATATTTAACTCATAAAAAAGCCAGTTTTTTTAAGATAATTTCTTTTTGATCTTACTCTATATTTTTCTGAGATATTAAATAGAATGAAGAATCATTTTAAAATGGAGGGTGGTGAGTGTTAAATATTTGTTTTTTATTTAATTGTCTATCTTGAATCCAAATGTTATTGTTATAAAATTTCCTGATAATGCAGCTTAAATACATAAATAGAAGTGTTTAAATTTATTTTTTATAATCAATAAATAATTATTTTCCCTTTTTTAACAACAAGTTGGTTTCTATTTTGGTTCTATTAATTGAAATATAGATATTATTTTTGTTGTAAAAAAAACAAATTTAATTGATTGAGTTGTAAGTGTGTAAGTTTTTAGGAATTAATGAGTCATTCAATTGTATAAATAAATCGATATTTTTATTTTTAAATTGGGGTTTTTGTTATGAATTATTATTTTTATTTTAAGGTCTAACCCTAAATTATAAAATTTATTCAATTTTTGCATTAGCTATTTTATACAGATAATTGGTTCACGGGAAATAACTAAGTGTGCTTTTTGTGGTGTGGTTTTACTTTTTAAATCTATTAGAAATAGATTAAATTTATGAAAATTTTCTTGGCAGAAATTAAGTAAATTTGTTTTTATTTTGTTAAAGAAAGACTTTTTATTTCCTATAAAAAGTTTAATTTTTAATGTGTTTTCCCAGTTTTTTATTTGCTTGCGATAGCTCCTTGAGGAGCTAAGTCAAATGAAATTTAGTAATGCTTTTGATTGAAATTAAATCAGCAAGTTTCAATTGAATATATACATACCTCATGTAATTATGTTAATTCTTTCACACTTCCAGTGTAAAAGTTAATAAATAATACAAATTATGGGAATTAATATGAATATTTTCACAAAACTAACACTAACTGCATTATTGAGCACAGCTTATATCGCGACTGCACAAGCAGCTGTTACTGGTCAAGTTGATGTCAAGCTGAATGTTTCGACGGGCTGTACTGTTGAAGGTTCTACTGTTACTGGAAATATGAACCAATTTGGTACATTAGATTTCGGTAAAACTTCTGGTCAGTGGTCAAACGTTTTGACTGGACAAGTTGCTTCTTCAGCGACAGGTGGTCATCTCACTGTTGAATGTGACAGTACAACACCTGTTGACTTTACTGTTGCCATTGACGGTGGTCAACGCGCTGATCGCAGCCTTAAACATACAACTGCTGCCGACCTAGTAAACTATAACGTTTACCGTGATGCAGCACGTACCAACCCATATGTCATTAATACAGCTCAGACTTTCACGGCTGCGACAGGTGTAGCTCAAGAAGTTCCAATTTTTGGTGCAATTGCTGCGAACACTGGCACTGCAAAAGCACAGGGTGATTATACAGACACTTTATTGGTGACTGTAGAAGTTCCAATTTTTGGTGCAATTGCTGCGAACACTGGCACTGCAAAAGCACAGGGTGATTATACAGACACTTTATTGGTGACTGTTAATTTCTAATTGGTATACGTAACAGTAAACAGGTTTGTTGTTGGACAGGCCTGTTTTAGGGAGGAACGTATGCACCTGTTACTTAAACAATGCGTTGGATTGATACTTTGTAGCATTGTTTCATCGCTCACCAGTGCTGGGCAATTGGCCGCTAAGTTAAATGTTCAACTTGAATTAGAGCCATCCTGCAAGATCAACAATGNTACTTTGTAGCATTGTTTCATCGCTCACCAGTGCTGGGCAATTGGCCGCTAAGTTAAATGTTCAACTTGAATTAGAGCCATCCTGCAAGATCAACAATGAGACCGTGAATAACGGAACCAATGGCTTGAATTTTGGTCAGTTGGATTTTGGAGAAACCACAGCTGCATTTAATCAGGTGATAGAGACCAGTTTAAGTCAGGGTTCTACATCAGGTTTGACCATTCAATGTCCTGGCAATGCCCCAATAAAAGTTACCTTTGGTGCGGGGCAACATGACAGCAAGGTTCCAGCACCTTTTGGCGCAAATTATTTTCGTGCAATCAGTAATGGCACAGATTTCCTTGCCTACAACATCTTATATGGAACTGCTCGCGAAGCATTAAGGCCTAATCAATCAATTACCTTGACCAATAATGGTCAGCCGCAAACGCTTAATCTCATGGGTCAAACTGTTAATAATGGTCGGTCAGTCTCACTTGGACAATATACCGACACTATTCCAATTACCATTGAATTTTAAAGAACAAAATCATGAAAAAAATAGGTTTAAGTGTTCTGCTGATGGGTCAGTCTCACTTGGACAATATACCGACACTATTCCAATTACCATTGAATTTTAAAGAACAAAATCATGAAAAAAATAGGTTTAAGTGTTCTGCTGATGCTGGCTGTACATAGTGTATGTGCTGAAACAACAGCAAATTTTAAAGTGCAGGCGACCATTGAAAATGGGTGCAAACTCAGCAATGTCGAACAGTTACTTGATTTTGGTCGTCATCCTGTTGTGGCGCAGGGGCAGTTAAAAGNTTTTAAAGTGCAGGCGACCATTGAAAATGGGTGCAAACTCAGCAATGTCGAACAGTTACTTGATTTTGGTCGTCATCCTGTTGTGGCGCAGGGGCAGTTAAAAGCATCTGTGATTAATACTGCGCAAAGCTGGAATGTCCAATGTACTGCACGGCTACCGGTAAAGATTATGTTGAATGGTGGTGATCACTTTTCAAATAACTCTCGGCGGATGAAACATGCCCAGCAGAATGAATTTGTACCTTATCAGCTTTATCAGGACAGTAGTTTGCAAGGTGAATATGCCAGTGGGAGTAGTTACTCACTGACACCAACCACTACTTTGAACACCGTACTGGGTTTTGCAGTTTATGCTGTTGCAGACTTGAATAATAACAATCAACCACGATCAGCAGGCCTTTATAAAGATACGGTCGCAATTACGATTACATGGTGATTCTATGAGCTTAAATAAAATGAAAATATGGTCGGGCAGGACTTTCTCTRCGGCCGCGATATTGATGGTCACTTCACCGGTATTCGCACAGGCTACATTTTTAATCTGGCCAATTTATCCAAAAATTGAAGAAAACGAAAAAGCCACTGCGGTCTGGCTACAAAATACCGGTAACTCTGATGCCATGGTACAGATTCGGGTATTTAAATGGGATCAGAATCATCAGCAAGATGCTTATNAAAGCCACTGCGGTCTGGCTACAAAATACCGGTAACTCTGATGCCATGGTACAGATTCGGGTATTTAAATGGGATCAGAATCATCAGCAAGATGCTTATGCGGAACAAACCGAGGTTATTCCGAGTCCACCCGTAGCGAAGATCAAGGCGGGTGAAAAGCATATGTTGCGTTTGACTCGCTCRRCTGCTGTACCTGATGCAAAAGAACTGGCCTATCGAATTATTGTTGATGAACTGCCGATCAAGCTCAATCCAGAAGATGAAAAAGATGCRTCGACAGTCAGYTTTCAGATGCGTTATTCCATTCCCTTGTTTAGCTATGGCAAAGGACTTGGYAGTGGTTTAACTGAAGTTTCACAAAAAACCAATRCGAAAAACCCTTTGGCTAAACCGATATTAAGCTGGTGGGTCAAGAATAATGAACAGGGCAAACCTGAACTTTATATTAAAAATACTGGTTCAAAATTTTCACGACTTTCGGGAATTAAATTAACCCCGACTTCAGAGCAAATGGCTTTTAGATCGGAAGANCGAAAAACCCTTTGGCTAAACCGATATTAAGCTGGTGGGTCAAGAATAATGAACAGGGCAAACCTGAACTTTATATTAAAAATACTGGTTCAAAATTTTCACGGCTTTCAGGAATTAAATTAACCCCGACTTCAGAGCAAATGGCTTTTGGCAAAACTGCCTTTGGTTATGTGTTGGCAAACAGCACCATGAAGTTTGATCTGGACAACAAGCTACTCAACAGCCTGAGTGGTCAAAGCAGTTTGTATGGCGTTGACAGTTCAGGGGTGAAACAAGAATTGGTTGAGATTAAAAAAGAAGGAGGGGGATAAATGGGTTATTTATCAGGGTTACACACCCCTTCTTTTTTATGCAAAAGTCTGACATTGGTATTGGTTGCGAATATTCCATTGCTGAGTTGCAATGTCTATGCAAATGGTTTGCCCCCGCCACCACGAGATGTTTCAGAAGTGAATAGCTTATTTAAGCTTTATCTGGACTTGGTGATCAATCAATATTCGACGCGACAAGTGATACCGGTCATTGTCAAAGGGGATCATTACTTTATCCAGCAATCCAAACTGGATGAGTTACAGATTAAGCTGCCTGCGGATGCACTTCAGCAACAGTCAGAAAAAAACCTAACTGATCTGGATGTATTTACTTTAGGATTTTCGGGCAAGGCCTTGGATTGGGTCAGCCTCAATCAGATTCCTGAATTGAAGTATGAGTACAATTCAGCGCAACAGTATTTTAGTTTGGATCTACCTGCCAGCTGGATGCCGGTGCAGATACGCGGCTTGGATTCTTGGTATCAACCTGAAACAGCGCAGTCGGGTATTGGTTTATTAAATAACTATGACTTNTCCTGCCAGCTGGATGCCGGTGCAGATACGCGGCTTGGATTCTTGGTATCAACCTGAAACAGCGCAGTCGGGTATTGGTTTATTAAATAACTATGACTTTTATACCTACCGCCCAGAGAATGGTGGCTATAGCAGTACRCTSTTTACAGAACAACGSTTTTTCTCCCCTTATGGGGTACTGAGAAATTCAGGGGTTTATAGYAAAACTGATTTTAAATCTGATGGGATTGGAAACGACTCAAATCAAGATAATGATGGCTACCGCCGCTATGACACCACTTGGCAATATGATGACCCAGTCCGGGTAGTTTCATTTTTAGCSGGYGATGTAATTACGGGAAGTAAAAACGCTTGGGGAAGTTCAGTGCGTTTAGGTGGATTRCAGTTACAGCGTAATTTTGGTACGCGTCCAGATTTGATTACCTATCCTTTACCYCAGTTTAAAGGACAAGCGGCYTTACCGAGCACCGTGGACTTATTGATTAACGGACAGAAAGCCAATTCAACCGATGTACAATCTGGCCCTTTTATTCTAAATAATGTTCCATTTATTAATGGTAAAGGCGAGGCGGTGATTGTCACCACAGATAGTGTTGGCCGTCAGGTGGCAACCTCGGTGCCGTTTTATATTTCGAATACTTTGCTTAAACCRGGGTTATTGGATTATTCGGTGTCTATGGGACAAATCCGCGAAGATTATGGGATCAAGAACTTTGAATATGGCAAATTTGCCAGTTCAGCGGATGCGCGTTACGGGATTAACGACTGGCTCACGGCTGAAGGACGAGTTGAACTCTCCGATTCAATTCAGTTGGCTGGGCTAGGTTCAGTGCTTAAGTTGAATCGGTTTGGTGTTGTAAGTGGTTCGGCAACCCAAAGCTGGGCTGATGGAGAGCTTAATCAGTTTCAGTTGGCTGGGCTAGGTTCAGTGCTTAAGTTGAATCGGTTTGGTGTTGTAAGTGGTTCGGCAACCCAAAGCTGGGCTGATGGAGAGCTTAATCAGTTAAATAATAACTTGAACGGAAATAAAAACTTCAAGGGAAATCAATACACGCTCGGTTATAGCTATAACCAACAACGCTTTGGATTTAGTCTCAATCATACCCAGCGAGATCAGGATTATTATGATCTTTCACGCTTGCAATATACAGATTTGATTTCAGCCAACAGTCATAAAAGTTTGGTTGCCAATACTTATTTTGCGACAGAAAAGTCGGGTACTTTTGGGGTGGCATATATCCGAACCAAGAGCAGAGACATTGAAAATAAACTGATGAACCTGTCTTGGGCACCGGTATTACCGTCCTATCTGCGTGGAGCGACAGTGTCGTTAAGTGCCAATCGGGATTTTGTGGAAAAAGAGTGGAGTGCTGCATTTCAGCTGTCGGTTCCATTTTCCAAGAGCAGATCCACAGCCAATCTAGGCTATAGCCAACAATCAAGTGGTGATTATTCTTATATCAACTATAACCGTAGTGCACCGTTGGACGGTGGTGTTGGTGTTGATTTAACTCGACGTTTTAATGAAAACAGTGATGACTTTAATCAGGCACGTGTCAGCTACCGTAACCAATATTTTAATACCGATGTAGGCATGTCGGGTAGCAATGATTACAACTATTGGTTTGGACTGTCAGGTTCGGTGGTGTTGATGTCAGGCAATGTCTTTGCTGCCAATCGATTGGGTGAGTCGTTTGCTTTGATTGATACCAACAAAATTGCAGATGTTCCTGTGCATTATGAAAACAGCTTGGTGGGGCGGAGTAACGCCAAGGGCTATGTATTTGTACCGTCAGTGACGCCTTATTACGCGGCTAAATACAGTATTAACCCGATCGATTTACCCTCTAACTTTAATGCAACCCAAGTTGAAAATCGGATTGCGGCAAAACGAGGCTCAGGTGTTGTGATTGGCTTCCCAATCAAACAGTCTTATGCAGCCAATGTATCTTTAGTGCAAAGCAATGGGCAAGCGATTCCAGTGGGTGCGGTGGTACATNGGTGTTGTGATTGGCTTCCCAATCAAACAGTCTTATGCAGCCAATGTATCTTTAGTGCAAAGCAATGGGCAAGCGATTCCAGTGGGTGCGGTGGTACATCGTGCCGATCAAGAATCGAGTTATGTGGGGATGGACGGGATTGCTTATCTTGAAGATCTGGGTGCAGAGAATAGCATTCGAGTGCAACTGCCAGATCAAAGCGTATGTGAAGCAAACTTTTCGTTGGATTTAAAACAAGCGCAACAACAGATTGCAGTGATTAAGTCGGTTGTTTGTCGTGAGGTGGCTAAACCATGATTACTTTAAAAAAAATAATACCTACAGGTCTATTATTCTCTGGATTAATATTGATTGCTGCTCAAAGTCAGGCAGATTGTAACGTTAACTCAAGTGGCAATGTGTCCATTGGTAAGGTTCCTTCCATTACTCTGGCAGAAAATGGAGTTCAATCTTCGCAATTCAGTGCAGGTTTATCCTGTAGTGGATTTAGTTTGGCTGCTTTAAATACCACTTATCTGAAATATCGGGTCGATCAGATGCCAATAAACTATATCAATAGTGTCACTGGTGAACGCCTTACGGTGAATTATTTGGATACCAATAGTAATCCAATTAATGTGGGGCAAGAAAGAGATATGAGTAGCTTTACAATTATCAATTTCTTTACGGGGCCTAATGGTGCGTTACCATTTTATGCAAAGATTAATTCTGGACAAGCTGTATCGCCTGGGATTTACCGAGCTGAAACACCATTTAAAGTCAAATGGTATTATTCTGTGCCTGCAATTGCTGTAGCTGGAATAGGATTTTATTTTTCAAGCCCTGGTTTTAATCGTGGATTTTTGGGACTCGGGTTTGATTGGGGAAGTGGTAGTGATTCTTCTCTAAATTTAAGTATTGAAGTTTTACCAGACTGCCGTATTGCGACCAATGATGTGAATTTTGGAACAGCAGCCTTTGCAGATGCCTTTACACCAGTGAAAACCTCGATGGGAATACGCTGTTCAGTCAAGACACCTTATAAAGTGAGCCTGAATGATGGTCTTTATCCACAAAATGGCAATCAACGTGCAATGAAGTCAGAAACGGGGAATAACTATATGAGTTATGAAATTTATAAAAACTCAACTACGGAACGCTGGGGAAGAAATAACGAGCAGTGGTTGAGCGATGTTGCGACTACAAATCCTGGTATTTATGATGCGAAAACTCAGCAGGGTTATGCTTTCACAACAAAAATTCTGGATACAAATTCACTGAGTCTGCCTGCTGGTAAATATAGTGATACTGTAACTGTACAGGTCGAATTTTAAGAGATACTCACAATAACATCATGATTTTTTATCATGATGTTAATTATAAAAAAGAATACATATAATTAAATTATTAATTTACACTATTAAAAACACCTAAGCTATATTCTTTTATTTATTTAAGTGGTTTTTTATATTAAGCACCAGTGAAATAAATAATTATTTTTTGAAAAAAATTCTTACATCATATTATTTATTTTGTCGCTAATTTCTTGTATTTGTTTGTTAAATAATTTTTTCGTATTTCGTGTGTTTAAATTAATCCTGCTATTTTTTTATAATGATTCTGATTTTATGTTTTTAAATCATTAATAGTGTTTAAAACACCAATATAATTTTCAACAGATGTTTTTTTTATTAGTATAAGATTATAATAATTGTTTTAATTATAAGAGGGTTATTTGTTGTGCGAGTCTATGCATATTTTAGAGTTGATGATTTGTCTATAAAAGACAGTAATTATGTCTCCTATATTTCAAACGCTGGTTATGAAATACCAAATAAACGAGTGATCTTTGAAGAGGTGGAAGCAGGTATATCATTAAAATATAGAAATAAATTTATTAATTTAGTCAATTATGCGATGGAAAGCGGTGATTTATTGTTAATCAATGGAATTGATTCATTAGGTGGTAACTTTAATGAAGTATCTTCAAGTGTAAATTTGATTTTTAAAAAAAAAATTCGATTAATCTGTTTAGATTTTTCTAAAAATGAAATTGTGGGAGATCTTAAGAAATTATTTATGCATTTTTTAAAGTTATGTTCTGATTTTGAAGAGAAATCTAGTTTTTCTAAAAAGAGCATTATGAATAAAGCAAAAAAGCGTGTAGGTCGTCCCGAGATTTTAACTGATAAGCAAAAGAAAGAAGCCTTGGATAAGTTTAAAAAAGGCCATACTGTTTATTCAATTGCTAAGCATTACTCAGTTACTCGAACAGTCATCCAACGCTTAATTTTAAAATCTTCTGACGTCATTAATAGTGATGAAAAGTAAATGAGGAGTATAAAACTTCAAAAAAATCATATAAGTAGGTTTGCGATTGCGCAGAAAAGATCTGATTTTAACAAAACAATTATTGTCCAATTGGTTTATGTGTTACGACAAGTAAATCCCAAAAAAGCAAAAAATTTGATGAGTCATTATAGTATTGAAATAAAGTCGATAAATGGTTTGATCAACTATAGGATTCAAGGGATTAAACATGAGGGAAAAATGATTATCTTTTTATATGGTTCTGATTTATATTTTTTGGATCTAAATAAATCATTGTTTTATTATGAGTCTTGATTTATTTGTGGTGTGATAAAGTATATATTTATAGTTGTTTTATTCGGTTTTAAAAATAAAATTTAAGATTTTCTTTGATATCGTATTTGGTTTTTGTTATTAATGTATTTTAAAATTTATTTTGAATAAATCGATTTTTAACCATTTTTTATAATGTGAGGGTTTTATTTTATAGATTTTAAATATTTAAATTGAGTGTTTGTGTTTTTTAAATTAATTTTTTATTTAACGTTGCATGAGAGGAGGGTGCTTAATTTATATTTTAAATTTGGTAAATTATGTTTAATGGATTAAAAAATTGTTAAATTTAAAATATTTTTATTAAAATAATATTTGTACGTGATTTTAGAAAATTATAAGCTCGATTTAAAATTTAAATGTCAAAATATTTGGGAAGTATCCAAAATAGGGTTGAATACTTCCCAACATAGTCAGAACCGTTTTATCAATAAACAGTCTAAATTTGAACCATCTTAATTTGAATAGTCTTAGTTTAAAGTCGGCATTGAAAATTGTTTGTTTTCTCGAATGTTGGCAGAAGGCCAGCGTTGAGTAATAGTTTTTCGACGTGTATAAAAACGTACACCATCTGGACCATACGCATACAAATCACCAAAGAGTGAACGTTTCCAACCACCAAAACTATGATAAGCGACAGGTACAGGCAAAGGAACATTGATACCCACCATACCTACTTTAATATGATCAGAAAAATAACGTGCTGCTTCTCCATCACGAGTATAGATGCATGTTCCATTACCATACTCGTGGTTATCAATCAGATCCATGGCTTGTTGCATGGTCTCTACCCGCATAATTTGTAAAACAGGGCCAAAAATTTCCTGTTGGTAGCTATGCATATTCGGGGTAACTTGATCAATTAAAGTAGGCCCCACAAAAAAGCCATTTTGGAAATCGTCAACGCTTGCTTGTCTGCCATCCACAACGATTTTTGCACCTTGTTGCTCTGCACTGTCAATAAAACCAATCACTTTGGCTTTATGTTCTGCCGTAATCACAGGTCCAAAATCATTATTTTTATCGGCAAAATGTCCGAATTTTAATTTACTGATTTCATTTTGAAGTTTAGCAATGACGGTATCTGCAATTTCGTCACCGACTGCAACCGCAACAGAAAGTGCCATACACCGTTCACCTGAGGAACCAAAAGCAGCGCCAAGGAGGGAATTCACCACATTATCAACATCTGCATCGGGCATGATAATGGCGTGATTTTTTGCCCCACCTAAAGCTTGGCAACGTTTGCCCGCAGCTGTGGCCGTTTTATAAATATATTCAGCAATTGGTGTTGAGCCTACAAAACTAACCGCTTGAATACGCTGATCATTTAAAAGTGTATCTACTGCAACTTTATCGCCATTGACCAGATTAAAGACACCATCAGGAAGTCCTGCTTCTTTTAATAATTGAGCAATATATAATGTTGAAGATGGATCACGCTCAGAAGGTTTTAAAATAAAGCAGTTGCCACAGACAATTGCCATTGGGAACATCCAAAGTGGCACCATCACAGGAAAGTTAAATGGGGTAATTCCTGCAACGACACCTAAAGGTTGAAATTCACTCCAAGAGTCAATATTCGGCCCAACATTTTTGGAGAATTCACCTTTTAAAAATTCGGGTGCACCGCAAGCATATTCAACATTTTCAATGCCACGCTGTAATTCCCCAGCTGCATCATGGCAAATTTTACCGTGTTCTAAACCAATCAGCTCACAGATTTTATCGGCATTTTTTTCCAGCAACTCTTTAAACTTAAACATGACTCGCGCACGTTTGATCACTGGGGTATCACGCCATGCCGGAAAGGCATTTTCTGCTGCCGCTATTGCATCAAGTACCGTTTTTTGGCTGGCAATGGCCACTTGAGAATTTGATTCACCTGTTGCTGGATTAAATACTTTTTGGCTACGACTCGCTTCTGTTGAAAGTTGTCCATTAATAAAATGCCCGATTGTATTCATTGAGATCTCCTGATTTATTTTGGTTAAAAATTAAGACCATAATTGCTGATAAAGTTTTACGATTTCTTCTTTGGTTGGAAGACGAGGGTTATTACTTGGTGAGCCTGAAGCAAGTGCTTGTTCTGCCATAGTATTTACAACTTCGTCAAAATATTGCTTATCTGCTCCAAAAGCTTCTAAAGTTGGCACTTGAAGGGATGTATTAATGTCTTTTAATGCTTCAATTAACTTGGCATTGGCAGATTCAATAGAATCATTTTGCTGCGCTGCCCCCATGGCCTTGGCACAGTTCGCATATTTTTCAGGTTCAGCTGGAATTGAATATTCAATAATCATGGGCAATAACATGGCATTCGATAAACCATGCGGGACATGGAAAAACGCGCCAATAGGCCGACTCATGCCATGAACTAAGGCAACAGATGCATTATTAAAAGCCACACCAGCCAATGTTGCACCCAGCATCAATGCTTCTCGGGCAGCTTCATCATTTGGATCAAAATAGACTTTTTTAAGGTTTGGGCCAATTAAGCGCATGGCCTCTAATGCTTGAGTATCGCTATATAGATTGGCTTTTTTGCTGGTATAGGCTTCAATCGCATGGGTTAAAGCATCTATACCCGTATCTGCTGTGGTACGGGCAGGTAAACTTAACGTCAGTTCATAATCCACAATCGCAGCAATGGGCATAAAACCAGCACCGACACAGAGCATTTTTTCATTACTTTCATCATCGGTAATGATCGTGAATTTGGTTGCTTCAGAACCTGTACCTGCTGTTGTTGGAACAGCAATAATTGGTAAGCCTTGTTCATTGACTTGTCTAGGGAACTTATAATCTCGGATTTTTCCACCATAGCGACCTAAGATGCCAATGGCTTTTGCACTGTCAATCGGACTACCACCACCCACAGCAATAATTGAATCATATTGATGTGCTTGAATAAACTGAACCCCAGCTTCAATAGAACTTGAGGTGGGTTCTGGAATGGTTTGATCAAAAAAGTCTGCTTCAATATTTTCATGTTTAAGAATCTTTTGAATATCCGCGATATAGCCTAACTTCACCATCATTTGATCAGTGATGATCAGTGGTTTATTACAGCCTAAGCTTTTTAAAATGTGAGGAATTTTCTGTCGGGCATTTTTTCCGACTTCAAGAAATCTGGGCAATAAAATTGTATGTGACATAAGCGAACTCCATTTTAGTTTCATTCCATTTACATGCATTTTGTATTTAAAAAAAGACCAAGTTGCATGCTGTAAATTAGCTTTATAATATTTGTATATTGATATGTATCGTATCAATATAAAATTATATGTAAACAGGTTTTTTATGAATTTTATTTAAATAAAATTATTTATCTATAAATAACAATAATTTGATCTGTTTTTTAAAGTGAAAAAGAATTTTGTCTAGATTCATCATTAAAAATTAGCTATACATATATAACGATACATTATGTATCAATATAATTAAATAAATGGAGTTTAGAATGATAGGACTATTTGGAATAGTAGTGTCCTTGGTATTGCTCATGTATTTAGCTTACAAAGGTTTTAGTGTCATTATTTTGGCGCCTGTACTCGCACTGTTTGCGGTCATTTGGAGTGGGATGACGCATGAATTATTAGGGTTTTATTCGCAAGTATTTATGAGTGGTCTAGGTGGGTACATCATTAAATATTTTCCACTTTTTCTGTTAGGCGCTGTCTTTGGCAAACTCATGGATGACAGTGGATCAGCTCGCACAATCGCAATTTTTTTTGTTGAACGCTTAGGGCATCATCGCGCGATGTTATCGATTGTGATTTCCTGTGCAATCTTAACCTATGGTGGTGTTTCGCTTTTTGTGGTGGGCTTTGCTGTATTTCCAATTGCTTCGGCATTATTTAAAGAACTGGGTATTCCTAAAAGATTAATTCCTGCGGCAATCATGCTGGGTGCATTAACCTTTACAATGACCGCATTGCCTGGTACGCCTGCGATTCAAAACGCAATTCCAATGCCATATTTTAAAACAGACCTATATGCTGCGCCTGTGCTTGGCATCATTGCCTCGATTTTTATGTTAATCACGGGGATGTGGTGGCTGAATAGAAGAGTTGAACATTCGATAAAACAAGGTGAAGGTTATGGCAATCATATTGAACATCATAAAGAAATTTTAACCCACTCAGATCCTAGTTTACTGATTGCAATGATCCCGATTGTATTGGTGATTTTATCGAATTTAATATTATCTAAAGTGATTTTTCCAAGTATGGATACTTCATATTTGGCCACGGCTCAATTTGGTCACACCAGTCTAAATTCTGTGATTGGTTTATGGTCGATCATTACAGCATTGGTGATCGCATGTATTGCCATTATTGCGCTCAATTGGAAACGGATTAACGATATTCGAGACAGTATTCAAAATGGTGTTTCTTCTTCATTTTTACCTATTTTTAATACCGCCTCAGAAGTTGGATATGGGTCAGTTATTGCATCATTAGCGGGTTTTGTCATTTTAAAAGATTTTTTAGTTGGTTTAGCGCCAAGTAATCCGCTGGTTTCCGAAGCAATTTTGGTCAATGTACTGGCTGGGATTACAGGTTCTGCGTCTGGAGGTTTGAGTATCGCATTAAATACGATGGGTGAAACCTATATGAATCTGGCGCATGAATTTGGCATTTCACCTGAATTGATGCACAGAGTTGCTTCTATGGCTTCTGGATCTTTAGATTCACTTCCTCATAACGGCGCTGTAATTACCATTATTGCACTTTGTGGTCTCACGCATAAACAGTCTTATTACGACATGTTTGTGGTCGCAGTTATTTTTCCACTACTTGCGTTGATTGGAGTGATTACACTTGGAACATATTTTGGATCATTTTAAGACTTGAGTTTTTAAAGCTAGAGACTTGGGTATTCTAAGTCGCTAGCTTTTATTATTTAATCGATTGAATTTTTTATATAGATGTTTAAATCATTGGCTGCATCTCTTAATGCATCTTGATAGCTGATTAAGTCATCTAAGGATTTTCGAATACTTGGCGCATGGGTATATAAGCAGGCAATGATTTCACCATTGGGGTGGAGTATAGGCACTGAACAGGCCACCATCCCTGCGATAAACTCTTCATTATCGGTACCTAAATTTGTTACGCCAATACGCTGAATTTCAGATTCCAGCAAATTAAGATCTGTAATGGTGTTTTTGGTGTACTGGGTGATTGGAATATTTTTTAGAATATTTTTCCTTTTTTCTGCGGATAAATGGCTTAAAAAAAGTTTGCCACTTGATGTACACCAGACAGGCACTGTTGAACCGACGGGTAAATATACCTGTAATGGCCAGTTCGTCTGTATACGATCCACATACAGCATATGATTATCTTGTAGGATTGCTATACCACAGGTTTCGCCAATCTTATTTGACAGTTTTTCTAAAATAGAAAACCGTTCAATTCTAAATTTTTCATTTTCCCAAACATTAAATAATAGTTGTTTGACTCTTCCACCCACCAACAAGCCACCATGTAAATCTACTTTGACATAACCTTCTTTTTCTAATAGTTGGATGAGTCGATGAATACTGGGCTTTGGAATATCAAGGGCTAAAGAGAGATCAAGTGGGGAAGGGGGATGTTTTGCTTCACCAATGGCTTCTAAAATTTCAAGTACTCGTGTGATCGATGAACCTTTATTTCGTTTTGTATCTTGTGTCATAAAATTTTCCAAAAGACCCTGCTTCATTCATACCCACTTGAGCTTATGGATATTATCATTTGAATGTTATAGATATGAAATTTTTATCTGCCATACTTTACCGTAATCATGGTTTTATCAGTATGCGAAATTTTATAACCATCATGAATGAGAAGAGAACAATCAGCAACTATCCATCAAGTCAGAAATTTTGTGTTATTCAAGGCTTATTTGATTCAATAAGCCTTTAAAATACTAACGTGATTTATTCCAACTCAAAATTTTAAATAATCCAAACATCACAATAATCCAGATTGGAATCAAAATGACCGATTCTTTAAAGTTTTGCACCCACATGATATATAGGATCATACTGATAAAAACTAAAACAATATAATTGCTTACGGGTGAAAACAATGAGGGAAATTTTACCCTTGTCCCTTCCAACTTTTTAGCACGTTTAAATTTTAAATGGGTAAAACTAATCAGTGCCCAGTTTAAAACCAGAGCAGCAACAGCCAAATACATCAGATGACTTAATGCTTCTTCAGGCACAAAATAATTTAGTAATACACAACCAAAAATCAGTATAGAAGAGAAGATCACCGCAGTGATTGGTACACCTTGTTTGCTGACTTTTGCAAACATCTTCGGTGCATTGCCTTGTACTGCAAGCCCATACAGCATACGACTATTGGCATACATACCACTGTTATATACCGAAAGTGCGGCAGTTAGAATAATAAAATTGAGTAAATGTGCTGCCCAACCTAAGCCCAGTTGGCTGAAAATCATTACAAAGGGACTTTTATCTAAACCGCCAAGATCAAGTTGATTCCATGGAATTAATGACATGATGATGGCAAGAGAAGCCACATAAAAAACCAAAATACGGAAAATCACGCGATTGACTGCTTGTGGTATGCTTTTTTCAGGGTTTTCTGCTTCGGCAGCCGTCATCCCAATCAATTCAATGCCGCCAAATGCAAACATTAAAAAGGCCAGCATATAAAATAGCCCTGAAAAACCATGTGGGAAAAATCCGCCATGTTGCCAGAGGTTTGCCACAGTTGTAGTTGAATCCGCACCTGCTGTGAGCAAAAGATATAAACCAAACACAATCATCGAAATCACAGCAACAACTTTGATAATGGCTAACCAAAATTCAGATTCACCATAAAATTTAACATTGCCTAGATTAAAACCAGTCACGATGACAAAGAAAAATAAAGCGGAGACCCAAGCGGGAATATGCGGCCACCAATAATGCACATATTTAGCCACCGCTGTAAGTTCAGTCATGGCGACTAAAATATACATTACCCAGTAATTCCAGCCAGATAAAAAGCCAGGAAATTTTCCCCAATATTTTTGTGAAAAATAACTGAATGAACCTGCAACAGGTTCTTCTACAATCATTTCACCCATTTGGCGCATGATTAAAAAGGCAATCAAACCGACGATGGCATAGCCTAAAATAATCGAAGGACCAGCAGATTGGATGACTTGTGCAGAACCTAAAAATAATCCTGTACCCACAGCGCCACCCATAGCGATCAATTGGATATGACGATTTTTAAGTCCACGTTTTAATTGGGAAGATGAGCGATTCAAAATATGCTGTGCTGAATAAAAGAAGCCATTGTAATAGATTGGCTATAGATAACCTAGTTTGAAAACGATGTTGTTGAGGCAATTTTATAAGATATTGAACACTGGAATATTAGAACGCTTCCATCTATTAAAATATGGTCATGTTGAGTGAATCATATTGTTATTGAAAGAGCCTTCTCACTTTGGGAGAAGGCTAGGATGAGGGGTATCTATACTTCTAAAAAAGACTTATAAAACAAGCTTATTCAGATTGTTCTAATGTACGCAGTGGGTGCATGCCCTCAACCATACCCATAAATGGTGGGTAAATTGAGTAACCAACTAAGGCTTGAAGTTCAGGTGAAATCGACCTTACCGTATCTTTGGAAAGTTCAAGCAAATAGTTTTCTTGTTGTCGGACATAGGCTTCACAGTACTGATGAGTAATCGCAAAGCGTGAGGATTTCGAATGATTTTGACCGCCACCATGCCAAGTCGTACCGAGAAAAAAGATCACCGAACCTGCAGGCATCACTGCGGGTATCGCTTCTGATCTTTGTGCAAAACGATCATCTCCCCAACGGTGACTGCCAGGAATAATTACTGTTGCACCATTGTCTTCGGTAAAATCATCAATTGCCCAGATGGTTGCAGCACCAAGTGGCTGACGAGGGCGGGGGAGGCGGTAAAAAGCATCATCATAATGCAGACTTTGAGCGATTTCACCTGAAAGTATATTGATGATTTGACTCTGAGAGAGCAGGAAGTTGGGTTGGAACAGACGATCCATAAGACCAAGAATGTGAGGATGTACGGCAAGTTGATCAGTGATTCGCGTTTTTGAGAGAACATTATAGACACGCTGGGTTTGCTGACCTTCAAACGGGTTGCGTCCAGTTTGGTCGAGAAGAGCAAGGCCTTCTTGCTTAATCTGCTTGCAGGTTTCTTTGCTGATCAGGTTGTTGATGATGACATAACCATCACGCATTAAGGTTTGGAAATCTCGTTCGATTTCTGGCGTATTTCGCTCAGGCCCTGGTTGTAATTGTCGATGGGTCTTTGCGTGATCTTTTTTATTATATTGACGAATATCTAATTTAGACATTGAAAGCTCCTAGATTTAACGTGCTGGGCAGAACGAAACGCTTAGTTCATATTGTTTCCTGCCTTGGTTTTTTTACTTGTTTCTCCAGATGACAGTGGGCTGAGTTGTAGGGTATTGCTTGTCAGATTCCAGAGTTGTTCGAATAGTTCCACATTCGAGGGCCTTTCTTTGGCAAGGATGGCTTGATCAATCGCCAGACGCAGACCTCCCATCAGCATTGCTACTGTTGTATGCGGATTAAGATCTGGACTGATTATTCCCAACTTTTGCCCTTGAGCAATGTTACGTGCACCCGCTTCTAATAATGCCTCCATGTGTGCACGTTCGATATCAAGCACTTCAGGTTCACGGGCAAGTCGCCCAGCAATCAAAGGTGCCAGAGGATGATTATAGAAATAGTCAATAATTGCTTTGGTACGGGTTTTTTCGCGTTCTCTCCATTCAATATTTGTTGGAATGCTGTCACCCAAAGCAAGCGCTCTCAATGGTTCATAGAATTGATCCACAACAGCGGCAATCAGACCTGTTTTTGAGCCAAAGTGATGATAGGTGAGCCCAGCTGATGTATTCGCCCTTTTGGCGATGGCACTAATCTCCATATGTCCATTGTTAGCAATCAATTCCTGTTCTGCTGCAGTGATCAAGCGTTGGTAAGTCGCGATCTTTTTTTCGGTCATGATTTTATTCTTAGAAAAACTGAATTGAATTCAATTTAGTTTTTCTTGCGAGGATTGTCAACAGTATTGCGCCAAGATCAGTTAGAGAAATGGCTTTACCATAAGCTCTAAAGTGAGCTTGAGTCTGAGTAAGTGGAAGTATTGTTAGTGAGAAATAATTGGGAAAAGGAAATATAAGAGAGTAAAAACGTGGCAGAGATTTTTAATTGATCTATCTAAAATGAATTGTTTATTTTTGCTTTAATGCTCGCCGCTTTTATTGTATCGCTTGCTTACGAAATTGAATCGGCGTTACGCCACTCCATTTTCTAAATGCGCGAGCAAAATTAGCGGGTTGAATATATCCAAGATAATTGGCGATATCTTGGATTTCCATATTGCTGTTCAGTAAAAGTTTTTCAGCCTCTTTATATTTGACTTCGTCTAACAGAAGCAGGTAAGACGAATTTATTTCGTTGAGATGTCTTCTCAATGTACGACTCGACATATGTAAACGTTCGGCAACGTCATCTAAAGAAGGGTAGCCTTTTTGAGGAATAAGCACCAATTCTGTTTTTACACGTAAGCAAATATCTTGAATTTGTTCAGAAAAACGGATTTGTTCTGCTTCACATTGTGCCAATGCCTGTTGAAACGCCGTCGGATCTGCCATTTGTGGGGAGAGGTCAAGCCGTGATGAGATGTATCGGATTTGATTTTTATTTTGATTAAAATGAATCAAGGGAAGTTGCTGTTGAAATTTTTGATGGTAGCGGGGCTCTGGCCAGTCAACTCTTAATTCAACTTGAGAAAAATCTTTTTCTGTTAATGATCTACCTGTCTGAATAATTCCAATCATTAAACATTCATAAAAAAACCGTCTTAAAATTTCAGTTTGCTCTTTATCGTTACTGATCACAGGGTGCGTTTCTTGAATATCAATGACAGATAAATTTTCTTCCTCGTAAAAATCAATTCGATAATCTTTTAAGCGCATATTAAAAAATTGCACTGCAAGTTCAATCGCATGACGTAAAGAGGGACTACTCATTAACGCATATCCCATTGGGCCGTGGGCGGTTAAACGCAGTTTTAGGCCATACTCATATCCAAGTCCAAAGTCCTGAGCTAAGGTTAAACTTATCCAAGCTAATTTCGACCATTGTAAAGGCGTAATACGCGCATCTAGTTGGTTGAGCAGTGTTAAAGGAATTTTACTCTTTTGCAAAATATCAGGAGCGGAAAAGCCCTTTTCGACCATGATTTCTAATAATAAATGAACATAAGAAATCGGAATACTGGCTTTTGATAACCCATACGGATCTTTCATTTTTGTTCTATGTGGTGGCCGAAAATGATTAGCATTATGTCTTAACTCCATCTCACGCTCAAGTTTTAACTACGCGATACTAAGATTATTCTATTGATCTGAGTATTGATGATGAGCTTACCTCGTCCCCTTAAAAATTCACCAGTGGTGATTACTGGCGCATCTTCAGGTATTGGTGAAGAACTTGCTAAAAAATTTGCTGAACGTGGTTATCCGCTTATTTTGGTTGCACGACGTGTAGATAAGCTTGAGCTTCTCGCTACCCATTTACGTCAGAAATATCAGGTAGAAGTGAGTTTACGCCCATGTGACCTCGCGAACCGTGAGGCAAGAACCCAGTTCCGTCTGGAATTGGAAAAGATGGATGTGGCTATTTTATGCAATAACGCTGGTTTTGCCACTTTTGGCCGATTACATGAGTTGGATGCTGACCGAGAGCGGGAAGAGACGGAAGTTAATGCGGTTGCGGTACAGGATCTTACTTTAGCTGTATTGCCTAAAATGATGCAACGTAAAACGGGTGCAATTTTGATTGTGGGTTCGACATCAGGCCATCAACCAACACCAGCCAATGCAACCTATGCTGCAAGTAAAGCTTTCGCGAACTCCTTTGCTGAATCTCTACATAGTGAGCTGAGTGGTACTGGTGTGACATGTACCTTATTAGCACCTGGGCCGACGATCACTGGTTTTAATGAAGTGGCGGGGATTACAAAAATTGATGGTGTAGGTGGAAGTTTTGTTTGGGTAACCGCAGAACGGGTAGCCAAAGAGGCGATACAAGGAATGAATTGTAACCGCCGTATTGTGATCCCAGGTTTTATTGCACAGGCTCAAACACTGGGTGGACGCTATACCCCACGCGTTATTTTATTACCCATATTAAAACAAGTATTTTCGAGATTAAAAGCATGAGACAGCTGATCAATGATTTACGCATCCCCATTGGTTTAGCAAACCTTGGCAATAAGCTTTACCACAATGCTCAATATTTAACGGCTGTGGTAGAGGTCAATGAAAAAGCAATGGCACGCTGGTTACCTGCTGGAATGAAACTGGTAAAACCTGCCAGAGCCGATTTGTTCTGTGCTTATTTCCCTGAAAATGTCTATACAGGGGCATATCATGAGGCGGGTTTGTTTGTACATATACAGGTGGGTAATAAAACAGGTATTTTTTGTCCATGGATGATTCTGGATGATGATCGGGCCATGATCATTGGGCGTGAATTGCTGGGCTATCCCAAAAAAATGGGAGAGATCAGTTGGGATAATGATGGTACTCGTATTCTAAGCAAAGCATCACGTCGTGGCACTGTGTTAGTTGAAATGGACGCCAAACTTGGAGAGGTCATTCATGATGCACCGCCAATTCTAGGTTTACCACATCGTAATATCACAGGAGGATTAGGTTTGAGCTTACCACGCGAAGTTCGATTTACCCCTAAAGAACATCCTGTCGAGGTTCGCCGTGTGGAGATGAACTTACGTTTTACAGGTACGGTAAATGATCCTTTACATGACATGGGACTCGGTAAAGTGGTTGATGCACGATTGCATCGCGTGGATTTATCCGGTGGTTTTATCCCTCCAATTCAGATTCCGCGTTTACGGACTCCTTTGTTCTTAATGCGTCAATTTAATCCACGTATTTTATAAATAGGGAGCATGGCGATGGATATGTTTGCTAGCCCTTCCTCAAGCAAAGCCATTCAATATAGACACGTTTCTGCATCGATAGATATTCAAGTCAGAAGTATGGATTTTACTTTTACAGATGAAATTCCTGAATTTTGGTTTAGCAATAATCCATTACTTACCCTGTTATTGACTGCATTATCTAGTGCTTTTCCTGATGGAGAGCGGCAGTTTATTCATAGTGTGCGTCATTATCAGAATAAGATTGAAGATCCGATTCTGCTTCAGCAAGTTCGCGCTTTTATTGGGCAGGAAGCACACCATGGTAAAGAGCATGATGTATTGAATGGGGTCATGCTGAAAAAGGGCTATCCAGTCGATCGAATTTATAAACGATTTAAAAAGATGAATCGTTTGATGCAGACGCAGTTTTCTCCAGCACATCAATTGGCATGCACAGTTTGTATGGAACACCTGACTGCGATTTTATCTGATTATTTCATCAGTACCGCCCCCGAAGATCTCGCATTATTCAATGTACATTTAAGAAAAATATGGGTATGGCATGCGATTGAAGAAACTGAACATAAGGCGGTGGCATTTGATGTTTATCAATCCTTAGTGAATCGGCCTTATTTTCTACGCCTAGTCATGCTTGAAACTACACTCTCTTTTGTTTTGGTCACAGGGCGTGGAACGATAGAGCTTTTGCGTCATTCAGGAATGCAACGAGATTTAAAAGGGCTATATCAGGGGCTAGGTTATTTGTTTGGTCGCAAAGGCTTAGTGAGGAATATCAGCAAAGCTTATCTCGACTTCTTCTCAACCGATTTTCATCCTTGGCAGCATGACAATAGAAACATGATGCGCCTATTAAAAAATCAATATTTCAATGAGTAGTAACTGAAATAAACAAGAAATTGAAATAAACAAGAAATTGAAATTTACAGCGTACTCATTCATCCAATTATTTTAGGAATTCATCCAATGGCACAACGTATACTCGCAAAATCTCCGTTAAAGCAACCATTAACCTTGGCCTGCGGTATAACGATACCAAACCGTATTGCAAAATCGGCCATGAGTGAGCAATTGGCGGATCGACATGGTTCACCAACCATAGACTTACAACAACTCTATGCTGTATGGGCAAGAGGAGGAACTGGGTTATTAATCACAGGGAATGTCATGATTGATTCTCGTGCATTTGTTGAGCCACGCAATGTCGTTTTGCAAGATGAACAATTCTTACAGGCAAATAAGTTATGGGCCCAAGCTGCACAAGCAAATGGCAGCAAGATTATTATGCAAATTAACCATCCTGGTCGTGTTGCTGTACTTCCATTATTAAAAAAGCCAATCGCGCCATCCGCAGTTGGGCTAGATTTGCCTGCAATGAATATTATTCGTATTCCTCGTGCGATGACTGAGGCAGAAATTTTGGAGCAAATTAAACGTTTTGCGACCACGGCTGCATTGGCTGTGAAAGCTGGATTCGATGGTGTACAGGTTCATGCTGCACATGGTTATTTGTTATCACAATTTTTATCTCCATTGGCAAATACACGTACAGATCAATGGGGTGGGAATCCTGAAAATCGACAACGGATTTTGATTGAAACGGTGCGTGCAGTGCGTCAGGCCATCGGCAAAAATAAGATCCTAAGTGTCAAACTAAATTCTGCTGACTTTCAAAAGGGCGGATTAAGTCAGCAAGAATCTCTTCAAATTGCCTTAGCTCTAGAAGCTGAGGGTATCGATTTATTAGAGGTTTCAGGGGGCAATTATGAATCTCCTGCACAGTTGGGATATGCACCTGATCGACAGGCTCAGCGTGATGGCTATTTCCTTGATTATGCGACTGCACTTCGTGAGCAGAGCAAACTGCCATTAATGCTGACAGGCGGACTGCGTGATGTCGATTTGATGAACCGGATTGTTGCTGATGGTACTGTTGATTTAATTGGTTTGGCTCGTCCTTTTGCTTTGCAACCAGATTTAGCCAAACAACTTTTAGCTGGAAAATCACTACTTGATCCTGCAAACATTCCTGCTGTTGGATACAAACCTGTCGACGCCTATCTACAACTGGCTTGGCATGCTGCCCAATTTCGTCGGATTAGCAGCGGTCAGCAACCCAAGGCAATTAAGGGATTATTCCGTACATTGATCGCCTTTGGCCCTCGTATGGGTTTTAACATTTTGACACAGGACTAATCGTTAAACGATTTGCGATACAAGGAGTTTTATCATGAGTGGTTTAATCAAAGAAACCCATACGATTGTTCCAAGACGTCCAGTATTTGATTTTGCTGAAACTCCCAGTCATTGGATTTATGATGATCCGATGGCGACGCAAATGCTGAATTTAATTAACCCAATTACACCAGCACCAGAACGTTGGTTTTGTCAGACTTTTAGAGACGCATTACCGTTTGTTCAAGATGAGCAATTAAAAGCTGTAGCCATGGCCTTTATTAAACAAGAGGGTGCTCACAGCTATGGACATACCTTAGGTACGCGACATATAGAAGCTTTAGGAATTGATTTAAGTCGTTATACCGAAATGATGAACTGGATATTTAATGACATGATTGGTCCTAAACCATTCGGTTATGAGTTAAAACATCCACGCTTAAAATCAACTTGGTTGACGACACGATTGGCTATGGTTGCAGCAGCAGAGCATCTCACAGGTGTATTGGGTCATTGGGTTTTAAATGCTGAGGGCTTACAAACTGCACCAGTAAATGTACAAATGTTACGTTTATTACAATGGCATGGCGCTGAAGAGGTTGAACATCGTGAAGTGGCAGATGCCATGTTTAGGCACTTGAGCAATAATATTTTGTTGCGAACAGGTGCGGCTGTTTTTACCTTTCCATTATTCCTTATCTTGGCTTATATTGCTGTCGAAAACTTGGTCCAACAAGACCCGCAATTACCGCATCGTTTTCGTTTTAAGGATTATTTTCGAGCAGCTCGACAAGACCGAGTCCCTAGAGCTGGTTATATGATACGTGCCTGTATACGTTATTTTAATCCCAAGCATAGCCCACTCAATGAAGGCTCAACCGAGCAAGCATTGGCATATTTAAACAATATGCCTGAGTTTAAATGAGTTTTAAAATGATAAAAAATGGCTCTGCGGATTGCGCTGGTTATTCTGTAGCGTCATTTTATCATTATTTCGATACGATGACTGAAAAACAAAAGAAACAACTAGATCGTAGACAAGATGAAAATGGTCGAGAGATCTGTGGTGAGTATATAGATTTCAAAACCATGTCGATTTTACCAAGTTACTGTACATAAGAAGATGAAAAACAGCCATCTCAAACAAAATAATCAAAACAAGTTTTAAATCATCCTTTTTTGATTTATGAAACAAGCTCTCTTATCTACGGTTATTTCAAAAAATAGGACTGATGCGTTCCGAGCAGCCCCATCATAATTTAAGCGCTAAAATTGCCATATTTTGATAACACCTTTAAGTTCTTCCTTTATAGACTCAAGACATGATCAAGGAAGGAGATCAGCATGTCAAAAGAATATAAATTACAAAAAGGAAGTTTAGGGCTGTGGTACGTTGTATTTTTTGTGGTGGCTGCAGCATCCCCCTTAACTGGTGTGGTTGGGGCGCTACCTGTGGCCTTTATGGCAGGTAATGGAGCAGGTGTCGCGGGTACATTTATCGTTGCAGGCACTTTACTGCTTATTTTTAGTTTTGGCTTGGTTGCAATGAGTCGTCATGTGGTCAATGCAGGCGCATTCTATTCTTATATTGTCCAAGGCTTAGGGCTTACCTGTGGTTTAGCAGGTTTCAATGTCGCTTTACTTGCCTATGCAGCGATGCAACTTTCTTGCAGTGCGATGTTTGGTTTCTTTACCGAACTATTTGTCACTAGACATTTTGGTAGCAGTTTACCGTGGTGGGCATATGCAGCATTTATGCAAATGGCGGTCATTGGCTTGGGTATCGCGAAAGTTGAAATTGGTGGAAAAGTCCTCGGCATACTGATGTTGCTTGAGATCGCCATCGTCTTGTTGATGGATGCCGTCTTTATGACCCAACCAAGAACATGGGAATTTAGCGCTTTTCAACCCAGCACTGTTTTAAATGGCAATTTTGGTATTGCTATGGTGTTTGCGATTTGTTCGTTTATTGGTTTTGAAGCAACCGCAATTTATGCCGAAGAATGTAAAGAACCTAAAAAAGTTGTGGCTAAAGCAACCTTTACTGCTGTGATTCTAATCACTGTATTTTATGCACTCACGTCATGGGTATTTGTTCAGTATACCGGTGCCAGTCAAATTGCCGCAGAAGCAGCCAAAGATCCAGGTGTCTATGTTTACAACGTGGCTGAGCAGTTGCTCGGTGGTTGGGCGGTTGAAGTTATTTCAATTTTATTGATCACCAGTTTATTTGCCGCAACGCAAGCTTTTCATAATTCATTATCCCGTTACCTATTTACCATTAGTCGTGATGGTTTGTTGTGGTCCCAATTGGCCAAAACGCATGCTGTTTATAAAACACCTTATATGGCCAGTATTGCACAAGGTATTTTTATGATCGCTGCTTTGGTCATTTTTGGGCTGTTTAAACTAGATCCAATGATCAATATTTTTGCATGGGCATCTGTTCTGGGAAGTATGGCGATTTTGGTATTACAGATCGGTGTTTCATTCGCAGTGATTAAATATTTCCGCCAACATAAACAACTCCCTGTTTCGCTGTGGAGTCGTCTGATCGCACCCATTATTTCCGCGTTGGGCATGTTGGTCATACTGTATGTGGTGATTAGAAATCTGGAAATGTTGAGTGGTTCATCTTCTCCAGTTGTACTGTTTTTACCATGGTTACTGCTGGCTTGTATGCTCATTGGCATGATCACAGCTCGTGTCTTGAAACATATTAATCCGCAAAAATATGAAGATGTCGCAAATATTGTTACCCATTCTTAATGTCCGAATAGGCAAGGAGTTTCTGTATGAATAGTCCAATGGTTCAAACAAAAGATTACCAATTTTGGCATCCAATGACCCATCCCAATAATTGGGAAAACAAGGCGCCATTACGAATCGTTAAAGGAGATGGACTTTTTGTCTGGGATGATCAGGGCCGTAAAATGCTAGATGGTTTTGCTGGTTTATGGTGTGTCAATGTTGGACATAATCGAGCTGAAGTCAAACAGGCCATTACTCAACAAATGGACGAACTGGCGTACTACCAGTTATTTGATGGCGTGAGCCACCCTAAAGCAGAAGCCTTGTCCAATAAACTGATTGAAATGACAACTCAGGAAGATATGGCTCGGGTGCTCTATGGCACGGGAGGTTCAGATGGCGTTGAAACCGCTTTAAAAATAGCCCGTCAATATTGGATTTTACAGGGACAACCGCAGCGTACCCGTTTTATCTCATTGAAAAATGCTTATCATGGTGTGCATTTCGGTGGGACATCTGTCGGAGGTTTGTCTATTTATCGGATGAACTATGGCCCTGTTTTGGACGGTTGTTCACAGATTGAATCACCGTGGTTGTATCGCAATCCTTGGAACTGTGATGATCCTGAGCAATTAGGGCAGTTGGTTGCTGAACAGCTGGAACGAGACATTTTATATTATGGTTCAGACAGTGTGGCCGCATTTATTGCGGAACCTGTGCAAGGTGCGGGTGGGGTAATTGTACCTCCAACGAATTTCTGGCCTTTGGTACGTCAGATTTGTGATAAATATGGAATTTTACTGATTGCAGATGAAGTGGTTACTGGCTTTGGTCGTAGTGGCAATATGTTTGGTTCGCGAGGCTGGGGAGTAAAACCTGACATTATGGTATTTGCCAAGGCGTTAACCGCAGGCTATGTCCCGCTTTCAGCAACTTTGATCAATCATCGAATTGAACAGGCCTTCTTACACAACAAAGATCATCGGGGGATTTTGATGCAGGGCTATACCTATGGTGGACATCCTTTGGGGTGTGCAGCAGGTCTGGCAGTGCTTGATATTGTTGAAAAAGAAGACTTGCCTGCCAATGCTGCCAAAATGGGGGATGTTTTACTGAATCAATTAAAAAGTTTTGAAGAAAAATTCCCATCCGTTGGTAATGTTCGTGGCAAAGGCTTGATGCTGGCAATTGATCTGGTTTCAGATAAGAATACTCGTGAATCTATTGCACCTGATAATAACTTGGCTTGGCGTATTACAGAAGCTTGCCGTAATGCGGGCGCAGTGGTTCGACCTGTTGGGCCAAAAATCGTGCTTGCTCCACCGTTGGTGATTGATCAAGCTGGGTGTGAGCTATTGGTCAATGCATTACAGACTGCATTTGAACAAGTTGATGTATAACACTGCAAATTTATCGGTTTAAAAACAGGATCAAGTGTCTGTGGTATGCAGCACTTTGATCCTGTTTTATCTGTTGAATAGCCAGTAAATATAGTATTGAAAACGTTACATTTAAAGGCTTGCCAATTCATGGATTCACCTTACAATAAAAGTTAGATTTCATTTTTGATTGAAATTTAACAAATTGAAATTTAATAGAAAATTTTTTGCATTTTTAGGTAAAAGCGAGGCATGGATGTTAGTCGTTGAACCAGATGTAAATACAGGTTTGTTGCATGGCTTTCAAATAAGAGAGTCTTTACAGCATACCCAGATTTTAAAGGACTGGTCTTTATCCTATGATCAACTTTCGTCAGGTCATTTTGAAAGTCATTTGAATGAACTTTGGCTGGATGATATTCAAATCTATGAAGAAAAAATTAGTCCCTCAATTTTCCAAAGTGGAGAAGGCAAAGCGGACTCATTGTGTTTAGGTGTTTTTTCTAATTTATCTGATCCAGCATTGTGGATGGGGCAGGCATTACAAGGCGCAGAAATTATTTCATTATGTCAAGGCGGTGAAATTATGATGCGAACACCGCAACAGTCTTCCTTTGTATCCTTAAGTCTACCCATGTCTTTATTAGAAGAGCTGGGAGATATTCCGCAAGGGGCGAGTATGTTGACACATCAGCCCTTGGCACAAGAAATTTATTCTAAACTGACTGCTTTATTAAATAACTTATCTAAACATCCTTGTGGAGTAAATTTAGCCAGTATGCAACAGGCAAAGTCCGAGATTCTAGATCTGGGTTTTCGGTATGTTCAAGCCTTGCAGCAGCAAAAAAATGAGATTCGTCTATCCGCACGGAAGGCAAAAATTGTGGTACAACGCGCACTTGATGCAATGCAATCTTATCAAGATAATCCCTTGACCATGGATGAGTTGTGTCAGCTCACCAATACCTCGCGCCGTACCTTGCAAAACTGTTTTGAATTGATTACAGGACAAAGTCCTGCGCAATTTTTAAAACACTTGCGACTCAATGGGGTAAGACGCAGCTTTATTCAAAATGCTACATCTGCTTTGGTCAGTGAAGTGGCTAGTGAATGGGGTTTTTGGCATTTATCACAATTTGCCACAGACTATAAAAAATTGTTTGGTGAAACGCCATCACAAACATTGGCACAGTGTAAATAAATATAGGGTAGTGGTTGGTGTGCATTACTGAACTTTAAAATAAAGCATCAACAATTCAAAAGAATAAGTCGTATTTAGAAATCTATTTAGATCAATAAAAACACCCAAGCCAGTCAATCGACTGGCTAACTGCAATGTATGAGATTAATGTTCTGTCGAGTTTTTCTGTTTATTTGGCTGTTGATCAAATTTACGATTTAATAAAGTAACCAAGATTAAAGAGATCAGGAACATCGACATGGCATAGCTCACCAGTGTATTAAAGCTTGCTGTATGTTCGATAATTTGACCCGATACGCCAGGTCCAACCCCCATACCAATCGCAATCATTAAACTGACGTATTTCATAATACTGCCAGTATGATCCATGATGGCTAAACTGCCCAAGATAAATGGGAAAGTAAACATCCAGGCAAATTTAAACACAACAACGGCGGTCATAAATGTTGGCGCCGTAATCGTGCCAAACATTAAAGAGAGTGAAATAAAGAACAAGACAAAACCACTGATCACGATCACCATACGGCTGACCTTATGCCCAATAAATGTTGCAATAAAGCAGCCTAAAATGCCAAATAAAGTGGCAAAGGATAAATAACTATTGATGAATGTTTCTTGGGTTTGAATTTAAATGATAAAATACCGTATTGTGAAAATAATTAAAATAGTTGTTGTTTTTATAGTCATTTAAATATATAAAATCCTATAATAAGGAATAAATATTTTTATGGAATGTGTCTCTAAGGATGGCACCATCTCACATACATTCAAGGTGAAGTGTGATGAGGTAAAACAACAAGGATGAAAGGAGAACAATATGAACTATTTAGTTTTATCTACCGTACTGGCGATAGGAAGTGCACAGACAGTACAAGCCCAGACAGAGACATCTAATCCAGAAACATTTATGGATCAGTTTTCTGTACATGGGACATTCACTTTATCTTCGGATTATCGTAGTCGTGGTTTTTCCAAGTCAGATCAAAAACCGTCAGTACAAGGGGGATTGATTTTGGCACATCAGTCAGGTGCTTATTTAATGCTATGGGGCGCAAGTGCAACAACACCAAATGGTGGTAGCGTAGAAGCAGATGCAATACTGGGCTATACATGGCATATCAATGATAAAAACAGTCTGGATTTCTTTTATGCAGATGTGAATTATCCTGGAGGAAATTTTAGCCCAAATGGAAAATCGGCTGATTTTGGTGAGTATGGGGTGATGTACAAGCGTACAGGTACATTTGTTGCTCAAGATAACTTCAGTGCAGCAGTTTACTATTCACCGAATTATGTTTTTGGTTCAGGTAACGAATATTATTTTAGTAGTGAATACAGCTTTCCTGTAGTTGAAAATGTACAACTGTTTGGTTCGGCGGGTTATACCAAGCAGGATAGTGTTGCTGAATTTCAGCTAGGTTCAGTTCCTGATGGAAAGAAAGACAGTTACTTTGATTATAAAGTGGGAGTACGCGGTGATTATAAAGGTGTAACCACTGAATTAGCGTGGGTTGGCAATAATATTGACAGTCAAATGAATATGTATGATGACCGTTTGTATGTCAGTGTGACCAAGAATTTTTAAATAATCGCATTGCTCTTTATGAGGTAGTTGATATTATTTGACTACCTCTTTGTTTTAAAAAAATCATAGATTAACTACAACAGAGATGAGTTTAGCAATCAAGCAAGATATTAAATTTATATTTTGTTTTGTGAAAGAATTTAAATGATACATCACCTCCAGACTTCAAAGAGTACCCTCTACAATTATTACTGAAATCAAACCCAGTCGAGATACTTACTTTGCAAAGTATGTACATCAACTTGCTTGTAAATAATAATCAGATCGAATAATTTTCCAATAAAATGACTCGGATATGAAAGTCCGAGTCAGGTTGTATTTCAATAACAAGGTTCTATAGGTCAAATATTCATTTATGATCTTCATCATAAGATACTATTAAATGAAGCTATCTCATGAGGCCTAATTTCTATGTTGTTTCCTCCGAATTTACCTATTGGGTATGGGTGAAGTGAAACTATGGACATAGTGCTAAATAACCTTTATTTAAATGTTTTTTGAAAGCTGAGAAATGCACGATTTTCGATAAAGCTATTACTATTTTTACTGTTGTAATCTGCAAATAAATAACTGAGCGACCATCCATTAAGTTTAGGATGCATGAATTTATAATTTAAACCCACATCGAGTTCACTCTCTTTGTTATTGCTAAAGTCTTTATAAATAAAATCATAGCCATAAGAATATTTCACCGCAGCATTTAGACCTTTTAATGGGCCATCGAATTTATAGCTGTAAATAGCATGCCATGTTTTTTCTTTCTCTTTGAAAAAGCCAGTTACGTTCCAGTTAATAAAATATAATTCAGGTACAAAACCATCAAGCAGGGCATAGGCATTGTCACCGCTGATTTGTTGATAGCCAGCAGATATACTGTGATTACCATAATCAAAGCTTTGCAAAATGCCGATATTCTGATTGGTAAAAGCGTCTAATTTTGAATCATTAGTTTCGATAGTATGAAAATATTTTAATTTGGTTTTACTTGTAACTTGATCAAACTGAGATCGATATTCTGCACCAAAATAGTGGCGGTTAAATAAGGATTCAACCTCTCCAAAGTAATATTCCAAATGCCATTTAGGCGTAGGTTGATATTTCACATCAATATAATTCAAGCCATCTGAACGATGTGTTACACCATTCAGGGTATAGCTCAGATCTCTAAATTTTTCTTCATTCCGTGGAGATAGTTTTTCCACACGACCTAACTCAATATTCAGATTGGGCGCTGCTTTAAAATTCAATTGTGCACCCTGAAAGCTTGTAAATAATTGTCGGCTCTCATCTACAGGAGTGGTCGGTAAATTTAACCAAAGTTCCCCAACTTTTAGTTCAGCCTGTTGGTATTTGGCTTTTAGTGTCGCTCCATATTTTAACTGGTCTTTTGCCTGCTTTCCTGTACTCGTATCAAAAGGTAATACAGTATCGGCAACGCCTTTATCATTACTCAAACGAAGTGCATATTGCACACTTGCATCTAAACCAATTTGTAGAGGGGTATCGGTATAGCCAGATTGAATAAATAAAGATGCACTTTGTGACCAGCTTCCAACATCTTTAATTGTTGAAGGGTCAAAATCGCGGTCAATATATGCATTTTTAAGCACCAGCCTAGCACTACCATCGAGGACATTGGCATAGCTGAGTTGGGTGAATGCAAATAGGTTAAATGTGAATACGGTGATTAAAATAGGATTTTTCATAGGGTTTCCCTTCATTTTTTAGTTATCGCTATTCTTTTGTCATACTGCGACAAGCGGGTATTGCACTCTGCTTCATCTACTTATTCGATTTAAAGGCAGATGAAGAGAGGTCTGTTTGGTTATTCTTTTAATCAGAATTATTGATAATCAGGTTTTTTTTGCCAAACAAGCGGATCTGCCTTTTGCCGTTCTTCATATTCGAATCCTAAAGGTAAGTTACGTCGTTCTTTTAAACAGCTAATGGCTACCAAAGCCAAAATGGTCATAAATGCTAAGTAGTAGGTGACCGAAGAGGTTTCTCCTGTAGTGGAAATCAACCAAGCAGCGATCATTGGTGAAAATGCACCACCTAAAATAGAGCCCAATGCATAGGCAATCGATACACCAGAGAATCGAACAGAGACTGGGAACAGTTCTGCATAAAAGGCAGATTGAACACCACAGGCAATACCGACACTGACTGAAAGTAGGAATAAAGCTAGACCAATCGACCAAATCTGTCCCATATTTAACAAGGGAAACAAGACCAAAACGGTCGCAAATTGCAGGCTATAGCTAAGGTAATACATTTTTTTACGGCCAAATTTATCTGACCAACCACCAGCAAAATAAGTCACAATCACCCAGACCACTGCTATGGCTGTCATAATGCTTAACAGCGTTGTACGAGCCATTTGGATTGGGCCATTTGGATCGGTTGCATAGTTTTGGATAAATCCGCCGGTGGTCATATAACCGATTGCTTGTGTTCCAGCCAATAAGAACGATGCAAGAATAAGAATTAAAAAATGATTTTTAAACAATTCTTTAATTGGTGTTTTTGTCGCAACTTTACGTTGTTTAATTTCTTTAAAAATAGGGGTTTCATCCAGTGAAATGCGAATCCAATGACCGATTAAAACTAGAACGATACTGAACAGAAAAGGAATTCGCCAACCCCATTCAAGAAACTCATCACCTGGGGAAACGAACCCTGTCATAATTGAGAGAACGGCAGAGGATAGCAACAGTCCAAGGGGAACACCTAATTGAGGGAAAGCACCAAAATGACCGCGTTTACCTTTAGGTGCATGCTCAACGGCCATTAAGATAGCGCCACCCCATTCACCCCCAACAGAAATTCCTTGAATAATACGTAATGACACCAATAACAATGGTGCAGCGATGCCAATTGACGCATACGTCGGTAATAGACCAATCAGCGTGGTACTCCCACCCATTAAAATCAATGAGATGACCAACATGTTTTTTCGGCCTAGTTTGTCGCCATAATGTCCTGCTAAAAATGCACCCAAAGGGCGGAATAAGAAACTAATTCCAACTGAAGCAAAAGCTAGAATCGTAGCAAATGCGGGTCCTGCTGGACCAAAGAAAATATGGTTAAAAACCATGCCTGCGATAGCTGCATAAATAAAGTAATCATAAAACTCAATTGATGTTCCTATCACTGTGGCTAAGGCAACTTTTCGTTCAGTTTTTTTTCTTTGTCGCTCATCGTTACTTGAAGGTTTGGATGAGTTAGGTAAGCTTTCTAATATACTCATATTCGTCTCTTCCTTGAGGTTGCTTAACGACTACGTTGGTCGCTTGTCGTTGGCTTATTTTTAAACCTAGTGTGGGGATCGAGATAAAAGCTAAATTGTCGAGAGGTATTTAAAACTTGACATAATTTCTTCATTAACCATCGTCAATTTATCTTGGTCGATTTCCCTATCGCCATTTAAATTTTAAAATTGTGGTAAATTCCCTCCATGGTGAATACTTTCAAATATTTGTGTTCCAAATGATGGTGCAGTGAAAAATACAATTTTTTTCCAAGCCAATAAATTTCAATCAAATTTTTTGTAAATAGTATTTTTATCTAGATGGTTCTGCATGGGCAGTACAAACAGGAATTTTTCCCCTGCTGTGGAATACAGAACGCATTGATATAGGTTTGTACTGTGTAATAAAGACCATTTAGGGGTAAAAAAGCAGTGAGTATCCATCGCACATCAACTCCGTTAATATTTTTGTTAAATTTTACAATATGGGATAATTTAAAATAATAAACAAAATTAATAAAATTAAATTCCATATTGTAGGAAATATTGTTTTTTTAAGCTTGGCTGCTGGCTATGTACAATAATTAAGCATAAAAATTAATTAAAAGAAAGTGTTTATTTTTAAAAAATTCTGTAATGTGGTAAAAATACAAATAAATTTAGGATTAATTGCAATTAAAATACTATTTATTTTAAATAGTGTGAAAAATTAAATTTATTGCTTTTTAGCGGGTTTAAACTGTAGTTTGAGATAAAAATAAAGACTTGAGCACAGTAAAAGGAATATAAAAGCGGGCTATATTAAAAAGAGCTGTACAAAAAAGAGTGAACCCATTTTTTCAATATGATTAACAGCTAGCAGTAATGGTACTGCCGTTATTGGTATAAAAAACGCTGTGGAATATAATGTCTTAAAACAGAATAAATTTTGGAAAAATAAAGCTTTTGCCCCGATCTATGTTTGGGGCATAAGCTCAATGTTTCTATTGAGAATGATTTAAAAGCCATCTGTATGATTGTCATCACATTATATATATGAAATATCACGCTTTCGATAGATTATAAGAATTTGATATGCACATCTGCTTTAAATCATATGTGCTCTACTTCTTCCAAATTGATTTGGCTACTATTACTATCCACTTGATTTTGCTGACCCATTGCTTGGGTTAATTTTGCCGATGTATCCAAAAGTATTTCAATAATGGTTTCTTTTCTCAAGAGTTCAAATTGTTCATAAGACCCGACCACACTAATACTTGTATGTGATTCTTTGGAGTCTTGATCAATAAAAATTGGTGCGGCGATACCTGTTTGTCCTTGATTTAATTCGTTGTTGGTAATACAAAAACCTTCTTTACGAATTTGTTTCGCTTGTTTAAGGATCTCTTCTAAAGAATAAATATTCAAAGGATCAAATTTTATTTTCTCCTCATACAAGTCTTTAATTTTTTTTGTACCTTGGAAAGAAATTAATACTTTGGCTTGCGCTCCACGAAATAATGGAAGAGGGCGACCACGGCCAAAGCTATAGTTTAGGTCGTTGTTTGGCGAGAGAATAAAAGTATTAATAATTTTATTATCATAAAAAGCACTGACAAAAACAGTTAGGCCAGTTCTTTGACTTAATTGCTCAATATAAACACGCCCTGAGCTGAGGACTGGATCATACTTACGCATCATCCAATCAAGTTCAATTAGGCGAGGACCTAACACGTAACCGCCTGGGCCACGTTTTGCAATCAAACCAGCATCACATAGTTCTTTCAGGTAGCGATAAGAAGATGTGCGAGAAAGACCGTATTCATTAGCAATCACATCAGCATCAATAACGAGGCGTTCAGGTGTAAATAAATTTAATACGCTGAGTATTCTTGAAAGGCTGCTGCTCATATTTTTACATTATGGAAATAATTAAATAAATTAGCATTGAATGAGCTAAAAATAAAGAAATTAAAAAAATCCCGTATTGTGAAAATAACTATTGAAATAATAAATTTTATGTTTTATAAATATCTTAATAAGGGATTAATTTAAATTTTCTGGTGAAGAAGATGATCGGTGCGGAATATTTTGTAAAAACGGCTGCGCAACTTGGCTTTGAATATTGTTTTGCTAACCCAGGAACAACAGAAATTCCGATGGTTGCGGTGATGCAAGCGGAAACTAAAATCAAACCTATACTTTCTCTATTTGAGGGCGTTTGTTCTGGTGCAGCTGATGGATATGGTCGGGTTGCAGCAAAACCAGCTTTGACCCTGACCCATTTGGGACCGGGCTTTGCCAATAGCATGGCAAATTTGCACAATGCTCGTCGTGCTAATACACCTATAGTGAATATTATTGGTGACCATGCTTCATGGCATGTGAACTATGATCCACCACTTGCCAGTGATATTGAAAGCATGGCAAAAACTGTGTCAGGTTGGGTACGCATGACCCGCAATGCCAACAGTATTGGTGATGATTTACAGGATGCGATGAAAGCCGCTTGGCAGGCAAAAGGACAAATCGCTACGCTGATCTTACCAATGGATTTTCAAGCCCAACAGATTCAGGATATCGGGAAGCATTTTCAGGTCACCGCACCACAACGTCACTTTATCGCCAGTAAGGTTGAACAGGTCGCTCGGTATTATCAGCATGGTAAATCTCTGGTATTTATCGTGGGAGACACAGGTGTAAATGATGAGGGTTTAAAAGCAGCAGGACGTTTGGCGCAATTGGCGCATGTGCATATGTTTGCTGAAACATTCCCAAGGATTAGTCATCGAGGTGGTGGCTTGCCAGATCTAGATCGCTTGCCATATTTTCCTGAAAAGGCGATTGAGGTGTTGGAACAATATGATTACGTGGTGTGTGCGGGTGTAATTGATCCAATTAGCTATTTTGGCTATGAAGGATTGCCATCGCGCTTAGCTGAACCAGATCGTTTGCTTTATCTGGCTGATGTCGGTGAGGATGTACCTGCGGCACTCAATGCGCTGGCGGATGAACTGAATGCACCTGCCTTTGTGCCTGTCGTAAGCAAAGCGATAGAACTACCACCAGCACAAGCGGCATTGAGCCCAGCCTCTATTGCTAAAGTTCTCTCTGCCAGTCTGACTGAGGACTGTATTGTCTCTATTGAGGGGGGGACTTGTGGTTATCCATTTTTTACTGCTTCGAATGATGCAGTAAAACATCGGGTCATGACCAATACGGGTGGCGCAATTGGACAGGGCATTCCTGCTGGTTTTGGTGCTGCACTGGCTGAACGAGGCACACGGGTGTTCTGCTTACAGTCTGATGGCAGTGCGCAATATACCATTCAAACATTGTGGAGCATTGCCCGTGAAAATTTACCTGTCACGATTCTCATTGCTGCCAATCATCGTTATGCCATTTTGCAAAATGAATTAAGGCGTTTTGGTGTAGAAGAATTCAGTGAAACGGCATTGTCTTTAACCGAACTCAATCAACCCAAAATAGATTGGACAGCTTTGGCCAAAGCATATGGCTTAGCGTCTACTGTGGCGCGAACCAATCAAGAATTACAAACTGCATTGACTCAAACCAATCAAGCAATGCAACCCCATCTAATCGTAATGGAATTATGAGGTGTATCCCATGGCTATAAATGAGATTTTTCCAGAAGTACATCGTTTTTTAGCGAAACCACAACAATTATTTATTGGCGGTCAATGGACGGACTCAGTCAGTAAACAGACCTTTGATGTTGAAAATCCAGCGACACAAGAAGTCATTGCTCAAGTGGCAAAAGGCGGCGCAGCGGATGTTGATTTGGCAGTCGATGCTGCCAATCAAGCGTTTAAAACGTGGCGTTATGAGATCCCCGCAACACGTGCCAAATTGTTGTATCAATTGGCAGATTTAGTGGAAAAACACACTGAAGAGTTGGCGCAGATTTTAACGCTGGATAATGGTAAGCCGTTATTGTATTCACGTCATGAGTGTGGTGGTGCAGCACATATTTTACGTTACTTTGCGGGCTTCGCGACCAAGGTTGAAGGGCGACAAGTACCAGTTTCAGGTGCACCGCAAGGCGCATTTTTAAACTATACCTTACGTGATCCTGTAGGCGTTTGTGGTTTGATTGTGCCATGGAATTTCCCACTGACCATGTGTATTTGGAAACTTGCGCCTGCAATGGCTGTGGGCTGTACTGCAATTTTAAAACCTGCTGAACAAACACCATTGATTGCAGTGCGCTTAATGCAGCTTTTTCAAGAAGCAGGCTTCCCAGCAGGGGTGGTCAATCTGGTCACAGGTACAGGTCGTGATGTTGGTGAACCACTCAGTGCACATATGCAAGTGAATAAAGTGGCATTTACTGGCTCGACAGCGGTGGGTAAAGCGATTGCCCAACAAGCAACCTCGAATATGAAGCGTGTCACTTTAGAGTTAGGCGGTAAGTCCCCCAATATTATTTTACCTGATGCGGATTTGAGTAAAGCGATTCCTGGTGCAGCACAAGCCATTTTTTATAACCAAGGACAGGTGTGCACCGCAGGTTCCCGTTTGTATGTGCATGAAAAAGTGCTGGATGAAGTGCTGGATGGTTTATGCAAACAGGCACAGGGCATGAAAATTGCCAATGGCCTAGATGAAAGCTCAACCATGGGGCCACTTGTGTCTGAACGCCAATATGCGACAGTCAATCGTTATATTCAGCAAGCATTAGCGGAAGGTGCTGAATTACTAACAGGCGGTCAACGTCCAACTGGTTTTGATCAGGGCTATTTTCTCGAGCCAACCATTTTCCTTGATCGAGAAGAAAAAGCCTGTATTGCTAAAGAGGAAATATTTGGTCCTGTATTAACGGTGATGAGTTGGTCCGATACGGATGAGTTGATAGAGCGCGCCAATAATTCAATTTATGGCTTAGCTGCTGGAATTTGGACACAGGATTTATCTCAGGCACATCAAATTGCAGCCAAGTTAGAAGCAGGATCTGTGTGGGTAAATTGCTATAACGTGGTGGATCCAGTTTCTCCATTTGGTGGTTATAAACAATCAGGTTGGGGACGTGAAATGAGCCATGATGTGATTGAAGCTTATACTGAAACCAAAAATGTTTGCGTGAATTTGTATTAATTAAGATCTCTCTTAAGCTCCCTTGAAAAAGGGCGTTACTTTCCCATTCAAAGTGGGAATGGGGGATTTTTGACTCAAAAAAGGACTAAAAAATGGATTTAGAATTAAAAGATCGAGTTGCAATCGTTACTGGTGGTGGGATGGGAATTGGTAAAGATGTTGCCCGTCTTTTATCTCAAGAAGGTTGCAAAGTCGTGATCTGCGCGCGTCGTATGAGTTATCTAAATGAAACAGCCAAAGAGATTTCAACTGAAACAGGTAATGAGGTTTTGCCATTATTTTGTGATACCACGGATATGAAAGCGGTGCAGTTTATGGTTGATCAGGCCATGCAGCATTTTGGACGAATTGATATTTTGGTCAATGGCGCAGCAGCCCCGTCTGGTGTGGTACGTAATGATATTGAACATGCAGAAGATCATGAGTTATTGGGTGATTTAGACACTAAGGTTATTGGCTATTTTCGTTGTATCAAAGCCGTTACACCGCATATGAAAAAGGCTGGTTTTGGTCGGGTAATTAATATAGGTGGCTTAACAGGTCGTGGCAGTAAGGTCATGTCAGGGATGCGTAATCTCGCGATTGCCCATTTGACAAAGACCTTATCCGACCAACTTGGTCCATCGGGTATTACTGTAAATCTGATTCATCCTGGCGTTGTTGATACACCACATATTCAAGAGCTTTATGAACGTGAAGGGGTTAAACAGAACAAAACACCTGAGCAAGTTCGTCAGGGTTATATCGACAGCACGCCAATTCGCAGGACACTTGCACCTATCGAAATGGGCTACTTGATTGGTTTCCTTGCTTCACCGAAAGCGGGTGCGATCACAGGAGAGTCGATTGGGATTGATGGTGGTTTGACCCGTGGCATCTTTATCTAAGGAGCAGGCATTATGTCAAATGGAACATTATTAGTGGCGACCGTTGGGCAAGCGGTGATCCGTAGTGGTGATGATGGCAGGTTATGGCATCGTTTGGGGGTGGGGCAAGATCTAGAATTTGATGCGATTACCCGCGCTTTATCACAGGATCCTGAACAAGCCAACATCATCTATGTAGGCACAGATATTGGCTTATGTGTCAGCCATGATTGTGGTGGGACATGGCAGCAAATGGATACGCCGTTTAAAGGCCAAACTGTGTGGAAAGTTGCAGTTGATCCGCAAAACCGACAAAGAATTTTTGCTGGAACAGGAGCACCCTCACGCGCTGTGCTTTGGCGTAGTCTAGATGGTGGGCAGACTTGGGATGCTGCGCCTGTTGAAATTCCAGAGTTTTGTGCAGGGGTCAGTCGTCCGCGTTTATTGGCTTTTGCTTACGATCCAACCGATGCCAATAAAATTTGGTTTGGTTTAGAAGAAGGCGGACTTTTTCATTCACAAGATGGTGGTGATACTTGGCAGCGACTAGATGATCGTTTGCTTTGGGATTTTAATTCTGACGTTCATGCGATTGCAGTGTTGCCAAATCATGGTCAAAAAGTGGTGGTGGTGGTCTGTGTCAATGCGGTGTATCGCAGTTTTGATGACGG
This sequence comes from Acinetobacter sp. Root1280, assembly GCF_001425285.1. Classification (NCBI taxonomy): domain Bacteria; kingdom Pseudomonadati; phylum Pseudomonadota; class Gammaproteobacteria; order Moraxellales; family Moraxellaceae; genus Acinetobacter; species Acinetobacter sp. Root1280. The sequence continues at coordinate 156,733 of NZ_LMED01000028.1, read as the reverse complement.
GCAGACATGGACAGGAATCATTGCCAAAGAAACTTTTGGTTTGTATTACGTACGTGCAATGTCAGCACATCATCAGAGTCAGAGTACTGTGTATATCAGTATTTCGGATGGGACACCGGGAACCACCAGTAAGATTCTGCTATCCAAAGATGCAGCAGCAACATGGGAAGTCTTGCCTTTACCACAACAACCCAATTCTTGTATCTGGGCGATTCAGCAAAACTTTAACAATCCAGCGCAGATGGTTGCTGGCACAAAGTATGGTCATCTATTTACCAGTAAAAATGGCGGTAATAGCTGGATTAAACATTGGCGTGAATTTAGTGAAATTGCAGACGTGTTATGGACGCCTGCAAATACTGAAATCAAGGCGCTACATCAATCTGTGATTGAAAAATAATGCGAGCTAAAGATGAAAATAAAAGTATTACGTACGCATCTTTCACTCTTTGTCAGAGATCCTGAAGCATCTGCTCAATGGTATGCCGATGTCTTGGGAATGGTAGAGCATGCGCGTGGTCCAGCATGGATCATGATGAGTTTTGGTGTAAAGCATCATGACATTGCCTTGATTAAGGCGGCACCTGATGCACAGCAAGGTGGACTCGGCTTACAGCACTATGGTTTGGAAATTGAGGGAACATTTGAAACCTTGCAAAAATTGCATGGCATGCTGATCCAAAAAGGCGTGGAAGTGGTCAAAACCACAGACCATACCGTAGGCAATGGCCTGTATTTCAATGACCCAGATGGCAATCGTTTAGAATTTTTTTTAGAAACCATTCATGACGATGCCGAAGCGATTAAAGCTTTTCATGATACAGGTGCTCCAAGCAATCCGATTGAAATTAAGCCTATTTTTTAAAGGGTTCTGATATGAAAAAAACAAATTTTGAATATTACCATATTCGTAAATGGTACAGCTTTGTAGAAGAAACACTGGCAAATGAAAGCGGTGTGTTGGCAGATGGCGAACCGGTTTATAAATATGCGGTTGCTGTTGCGATCCATAATCCATTTGCAGGAAAGTTTCAGCAAGACCTCAATGCACTGATTGAAAAATCACCTGAACTGGGTCGTGAATTTGGTCGCCGTATACAGGCTTTGGCACAGGGTCGCGCTATTGAAAGTTATGGCAAAGCCATTTTGGTCGGTATGAATAGTGAATATGAACATGGCAATGCTTTTTTGACCAATCCTGCGGCCAATCCAGTACGTGAGGCTATTGGAGGTGGTAAATCATGGGTACCTTCGACTGGTAAGCGTGGTGTTGCAGGGACGATCATTGATGTTCCTTTAGCACATAAAGATGCGCTTTATGTACGTTCGCACTATGACACATTTTCTTTATCTTTTAATGATGCACCCAATAACGATGAAATTATTGTGATCTGGGCTTTTGCGACTCGTGGACGCTTACATGCCCGTTTAGGTGGATTAAAAGCATCTGAAATTAAAGGTGAAGATGGTCTAAATTAAGCCAGCGATAACGCAGCTCAATCTTAGGCATCGCGCATGCATATAAGGACATGAGATTATGCGAATAGGAAGTCATTTTTTTAAAAACCGCAGTGGACTTGGTCTACATTATTTAACTTGGGGTGAACCTGAGCAGCCTGTTTTAATCATGCTGCATGGATTGCGTTCCTATGCCGCAACGTGGCACATGCTTGCACCATTGCTTGCAGAGCATTTCTATGTAGTGGCACTGGATCAGCGTGGACGTGGACAAAGTGATTGGGCGGAATATTCAAGCTACCAAACTGAATATTATGTACATGATCTTGAAGATTTGATTGCTGAATTAAAGGTGGATGAAATCATCTTATTGGGTCATTCATTAGGTGGAACTAATGCACTTGAATTTACCCGTTTGCATCCTGAGCAGGTTCAGGCATTGATTGTTGAGGATATTGGTCCAGGCTCCTCTATACAAGGCGAGGGTGCAGCACGGATTCGACATGAAATGCAAAGCACCCCCTTATCTTTTGCTTCGTGGGATGAGGCCACAACATTTTGGCAAAAGCTTCGCCCATTGATTGATGAGCAGGGGATTCAGTCACGTTTGCAACATACCTTGCTAGAAAAAGATGGTCAGATTCATTGGCGCCATGATCAGGAAGGGATTGCCAAGGCACGTTTGAGTTTTCCATCGATCGACTTGTGGCCTGCTGTTAAAAGTTTGACTTGTCCTACGCTATTTATAAAGGGTGGCTTGTCAGATTTCTTAACCACTGAGATACTCGAAAAAATTAAGGAAAACAACAAACTGGTCAAAACAGTGGAAATTGCAGGGGCATCACATTATGTCCATGATGATCAAACTGAACAATTTAATCAGACCGTACAGGATTTTTTAAAACAGTTTGCTTAGCGGTATAAGGAAGTCAAAGGAAGGGAGCAATAGGGATGAAGCAGGAACACACACAGGTTGTTATTGTTGGCGGTGGGCCAAATGGAATTGCGCTGGCGCATTATATGGGAATGTATGGGATTCAAAGCATTGTGCTTGAAATGAGTCCAGATATTTTACCGTACCCTCGTGCAGTGGGCATGGACGATGAAGCCTTACGTGTTTTGCAAAGCATTGGCGTGGCTGATGAAGTTGTAAAAGACATGATCCAAAATGTACCGTTGCGTTACTACAATGCTCGTGGAATTTGTTTTGCTGAAGTAAAACCGTCTGTTGCTGATTATGGTTGGCCGATGCGCAATATCTTTATGCAGCAGCTTTTAGAAAAATCTATGCGGGAAATGTTGCAACCCTATACACAGGTCGAATTACGTTCTGGGCATGAAATGCTCGATGTTTCCCAAACTGAAGAATCGGCAACGGTCAAAGTTAAAGACAGCGATGGTGAAATTTACCAAATCTCAGCCAAATATGTGATTGGTGCAGATGGTGGCCGTTCCTGTGTGCGTAAAAAAGCTGGGATTCAGCTTGAGGGTTTAACTCATCCACATAAATGGATTGTGGTGGATGCTGCACATGATTATCTGGATGCACCATATACCGCCTTACATGCCGATCCTAACCGCCCATTTGTCTGTATATATTTGCCTTATCAGCAGCGCCGCTGGGAATTTATGCTGTTTGATGGTGAAGACGAAGAAAGCATGTGTAAGGAAGACAACATTCGCCAATTGATCCGTAATCATATTGGGGATGCTGTAGATGAACTGGAAATCATTCGAATTCGTGCCTATACCCATAATTCACGAGTTGCCAACCGCTTTATTGACGGACGAATTATCTTGATTGGCGATGCGGCACATATTACTCCACCTTGGGCAGGGCAAGGTTTAAATTCAGGTATTCGAGATGTAGGGAACATCGCATGGAAATTGGCTGCGGTATTAAAAAACTACGCCTCGGAAAAAATCATCGCCAGTTATGATGATGAGCGCCGTACCAACGCGACAGAATTAGTTGCCTTGGCAGACAATATGGGTATGGTTTTGGGATTGACCAATCCACTTATGGCAGGGGTACGTGATTGGCTATTTCAAGCTTTTAACAATGTCGATGCCTTACGCAGCCATCTGGTTGAATTTAAATTTAAACCGAAACCCTTTATTCATAAAGGTTTGGTCTATCATCCACGTCCGCACATCAAAGAAACCGATGTGGTTGGGAAAATATTTATTCAACCCTATGTCGAAGATGCTCATGCCAATAAGCTGAAATTTGATGAGATTCTGGGTCAATGGTATGCCGTGATTGCATTCCGAAAAGATCCACTGGAGCATTTATCCGAGCAGACGCGACAATTTTGGCAAAGTCGTGAGACGCGTTTTATTCAGATCAATCGCGCTAAAAGTGGTTTAAATCGTAAGCAACCTTTAAATGCTTCTGAACAGGTGATTTGTGTAGAGGATGTGGAGCGTAAACTAGAAGACTGGTTTGATCTTGCCCGTGATGAAGTGGTGATTGTACGTCCTGACCGCTTTATCGCAGCCACATGCGCTTTGGAAAAGCTTGAAGAAACTTTGGAGAAATTGGCATGTCAGTTGATCAATTAATCGAGTTACAACATCGCTTACTAGATGCTCGAATTGCGCGACATGTACTGGATGCCAATGAGTTTGAATCTCTTGAAACCGATCAGGCTTATCTCAGTCAGGCTCAACTGATCCAACACTATTGTCAGGAAACTGACACTACACTTTCAGGTTGGAAAGTGGCTCTTTCGGGTGCGCTGGCTCAAGCTAAATATGCTTTGCAACATCCTGTTTATGGTCATCTTTGCTCGGATATGCAATTGGAAAATGGCAGTTGTATAGCGCTTGCAAATCTGTACCAGCCTAAACTAGAAGTTGAATTGGCCTTTATTTTAAAACAGGCCATCACCACTGCGGATTTAACGGATGCAGAATTACTGGCAAAAGTAGGGCAAATACGACCAGCAATTGAAATTGCAGATACGCGCTGGCAAAACTGGCATTTTAATCTCGCTCAATTCTTGGCAGATAATGCTGCGGCACAGTTTTACATACTGGGTGATGAAATAGAGATCTCTATAGCTGATTTAGATATTTACCCGCTTATTGAACAAGCCAACCTCGACATCATTGTGACCACACAACCTGAAGATCACCCAATCCGCAACTATCTTTGGTTGATTCGGACCCTCTTGCAACAGGCTAAAAGCTTAAACGCAGGTGATGTGATTTTAACAGGTTCCATCATTCGCCCGATGGATTTAATCGTAGGGCAATATCATTTTTCAGTACTGGGTCAAAAGCTCTCGTTGCAAGTGATTTAAATCGGGAAAGTATTGTTGAAGATGTAAAAAGTTGGGTGTTTGGCAAAGATTTAAAAATAGGAAAACAATAAAATGGCACAACTGAACGATGTGGGTTTATTAAAATCACAGGCATTGATCAATGGTCAGTGGCGAGATGCTGACACGAAACAAACTTTTAATGTGATCAACCCTGCCACAGGTGAAATTATTAGCACTGTACCGAAAATGGGGCAGCAGGAAGCCTTGAATGCCGTTACTGCAGCTGAACAGGCTTTACCGCTATGGCGTAAAAAAACTGCCAAACAACGCAGTCAGATATTACGTCAATGGTTTGACTTAATCATGCATCATCAAGAAGATCTGGCTTATATTTTAACCTTGGAACAAGGAAAACCATTCGCAGAAGCCAAGGCTGAAATTGCATATGGCGCAGCTTATATAGAATGGTTTGCAGAAGAAGCCAAACGGATTTATGGCGACATTATTCCCTCAAATGCTGCTGATCAGAAAATTTTAGTCAACAAACAACCCATCGGCGTTTGTGCCGCAATTACCCCGTGGAATTTTCCCAATGCCATGATTACCCGTAAAGTTGCGCCCGCATTGGCGGCAGGTTGTACCATGATTGTCCGTCCAGCCTCGCAAACGCCATTATCTGCCTTTGCAATTGCTGAGTTGGCACTACGTGCAGGTATTCCAGCAGGGGTATTCAATGTTATCACTGGAAGCTCTAGCGAAATCGGTGAGGTATTGACTACAGATGAACGCGTGCAGAAGTTTAGTTTTACAGGTTCAACTGAGGTGGGTAAAAAGTTGATTGCACAATGTGCATCAACGGTGAAAAAGGTGTCGATGGAGTTGGGTGGGAATGCTCCATTTATTGTATTTAATGATGCCGATCTTGATGCTGCTGTAACAGGTGCGATTGCAAGTAAATTTCGTAATGCAGGGCAGACCTGTGTCTGTGCCAATCGTATTTATGTGCAATCAGCGGTCTATGATTTATTTATCGAAAAATTAGTTGAGGCAGTTAAACAACTCAAGGTCGGTAATGGAATGCAGGCTGGCGTAGATTTTGGACCCGTCATTGACGCTGCGGCGATTCGCAAAGTGACAGAACATATTGACGATGCAGTAAGTAAAGGTGCCCAGATTGTATTGGGTGGAAAGCCTCACCCATGCGGGGCACTGTTCTTTGAACCGACCATTGTCAAAGATATTACTGCTGAAATGCAAGTTGCCAAAGAAGAAACTTTTGGTCCATTAGCGCCTGTATTTAAGTTTGAAACAGAGGAAGAGGTTATCGCCTATGCCAATGATACTGAGTTCGGTTTGGCATCTTATTTTTATACTCAGGATTTAGGCAGGGCAATGCGTGTGTCTGATGCTTTAGCGTATGGGATGGTGGCACTGAATACTGGAATATTATCCAACGAGGTGGCGCCGTTTGGTGGGATAAAGCAATCAGGATTAGGACGAGAAGGCTCCAAATATGGAATAGAAGACTATTTGGAAATTAAATATGTGTTGTTAGCTGGATTAAGCAAATAATTAATTGTGAGGATTAAGCAAATGAGTAATGAAACATTTGAAAAAGGACTGGCGATCCGTAAACAAGTACTCGGCGAAGAATATGTTAATCAATCTATGAACAATGCTGATGATTTTAACTTGCCCTTACTAGAGTTAGCCACTGAGTATTGTTGGGGTGCGGTTTGGGGACGAGAAGGGTTGACTAAACCTGAACGAAGTTTGATTAACCTCGCTATGATTTCTGCACTTAACCGCCCAAATGAGCTTAAGTTACATGTGAAAGGTGCGTTACGTAATGGTGTTCCCAAAGAAAAAATCAGGGAGGTCCTATTACAAGTCACAATTTATTGTGGTGTGCCTGCTGGTGTGGATAGTTTCCGTATTGCGAAAGAAGCGATTGCGGAATATGAACGAGAAAATGGTTAGTGCTTATTTTAGATCTATAATCTAATTTATTTTGATCTATAAGTTCCTTTCAGAAGTCTTTTTTAAAAACATTAATTAACATAAAAGCCCCTCATCCTAGCCTTCTCCCAGAGGGAGAAGGGACTTTCAATACCAATATGATTCACTCCTGATGATCATTTTTTTGATTTATGAAAGCGTTCTAATCAAACATTTAATTAATGACAATTTTGTAATAAAAATGCTTTATCGAATATTTACCAATATCTTGTTTCTTTTTTGTGTAAATGTAATTGTAAATTTAAAAAACTATTATATAAAATTAATCATGAATTTTTAAAATGAGTAGGATTGTGAAAATTTATACAGGTATGCAATCGCTTTAGTATTATTTTAAACTAATTTATTGAAATCTATTTTATCTTTGTAGCGTAGCAACTGACTTAATTAGATTTTTTAAATATCATGAATATTGTTTACAGAAAATTGTAATGGGAAAGAAGCTGTTTTTTGTTTGGCTATTGGTGTTTCAATTTACATTTCAGAATGTCTGGTATGTGGTTGAATCTTTATGTCTTAATGAAATTTCGACTCAAACGCATATAAAACAAAATATTGATGATAAAGAATCACTTATTGCCATTGGTAATCAAGAAGTAAATATTGAAAAAATAAGATATAACAATGAAATAAATCAGTTTTGTCAAAATATTTGTTTAAGTGATAAATGTAATTTTATATCGAACTTTGCTGATTTAAAAATTGAACGCTATTTTGAAAATACATTTAATCCATTTTTTAATCTTCTGACTTTTCAGCGATACAGATGGTTGAATTTATATCAATCCCCTGAATTAAATAATTTATCTCCTCCTCCTAAATTCAAGCAGCTATACGGTGGCTAGCTAAAGTAGCTCCCACCAAAGTTTACATTTTTGTATATGCTGAGGAGTATTTAAATGTTTAGTCAAAAAAAATCTATATGTTATTTTGTGGAATCATCGTATTTAAATTTTATTTTTAAAATAAGTGTTGCACATTATTTAATTATAGTGGGCAACCACTTAGAACTTTATTTAGAAGAAAATAAGCATTCAATTTATTGTGGGAGGAAATAGTGTGAGTATTATATTTTCCTCCAGAATAAGGACCATGGGTTCAAGAGTTATTGGTTTTGTATTGGCATTTATTATTGCTTTTAGTTTTGGTCTATGGCACGACACTTTTCCACTGATTGAGCATCTTTTATGGTTGGTCGGTTGGATTTTAGTGGGAATCGGAGCAATGGGGCGGATTTGGTGCAGTATCTATATTTTAGGCCATAAAAACGCGAAGTTAGTTATGGATGGTCCGTATTCCATCTGTCGAAATCCACTCTATCTTTTTAGTTTTTTAGCTGCACTGGGGATTATGTTTTTAACCGAAACCTTGTTCTTTCCCGCAGCTTTTAGCGTGTTGTTTTTAGTTTATTATTACTTTGTCATACGTCAAGAAGAGCGTTTTTTGAGGAAAAAATTTGATCAATTGTATTTGAATTATACTCAAACTACACCACGCTTTTGGCCGAGTTTTAAAAACTATTCTGAACCGCAATATTGCCAAGTGTCATCCAAACATTTTAGGTTGTTCTTAGCTCAGGTGATCTGGTTTTTCTGGGTTGCTGCGTTTGTACAATTGTTTGAAGAGCTTCGATTGTTAGGGGTTTTTCCAATTTATTTTAATATGTTTTAATCCGCTTTTATTTTATTAACCTGAATTGAGGGCAGTTTATACTTAGAGTAGCCAGTAAAAATCATGTTATTGGGTACTCTATGGTGAATATATTGGATAGATGATTTTTAAACTGAATATGCATAAATCCAGATAAAATCCCCTCATCCTAGCCTTCTCCCAACGGGAGAAGGGACTTTCAATACCCATATGATTTACTCCAGATGATCATTTTTTGCTTTATGAAAAAGATCGAATGTATTTTTATTTTTATCAATTTAAAGAATTTTTTCGCCATTTTTCCCTATTTTATTTTTCTTTTAAAATGAAGAATTCAATACAGAGCCGATATTTTTAAGCGATTTAGCAAGGGTTTTCCTTCATCTGTCTAAGCAATGGATGAAGAATTAAAACATCGTAGCTGTTAGGTTCTCCTCATTTTTAATCGCTTTAAACATCAACTGGAAATGCTGTTGATCAATGCAAAAAAGCACTTTTTAAATAGATCAGAAAAAAACCGCTTGAAAATTAATCTAAGTGGATTATTATATTTAATCTAAGTGGATTAAAAGCCAGTCCATTTAAGTGATCAATTAAAATTAAAATGAAATCGCCATCGTTCTAGGATTGAAGGACATGGTACATAGGGACGTAAGTTATGGAAAAGATGAATAAATTAAAAGTAGGGATACTGCTGACGACGGTTATGGGTTCAATCACTTTAAGTGCTTGTAACGACAATGATGATTCAGAACGTGTAACTCAACCGCCTAAAGCAGAACTGACGGATTGTATGTGGCAAAATGCTGTTTCGAGTAAGGATGGAACAGGTGGTGCCAATCCAATGAATTATGCGCTTCCAGACTCTAATGTAAATTACTGGTCGAGTGAATTTACAGTACCAGAAGGCGCAAAAGTTTTTATCGATGGTGATTATCCTTACGCTCGTCACACCTCTCTGGTTAGCTATACAGCCAAAGGAGAGCGTGTTAATTCTCTGGTAGATGTCAATATTAAACCCAATCAAGGTGTGACCAATCCCTTTATTGTGGGTAATAACCGCTTAAATAAAGAAAGAGGATTTAAAGCTGAGTTGGTGTTAGGCGATCTACCTGCATCACCTAAAGAAAATACCTTATATGCGCCTAAAACAGACAGCAATGAAGTGGCGTTAATCTATCGTGTTTATGTGCCGAATAAAGGCTTTAATGAGAAAGGTGGAGTCAATTTTCCGCGTTATAAAGTACAGTTAGCCAACGGTGAAATCAAAACAGGCGCAGAAGTCTGTAAAGTCCTTAAAGTGAAAGAAAAAGCTTTGGATAATGTACAAACACCTTTGAGTGTGATTTTAAGTTTATACAATAAACAGCCTTATGTAGGTTTCCCTGCACAATTAAAACCAACATGGTATACCGCCTATAATGGACCTGCGAATATTAGTTGTATTTATAAACACAACCTAGATCAGTGTGAAGGATTTAAAACTGAACGTAAGCTAAATCAATGGGCTACACCAGATAATGAATACACCTTTTCGGTGATTAGTCGTAAACTTGGTAAGGTGGTTGTGGTGAAAGGTAAACTACCTCAAATCGCAGCAACTTCTGGTAATGAAACCACTTTAGCAAAAGGCGATATTCGTTATTGGTCGATTTGTACCAATGAGCTGATCTCGACAGCGACCAACTTCTGTATTTATGACGAGCAAATGAAGCATAAAGACAAAAATGGTTTTTATACCCTTGTTGTATCATTACCCGAAGATCGACCAAAGAATGCCACAGAAGAATGTGGGATTTCTTACTTGCCTTTAAGCCCGCGTGGTGATGGTTATACTGGTCCAGATGCGGTGGAAAAAGGGCATAATGATGTCGGTTTCTTGATTATGAGAAATTTATTACCGTATTCAAACTTTAATCAAGCCATTCAAAATACCAAAGTTTGGGGAGATGAAAAGACGGTGATGGGTGATTATTTACCAGAGCTTAACTATAGCTCTAAAGAGGAATTTGAAGCCAAAGGTTGTTCGTAATTCATCCGTTAAAAATAAACCAATCTGATTCAGGATTGGTTTATTTTTTATCATTTTTGATATAAAAGAGACCTCTCTTTTTTATTTTCTCTATGGAATGTGATGAGTAATCAAACCAAAGAAAAGCTTATCGAGGCTGCGATTGTTCTGTTTTCTCAGAACAATATCGAAACTTTGTCTGTACAGAAAATTAATGAAACTGCAAAAGTGGCAAACAAATCAGCTTTATATTACCACTTCAAATCTAAATGGGGATTGGTTGAAGCTGCGCTAGATCATGTTATGACACCTTATGTCACAGACAGCCTAGCGCTATTAAATGCAATTCAACCTGAACAGGTACAAGTTTCTGATGTGGTAGATGCCTTGATGAAACCGATGGTAAAGATTCTTTTACAGGAAAATGGCATACATTATTTAAAATTCTTTTCTAAAACTATTAGTGCAGGAGATGAAGGGCGGATCATTGTTGTAAAAACGCTAGTACCTATTTCAGATAAAGCGGTCGACTTATTACAGCTGGCATTGCCCGATGCAGAGCCTGATGCGATTGCATTAAAAGTACTGTTTACCTTCAATACCATTCTCAATGTGGTCAGTGATATTGGTCTTGAGCATTTTTGGCCAACCCAAGTGAAAGATCACAAGCTACTGGGTAAATATTTAAAAGACTATATAGAAGGTGGAATCCGTTTTAAGGTAAATCAACGTTATGATTAGCCTAAACTGATCATTGATTAAAAATGTTGCTAATAAAAACAATGTGAGTCAAAAATGATATGAGCTAAAAACGATCATGAATGAACTTATGGAGGAAAAAGGATTTTTATAGCGACATAAAGTCATCGTATTAGATGCGGAATGAAAAGAACAGTACAGATCAGAAAATCAAAAATTATGGATATTTTGAAAAAAGGAATGACAATGAAAATTAAATTTTTAACGATCTCATTGATGTTTATTTTGCCATTTTCTGTTTTTGCAGCAAATGGGCAAGTCGAAAAAGCGGTCATTGAATCAAATAATGCTTATAAAAGTAAATACAATTTAGACGATATGACAGAGTTTAATCATGCGCAAAAGGGTTTTATTGCCAAGCCTACGGGTCAAATTAAAAGTGAGAAAGGCAATGTTATCTGGGATTTTGATGCGTTTAATTTTTTAAATGATCCAGCACCAAATACAGTTAATCCTGCGCTATGGCGACAAGCAAAGCTAAACAACAATGTTGGTCTATTTAAAGTGACTGATCGAGTTTGGCAAATTCGTGGTTTTGATTTGGCAAATATGACCATTATTCAAGGTGATACTGGCTGGATTATTGTGGATACATTAACCTCTAAAGAAACGGCTGAAGCGGCACTTAAATTTGCTAGGCAGCATTTAGGTGAGCAAAAAATTTCAGCCATTATTTTTACCCATAGCCATATCGATCATTTTGGTGGGGCGTTAGGGGTTCTTTCTAGTGACGAAATTAACGCAAGAAAAACTCCTATTATTGCGCCACAAGGCTTTATGGAAGAAGCGACCAGTGAAAATGTGATGGCAGGTTCAGCCATGATACGTCGTGCGACTTATATGTATGGAACTTTTCTACCAAAGAATGCGGAAGGATTGGTGGATACAGGTTTAGGTAAGGCTGTTGCTGTGGGTAAAATGGGAATCCTTGAGCCTACACAACTGATCACCCAAGCAGAACAGAAAATGAGCATTGATGGTTTGGATTTTGTGTTTTATAACGTGCCGGGTTCAGAAGCACCTGCTGAATTAACATTCTCTATTCCATCACTGAAACTTTATAATGGCGCAGAAATTCTATCGCATACAATGCATAATCTTTATACCCTTCGAGGTGCTAAAGTACGTGATGCCTTAAAATGGGTGGGCTATTTAGACCAAGCAATGCAGCATGCTAAAGCATCAGATGTATTGATCGCACAGCATCATTGGCCGGTCTGGGGCAATGACAATATTCAAGATTTTATTAAAACCCAGCGAGATGTTTATAAGTTCACCCATGATCAGACGGTAAGATATATGAACTCTGGTTTTAATGGTGCTGAAATTGCCGAGAAAATTAAGCTTCCAGCTGCGCTTGATCAAAAATTATACGCACATGGCTATTATGGAACCCTTAAGCATAATGTAAAAGCGGTATACCAATATTATATGGGATGGTTCGATGCCCATCCTTCCAACTTAGATCCATTGCCACCAAAAGCTGTTGCAAAAAAATATATTGAGTTAGCAGGTGGAGAAAACAATGCATTGAAAAATGCGCGGGATGCCTATGCTCAAGCTGACTATAGATGGGCTGCCGAGATTTTAAAACATATTGTGTTGAATAACCCTCAAAACCAACAAGCGAAAGACTTATTGGCAAATACGTATCGTCAATTGGGCTATGCTGCTGAGGCTTCGACTTGGCGTAATTTCTTTTTGGTGGGCGCTCAAGAGTTACAGAATAATGTACCACTACAAAATACCTCTGATCCGAGTGATTTATTGATTCACACGCCAACTGAAAGATTTCTTGAAGCCATGGCGACAAATTTAGATGTGGAAAATTTAAAAAATGAAAACCAGTGTATCAATCTGGTTTTGTCGGATACCCAAGAGAATTTTTCATTATGGGTTGAAAACTCAGTCATGCAGTTTAAACGTCATGATGACAGTAATGGTTTGGCATCGGATTGCCCAACATTAACCGTAACCAAGCCCTTATATCTAAAAATGATTACAGGTCAAATAGAAGGGGTAAAAGTCCTGCTTTCTAAAGACAGTAAAGTTAAAGGTAATCCACTGAAAATTGGAAAATTCTTTGCCATGTTTAAACGTCCAGATTCAATTTTCCCAATTGTGACTCGACCAAATGGTTAGGGGGGAAATAACGAAATTTAAATCTTTAGGCTTAGATCAATAGCACCGAATAAAATGGGAGAACTTACAGACTTCGTTCTCTCATTTTTTATATCAGTATTAAAAAATATTTAGATATTTTAAGTAGGTCTATCTTCGCTAGAGAATTTAAAAGAATAAGTCTCTTTATCAGCTAAAAAATTATTTGGTATGACTGAACTAGGATTATATCCACATTGATGTATTCGGGAACTCGTATTAGCTTGAATTGTGAATTAGCTAGGGCTCCTCTATAATTAAATTCTTGTGTGTAGAAAATAGAGAAGTATGTCATCACAATCTCAAGTCGCTTCTACTCAGGTGACAAAAAGGCAAACCAAGCCAGCAGAAGTCCGAATTGATGAGCTGATGAATGCTGCACAAACGCTTTTTTTAGCAAAAGGTGTGGAAGCTACCACGATTAGCGAAATTATTGCCAGTGTGGGTGTTGCTAAAGGGACTTTTTATCATTACTTTGAATCGAAACAGCATATTGTTGAAGCCTTAAAAAAACGTTATATCGATTTTTTTATCGCGGCCTTAGACACCGCAGTTGCAACATGTGATGCTGAAGATTGGGTCAGCCAATTTAAGGTTTGGGTCTCTGCCAATATACAAACCTACCTCGAAAGTTATGCAGTGCATGATATTGTTTTTGGCGCGCACCATCACGAACGTAAGAATAATGAAAAAAATATGATATTGGAACAATTGCTGCAAATCTTAAATGGAGGGCAACAGGCGGGTATTTGGTATTTAGAACAGCCAAGATTAACCGCTTTGTTGATTTATTCAGGTGTGCATGGGGTTGCAGATGAAGCAATTGCCAATCAACTACAAGATAGCACAGATTTTTCTCAACAAATTGCGCTGCAATATTTAAAAATGCTCCATCATGATGGCTGACTTTCACTATGACCTTGAATCATATAAATCGCTTCTCGTCTGATATTCTTTTATTATCAATTTTAATTAGAACCCGAAAATATACATTTTAAAGCTAACCATTCTGTTTAAGTTGTGATCAGTGATGATCTTTAAAAGCGCTTTCAAGATTGTCTATAAAAAATGAAAAGTTTGGGGTTTAAGTAGACTTTTATACATTGACCGACCGTCGGTCAGTATATAATATAATGATTCTCATTTAAACAACCTAGGTGATGTATGAATGCATCTCGCCAGCCGATTTATCTCGTTTTAGCGCTCTATATCAGTACCTTTCTGTGTTTGGTGGATCTCAGCAGTGTCAATCTTGCACTTGGAAGTATTCAAAACGAATTTGATAGTGATATGGCGGATCTGCAGTGGGTGATTGATAGCTATGCTTTAAGTCTATCGAGTTTAATGTTAGCGGTGGGGGCATTAAGCCAGCGTATAGGGCGTAAAAAGTTATGGTTACTGGGTGTGATCATTTTTATCGTGGGTTCATTGATTTGTGCGATGGCAAGCAATTTTAGTTTGTTGATTATTGGACGAATGATTCAGGGGGTGGCTGGTGCAGTTTTAATCCCTTTGGCATTGGCGATCATGGTGCATCATTTTCATCAACCGCAAGACAAAGCACGTGAAATTGGTCGCTGGAGTTCTTTTAGTGCGTTTTCATTAATTGTTGGTCCACTGATGGGTGGATTATTGGTACATCATTTTGGCTGGCAAAGTATTTTCTGGCTCAATCTTCCTGTTGGGATTCTAACGATTTACTTGGGTTATTATGGTATTGAGGCGGATCAGAAATCGGTGCCTGTACCTTTTGATTATTTAGGTTTGCTCTACAGTGCTGTAGCGATTGTCACATTAACGTATAGCATTATCGCATTACAACATGTGCATTTAGCACATTGGTTTATGCTGAGTATTTTCTTGTTTATCTTGGCAAGTATGGCGTTTGTATGGCAACAAAAACATGCCACTCATCCATTGATCCCCAATCATTTATTTAAAAATAAACGCTTTTTAGCCTATAACGCGATTTCTTTTATTTTAGGATTTGCAGGATATAGTTCGTTATTTATATTTGCTTTGTTTTATCAAAATCAGATTGAGTTAACTGCAGCACAGTCAGGCTGGTTGATTGCACCACAGTTTTTAACACAGGCGTTTGTTTCAATTGCCTTTTCCAAATTACACCAGCGTTTTACCGTAGCGAGCTTATTAACACTGGGCTTGGCAATTGCAGGCATTGCATTGTTGGCTATGATGAGTTTTCAAACCGATTCATCTTTTGCGCTATTTATCTTTTGTAGTGGACTTATGGGAATTGGTATGGGATTGATCGTTCCGGGTTCAAGTACATTGATCATGGGCAGTGTACAAGTGCAAGATGCAAACTTTGCAGCAG
The DNA here is from genome assembly GCF_001425285.1 of Acinetobacter sp. Root1280. NCBI lineage: Bacteria > Pseudomonadati > Pseudomonadota > Gammaproteobacteria > Moraxellales > Moraxellaceae > Acinetobacter > Acinetobacter sp. Root1280. The sequence goes on along the minus strand of NZ_LMED01000028.1, from coordinate 141,069 downwards.
CCATTTTAAATACACTACGTCAACTGGGAATGACGATTGGGATAGCCGTTTTAGGTACAGCGATGACCTTTGTGACCACTTTGTCTCAACAGCAGGGCAACAGCTTACAATCTGCTGAACTGTTGGCTTTCCATGTCACGGTTATGTTGATGGGTGGACTGTTTCTGTTGTCTATTTTGTTTATGCTGTATAGCAAAAAACAACCCTCTATTTAGATTTTCTCACTGCATCTTGCAGGGGGCAACTGCATTGACTCGAATAGAGCCAAATAAAAAGGGAAAGCTGATTGACTCAGTTCTCTTGTTTTATCAGTCCTTTTTAAAACCGTAAATCAACATAAAAGCCCCTCATCCTAGCCTTCTCCCAGTGGGAGAAGGGACTTTCAATACCAAAATGAATTTGCTCCACATGATCATTTTTTGCTTTATTAAAGTTCTATTGCTTACACAAATGAATTAAAAATTTTCACTGCAATAGAATTACTTAAGCTGCTCTAAATTGATTAAGGCATTGCCAAAATAATTAAATGCATCCAGTGCACCTTGAATAACTTCGTCTTTTTGGCTAGGGCTGAGCTCGGCTTGATCTAAAGCTTGAACAAATCGTCTCCAAACCTTTGCTCGACCTTCAGGGTAAGCTGCCAAATTGCGCGCACCATTTTCAGCACTTAAGCCTAAGCGTTGCTGCGCTTGTTTAAATAAAAATGCCGCGCCTAAAGTTGATCCTTCTGAAACATAAATCCAGCCTAAAGCAGCAGGGAACGTTACATTTAAACTTTCTAAAGTTTGACCTTGAGGTTGAATAGCTAAATCTTGTAGATCTAACAGTGCTTGTGCAGAACGACCACGAATATCAAGGTCGGTAATATGTAAAGCCACTTGATCTAGTTGAAATAAATGCTCGATTTCAAGTTGAAAATAATACTGAGACAAGGTGAATAAAGCGTATTTTTCTAAACTTGAAAATACGTCTACTTTTGCCATCAGCGTATGCATTCTTTCATGCTCATCTGCGGTCTGTAATTTGAGACGCATAGCTAAACTGAGTTCTTGTTGCGCATTGGCATTGGGTTCAGTGATCAGTGCTTGATTCATGTAATTCTCTTATTTAAAAAAGTCTATGAAAAAATGGGTTATATGAGAGATGACGAATGAACTGGATAAAAACCGCAACAGAGCCTACAAAAAAGTTCTTTAGGATAGCATTTACAAATAACAAAATGTAAACGATAATTATTATTGTTTAGAATTTTTAATTTAATTTTATGATTCCAATTCTCCCCACACCATCGCGGCAACAAATCTTGCAAGAGATGTATTTGGATCACCATGATTGGCTGAAACAATGGTTGAACTCGCGTGTTAGATATCCTTTTACTGCCGCAGATCTGGTTCAAGATACTTTTGTCAAATTGCTGCAAACCAAACAGCTTTTTTCAATTCAGGAACCGCGTGCATATCTGGTTAATGTCGCAAAACATCTGCTGATTGATAAGCATCGTCGTTATATTTTAGAGCAGAATTATTTAGAAACACTCAAACAGCATACGGAAGATCAAGATCTTTTAATCACTTCAAATCAAATTGAAGAGGCTGTACTTATTTTAGATTTTCTCACCATCGCTTTACAGGATACAACAGCACTGACTCGAAAAGCATTTATCATGTATTACTTTGAAGGCTATAGTCAGAGTGAAATTGCCACTGAGATTGGCAAATCATTACGCACGACACAGCTCTATTTAGCTGAATGCTTACAGTTATGTTATGAGGCGAAAAACAATTTGCTTGAGCTAGGGTTAAATGAACGCTAAACAGCTACAGAAAGAGATGGCTTTATGGATTGTTCGTTTAAATACCGATGATTTGCATGAACGTCAACAAGCACAAATTGAGTTTGAGGCATGGCGAAGCAAGTATCCTGAACATCATGATCAACTCGATCAAATGCTTAATTTTTCTGAATCGATGCAACAGTTTTCGACAACGCATGGCATATCCAGCCAAAACATTCGAAATTCAATGAAAGTCAGCCAACAAAGTAAAAAACATATTTTACAACTGTTTAGCAAAGTATTGGTATTCTGTGTGAGTATCGGCGGGGTTGTCTATTTCACTGCTCATTCAACAATGATGTCTTACTACACGGCTGATTATAAAACTGAGATTGGGCAAATGCATTCGATCACCTTGGAAGATGGTTCCAAAGTGACTTTAGCTGCAAAATCTGCCATTAAACTTGATTTTACTGCTGAAAAAAGACAAATCAATTTAGTCCAAGGGGATATTTATATTGATGTTGCCAAAGACCCACAACGACCTCTGATCGTTCATACAGCTCAAGCGGATTTTAAAGCGCTCGGTACACGATTTATCGTTTATCAGTACGCCAATAGCAGTGTGTTGAATATGTTGCATTCAAAGGTTGAAACCCGTTCATTGGCTCAAAATTCTCAAGTAAAAGTAGTCAAGCAAGGCGAAAAAATTAGCGCTGACTCACTTGGTTTAAGTCCGATTTCTGAGTTAGATATTGCATCGACCGAGTTTGCTTGGGATAAACATCAGATATTGGCAGATCAACTTCCTTTAGCTGATTTACTGACCAACTTGGGGCGTTATCATCATCAATATTTAATATTTAATCATTCGACCCTAAAAGATTATAAAGTCAGTGGGGTGATTAATGCGAAGCAGGATTTAGATCAAACGCTACGGTTATTGGTGACTCAATATCCAATTAAAATTACTAAACTTGGTGATCATGTGATTTATATTACTTCAAAATGACAAAAATGTTATTTTGGTTGAATTAAAAATATATTAATAAAAATAATTTTATTTATTTTTCTCTCATTGTTATATGTTAAAAATACTGTTTAAAACTAAAATAATGACTTAAAATTTACCATTTTATTTTTTAAAATATTGAATTTTAACAATAAAATTTATACATGATTTTATGTAATGTATTTATATGATAAAAAGTTAATTTATAAACTATTGTGATGTTGATGTATTTTTGTAAGGATAAGGTTTTATTTTAAATTGGTCGAGATTTAAAATAAAAATAAATGGTGATTGGCTAAATTTTAAAATAATTTTACGTTTAAATTAAACGGTGTTTTAAAGTGAGTAGGGCCTTAAAATAAAATGGGTTTAAAATGAATAGATGCTTAAAACAAGCAGAAACATAGTTTAGCTATATTTAATAGTGTTTATTTATATCGAGATTTTCTTTTCTATAATGTGAATAAAATACTATTTATCGCAAATTATTGATTCAAAATTTATAAAGGGGTAATTCTGTGTTGGACTAAGCGAAGAATGATGCATTTGCTGATACTTTAGAACGTTAAAATTTAAAAAAACTGCAATTGATTGCGGTTTTTTTGTTTCTGCTTCGTCATATAACTTAGAACACATGAAAACACGGATTATTTTAACTAAATGAAGTTAATGATTATCATTTAACCTTGGGTGGGTAGAAAATGTCTCAATCTTTATATCAGAATGCAATAAAGCCAGTTGCGTTGGCTGTTGCAATCGCACTGTCTATGAGTGCAATCAGTATACAAACGCATGCAAATAACGCTTCGCCTGTTGGTTTTTATCAAGTGCAAAGCGGTTCATTAACCCAAGCTTTAAATAGCTTGGCACAGCAAGCCAATGTATCCTTGTTGTTAGATCCTGCAAAAACCAATCGTTATCGGGTAAAGACGATGAAGGGTAAATATACCCTAGATCAAGCTTTTGCATTATTGGTGCAAAATACGCCATTCCAGATTCAAAAAACTTCGGCAGGTTATCTACTCATTGAAAAGCCTGTCACTACACAAGCACCTGTAGTCAATACAGAGAAAGCAGCAACGGATAAAACAACAACATCAACCACAAGTGCTGAAAATCAAATTTATCAGATGACCCCGATTGTGGTCGAGGCAGTAAAAAAAGATACCATACAATTTGGTCAGAGCGTACTCAATCAAAAGGCGATTGATCGTTATCAAACCAATAATGTTGCGCAATTGCTCGATCATATGCCCAGTGTAGGTTCAGCAGGATCTCCACGTCCGGGAGGGCAAACGATTAATATTCTCGGCATGGGCGGTGTCGCTGATGTGCCAATCACCTTGGATGATTCTGTTAAAACGTTTGATAAATATCGACAAGGTTCAGTCTTTATTGAACCTGAGATTTTAAAGAAAATTACGGTGGATAAAGGACCACATAATGTTGAAGTCGGAAATGGTGGTTTTGGGGGTAAGGTTACACTGGAAACTAAAGATGCCACTGACTTGCTGGATGATGGTAAAAATATTGGCGCATTTTTAAAATATTCACGTTTTTCCAACAACAGCCAAAATACTTATACAGGTGCAGTATATGGTAAAGCCGACAATGGGCTGGTCGATGGTCTGTTTTACTATACCAACCGAGACAGCGGAAATGTAAAGCGTCCTGATGGCAGTGAGTTTTTATATTCTGGGCAAGAGCAGGAAACCTATTTAGCCAAACTGAATGTTTATCCAGCCGATGGTCATAAAATTTCTTTAAATGCCATGCGTAGCGGACATGAAGGCTGGGAACCTTTTGCTGCCATGCGTGATCAAGATGCAGTGCCAACTGAAGCTGATATTGCCAAATATGGTTATGATGAGGCTTGGAAACGCCGTTTGGTCGACCGTGATCAGGAAGATACCAGCTATTCTGCAAGTTATGAATTCAATCCAGACGCTAACCCATATCTAAACTTAAAAGCTGTCGCATCTTATTCCAAAACCTATCAGCATGATCTACGCTTGCCAAGTGTGACAGGTTCAGCGGCACTGTTAGGTAATGAAAGCTGGGTAACCTATACCAATACAGCATTAAAAATGAGTAATATCAGTGATATTGCAACAAAACTGGGGACGCATAAATTAAAAGTCGGTGCGCAATACCAGAAAATGGAACAAAACTCGCTGATTTATGACAAGAATAATGCCAAAAAGCCCGATTATAATTTTGGTTATTATGAACCGAACTATATGCCTGCTGGCGATCAACAAATGCTGAGTGCATTTATTGAAGATCAATATCAGATTCACAATTTCGTCATTACCCCATCGCTACGTTATGATCATATTGAAAATAACGGCAAGCCAAATCGTGCATCACGATTTAATGATCCAGCGGCTGGGCATGATTATTCCAGTAAAACCTATACGGGCTGGTCTCCACGTTTGGCAATGTCTTGGAAACAGGCGGATTACATGACATGGTTTGCAAATGTCAGTAAAACATGGCGTGCGCCTCGTGTTGATGAGCAATATTATGTGCAATCCGCAGCGACCACTGTTCCATCGACCAGTCGTTATTTACTTCCTGAAAAAATGTTGGCGATTCGTGTCGGAAATGAGATGAATTTTGATGATGTATTCAGTGATGAAGATCATCTGCAAGTGCGTTTAACTTATCATCATAATCGCGGGGGTGATGAAATATTCCGCAATCGCTCAACATTTTGTAAAGCCCAAGCAGAAAACAATGTAAATACTGGAAAAGGCAGCGTAGCAGACTGTAAAGGCAATTATGATCGTGGTTTTTATCGTAACGTGACCGATTACACCATCAAAGCCTATGAAGCCGAAGCGTTTTATAACCAGCCGACTTGGTTTGCAGGTTTAACCTATGCTTATATTCGCGGGCAACGTGATAATTCCCCTGTAAATCCGTGGTTTGATCAAAAAACATGGATGACCAATATTCCACCGAAAAAAGCCACAGCGACTTTAGGGGTGAATGTGCCTGAACATCACTTAACCATGGGATGGAGAGGGATATTTGTTGCTGCACAAGATCGAAGCCTTTCAGATAATGATAAGTCGATCGCGGCATCTTCATTTTCATTACCCAAAACCAAAGGCTATTCACTACATAGCGTTTATGCAGACTGGCAGCCAATTGGTGCAAAAGGCCCGACGTTGAATTTCTCGATTGATAATCTATTTAATCGTGATTACAAAATGTATTTGGGAGAGTATATGACAGGTACAGGTCGAGATTATAAGGTGAGTATTTCGCAGAAATTCTAATGCGTTTATGTTCAATATTCGACATGACAACATAAGATAGCGAGAAGTCAATTTGATTTAAGGATTGGGTTTTACTTCTCGCTTTTTTATAACCTATTTCCGCGCAATCAGTACATCAACCGGCGCAACAGGGAATTGCACATTCTCGATCGTTTCAATGTGCTGACAACCCAGTTGCTTTAAGCTGCGATAAATGTCGTCCTTTTGTGGAATGTAATTGCCTTGCATACGCATATTCAGATAATAGCTCTGAATATCTGCATCATATTGAGATGGGTCAATTTCGGCATGACAACAAATTAATACGCCATTGGGTGATAGAGCTGCAAGCAGTTTTTCTAAAATTAAAGCGTAATCATTGACAAAATGCAGTACAGATGAGCACCAAATAATATCGTATTGGGGTTGAGATTTTAAAGTTTGAAAGTCTAAGCTTTGCAAGTCCGCGGCTAAACAATGCAAGCGTTGATGTGCTGGATGGTTTGTTAAAGTAGGTCGAATTACCTCGATGACATGCGGAAGCTCTAAAAGGGTACATTCAAGTTGAGCAAACTTTTCAGCCACATGCATCGCAACTCGCCCAGCGCCAGCACCAACGTCAAGAAAATGTCTTGCTGTTTTAAATTCACGGACTACATCAGAAAGCACATCTGCAATGTGAACTGTGACAGCGTTTTGTTCTTGGGCAATTTGTATTTGAGCCGCTTGTGCCCATGCAGATCCGATCGTTTCTGGTGTTCGAAATTGGGCTTGAAAATCACGAGAAAAAGACACAGAAAGTTGTCCAGCAACAGACTGAATCACTTGTTGGCGATATAACAGAGCATCAGCACAATATTGATCTGATATAGGATCAAAGTAGTCTTTAAGTGCTGGTTTAATACGATAAAGCATAGCCTGTCTGGTTGGGTCAAACTGGGTATCTAACAGCTGTAAACTTGCCAAGAGCTGTAACAGATAATCGGTATTTTGAGGATGCAAAGCATGTTTCTTTGCTAGGACTGTGGCATCTTCAAATTGAAATAATGATGCAAAGAGTTTTTTTTCAATTGAAAAATCTAAGGCTTGTGCCTGTATTTGTGACAGGTAAATTTGCCAAATGGAATGTAAAGGATGAGGTTGAGTCAGTATTTGTACAGCCTGATTTAGAGAAAGATTCATTAAAAGCACCTTTTAAAATTACACAGGGAATGCCGATAACATTTGGTCTAGACATTCGATCCAAAGATACGATATGATGACTCAATAAATGAGAATGATTATTATTTCTTATATTAAAATTATAGAAAATAGTATGCGGAATGAAGTTTCTGGCTAGATGGAGTATTGAGTGATGACACAATTACATCATCGTGTACGGATTGATGTAGCGCGTTCGGTTCAAGAGATCTCTTCACGGCAACAACGTATTGGCTTGCCTGAAGATTTTGGTCATTGCTATGCTGACACTTTACAGATTGAAACTGGCTTGCTACTTAACCAATTACACTATTGCCCTCAATATGCATTAGAAGAAGAAACGCAAGCAACACACCCAAACCCCGTGATGGTATTGACGGTTGGATTACAAGGGTGCTCAAAATATCAGAGTAACAATACAGAGCAGCTCAGTTTTAAAGCGGACCATATCAGTATCAACACTTTTCCATCCATTGAAGGAATACGCCACTATCAAAAACAACAGACGGTTTCTCAGCTTCGCTTGATTATGAGCTCGGAATTTTTGAGTAAATATTTAAGTTCACAACAGCTCAAGACCTTATTTTTCCCAAACCACATCCATCCAATCGCTTTTCAGCCTGTTTCAATGACCAGTAAAGTCCATGCTTGCGCATTGGCACATTCACTATTACAACGCAACAACCAACCACAAAATAGCTTACAACAACATATTCATGCACTGAGTTTGTTATCAGAACATTTGCCGTTAATTGTGCCTGATGAATCAACAGTCTCACCTGCAAACTTGAGTATGCAGGATGTGCAAAATTTGGAAAAAGCCAAAGCTTTAATGATCAATCAATTAGATCAAGCATTGACGATGCAGTATATCGCCAGTGTGATCGGTATGAATGTATATAAATTCAAAGCCTGTTTTATCAAGCTGTATGGGGTAAATCCGACTGAATATTTATTGCAGTTGAGGATGCGAAAAGCCCATAGCTTACTTGAGTCAGGTTTACACGTGGCTCAAGTAGCGTGGCAGGTGGGCTATCAATATCCCAATAATTTTACAGTTGCGTTTACTCGTTATTATGGCAAATCACCCAAAGCATTATTTGCAAAAAATAAATCTAAATGACATGAGGAATACGTAATGAAAAAAATATCGCTTAACTTACAGGATGACATTGCCGACACGCTATTGATTACCTTATATGCCAAATCCGTTGAAACGCAGAAAAAAAATCCTTTAATTAATGACCAAACAGCCTGTGAGTTGGTGGAAAAAATTGATTATGATTTTTCAAAATATAAAAACAAGAAGGCCACGTCTGTAGGTGTTGCATTGCGTTCAACACATTTTGATCAGAAAGTTAAAGACTTTATTCAGCTTCATCATTATCTTAATCATCAGCCGATTATTGTATTTGTAGGCTGTGGTTTAGATAGCCGTATACAACGTATCGGTAAAAGTGCTGAACATGCTGAGTTTTATCAATTGGATATTGCTGAAGTGATTGAGCAACGTCAGCAACTTATTCCCGCGCATAAAAATGAACACTTTATTGCAAGTTCAATGTTATCGACCACATGGATGGATCAATTAAAAGAAACGCATCCCAATGGTCATTTTATGTTTGTGATCGAAGGGGTATTGATGTACTTCAATCAAGCACAAAATCAACAGGTGTTAACAGCTTTAGCTGAACGTTTTTCAGGTGCTGAACTGCATTTTGACATGCTCAATGCTTGGATGAGTACTAAGTCTGCTTTACACGACACTGTGAGTAAAACCAAAGCCACATTTAAGTTTGGTTTGGATGATGAAAAAGACATTGAAACATGGCATCCCAAACTTAAACATGTGCGGACTTATTTGTTTAATCAATTTAAAGGTTGGCATCGAATGGGGTTAATGTTAACGACATTGATGTCAATTGTGCCAAAACTCAAAACTTCTTCACGTATTGTCATGTTTAAAATTAGCTAGCGTTTTTTTAAATGTTACTTGATTGAGCCATATATAAAATTTAAAAATATTAACGTTAAACGATATATGGCTTGGTTTTTAGTTGGATTGTTAACAGATAATCTCCAAGCCTTTAAGCCACCAGTCTCCCTTATTGAAATAAAATACTGATCAAAACCAGCGTGAGTAATAGGATATAACCACGCTCATGCATTTGATTAGACAATTTTCCGGTCCATTGTATTGCCAATTTCATGCCTAAAAAGCCGCCTATAATCAATGCAATTAAAGCAGGGTAATAAAAATAACCAACAAAATGCGTTCCTAAATGTTGTGGTTGGATAATTTGCCCAATGATCAAGGTGATACAACCGGCTATGGCAACAGGCATACTCAAAGGATTTGCAAGGGCAACGGCTGAAGACATATCCAAACCACAGCGACGGAACAGAGGAACAGTCATCACACTGCCTCCGACACCCAACGCTGATGCAATCCCGCCGATAAAGATGCCGCCTAGACCTTGTTCTGTTTTGGTGAGTAATCTTATTGCTTGTGGATTTGAATGCGGCTGTTTGAATTGACGAAGCAGACAATCAAAAATTGTAAAACACAAATAGAGCGCAAAAGACCATTTTAATACATGTGATGAAATATTTAGGGCAAGTAAAGTGCCTAAAATTGCGCCAGCAGCAATCCAATATGCGATTGGGAAGAGGTACTGCTTGTGTATTTTTCGCTGTTTATATTGTTGATAAGTTGCCAAACCAGAGTTGATCACCATCAACAATAATGAGCTTGCAACCGCACTTTTAAAAGCTAAATCATAGGCCGTAGAATGAATTGGATATTGCATACGAATTGTCGAATAAACCAAAGGAACAACAACAAAGCCACCAGCAAAACCAAATAATATGGTGAGTATGCCACTGACAAATCCTGCAACCAATAAAATAAGATAGAGTTCCATACACAGAGATCTTTCAAAATAAATACCAGTTTAAGGATTTCTCGATTGGTAAAATTTGTTATATTCCGCATTTAATTACTCAAATCAGACATGGATATGAAACAAATCTCGATTCATAGTGTTGAGCATTTAAAACATAAAATGATTGCGATAGAAACGCAGTACGCTGAGTATTATGTGTTGAAGATGCACAGCCATAAACGAGCACAATTACTCTATGCTGCTCAGGGTGTGATGCATGTAGAAACACCACAAGGAAACTGGATCATTCCTCCAGAAAGGGCAGTTTGGATTCCACCACAAGTTCCGCATCAATTGACTTTGTTTAATGTTAAAACCTGTAGTTTGTATATTCTTCCTGAAGATGTCCCGAGGCAGATTGAATGTTGCGAAGTGCTGTCAATTTCGCCTTTGCTTCGACAATTACTTTTAAAAGCACCAGCATTGAATGAACCGCTTTCTAGACATGATGAGCTGATTCAAGAATTGATTTTAACTGAGCTAGCCGTTTCTGAAAAAATTGAACTGCATTTACCTTTGCCGGAAAATAAAGCCATTTTAGAAATTTGCCAAAAGTTCTTAAAGCAGCCCAATATTCATTTATCACCCGAAGAAATTGCGACACAACTTTATATCAGCGAGCGGCATTTTAGTCGGCTGTTTAAAAGTGAAGTCGGGATGTCTTTTTCAAAATGGCGACAACATGCTTGTGTACTGTTAAGTCTGGAAAAATTGATCCAAAATCAGCCAATACAGCACATTGCTTATGATTTTGGCTTTAAAAATCCGGCTGCATTCACCACCATGTTTCATCGAGTTCTAGGTTTAAGCCCAACTCAATATATGAGTCATCTGCAAAATAAAACATCTAAATAAACACTATTATTAATTTTTGACCGATCGTTATAAAAGAATAAGCCTAACTTATCAATGATGTGATTGATACAGTCTAATCATTAGAAAAATCATGTTTTATTTAAAGCGTGCTTCTTTTCAAACTTATATCATTAAAAGGAAAGCGTAAAAAATAGTGATAAATATAAATGAAAATGATTATAATTATGCTTCAAGTTTTTAGGTCATTGTTTAATGCAATTTAATAAATCCTCCCTCGCATTTTCAGTTTTTGCCATCATGCTATCCACCGCTCATGCTGAGTCAGAATCAGATATAACGCAAAATGCTGTAAGCAATAAATTGCCAACGATTACCGTACAAGCAGACAGTGATAAAAAAGCCTATGCAGCAAAAACAGCAAGTGCGGTATTGCGATCTAAAGCGCCTTTATTTGAAACAGCTCAGTCGATTAGTGCGATCACCAATCAGCAAATTGAACAAAAGCAAGCAAAAACAGTAGCCGAAGCTTTAGAAGGTGTGGCAGGTGTGACCTCTGGTCAATATGGACGAAGAGGCTGGGATGATTTTATTATTCGTGGACAAATATCCAGTTCACAAACTTATATTGATGGGTTGCGTATTCAAGCATCAGATAATGTTTTAAGAGCGGAAGATATTTCTGGCTTAGAGTCTATTGAAGTGGTCAAAGGCCCAACCTCAGTTGGTTTTGGTTTGGCGCTGCCAGGCGGTTTAGTCAATTTAACCACCAAACGACCGCAAGCAGAAACCGCTTACAAAGGCACATTAAGTTATGGAAGCTATGGTTTAAAAGAAGGTACATTTGACCTGAACTATGCACCTGACAATCGTGCAAAAGGCGCTTTTCGTATTGTAGGACGGATCTCTGATCAAGATGACCCGACTGACCATGTTTATTTTAAAAACCAATATATCGCTCCATCTTACAATTTTGATTTAGGCGATAAAGATGATTTATCTGTCATTGCCAGCTATCAACATCGTGAATACATCCGTCAACAGGGTATTCCTTATAGCAAAGGCAATTATAAAAAATACCCTTCAAGTCTATTCTTTGGCGAACCTGATCATGGTTATGATGTCGATGTTTATCGTCTAGGTGCAAATTATGCGCACTACTTTGACAATGCTTGGGTGTTTAAACAAAACTTTGCAGTCACCAAAACTGATACCCAAGGCAATCCGATATTAGCATCAGGTAACAATCCTCTACCAGACATTAAACGTGCTGTAAATAATCAAGACAAACAAGATACTAACTACACCTTGGACAATAACTTACAACGTAATTTTGATTTTGGAAAGATCAACTATGATGTGATGGTCGGTGTTGATATGATGCGAGAGCGCAGTGATTATTATCGTAGAACTGATACCATCAATTCTTTTAATGCCGACCGTCCAGTTTATGGGATCACCAGTACCAAACTGGGGGCACCAACGCAACAACTAACCTATAGCCAATATACTGGTTTATATCTACGCAATACACTTAAAGTAGATGATCACTGGATTATCGGATTGTCTGGTCGACATGATTGGACTCAGGTTGAAATTGACGATGTATTAAAAAATAGCAGCAGCAAAAACTCAGACAATGCATTTACGGGCAGTGGATCGGTGATGTATCGTATCAACGATATGTTTGCACCATATATCAGTTATTCGACCTCGTTTATGCCTGTAACAGATGCCGGTGAAAATGGTCAATTGCTGAATCCTGAAGAGGGTAAACAGGCCGAAGTTGGGGTCAAGTTACAAGCACTGGATCAGCGTCTACAAGGCTATATTGCCTATTATGATCTGACCCGTAAAAATGTAACTGAAGCAGATATTTCTGGAAACTTTTCAATCCAAACAGGCGAACAAGTCACCAAAGGTTTTGAAGCAGAAATTGCTGCGGAATTAACCGATCAATGGAATGCCACAGCAACCTATAGCTATATCCCAACAGCAAAAGTCACTGAAAGTGTGATTGCCAGTGATATTGGCAAACGTACCAATCATGTACCTAAAAATGCCAGTTCGTTATCTACCCAGTACTATTTTAGCCCAGATAAATTAGGTTGGAATATTGGTGCGGGGATTCGTTATCAAGGTTCTCGAACAGCACAACGTAGTACAGATTTTGTCTACTTACCAAGTTATGCCTTATTTGATGTAAATGCGGGTTATGAAGCCAAAAATTGGGGTGCGGGTTTAACGATTAAAAACTTATTTGATAGAGAGTATCTGGCAGGGACCACACCAAATGCACAATTGGTTAATTGGGGGGATCCAATGATGGTTCGTCTGAATGTGAAATTTAAATATTAACAGTAGCTTAGTTTAGATATAGTTTTCACTATTTGAATTTAATAGCAAGACATAAGCTTTATGGGTATTGGAGACAATACCCATTTTTTTCAGTATAAAAAAGTTAAATTTAAAATATTTTTATTTATCAATATATTAGCTATAGTGAAACCACCTAATTATTCATATAAGTGATTTCTATCAAGTCATTAATCATAAATAAAGCTTATATTTTTGTATGAACTTTTAGAAACTATTGGTTATTAATTCGTTTTTTGTGCTTTTGAATCATGGATGGTGATCCTACCGTGTGGCGACAGGGATGTCGCCGTTGGGCGGGGGTACAGGACGTACCCCTCGCCAAACATGAGCAAAAACAAAGCACGGCTTTGTTTGCAGCGCAAGGTTTGGCATCTCCCTACGAAAAGTGAGACGTCGCCTACGCAAAGGGATCTAAACCTAGAATGTAAGATGTGGCATTGCAAGCCTTTTTATAATCAATTAATTTATTTCTCCATGCAATTGATTTAATTGATATATTAATTAAAAGAAATTACATTAATGTGTCTGAGTTTTTTGACAGGTTCACTATAGTAAAGTGAATAACCATACGTATTGTGGTACAAAAAACCCGCCATTTGTAGGCGGGTTTCTTTTTTTAGATTATAAGCTGGGGTTGTTTGCCTAAGGCTTTTAATGCATCAACAACAGTATCAATTTTTGTTGAGTGATGTAGATCTACAATACGAGTAATCTCTTGTTTAGGTTTATGGAGCAATCTTGCGAGTTCTACTTGAGTTACTTTTTTCTCAAGCATTAAGTTTAAAAGTAAAACTTTAGACGCAATACTTATTGGAACTTCAATAAATACTTCGTCTTCTTCAAGCGTTTTACTCGGTAAAGGAATAGACCTTTGATCTTCAAAATAAAAGTCCATAGCGGTTATAAGTGCATCTTGAGCCATCTCTTTGGCTTCATCTAAAGTATCACCTTGGGTAATAGCTTCGGGAATATCTCTAAACTCTACAACATAACCACCATCTTCTAGATCTGGTTTAAGTTTAGCTGGATAAAACATGTATTAAATCTCCGAAATAATGTGAACAACAATTTCATCTTAAGAAAGGTTTGAGGGCGAACCCTCAAATTCCTAATTGCTTTCTTATTGCTTTTACCAGTCCTGTTTTTAACTCAGTATGGCGAGGTATAGTGCTTTGTTTCTCATTTAAATAAACCTTGGTGTGTTTACTACCTTCTACAAATGTTGCGCCCAAACCTTTTAACTCTTTGATGAAATCACTTCTCTTCACACTTAGCTCATTTTATTGAACATAAGTATATGGTAAACAAAAATGATGACCGTGTAAACAAAAATGTTTACTGAGCGGAGCTAAGCATTTTTATCAAGATTATTTAGAAAGCATTTTATGATTACAGCAATTCGATTTAAAACATTCTATAATTCAGGCCTATTTATTTTGCTGTATTTATCTAAATTTTTTTATGTCTCAGCTTTCCCAATACTTTGCTCAAAACCAATTTTGTTGTTTGGTGGAATATTTGCCTTCGATGCAAGAGGTATTGCCCGTAGCAACACAACTGGCGGGCTTTCCTGTATGTATGACTTTGTCAGATCGAGTACGTTCAGATGAAGATATTGCACCCTTAATCGCCGCGCAATCTTATCCGCAGCAGATTGAAAAAGTATTGCACTATGCAGGTAAAGGCCGAGATATTCATGATTTCAATCTGTTTTTAACGCAAGCCAAACAACACGGACAGCAAAATTTATTGTTACTGACTGGCGATAAGTTAAAACAACATCATGATGGACAAGGTAGCCACGCTCGAACACGCTATTTAGAATCGGTGAATGCGGTCATCGCTGCCAAACAACAGGGCGGCTTTCATATTGGCGTTGCTTTGAATCCGTTTAAATATAGCCAAGCAGAAAAACAAGCGCAGTATTTAAAATTACATAAAAAACTACAAGCCGGCGCTGATTATATTATTACCCAGTTAGGCTTTGACCTCGTGGCACTTAAACAAGCACATGAGTTTTTAATTGAAGAAAACTATACACAAAAAATTCTTGCTTGTGTGATGCCGCTGACTTTAGCACGAGCGAAATTTATGCTGAAACATAACGTTGCAGGTATTGTGATTACACCACATATGCTTGAAGTGTTGGCTCAAGAACATGATTCTGATCAAACTGAAAATACTTATTTACGTTGTGCTTTGCAAATTTTGATTTGTCAGCATATTGGTTATGCTGGTGTGCATCTTTCTGCGTGCCATAAAGCCGATGAGCAAGCGATTTTAACTAGTTATATTGAACAGTATCGACATCTTGATCTTAAACAATGTGAACAATTATGGACTCAATTATGGCAGCTTAAAACGGGCAATGAATTACGCCCAGCTGCTGTAGAAAAGTCTAAGCTGAGTAATTTGCATCAGAAAGTGAAATATCAATTTTTAGATACCATTCACAGTACCATGTTTAATTCCAGTTTGGTCAAAGGGCTGGGTGCTTATATTTTTAGTGCGAATTTTTGGAATAAAGCCCTTGCAGCAAAATTACTATTACAAGCGGAATATTTGAGTAAGCACTTTATTGTCGGGTGTGAGAGCTGTGGTCAGTGTCGGCTGGCTGAAACCTTATATATTTGCCCTGAAACTTGCCCTAAAGGTCTGGCAAATGGTCCATGCGGTGGCACACATTTAGACCGTTGTGAATTTGGGGATCGAGAGTGTATACACTCTATCAAAGCTCGATTGGCTGAAGAGGTCGATCAAATTCAGATATTAAAAAAACAGCTGATTCCAACTGTACCGATAGAAGTACGTGGAACCAGCTCTTGGAAAAACTGGTATGTGAAGCAGTGATAAAGGGACGAGTTTGAATAAATTAATTTTCCTCGTCCATCGCATTGGTATAAAACTTTTCACCTAATTTGATTCGGTCACGACCGTTTTTCATACGCCAGCGATTGGTATCTCGCAGTGAATAAACACAGCCACAGTATTCTTGTTGGTAAAATTCTTCACGTTTGCTGATCTCGATCATACGATGTGCACCGCCACTTTTACGCCAGTTATAATCCCAATATTCAATTTGTGGATAATGTGCGGCAGCTCGGATTCCACAGCCGTTAATTTGTTGCATATCTTTCCAACGCGATATGCCCAATGAGCTGCTGATTAAACTAAATCCATGTTCGTGTGCGTAGAGTGCGGTTCTCTCAAAACGCATATCGAAACACATGGTACAGCGGATGCCTTTTTCAGGCTCATTTTCCATACCTTTGGCACGTTCAAACCAATTGTCTGTATCGTAGTCACAGTCAATAAATGGAATATTATGCTTCTCAGCAAAGCGAATATTTTCTTCTTTGCGAATTAAATATTCTTTGACTGGATGAATATTTGGATTATAGAAAAAAATTGAAAAGTCGATGCCTGATTCAATTAAGGTTTCCATGACTTCACCTGAGCACGGCGCGCAACATGAATGCAGCAACAATTTGTCGTGGCCTTGGGGGAGTGTGAGCTTTTGGCGTTCCAGAGTCATGTTAAACAATATAAAAAATGAATAATCTTCTATTCTAGAAGTTTTAACGTCTTGTGGTGTTTGAATTCACTGAAATGTTTTCAGTCTATGCTGAAAGTTTTTAAGGATGATATTTTAAATCACCAGATTTAGTTCATTCAAAAATGGAGTGATTTAATTGTATGGATGAGTAAGAGCATCTTCAATATTTTTACGTATTATTTAAAAATGAATAAAAATAACAAATTTGAAATTTAAGTGAAAATAATTAAACATAAACATCATCAATCCGTTATGCTATAGCCAGATCACCTTTAACATATTAATTTGGTAATGACGGAATGTTAGAACTTCGACATCTAAAAACACTTACTGCTTTACGTGAACATGGTTCATTGGTTGCAGCAGCAGGAGATTTGTGTTTAACGCCTTCGGCTTTATCACACCAGCTTCGAGAGTTAGATCAATGGTTTGGTGTCGAAGTGGTGAATCGTCGCTCACGTCCAGTGAGTTTTTCTAATGTTGGTCAACGATTACTGAAACTTGCTGATGATATTTTGCCACAAGTGCAAATTGCCCAGTCTGATATTACCCGTATTGTGCATGGGCAAACAGGACGAATCGTTTTCTCTTCTGAATGCCACAGTTGTTTTGATTGGCTTATGCCATTGCTAAACCAGTATCGTCAACAATACCCAGATGTAGATTTAGATTTTGCCTCAGGATTTGAAGCCAATCCGCATGAGTTATTACAAACCGGTGAATTTGATTTGTTAATTACAGCAGATCCAATTGCGCTAAAAGGGGTAGAGTATTTTCCAATTTTTGAATATGAATCGAGATTGGTACTCTCAATCACGCATCCTTTGGCGCGAATGAAAGAAATTACGGTGCAAGAGTTGGCGGAAGAAACCTTGGTGACCTATCCAGTGGATAAGCATCGACTGGATATCATGTCGAGATTATTTATTCCTGCCAATATTCAGCCAAAACATATTCGCACCACAGACTTAACTCAAATGTTGATTCAACTTGTGGCAAGTGGTCATGGTATCGCAGCACTGCCTGATTGGGTGGTCAATGAATATGAGCAAAAGGGCTGGGTGGTTTCTCGCCGTTTAGATTGTGTCGCGCCTGAAGGTTTACGTCGAACCTTATATGCAGGTTATCGTGTAGAAGAAAAAGAAAAAGATTATTTTGATGGCTTTCTCAAGCAATTGGATAAATTCTCGAAAAAAAGAGCAACGTATTACTAAAATGTATTATTAATGAGCCATCCTGTAGCACCTACTTGCTAAGTACGATGAATCATTTTAACACGCGCTGACTCAGGTTGGTTTTGGCCTGAATCAGTGCGTGTTTTTTATCGAGTGTTTCCGCTATATCCCTGAATTATCTTCTTAAGCAGAATATGAGCAAAAACAAAGCATGGCTTTGTTTGCAGCGTAAGGTTCGCAATGCCCTAAGTCAACCTATCGACGAGCTTAAATATTTTTTGTGCTGCGTTGTTTCGATGACAGGTTTCTTTTCGAAAAGGATTTTATTAGAGATGGATTTTTTTTAGAGACCGTTTTAATTTAGAACGGGTTTTTATTTAGCACATCGCCATTTTTTAGATCATTAATAACTCATTTTTGCTTTCTATGTCCTTAAATGCACTCTTATCGCACAAAATTAGTATTACTAAAGCCTAAAATCGTAATACCAGATTGGCACATCCTTTGCATCAAATAAAATTATAAAAAGTGATCTAGGGTTCCGATACTTGTCTAAAAGAGTATGACTGGACCGAGAGTTCGCGGTTCGAAAGAACTACACGGAGGGATAAAAGCCCGGGAGGAAGTCAATAAACTATCCGAACAGGAGTGGCTATGCATACGACAAATTATCATGATCAACAGGTCATTTGGTCTGAAAAATTACCCGGTGGACATCACTGGTCAGGTCGCATTCCCAAAGGAAGCGTACTTCAATTTAAAGCTTTATCTGCCGATGCCAATGTCTCTTTATTTTGTGTGAATGCCCATGACAGACTTGAGCGTTTTAATATGCCAGATAGTTTAAAAGGGCAACATACTGCTTTTTTAACTCAAGGTCATGTGTTGTATTCCGATTTGGGGCGGGTTATGGCCTCAATTATTCATGATGATCATGGCTGGAATGACGCTTTGTGTGGTCCAAGTCGTCCAGAACAAATCCAAGCTACTTTTGGAATAAAGACATTCCAAGATGCCCGAAATCAAATGATTCAAAATGGTTTAGATGGTTTGCTGGTTGAAATGAGTAAATATTCACTTGGGCAAATTGATCTCAGCGCAACAGTGAATTTATTTTCAAAAGTGACCCCAGATGATGCAGGTGCATTATCTTATATTGGCTCAGACAATACTGGGCAAATCATTGAACTGCGTTTTGAAATGGATTGTTTTGTATTCTTATCGGCTGCACCGCATGGTTTAGATCATTCAGCGCAATATGCTCCCGCTGATATAGAAATGGGTCTTTTTACCGCATTGTCCTTAATGGAAAACGATATTTGTCGAGACTCATGTCCGCAAAATCAACGTGCATTTGACAATAACCAGCGTTATTACGCGCTGAGTTCATCTAGTAACACACGCATTTAAGGACAATCATCATGAGCATTTTAACTTCAATCGAAAAGCCTATTTTAGATCAAGCCTTGTTAAATGAAGTTTGTCCTGCGGGTGAAGCATGGATGGGCGAAGTAAAAAAAGGCCAATATTTCCGTATTGTTGATTTAGAAGGCAATCAAGCCGTCGATACCTTATTTATGTCAGCAGAAAACCCAGCAGAACGTTATAGCGCAACAGATACTTTGGCCATTAATCAGCATGTTTACCTTGAAAAAGGGACAACCTTATACAGTAATTTAGGCCGCCCAATTGCAGTGATTGCCGATGATAACTGCGGTCGTCATGACACCTTAGGTGGTGCCTGTTCATGTGAAAGTAATACGGTTCGCTATGCACATGACACCTATCCGATGCACAGTTGCCGTAATAATTTTATGTATGCATTAGCCAAACATCCGATTGCACAAAAATATCAGTTAAACGTTCGGCACATCGGCCCCAATATTAATTTCTTTATGAATGTGCCTGTCAGCTCGGATGGCCATTTAACCTTTGCTGATGGTATTTCTGCCGCTGGCAAATATGTGGAAATTCAAGCTGAGATGGATTTAATCGTACTGATTTCAAATTGTCCGCAATTAAATAACCCATGTAATGGCTATAACCCAACGAAAATTCAATTGCTGGTACACAATGGTATGGGAGCATAAATATGTTTAAAAAAGTTCTTATTGCCAATCGTGGTGCAATCGCTTGTCGTGTGATTCGTACACTAAAAAAACTTGGCATTGCTTCTGTTGCTGTCTATTCAGAAGCTGATCAGGATTCTTTACATGTGACTTTAGCCGACGAGGCATTTTGTATTGGTGCTGCACCAGCACAACAAAGTTATTTAAATATTGAAAAAATTCTTGAAATTGCCAAGCAAACTGGCGCTGAAGCAATCCATCCGGGTTATGGTTTTTTGTCTGAAAACGCAGAGTTTTGTGACCTATGTGAAAATCAGGGCATTGCCTTTATTGGGCCAACCTCAAGCCAAATGCTGGACTTTGGTCTAAAACATACGGCCCGCGAACTGGCGATTAAAAGCCAAGTACCACTCTTGCCGGGAAGTTCTTTGCTTTCAGGCGAACCAGAAGCAATCACCGAAGCTGCACGTATTGGCTATCCTGTGATGTTAAAAAGTACTGCGGGTGGTGGTGGTATCGGTATGCGTTTGGTTTGGGATGAAGCGGAACTCAAAGACGCTTATCAAACCGTTTCGTATTTGGCCCAAGCCAACTTTAAAGATGCAGGCTTGTACTTAGAAAAATTTGTGCAGCATGCTCGACATATTGAAGTACAAATTTTTGGTGATGGAAAAGGGCAGGTATTGGCTTTAGGAGAACGCGACTGTTCTGTACAACGTCGTAATCAAAAAGTCATAGAAGAAACACCCGCACCTCATTTAACCGATGAGCAACGTGACTATATTCAAACTGTCGCAATTCAACTTATGCAATCTGTGAATTATCGTTCAGCAGGTACGGTTGAGTTTGTGATGGATACTGAAACCGAGCAATTCTATTTCTTAGAGGTGAATACGCGTCTACAAGTTGAGCATGGCGTAACGGAACAAGTCTATGCTGTAGATCTGGTTGAATGGATGGTGACTTTAGCCAGTGGCGATTGGTCAGCACCCACTGAAAAATTAGCGTCAAAAGGACATTCGATTCAAGTTCGTTTATATGCGGAAGACCCGATTAAACAATTTCAACCCAGTGCAGGCTTACTGACCTATGTGCAATTTGATCAAAATGCACGGGTCGAAACATGGGTTGAAACTGGTTCAAATGTATCTTCATTTTATGATCCTATGCTTGCCAAAATCATTGTGATGGCATCTGATCGACGGTCAGCGATTCAAGCCATGCAATCTAGTCTGGCAGATACACAGATTGCAGGAATCGAAACCAATCTGGAATACCTACAAAATATTATTGCGGGTGAGGTGTTTAATTCAGGGACACAAACCACACGCTTCTTAAACAGCTTTGTATGGAAAACCCAAAAAATTGAGGTTTTACAATCGGGTATTCAAACCGCAATTCAGGATATTACTGGTCGTTTAGGGTACTGGGATGTGGGTGTTCCACCATCGGGTGCAATTGATCCTTTAAGTTTAAATGTCGCCAACCAACTTTTAGGCAATCCTTATAATACTTCTGGATTGGAATGTACCTTACAAGGGCCAAGTTTAAAGTTTCATTGTGATAGTCAAATTGTGATTACTGGTGGCGACATGCCATCTAAACTGGATGGCGTACTGGTTCCAATGTGGCAAACCGTAAATGTTAAAAAAGGTCAGGTGTTAAAGTGTGGAACAATGAGCACTGGATGCCGAAGCTATATTGGGATCAAAGGTGGCTTTCATGTTCCCGAATATCTAGGTTCAAAAGCAACTTTTACACTGGGACAGTTTGGTGGGCATGCAGGGCGTAATTTATTAATAGGGGATATGCTTGCGATTACTGAATATTCATCTGATCAAAGCAAAAGTTTAGCCGCAGATCAAATCCCTAAATTTGCGCGTCATTGGGAAATTGCGGTGATGTATGGTCCGCATGGCGCACCAGATTTCTTTACCAAAGACGATATTGATAGATTCTTTAGCAACCAGTTTGAGATTCACTATAATTCGAGTCGTACAGGTATTCGCTTGATTGGCCCAAAACCTGAGTGGGCACGTGAAGATGGCGGTGAAGCAGGTTTGCATCCATCAAATATTCATGACAATGCTTATGCAATTGGTGCGATTGATTTTACAGGCGACATGCCGATCATCTTAGGGCCTGATGGTCCAAGCTTAGGTGGCTTTGTTTGTCCAGCTGTGGTGATTCATTCTGAACTTTGGAAAATTGGTCAACTTAAAGCAGGTGATAAAGTTAAATTTATTCCTGTCAGTTATGCGCAAGCAAAAGCCTTGGATCACACATATCATCAAAGCCTTATCGCTTCTGACACAGATGAAGTGAATTTTAATCCTGTATTCCACGCGGAAAATGACACATTAGAAAATGCTGTTTTAGCCACACGCGTAGGACAAGCACATTTACCGAGTGTGACTTACCGACCTGCGGGGAATAGCTATTTATTAGTTGAATATGGTGATTTGGTTTTAGACTTAAATCTACGGTTCCGTATTCATGCTTTGATGCAATGGGTAAAAGAGCAGAATATCCACGGAATTATTGATCTGACTCCGGGGATTCGTTCATTACAAATTCATTTTGATTCAATTCAAATCGATCAACTTGAGCTATTGGAAAAACTTCAACGAGCGGAAGCGGAACTGCCCGATATTCACAATATGCAAGTGCCTTCACGGACCGTGTATTTACCACTGGCATGGGAAGATTCACAAACCCAATTGGCGACTGAGCGCTATACACAAATCGTCCGTCCTGATGCACCGTGGTGCCCTGATAATATTGAGTTTATTCGTCGTATCAATGGCCTAGCATCAAAGCAAGCGGTAAAAGATGTGGTCTATAGTGCCAATTATCTGGTCATGGGATTGGGTGATGTCTATTTAGGTGCGCCCGTTGCCACACCACTTGATCCGCGTCAGCGTTTGGTCACAACAAAATATAACCCTGCAAGAACTTGGACACCAGAAAATGCTGTTGGTATCGGTGGGGCATATATGTGTGTTTATGGTATGGAAGGTCCCGGGGGCTATCAATTTGTGGGACGTACCACACAAATGTGGAGCCGTTATCGTAAAAATGCCAATTTTGAAGCTGGCAAACCGTGGTTATTACGCTTCTTTGATCAGGTTAAATTCTATGAGGTTTCAGAAGTAGAATTGCTACAAATGCGTGAAGATTTTAAAGCAGGGCGTTTGCAACTGCGTATTGAAGATGGTGTGCTTAATCTTAAAGAATACAATGATTTCCTTGCTGCAAATCAAGACAGTATTCATGCTTTTAAACAGACGCAACAAGCCAACTTTGAAGCAGAGCGCCGTCGTTGGCATGCTGCAGGTTTACAAGAATATGTATCAGAAGGTTTAGATACTGTAGAGGATGGCGAAGCAGTCAGTATCCCCGAAGGTGGTTGTGCAGTTGAATCACATATGCCTGGTTCAATCTGGAAAATCGAATGTGCTTCTGGAGATATTGTTGAAGAAGGTGCAACCCTTGCGGTGATTGAAGCGATGAAAATTGAAATTCCGATTGTTGCACCTGAACGGATGAAGGTGGAAGCCATCACCATTGAAAAAGGTCAGACGGTTAAGACTGGACAGGTGTTGTTTACCTTAGCACCTGTAGCCTGATAAAAATCAACACAGGAGCATCAGTGATGATGCTCCTTTTCTGTTTCAAACATAGATTTAATTTTTTCTATTTGCTTTACAGCCATAATCCTATCAAGTGTCATAAGTTAGAAAGACTTAGCCGATTAAAATTAAAATAAAAGAGGCTTTACTGTTAAACCTATATAACGCTTCGCGCTATGCTTGTGCATTTAATTTATTTTTGCCCAAAAATCATCCATAAATACATGCTAAAACCAGCAAAAACTTGGTTAAAAACTGGCACATTTTCTGCATTGTTATATCAGTAATACAAAAACCTAATTTGGTAATACTGAGATGGAGTTGTGCTATGAATCAGGTCAAAACAGCAGTCAAAAAAACACATCCGCTTAAAGCATTTTTTATAGATTTATTCAGTGTACGTGCAGGCGTATATATCAAACAAAACACTTCTGTCAACAAGGTAAAAGGATAAGTTTGTGGCTAAACAAAAGTTGGCTCGAATCAGCATTACTGTACCTGAAGCAACGCTAAATGCACTCGATCAGAAAATTGTTGATCAGCACTACGAAAGTCGTTCTCAAGCGATTGTTGACATGATCAATAAACACCTGATTGCGGAACAGGCACAGGCAAATGAAGTCATGGTCGGCACTTTGACCATTCTTTATGATGCAGGACAAATGCCACTTCGAAATCAACTGATTGATTTACAACAACAGTTTTTAACACAAGTGATCAGTTCACTGCATATTCAACTTGATCAACAAAAAATCTTACAAGTCATGCTGATGCAAGGGGCAAGTTCTGAGCTTTGGCATATAAGCCAACAATTTACAGCACTCAAGGGTGTGATCAAAGGGCATCTGGAGCTGATGGATGCTGTGATGCCACCAATTCTGCAAAATGATTAAATCGGGGGAGTATCTGTATGATCCATAAATCTTTATTATCAGTATCACTATTATCTGCAATGTTGTTCGCTGGTTGTGACAACACAGCAAAAATTCCACAAGCGAAAGAAGGTACTCAAGCTTCAGCAAATGCAAAACCAATCACCATTGGCTATAGTGATTGGCCGGGTTTTGTGGCGTGGCAGGTTGCGATTGAAAAAGGCTGGCTAAAAGAAGCTGGTCTCAATGTTGAGTTTAAATGGTTTGATTATTCAGCATCACTCTCAGCCTTTTCAGCCAATCAATTAGATGCAGTATTTGTCACCAATGGCGATAACTTGGTGACGGCATCAGGTGGTACCCAAGGCATGATGATTATGGCAACGGACTACTCTGCGGGCAATGATGTGATTATTGCCAAAGATGGGATCAATAGTATTCATGATTTAAAAGGTAAATCTGTTGGTGTTGAAAAAGGTCTGGTCGATCACTTGCTCCTTGCAACAGCAATGTCAGATCAAAAAATCCCAATCAATGAAATCAAATTGGTCAATTCTGCCACCAATCAATTACCACAAGTTCTATCCAGCCCCGATGTTTCAGCGATTGCGGTATGGCAACCTGTTGCCAGTCAGGCATTAAAAGCGGTAGCTGGATCAAAAATCATTTATACATCGAAGGATAAACCAGGATTAATTTATGACACCCTGACCGTAAATATGAGTCATTTAACTGCACATAAAGATGAATGGAAAAAGATCCTTCAAGTGTGGGACAAGACGGTGAAATACATCAATGATCCTGCGACACATGCAGATGCTGTAAAAATTATGGCAATTCGTTCTGGGGTCGATCCAAAACAATACGAAACAATGGTGAATGGTACCCATTTACTTGATTTAGAAGCCAATCAAAAAGTCTTTAGCAAAGGCAATGGTTTTGATTCGATCTATGGCTCGTCTTATCACGTCAATAAATTCAACGTGGAAAATGGCATCTATAAAACCGAACAAAATGTCGATGGTCTGATTTATCCAACATTGTTACAAGAGTTGAAATAACGTTTTTTAAAAGAGTTAGATAGTTTGAAAAATAGCCTAAGCATGTCTCGGGCTATTTTATTTTAGGTGCAAAAATATTATATAGAGCTTAATCACATTAAAATATGATTATCCATTGATTATATTTCTGTGCTTTTTGAAAAAAGATGAATAATTAAAATTCCAATAATCATAAATACCAAACCAATGATTGCAGCTAAATCTAAGTGTTGTTTGTAGTAAAAGAAGCCGACTAAAGACACTAAAATAATACCTGCGCCCGACCAAAGCGCATAAGTAATACCAACAGGAATCGTTTTCATGGTCAGTGATAAAAAATAAATGGCAACCGCATATCCGATCACGGTGATGATCGATGCAGATAACTGACTAAAACCATCAGATGCTTTCATGGCAGAAGTCGCGATGACTTCTGCCACAATGGCAATGATTAAATATAAAAAAGACATTGCTTGGAAATATTCCTTATAAGGCTATTTTTGCATGATGGAAAAGGTGATTTTCTTCATGATCAAACCAACTTTGGCTAGCAGTTGAAGTGCCCGTGAGTGTTGTAAAGCAAAAATCTGCTTGAAATACATCGAGTGTGAAATATAAACGGCACAGTTCACCATCGATAATTCGCTGTTGTACTAGTGTGTTGCGATCAAGCTGTTGGAAATTTTCAAGATCAATCTTGCTTCCAACTTTGTTGGTGACGGTACTAAGTTCGATGATCTGTTGATCAAAACTGATCGAAACCTCATAGTCTTGGATAGCTTCTAGACTGATCTGTTGCTGAAAAATAGCATCTGTTAACGTCTCAGCGGATTTAAGAGCCTGTTGTATATCGGGATGTCGAGACTTGGCAAAGGCAATAAAATGATCACAAAGGATCAAGCCGCCATCCGCAGGATAACTGGTATTTAACTCAGTATTTTCAATTTTAAATAAACGTAAGCCAAGATAAATGCCACGCGTCGCTTGTTGACGCCAATCCTCAACATAAGCATGGCTGGGTGAAAACTCGAGTATGGCATTGCCAATCGAATACAATTTTGCAGGTTCGGGCCATTGCACATGATTTTGATAATTACTGCTGAGATGCCATGAAAGTAATTGATTTTGAGCATCCCAAAGAGTATCGCCAACCCAACCTTGTCGTTCTAAAACGGGTGTTAATCGAGGGTCTTTTAAGCGTAAATCAATGGTAAATGTCTTGGATTGAAACCAATAGACCAGGGTGTTTTCATCGGTTAAACCATTGGCAAAGGTAATGCTCTTACGGCGAAAAGCACCCAATAAATATTGCGGCAATAAGCAGGCTGAATCATCCGTTGGTTTAAGTTGTGTACAGAGTTCTAATAAGTTCATTTCGACTCCTCATTTTGGCTTAAACCAAATGAATAAAGCGGGCGGGCATTTTCAAGTTGAATGTCGCCCCGTGCCACTTTTTCTTTGAGATACTGAAAGGTTTGTGCGGTTTGATTAAAAAGATGTTCACCTCCTTTTAAAGGCGCATATTGTGCAGGCTGATCTTTGAGTAAAGGCTGAATTACATAGTCATAATCACAAGAGAAGAAAAACGGGAATGAATAGCGTTCTTCAGACACTTTTTTAACACGATGTTTGGTTGCTAAATATCGACCATTGGATAAAATTTCCATCATATCGCCAATATTCATAACCAAAGTATTTTCAAGAAGGGGGATATCAATCCATTGCCCCGTTTTATCAAGCACTTGTAATCCGGGCGCTGTGGGTAATAGCAAAGTGAAACATTCATAATCGGTATGCGCACCGATACCTTCTTTATCCTGAATTTCAGGATGGTAAGGATAATGAATTAGGCGAAGTTGGCTGGGGGCTTTGGAAATATGTGCATCAAAATAATGCTCATCTAGACCGAGTGCCAGTGCAAAACTTTGGAAAATTTCATGCCCAATCGCTTTGATATGCTGATAATAGGCAGAGACTTGCTGCTTAAATATCGGGTCATCAGGCCACTGTGTTGGGCCAACCAAGGGGCGACGATCTGCTTGGCTCTGGTGATCATAATTGACATCATAGGCCTCTTTGAGATCATAACTTGTTTCAACAAAGCGTTCTTCACCGATCGGCACATAACCACTATGATTTTCTGATAAGCCAATATAATGCTGCATCTTAATGGCAGTATCTTGGGCAAAGTATTGCTGGGCAGTGTGATAAAGCTTTTGAAATAACTCAGGTTTAAATTGTTCTCCTGTTAAATATAAGAAACCAACATCTTTACATGCCTGATCTAAAGCGTGTGCGACCGTGAGTCGATCTTGAAGCTCAGGGCTGGAGAGTAAAGAAATGTCCACCAGCGGTAAAACATATGTGTTTGACATGAATATCACCAAGGTTGGCCGTCCAACAAAGAATTTAGCGATTTGGGTCGTCCCAAATGCTCTAAAAATCCGTCTGCTTATTGACCTGTACTGACTTGGGTCATACGCGGTATTTTGGGTAAGTCTTGTAGTGATGGATCTAGCTCATCTTCCTGAGCATGGACCAACTGATCCACTCGCGCTCTTAAATGTTGAAAAGCGGGTGTTGCCATAAGATCTAATGAACGTGGGCGCGGTAAATCTACTTCAATAATTTCTTTAATTTCACCGGGATTGGCTTTTAACGCGACAATACGATCAGCCAATAAAATGGCTTCATCCATATCATGCGTGACAAAAATAATTGTGATATCAATGTTTTGCCATAAATCCATTAAGTGTTTTTGCATCTTTTGGCGAGTATGCGGATCAAGCGCACCAAAAGGTTCATCCATCAATAAGATTTTTGGTTCATTGACCAAAGCTCGTGCTATGGCAACACGCTGTTTCATTCCACCAGAAAGTTGATGTGGATATTGGTTTTCGTATTTGTCTAAGCCAATAATATTGATCCATTCCCGTGCATTGGCTTCCGCAGTCATTTGGCTGGCACCTTTCATTCGTGGGCCGAACATGACATTTTCTTTAACCGTTTTCCAAGGAAATAGGGTATATCCCTGAAATACCATGCCACGTTCAGGGCTTGGGCCTGTAATAGCTTCGCCATCGACCAAGATCTCACCACTATGATATGGATCTAAACCTGCAATCACTCGGCTTAAGGTTGATTTTCCGCAGCCTGATGGACCGATCACACAAATAAATTCACGCTTATGGATTTTAAGATCCAGTTGATTTAAAACGGTTCGTTCAGTTTTACCATGTTTAAATACTTGGCTCAGTCGTTTGGCCTCTAAGATGATAGGGCGTGCATAAATTTTTTGAAAATATTCAGCTGAATTAAAAGTTGAGTCATTCATTATTTTGCCCCTGCTTTCCATGCGAACATACGCTCGCCCACTTTCATTAATAACACATCACAAACCAGCCCAATCACGCCGATAATCAAGATCGCGGCATAGACATTGTCAAAGTTTTGATAGCGTGCTTGTTGAGTAATAAACCATGTAATACCTGAGGTCGTACCAATCAATTCAGACACAATCAAATAGGTCCACGCCCAACCCAGCAAGACACGTAAATCACGGTAAATATCTGGAAAAGCCGCAGGAATTACTACATTGAATAGGCTTTTAAGCTTATTGGTTCCAAGGGTATAGCCGGCTTCAATTAAGCCTTTATCGACCATACGGGTTGTATTGGCGATAATTAGGATTTGTTGAAATAGCGTTCCAATTACAATAATCGCAATCTTAGGCGCATCATTGATTCCGAGAATGGCAACAGCAAGTGCGCCAAATGCAGGTGCAGGTAAATAACGGAAAAACTCAACAAAAGGTTCTGTAAGCAGCGATATTTTTTGTGAGAAACCACAGAAGATCCCCAGCGGAATACCAAAAATTGAAGAGATTAAAAAAGCAGAAAAAACGATTTTAATACTGTGCCATAAGCTTTGATGAAACCATGGTGTATCTGGTTGTTCTGGCGGTGTGGTAAATGCAGTGACCAAGGCTTTAGCCACTTCATGTGGTGCAGGTAAGTAAATGGGATTAACTAAAATACCTTGTGGTGGTGCAGAATGGTGATCGACCGCATTTTGTGCCTCACTATAGAACACACTTTTTTCAACACGGCTGCCAACTTGAAAATACGAGACACTACCAGAATTTGTAATTTGCACTTGAGGGTGCCAAATAAAAGGTAAATAACTGACCGCACACCAGAGCAAAATAGGGATCAAAAAAGAACATAAGCTCAGTAATAGCTTGTTCTTTTGACCAATTTCCTTTGCGACATAACCCATATTTACCGCCCTCATTTTAGCTTGAGTATTACGATTATTGAAAAACGTAATATTTATTAAGCAAAATAAGTGCCATGAATAAACAGGAGGAATTGGATTGATCTGAGTATTTCAGCAACTCGTGAATACGAGGTGATCAATGATCTTTATAAGTGACTGATAAAGCGCTCAGTAGGGGGCTCAATAAAAGGGCAAGATAATCAAGAAACGGA
The DNA here is from genome assembly GCF_001425285.1 of Acinetobacter sp. Root1280. Classification (NCBI taxonomy): domain Bacteria; kingdom Pseudomonadati; phylum Pseudomonadota; class Gammaproteobacteria; order Moraxellales; family Moraxellaceae; genus Acinetobacter; species Acinetobacter sp. Root1280. The sequence goes on along the minus strand of NZ_LMED01000028.1, from coordinate 110,846 downwards.
TAAAGCAGGAATAACGAAAAAGGAATAATCAAACAAGAGATCATGGGCGGTGAGTATTTGATTAAAAAGCTTAATACTTATGACAAGGATCTAAACTCAATCGATAGCGTGATCAATTGAAAATTAAATCGTCGTTGTATCGAGGGGAATACAACGACATTTTAATCACGAAATACATATCAAATCATAAACTTCAGTTGAATATTTAAGCAAATCCAATTTTATCAGGTTGGCATCAGCTTAAAGTGGAAGAGGTTCTAAACCTTTAACAATATCACTAAATTCAGAACCATTTAACCAAAATGATTTCTTTAAAAATAATGTGGTCATGATACTTTCAGCGATATCGCTATTGGTATTTTCACAAAATAAACCATACTGGCTGCCTAACACATTATTGTCTTCAATCAAACGAATATAGTAAGCATGTTGTTCGTCTGCATAACCAAGAATTGCATCACGTTGAGTCGCCATTTTTATGTCTCCACATAGAAAATCAATCAATTAAGTGCTTAAGTGGGATCAGAGAACTTATTCAAAAATATCAATAAATTAACAAGATGTCTGTATTCTAAATTATTGATTTATGATAAGTATATTGATTATCTTTGTCGTCCTTGTTCAAATAGATGTATCAAAACTGATCGATAGAGTTATTGTTATTCAAAAAAAACTTGCCGTCAACTTGAATTTGTAACTTTTTCAAGCTATATTGATTTTACAGGCTTTTATGAAGCATATAGGATAAATAATGTCTAAGAAAGTAGAATTTGAACACGGAGGTGCGAGAGCCAATGCTGGGCGTAAGGCACAGTTTAGTGAGCCGACCAAAGTTATCCGTGTCCCAGAGTCACAAGTAGATTTTATCAAAAACTGGTTACTGAAAAATTTCAAAAACGGCCAGCTCAGTGATTTAAGCTCTAGCATGAATATCCAGACCATTCAGCCTAAAAATGATAAGGTCTATCAGATTCCACTTGCGACAGAACGAGTCGCTGCTGGTGTGCCATTTTCTGTTCAAGATAGCATAGAACAATCATTGGATATGAATGAATATTTAATTCGAAATGAAAGTTCTACCTTTATTGTTAAAGCAAATTCGCTTTCAATGCTAGATGTTGGTATTGATATTGAAGATCCATTGATTGTAGATCGTAGTATTTCTGCAAAATCTGGTGATATTGTGATTGCCCGTATTGATAATGATTTCACGGTGAAGCGCCTGATGATCGATAAACAGTTTGATCCACCGAAAGTTTGGTTAAAAGCTGAGAATCCAGAATTTAAAAATATTTATATTGAAGAAGGGCAAGAATTTGAAATCTGGGGTGTGGTAACCTATAACTTAAAACGCATGCGTTGATTGAAACAATCTATTCGGATAACGCTGAAAGTCTTTTGTATTTTAAAGCAACATTCTTGTTGCTTTTTTTTAAGATACATTTAAGGGATTTAATCCAATATCCAAATTTTAATGGGTAGGTCTATGTTTATGATATCGAATTATTTTGAATAAAAGATTCATTTTATCAAGAGTCTTTTTAGTTTTATGTCAAAAATATGCCCATGTTATGTTTAGTATGTAAAGGATCGGATAAAAACCCTACCGTTTACATTGGTCATCAAAAGCCTTTAAAAAACCAACCTAAACATAACAAGGATTCGGCATATTTTTTGCTGTTATTAAATCAACTAATTAATAGAATGGTAAAACAATGAGCTATCGAATTTTTCCTTGTGTTACTCAGCAAGATGCTGAAATTGTCGTTTTATCTTCAGGTTTAGGCGGGCACGCCTCATTTTGGCAACCACAAATTGAAACATTAACCCAATATTTTCAAGTGCTTGTTTATGATCAAGAAGGTTGTCATGCGAATTCTGATGCATTGCCAACATCATACTCAATCAAAAATATGGCGAAACAAATTCTCGATATTCTGCAACAACAACAGATCAAACAATGCCATTTTATTGGACATGCTTTGGGCGCGGTCATCGGGGCAGAATTGGCGGTCTTGGTTCAGAACACAGATATATCATTAACCAGTCTTACTTTTATTAATGCTTGGGATGCACTTGATCCGCATACACAAAAGTGTTTTCAGGCACGTATTACTTTATTAGAAAATGTAGGTGTTGAAGCTTATATACGGGTACAAGCTTTATTCCTATATCCGCCTGCCTATATTTCAAAACATATTCAAAAAATTCAGGATATTGAAAATTCTGGATTCGATGATTTCCCACCCATCAACAATGTATTGGTACGTATGAATGCATTGATGAATTTTAAAATTTTACCTGAACATGTCGCAGCTTTGGCAAAAACGGATGTGTATTATATTGCCAACAAAGATGATTTTTTAGTGCCTTATCAAAAGAGTATCGATCTTAAAAAAGCATTGGGGCATGGCGTATTAACACTGTTGGAAACAGGAGCACATGCATCCTCTGTAACAGAAAGTAAGACAGTCAATCAGATTTTAATTCAAAATTTAGTAGAAGAGGTGCTATAAACCACAACCTAAATATGAATATAAATCAATTGTGCTTAGCAGCCATAACTATAATGGCTAGTTAGATAAAATAATCAGCACTGAGCAGATTTATGATGTAGTAAAAATGGGGCCTACTTCTGCCAATCGTTGTCCTGCACGATTTATATTTTTGACGACATCTGAGGCCAAAGTAGGATAAAAGCCAGCGCTTTCTTTAGGAAATGAAATATAGAAAAAAACATGACGGCTGCAAATATGATTATTAATATTGGTTATGGTGGTCATAAAAAATATATGCAAGATAGCTTCGATTAGCTGTTGAGGGTGCTTGTAAAATATTATAAATATTGATTTTGTTATGGTTTTAATTGCGGTTTTAATTTTGATTTTTAATAGGTTATTTATTTTATTAAAATACTGGTTGATTAAACGAAAATTGTTATGCTATCGAACCGCATTTTTATGCGGTTTTTTATTTTTTGTTAAATCCGATTTAGAAATTTCAATGATCTAAAATGATGCATTTATGCACTATTTTAGTTTAATTTTTTACTTGAGAAATTCATAAATTTTACCAAAAGGTAAAATAAAAAATAATAATTAAAATTTTAACAATAAAAACAATACATTAAATTTAGTGGCATGCACTATGCATTATTAATAATTATAAGTTGAGTGAAGTTTTAAATTTTTGATCAGATGTTTTTTAGAATATTTTTTTGTCCAGTGAGGTTTAGCTATGAAAATTGGTGTGTTTTGTCCGATTGGAAATAATGGCTGGTTGCTTTCAGAAAATGCACCGCAATATAAGCCAACATTTGAGTTAAATAAACAGATTGTACAGCGTGCAGAACATTATGGTTTTGATTTTGCATTGTCCATGATTAAACTGCGTGGTTTTGGTGGTAAAACTGAATTTTGGGATTATAACTTAGAAACGTTTACATTAATGGCAGGTTTGGCCGCAGTCACCAGTAAAATTAAAATTTTTGCGACAGCCGCGACTTTGGTGATGCCACCAGCCATCGTGGCACGTATGGCATCTACGATTGATTCAATTTCAAATGGACGTTTTGGGCTAAATGTTGTGACGGGATGGCAACCACCAGAATATACCCAAATGGGACTATGGCCAGGGAATGATTATTTCTCTAAACGTTATGATTATTTATCTGAATATGTCGAAATTTTACGTGAGCTTTGGGCAACTGGAACATCTGATTTTAAAGGCGAGTTCTTCCAAATGGAGGATTGCCAAGTAAAGCCAATGCCACAAGCTGATATGAAAATTATTTGTGCAGGCCAGTCTGATGCGGGCTTAGCGTTCTCTGCAAAATATGCAGATTATAATTTTGTCTTTGGTAAAGGGTTAAATACACCAACCGCCTACGCTGAAATCAATGACCGTTTAAAAGTACATACCGACCAAACTGGAAGAGATGTACAAACTTATGTTTTGTTTATGGTGATTGCCGCAGAGACAGATCAACACGCCATGGCGAAATGGGAGAACTATAACCAAGGTGCAGATCTAGAGGCGATTAATTGGTTAATGAACCAAGGTGGCAAAGATCAAACATCGGGTACAGATACCAATATTCGTCAAATGGCTTCAAGTGTTTCCCCCGTCAATATCAACATGGGAACAATCGTTGGTTCGTATGAAAATGTGGCTAAGATGCTGGACCAAATTTCTACAATTCAAGGTACTGAAGGGATTCTTTTAACTTTTGATGATTTTATACAAGGGGTTGAGGATTTTGGACAACGTATTCAGCCTTTGATGACTTGCCGTCAGGAGGTTGTTGCAAGCTATCAATCAGCTCAACCCATTTTGGAGAAAAGCGCATGAGTATGATGAATGACGCTAAAGCTGTAGAACATCTGGTCTGTACAGATTTTACCGCACATGCAGGAACGGGCAGAGTTTTAAAAGCAGAACCAGAATCAATTCAGCTTGCACCAGAACAAACGGCGCTTATCGTGATTGATATGCAAAATGCCTATACCTCAATTGGTGGTTATTTAGATTTGGCTGGTTTTGATGTTTCAGCCACTCAACCTGTGGTTGCCAATATTAAAAAAAGCATTGATGCAGCACATACCGTGGGCATCCAAGTGATCTATTTCCAAAACGGATGGGATCAGCAATATGTAGAAGCAGGTGGTCTAGGTTCTCCTAACTTTCATAAATCCAATGCCTTAAAAACCATGCGTAAAAATCCTGCCTTACAAGGCAAATTATTGGCAAAAGGAGGTTGGGATTTTGCATTAATTGATGAGTTAAGGCCTCAAGCTCAAGACATTGTGATCGAGAAACCACGTTATAGCGGCTTTTTTAATACAGCGCTGGACAGCATTTTACGTGCCCGTGGTATTCGAAATTTAGTTTTCGTGGGTATTGCCACCAATGTTTGTGTGGAATCAACCCTCAGAGATGGTTTTTTCTTGGAATACTTTGGTGTGGCGCTTAAAGATGCATGTTATCAAGCGGGTCCTCAAACAGCGCAAGAGGCAGCCTTATATAACATTCAAACTTTTTTTGGATGGGTGTCTGACACGGCGTCATTTGTAAAGACTTTTAATACTCAACAGGCACAGCCAAATTCTGTGACTTTCAGTCAATCGGCTTAGTGGTTTTAAACTGGTTATTTGTCTTTTGCCATATCTAGTATTGAAGTCTATGGCGAAGATGCTTTAAGGAAAAATAAAGGAATTTAAAATGTCGAAACAAGTTGTGATCCCAATAGGTACAGCTAATCCCCTAGCACCTTATGTGCCAGCAACCAAGGCAGACAATATTGTTTATGTCTCAGGTACGTTGGCTTTTGATGAAAATAATGATGTGGTCTGTGTCGGTGATGCCGCAGGGCAAACCCGGCATATTTTAGAAACCATTAAAAGCGTCATCGAAACTGCAGGTGGGACAATGGATGATATTACCTTTAACTCAATATTCGTCAAAGATTGGGCAGATTATGCTGCAGTAAATGTGGTCTATGCTGAATATTTTCCCAATGATAAACCCGCTCGATATTGTGTACAGGTCGGACTAGTTAAACCTGAAGCTTTAGTAGAAATTGCATCTGTAGCACATGTGGGATAAAGCATGTCTAGATTTGTCTATGCGTTTTAATCATTTTTTTCAAAAATAATTTTAACCTCGATGAACATTTGCGCATTGGGGTGGGAGCGTCATGATGCAAATGATCAAACAGGAAAGTGCACTTACTGGTGAAATAATTGAGTTTAACACTCCGTGTGAAGCCAATGTCCATTTAGAAATCGATCAAGCTATTTTTAGACAAGGTATGTCTAACCTAGGTGCTGCGGTCAATGTGATTACCACCAAAGGCGATGCAGGGCAGGCAGGTTTTACCGCATCCGCAGTGTGTAGTGTAACGGATTCACCTCCAACCTTATTGGTATGTCTCAATCGGGCTGCTTCGGTATATCACATTTTTTCTGAAAATAAAGTTTTATGTGTCAATACATTGGGTTCAAATCAAGCCGAATTGTCGAATCTCTTTGGTGGCAAAACACCGATGCAACAGAGATTTGCGCAAGCTGAATGGAGTGAACTGGTGACAGGTTCTCCCGTGTTAGATAACGCCCTAATTTCATTTGATTGTGAAGTGGTATCCAGTCAAGTGGTCGGCAGTCATGATGTATTGTTTTGTCAGGTCAAAGCAATTCGTCACAACCCAAGTTTAAATGCGCTTCTATATTTCAAACGCAGTTACTGTGAACCTCAAAATGTATGTTGATCTCTCAATATGGGGACTTAGAAAATGGCGACAAAAGAACCATGGTTTACATCATTTAAACCATACACAGGAAATTTAGATCAAACCCCTGTGCAAATTGATGAATATTTACCTGCTGGAAAAAGTATTGTTTTGGGCTTGCAACATGCTTTTGCAATGTTTGGTGCAACGGTTCTTGCCCCTTTACTAATGGGCTTTGATCCCAATTTAACCATATTTATCACGGGTATTGGCACGATTCTATTTTTCTTGATGACAGGTGGAAGAATGCCCAGTTATCTCGGATCGAGTTTTGCATTTATTGGTGCTGTCGCTGCTGCAACAGGCTATGCTGGAGTGGGATCAAATCCGAATATTGCCTTGGCTTTGGGGGGGACCATCGCTTGCGGCTTAGTGTATGCCGCGATTGGTTTAATTGTCATGAAGACTGGAACAGGTTGGATTGAAAAGTTGATGCCACCGATTGTTACGGGTGCAATCGTGATGATCATTGGACTAAATTTGGCACCCGTCACCATTAAAAGTGTTTCAGCAAATTCATTTGATACTTGGATGGCAATTCTAACCATTCTGTGTATCAGTGCGATTGCTGTATTTACCCGAGGCATGATGCGTCGCTTATTATTGTTGTTGGGTTTGGTCTGTGCATATGTCTTATATTTTATCCTTGCCAATGTAATGGGTTTTGGCAAAGCTATCGATTTTGCAGTCATTAGCAATGCTGCATGGTTAGGCCTACCACATTTTGTTGCACCTACGTTTAATGCCAATGCCATGCTGTTAATTGCGCCCGTGGCAATAATTCTGGTCGCTGAAAATTTAGGTCACTTTAAAGCAGTATCTGCAATGACAGGCCGTGATTTATCACCTTATATGGGACGTGCTTTTTTTGCCGATGGTGTATGTACCAGTTTATCAGCTTCTGTTGGTGGGACAGGCATGACCACCTATGCTGAAAATATTGGGGTTATGGCCGTCACTAAAATTTATTCAACTACTGTCTTTGTGATTGCTGGGATCTTTGCCATTTTGTTGGGCTTATCACCTAAATTTGGAGCTGTAATTAGTACTATTCCTGTTGCGCTTTTAGGTGGTGCTTCAATTGTGGTGTTTGGTTTAATCACAGTGGCTGGTGCAAAGATTTGGATTGATAACAAAATTGATTTCACTAAAAACAGTAGCTTAATTATTGCTGCGGTCAGCTTGATCATGGGAGCAGGTAATTTTAGTGTACATATTGGTTCATTTGATCTTGGTGGAATCGGTACAGCAACTTTGGCCGCAATTTTATTAAATCTATTTTTAAATCGTGGAGAAAAACAGCCTGATGAGATCAAGCTAGAATCAAGTGATGCTGAAAAGTCCTTATCGCAGTCTTCTTGAGGCAAAGGGATAAGATTGTGACTTCAAATGATTAAACAGCAGATTTTACCGTGAAAAGCGTGGCATTCATTGGTTGTGGGGAATGGGATTACGTATGACATCTCATTGAGCAAAAGTTTGTACACGAGTGAAATATGCAATCGTGATTTTGCAAAGGTCAATCACATGCACAAAAATTGGGACGCTTGCAGTGAGTTTGTAAGAAGTGCCACAAGCAGATGTGATTTTTCCTTGTTTGACTATAAGCACGAGAACAGAATATAGGGCGTGAATTCAAGCTTTCATATTGCAATTTTAAAGCGATTGTAGGGGAAATTCTTATCCATATTTATGGATGAAATTTATACAGATATTGTGGTTTTTTATAGTGATGCCCTATGCGACAGATTTTGTCGCATAGGGCATTTCTCTATCTAGTATTTAATTCTCCAATAAATATAATAGAACCTGTAAGCACGATGAGATTTAAAATATCAAAGACTGGATTAAGATACGCGAAATTCTAAAAAATATTCAAAATCGACAAAATAAAAATCAGGCTATTTACTTAGTCGGTATGGTTGATTTAAACGAATTGGATATTTCATGGTTGATTGATGAAGACTACATTGAAATTGATGATGCTATTTCTTACTTAGATAATAGGGATATTGTTTTTATTAAGGATTTAACTTTTAAGGGTAAAAAATTGCTCTATCAGCTCAGTATTTAAATCTATTCTTATAACAACGAATGAGGGCGTTTTATAACAATAATGAAGAATTAAAATAAATAATAATTTAATTTTTTATTTTAATAAGAACAAACAAAATATAAATCTTTATTATAATAATTTGATAAATATAAATAATAATAAAAAATATGATAATTAATAATTTTAATCCAAATCAATATTCAATTATTGATTTGGATTTTTTATATTATGCAACCCCGAAATTGATGCTTTAGTTATCATTCACGAATTAAAACTTGTTAATTTGTTGAACACTCGCTAAAAGTAATGATGTTTATACATTGGCAATAAAAAGGATTTTAGGATGAAACGTCCAAAGCATATTGATAAAGCTGAATGGGAAGCACGTTGTCAGTTAGCAGCCCTTTATCGCTTGATTGCTCACTATAGAATGACCGATTTGATTGATACCCATATCAGTTTACGTGTCCCGCATGAGCCTGATCATTTTCTGATTAACCGCTATGGGGTGACATTTGATCAGATGAAAGCATCAGATTTGGTGAAGATTGATCATGAAGGGAATATCGTGGCCGATTATGATCAAGGGAAGATGGTCAATGTCGCAGGCTTCGTCATTCATTCTGCCTTACACCATGCCAAAGATGATATTCACTGTGTTATTCATACCCATACGGCAGACGGGATTGCGGTGTCTGCACAAGAAAAAGGTTTATTGCCTTTATCGCAACATGCACTGAAGTTTTATAATAATATTGCTTATCATGAATATGAGGGCATCGCGTTTTCCACCGCAGAGCGAGAGCGTTTGGTTGAGGATTTGGGCAATTACCGTTGCATGATTTTACGTAATCATGGTTTGCTCGCCACTGGTAATAGTATCGCAAGAGCATTTCACGAAATTTACTTTTTAGAACGGGCTTGTCAAGTTCAGATCAAAGCCATGAGTAGCTCAAAACTGCATTATCCGAGTAAGCAAATATGTGAATATACGGTGAAGCAATTTGAAAGTGATGCTGCTGAACCAATTATTCAGGCCGCTTGGAATGCTGCTCTATCATTGATTAAAGATCAGAAAAAAGATTATTGTGCTTAAACACTGCTGCTAACTTATTCAACAAGCTCGACATAAAAAAAACCTCCATATATTGCATACGGAGGTTTTTTATTGCATACGGATTAGCTGTTTAAATCAAACCAAATAAATTGGCTATCTTCATGTGCAGTGAGTGTTGAATCTTCGTCAAATAAATAAGCATCACCTGCTTTAACGACTTGACCGGCAATATCAATCTCACCTTCGATCACATGTACATAGTTAAATTTTTGGGTTGCTTTCACTTCAAGTGTGTGACCTTTTTCCAAATATGCCGCTTTAATTTCAGCATCTTGACGAATATGCATCGGCGCATTGTCATTTGGCCCCACAATCAATTGCCATTCATTAGGTGATTTTTTAGGATCACGTTCAATTTGTTGATAATTCGGTTCAGCATCTTGAACATTTGGAATCACCCAAATTTGTAGCATATGAACGGCTTCATCACCTTGGTTGATTTCACTGTGTTGTACACCTGTACCCGCACTCATCAATTGCCATTCACCGGCATGGATATGACGTTCATTTCCCATGCTGTCTTTGTGTGAAATGGTACCTTTGAGCACACAGGTCAAAATTTCCATATTGTCATGTGGATGAGTACCGAAACCTTTATGTGCTGCAATGGTATCATCATTGATTACACGTAAAGAACCAACACCCATATATTTAGGATCGTACCAGCTACCAAAAGAGAAACTATGTTTGGTGTCTAACCAACCCATTTTTACGTGACCACGGTTTTCGCTGTGATGTAAAAAAGTATTCATCTCAAGTCTCCAATTCTTTATTTTTTAACATGAGTGAATATTAATATTTAAGTAATTGGGATGAAATAGCAAAATAGCAACATATTGTTTTGTTTTTAGAACGATCAGTTTTTTATCTTTTGCAATAAAAAAACCAGTGTATGCACACTGGTTTTCATTTCATCAAGTATAAGATTATTCTAGGAATTTAACCGTTACACCTGATTTAACTTTTTTACCTAAGTCATTGGCATCCCAGTTGGTCAAACGAATACAACCATGTGAAGCTGTTTTCGAAATTGCAGATGGGTTTGGCGTACCATGAATACCAAATGATTTCTTACTCAAGCCAATCCAGATATTCCCTACAGGGGCATTTGGACCAGGTGGTAATGATAATGGTTTTAAGTTTTTGCCTTGTACAAAGTTACTTGGCGAGTAACTATACCAAGGGTTGCGTGCAACACCGGTAACTTTATACGTTCCTGTTGGCGATGGCGTATCAGAACTACCAATCGTGGCAGGGAATGAGCCGACCATTTGGTTTTGCGCATTAAATAAATACAATTGTTTCGCGCCTTTATGCGCCACAATTAAATGGATATTTTCAGGCAATTCGTTACGGATATTGGTGACAACGATCTTTTCACCAACTTTGTTAAATGTTGCTTTAGGATTAAGTTTCTTTAAGAACTCTTCATCCATATGGAATTTTTCACCCAGCATTTCGGTGACACGGGTGTAATACAAACCTGGCATTTTTGCTTGTAAAGCATAATCACGTGGAATTGATTTTGCATAAGGACCTTTTAGATCTTCAGCAGTTATCGTGTATTCCACAAAAGCAGGCTTATTGCCTTGTTGAGAAATTAATGCATCCCAAGTTTCTTTGGTCAGCTCACCCGTTGGTTTAATGCCATTCATTTGTTGGAATGAAGCAATGGCTTTCAGCGTATTCATACCGCTTGAACCATCAATTGCACCAGGTGAAGCATGTGCATTATTTAACATGACATGGGCACGAGCATAGACAGGGAATTGACCCTTGCCAATATTTTCGTACCATTCTGCATTGTTGATTCCATCTAAAGTCCAAGATGCTTTAGGCGCGTTGGGATTGCTTGCCGTTTTTGCAGTCGTGGTCTGTGGAGCCGATGGGGCAATAGCAGTACCTGAGTTTTTATCCTCAGTTTTTTCTAAATTTTGTAGCGTGTTTGCAGCTTTGTCTAAGTCTTGTTGCTCTTGCTGGCTTATCTGTGTTTCTACACTTGAAGCAGAACTGTCAATAGCAAGTGGATCAATAGGATCTTCAACGGGAGCAGCAACTTTTTTAGGCGTTAGAGGTTGCTCAGCTGTAGATGCAGCAAAAGCTGTACCTGTTAATAAACAGCTTAAACTCAAAGCAAGAATTGAGCGAACGAACATGTAGATCAACCTTAAGAATTATTCATAATTTATGACTAAAAATCTGGGTAAGTATTGCAGAAATTATAAGGTGTTGCAGTATTTGTTTTGTGTTAATCATTTTTTTCTATAGACATTTTCCCTGTCAGCTGGTTTTGTTTTATTTTCGTATACCAATGAGAATTTAAATTAAAGCAAGCAAATAAAACTTTATTGAGAAAAATTTTCTATAAATGGTTATGTAGCAGGCCTTTTTGCTATGATGGGGCGAATTTAATTTTTGATTGGGAAAGTAAATGACGACCTTAAAAAATGATCGTTTTCTACGTGCCTTATTGCGTGAGCCTGTAGATACGACTCCGGTTTGGATGATGCGTCAGGCTGGACGTTATTTACCAGAATATCGTGAAACACGTGCGAAAGCAGGTGATTTTCTTTCTCTTTGTAAAAATACAGAATTTGCTTGTGAAGTGACTTTACAGCCTTTGCGCCGTTATGAGCTTGATGCCGCAATTCTATTTTCAGACATTTTGACTGTTCCCGATGCTTTAGGTTTAGGGCTTTATTTTGAAACAGGTGAAGGTCCTAAATTCCATAAAACAGTTCGTACTGAACAGGATGTGGCAAATTTACCCAAATTCGATGCCAAATCTGATCTGGCTTATGTGATGAATGCGGTTTCAACCATTCGTTCAGCTTTGGGTGGTCAAGTGCCTTTAATTGGTTTTTCGGGAAGTCCGTGGACCTTGGCAACCTACATGGTGGAAGGTGGTTCAAGCAAAGACTTCCGTTTTACCAAACAGATGATGTATGCACAACCTGAAGTTTTACATGCTTTATTAGATCGTTTAGCCGATGCTGTAATTGACTATTTAAATGCTCAAATTGAGGCTGGTGCTCAAGCTGTACAAATTTTTGATAGCTGGGGTGGCGCATTAGCGCATCGTGAATATCTAGAATTTTCACTCAAATATATGCAGAAAATTGTTGCAGGACTAAAACGAGAGCATGAAGGGCGTAAAGTACCTGTGATCTTATTTACCAAAGGCGGTGGTCAATGGTTAGAGCCAATGATTGCTACAGGTGCAGATGCATTTGGTTTAGATTGGACAACCTCATTAAACGTGGCTCGCCAAACAGTCAATGGACGAGCAGCGCTACAAGGAAATCTAGATCCTGCAACATTGTATGGTTCAGCTGATTCTATTGAGAAAGCAACCAAAGCCATGTTGGATGATGCATATGCCAATGGTGAGAAAACAGGTTATATCGCTAACTTAGGTCATGGTATTACACAATGGGTTGACCCTGAAAAACCAAAAGCATTTATTGACACTGTACACCAATACAGTGCCAAATTTTTAGGTTAACTTATTGTTGTAAATGCATTTATGATCTATTTTAAAGCATTATATGAATTTCTATTTAAGGCAGCGTCGGCTGCCTTATTTGGTATTTTATTGTTGATTGCATTTGTCATTACGGCAAGTATGGGCAGTCATGAATTTTATGGTTTGTTTCGTTATGACTGTTTATTGTTTTATGCGTTGATCATTCAAGCCTGCTTATTGTATTTAAAACTAGAATCCTGGGCAGAAGCGAAAGTTATTGCTTTATTTCATATCATGGCCATGGCTATGGAAATATTTTTAACACACCCACAAATTGCCTCTTGGCAATATCCGCAACCTGCCGTTTTTAAACTTTTGACCGTGCCTTTATTTGCAGGATTTATGTATTCGGCAGTCGGTAGTTTTTTTGCACGCTCACTGCGTTTGTATCAGGTTTCTTTTTTAAATTTGCCTAGTTTTGCCAATATGTTGAGTCTGGCAGTATTGTCATATATCAATTTTATGAGCAAATTCTTTATTCCAGATTTTCGTAATGTATTGTTCATTTGGAGTGTGGTAATTTTTTGGAAAACAAAAATTCGCTTTAGATTACAACAGCATGAGTTTCAGCTTCCGATTTTACCGGTATTGGTTGTTTTAGCATTTATAATTTGGGTTGCTGAAAATATTAGTACTTTTAATAAAATTTGGTTGTACCCGAGTCAGGTGGATGCATGGCATATGGTGGGGTGGGGTAAGCTTGGCTCGTGGTATTTGCTGTTACTTTTAAGTCTGGTTTTAGTACTTAAAATTCTTGGAGATCGTAATAAAAATGGTGATTGGTCACTAAAAAAGTACAATAAATAATTTCGTAATTGTCACATTTAGATTTGCATATCTAAATTTATGTGATAAATCTAAATAGGTGTAATCAAACTTACACATAATGGAAAATAACAATTTACATATGTTGAATTAAAACAATGCATATGAAAATTCTGGAGAATTATATGTTAAAAAAAATCGCTTTGGCTGCTGTATTGGCTGCGGGTTCAAGTGTTGCTATGGCTGATCCAGATGTGGGTTGTGGTTTAGGATCGCAAGTTTGGGCTGGTCAATCTGGAAAAATACCTAAGATTTTAGCGGCAACCACCAATGGTCTTTTAACTAACCAATTATTAGGTATTACGTTTGGTACTTTAGGTTGTAATGGCAATGGTAAAGTGACTGCTCAAGTTGTGACCTTTACCAATGAAAACTCAGAATCACTTGCACGTGATATGGCTGTAGGACAAGGTGAAAGCCTAAACGTACTTGCTTCATTATTAAACGTTAAAGATGCAGATAAAGCACGTTTTAATGCTGTAGCGAAGTCAAACTTTGCAAGTATTTATTCAGCAGAAAATCAAAATTCTCTACAAGTATTAGCTTCACTTCAACAAGTGATGGCAAAAGACGAAGTATTAAAAGCTTACGTTTAATTGCGTCAAAAACCCTGCCTTGTTGCAGGGTTTTTTTATTTAAATTTTATCAAACACATATTATTGAAAAATGAATCAAGCATGAGTGAACATTGGGCGAACTTTTGTATTGAGCCGACATTTTTTAATTGCGCAGTTTTATAATATATCTATATAAATTGATGATTGAATGAAATATTTAGCACTTAGTTTAAGCTTACTCAGTTCATTGTTTACCGTTCATTTGCATGCGGAATCACTTTTAGAGAATCAGCAGGCATTAGAAAACGCATTAAAACTAGCACAACAAAAACAATTGGCCAGTCATATTACATGGAAACGTTTACTTTATGCAGAGGATGCCTCTGCTAAAGACTTAAATCACAATAATGCAGGTCACAAAAACACAAATCAAAGCGAAGTCAGTTATTCAGGTTATTTCTTTGCTCAAGATGGTCGCCAGAACATCCAAAATGAAATGAATGCAGATATCACTGCGCTGTTTCAAGTCGCCGATGACAATCAATCCATTCGTTGTAAATTTCCTGCACGTAGCCAATGGCTGATGCAACAACTGAATATTTCACAACAACAATTACCTGACGTGTCCTGTCCAGAGTTTGATCAATGGTATGCACAAATCAAACCCTACCAAGTGACATTAATTTATGCGACTGATTTTATGGGCAATCCAAGCTCAATGTTTGGACATACCTTACTTCGTCTCGATCCTAAAGATCAAAAGCAGCT
Organism: Acinetobacter sp. Root1280; assembly: GCF_001425285.1. Lineage (NCBI taxonomy): Bacteria > Pseudomonadati > Pseudomonadota > Gammaproteobacteria > Moraxellales > Moraxellaceae > Acinetobacter > Acinetobacter sp. Root1280. Next base: position 95,711 of record NZ_LMED01000028.1, on the reverse strand, counting down.
CAATTTAGTCTCTTATGCTGTGAATTATGCAGCCACAGTAAACAGCGATGATAATTGGTCTTATGCATGGAAAGGGTTAGTTGGGAAATATCCTGGTGAATATTCTTTAATGCCTTATTATCGCAAAGTGAAAGAATATGGTGATTTTGAAAGCCGTGATCTTTGGGAATATGAACTGAATTTAAATCCTGAAGAGACCGCTTTTTTGGTAAAACATATTTGGGAAATGCAAAAAGTCAGTTTTCCTTATTATTTTGTCAACGATAATTGTGCATATCGTTTATTGGGTTTGATTGATTTAGTCCGTGCAAGCTCGAATTTACGCAAGCAATTTACATATGCAGCGATCCCGATTGAAACCATTAAAGCCGTAGAGCAACAGGGATTAGTACGAGAAGCGGTATATCGTCCAGCGTTAGAAACACAATTAAATTCGCAGGCCAAACAACATGGTCATGTTTTGGCAAAAAAAGCCCATGCAATTGCAGTATTAGAACCACAACAGATGCAAGCAGCTATCGCTGATTATGATGATCAAGATCGTGCAAAAATATTAGAAATGGCCTATGACGATTTATATTTACAATTCGTTGCTCGTCAGGTCGATGCAAGCTTTACTCAACCGCGTTTTAGACAACTGCTAGGCTTACGTAGTCAAATCCCTATAGAGAAACAACGTTTAGCACCTGTGCGTCCCAAAGTTGATCCAGTCAATGGGCATGATTCACGTAAGTGGTCCGTAGAAGCGGGTGAGGTTCAGGGTGAAAAATTTGTACAAATTGGTCATCGTCAGGCCTATCACGAATTAAAAGATCCACAGGGCGGTTTCCGTACAGGCACACAATTGTTGTTTCTAGATGGTGCAGCACAATGGCGAGATGATCGACTTAAACTGGAACATCTCGACTTATTAACAGTAAACTCTTATAACCCCATTACCCCGTTTAAAATGCCAATAACATGGGGTTTTACTTTGGGCTGGCAGCAAGAAGCCATTCAAAATGGACAATTTAGTGATCAGCAACAACATGGCGTAGTCAGTGCAAAAGCCCAATCTGGTTATACCCTTGCAGATGATGATCGTAAGCATCTCTGTTATGCGGAATTGCAAACACAGCTTCAAGCAGGTACATCATTGGATAAAGGCTGGCGTGTTGGACTAGGACCAACATTGGGCTGTCAAAATATATGGTCAGATCGTTTAAACAGTATTGTTCAAGTTGAATTACCTTATTGGCAAGATTCAAGTGAGTGGAATTTACGTATCCAGAGCACACTGCAATATTCACTCAATCGTCAAAATTCATTAAACGTCAATTGGGAATACCAACAACAAAACCAACTCGATTGGCAGAAAATAGGTTTAGGCTTTGTACATTATTTTTAAAGATAGATCTGGCAAATCGGATTTTAGAATGTTATTTCGAGAGTAGAGCTTTGAGAATGACATGTTGAGATAGGTATTAATCGATCGCAAGCCAAGGATGTTTATACAAGTAGATTATTGATCCTCATACTTAGAATCTGCTGCCAATTGTTTAGAAAAGGGCTTTTGGTTTTTATAAAGAAATCACCTTGGTACAGTTGCTTGACTGTATCAAGATAACCGGCATCGACAGCATCTTCCAACTCTTTAAAATCCGCATGAATTTCTGCCTGTATTTGATAGGTTCTTGCACAGATTAATTCGCCAACCTTATTTTTTAAATAAGAAATCTCAGATTTAAGCGTATTTAAACTGATCTGTTCATCGCCATAGAGATAAATATGTAGCTGTTCTAGGGTTAAGCCCAAAGGATTTAGAATCAAAATACAGATGATTTCAAACTGCCGTGGCGTTAAAAGGATCGACTGATTATTGATCATTATTTTCTGTGGTACTGAAAACGCATGAATGGTTAAACGATTAAAGGGCTGTGTATATAATTTTTGTGCAATGATCTCGGCGCATTGTGTAACGGCCAATTGTCCAAAAATATTTGCTTGATTTAAGCTGTGAAATAAAACCACTTCACCACAGGCTTCCCCTGATGTTAAATCAAGAATAGGCGCACTATAAATATAGTGTTCTGGCTTTGTTTCTAAATCCTGATCTTGTTGGAATCCTGCGAATTGATCTGTATTCACTGAACACCACAGTAGATTTTGTTGCAGATCTCTAATTTGTATAACAACAGCAGCGAGCAGCGCCGTGTTGAGTAAATCCTGCTGACATTGAATCATTGCGGATTGTAATGCTTGCTGGGAACGTGAGTTTGCTTGGGTAGGGGTTAAATTTTCATTTCTGCTTGTTGGTTTTTTAGCAGGTGGTTTTGAGTCCATCGCATAATCCATTTATGCATATATACTAAATAATATCTTAAATTAAATAAACAAATAACAAAGTAAATAAAATATATAAATTTCATTATTTTTCTTTTAATTATTCAATTTTCAATAACTTTTTCCGATTCTCTATGATGTGGGCTATTCAACTTTTCTCCTACCTTTGTTTGATAGATTCATTTAAAAGCAGTTTTTAACAACTGACAAGACGTGATGTTCATGGGATTGAACAAAAAACATTGACGTCATCCAAGGAAAGGCACTTTTTTTGCTTATACAAAAGAAGGCAAATTAAAAAGGAACGATGATGGACGCTCGAAATGAACAATCAACTATCGTAAAAACAGAAGATTCCAAAGAATATTTTGCTCAACGAGAATTAAAAAAAGGTGCTGTTGGCTGGTTACTCTTGGTCGGTTTAGGGATTGCCTATGTGATTTCAGGTGACTTTGCTGGATGGAACTTTGGTATCGCACAAGGTGGTTGGGGCGGTATGTTTGTCGCAGTGATTTTTGCTGCGATTATGTATTTATGTATATGCCTTTCGATGTCAGAAATGTCGACCATGCTTCCTACAGCAGGTGGTGGATACAGTTTTGCTCGTATGGCCTTTGGACCATTTGGCGGTTACTTAACAGGAACAGCGATTCTGATCGAATACGCCATCGCTCCAGCAGCAATCGCGACCTTTATTGGTGCATATTGTGAATCCTTGTTTGGAGTGGGTGGATGGTTAATTTATTTAATCTGTTATTTGGTTTTTATGGGGATTCATTTAAAAGGCGCAGGTGAAGCACTTAAAATCATGTTTGTGATTACTGCAATCGCAGTGGTTGCAGTGGTGGTATTCCTTGTCGCGATGATTCCTCACTTTAACAGTGCCAATCTATTCGATATTGCAGTTGACTCATCTAAAGCCGGTGCGAGTAGCTTTTTACCCCAAGGTTATATAGGAATCTGGGCAGCAGTACCGTATGCAATCTGGTTTTTCCTTGCTGTAGAAGGTGTTCCTTTAGCTGCTGAAGAGGCTAAGGATCCGGCTCAATCATTACCACGCGGTTTGATTGGTGCAATGCTGATCTTGGCTGCTTTTGCTATCTTGATTTTAATATTGAGTGCGGGTGCAGCAGGTGCAAGTGTTCTTAAAGATTCAGGTGCACCTTTGGTCGATGCGCTGGTTAAAGTATATGGGCACGGCATGTTGGCGAACTTTGTAAACTTTGTTGGCTTAGCAGGTTTAATCGCGAGTTTCTTCTCGATTATCTATGCCTATTCGCGGCAAATTTTTGCACTTTCTCGTGCGGGTTATTTACCTACGTCTTTATCATTGACCAACAAAAATAAATCGCCATATTTAGCCGTGATTATTCCGGGGATTATTGGCTTCTTATTGTCATTGACCAAACAGGGTGATTTACTGATTTTGATTGCGGTATTTGGTGCGACGATTTCCTATGTTTTAATGATGATGGCGCATATCAAATTACGTATTTCACAACCTAATGTGTATCGTCCATATCGAACACCTGGTGGTATTTTTACCTCCAGTATTGCATTGATCTTATCAATTGTCGCCGTGGTTGCGGGTTTCCTTGTTGATCCTAAAGTCTGGTTTATCGCTTTGGGTATCTATGTGGTCTTCATTGTCTATTTTCTTGTTTATAGTCGTCATCATCTGATTTCAGGCACACCAGAAGAAGAATTTGCCAGCATTAAGGCAGCAGAACAGGAATTATAATTATGAGTTATCGTTATAGCGTTGCTCAGCAACAATATATTTTCCAAGATTTAAAAACCTTAATGGCTAAGGCTACTCCATTACGTTCTGGTGATGAGTTGGCTGGTGTTGCAGCCAGTAATGCAACGGAACGTGTGGCAGCACAGATGGCCTTGGCAGAAGTCCCGTTAAAAACTTTTTTAAATGAGACGGTCATCGACTATGACAAAGACGATATTACGCGTTTAATTATTGATGAGCATCGTGCTGATTTATTTGCGCCAATTGCGCACTTTACTGTAGGTGATTTTCGCAATTGGTTGTTGAGTGAAGATGCAACTTCTGAAAAATTGACCAATTTAGCCATGGGTTTAACGCCAGAGATGGTTGCTGCTGTGAGTAAAATTATGCGTAATCAGGATTTAATTCTGGTTGCAAGTAAATGTGAAGTGGTGACGCAATTTCGCAATACGATTGGTTTAAAAGGTCATTTATCAACCCGCTTACAACCAAATCATCCAACCGATGATGTATTGGGGATTTCCGCCAGCCTATTGGATGGCTTGATGTATGGTAATGGTGATGCTGTGATTGGGATTAATCCTGCCACAGACAACTTACATAATTTGTCAGAGTTGTTAAAGTTACTGGACCATATTATTCAAGAATATGAAATTCCCACGCAATCTTGTGTGTTAACCCATATCAGTTCTGGGATTCAACTTGCAGAACGTAATATTCCAATTGATTTAATGTTCCAATCCATTGCGGGTACGCAATTGGCCAATGAAGGCTTTGGTGTTACCTTGGATTTACTTCAGGAAGGTTATGAGGCGACTTTAGCACTCAACCGAGGAACAATCGGTCAAAATGTCATGTATTTTGAAACTGGACAGGGCAGTGCCTTATCCAGTAATGCGCATCATGGTGTGGATCAGCAAACCATTGAAGCACGAGCTTATGCCGTGGCACGTAAATACAATCCATTATTGGTCAATACTGTGGTTGGGTTTATCGGTCCAGAGTATTTGTATGATGGGAAACAGATTATTCGTGCAGGGTTAGAAGATCACTTCTGTGGCAAATTACTCGGTGTACCAATGGGTTGTGATATTTGTTATACCAACCATGCGGATGCAGATCAAAATGATATGGATGTGTTACTCACGCTATTTGGTGCTGCGGGAATTAACTTTATCATGGGAATTCCAGGTTCGGATGATGTGATGTTGAATTATCAAACCACATCATTCCATGATGCTTTATATTTACGTCAGTTAATGGGATTAAAACCTGCCCCTGAGTTCTCGGCTTGGTTAGATCAGCAAGGAATTTTGCACCAAGAACAACGGCAAATTCATTGGCCAAACAGTATGCCAAAAAACTTTGCTAAATTATTATCATAAAAAGGAGAGTAAACCATGAAACTCTCAAAACTTGAAACTTTTCCAAATGGCTTTCATGAAGATCCTTGGCATAAGTTAAAACAATATACTGATGCTCGTATTGCGATGGGAAGAGTAGGATGTAGCATTCCAACTCAAGAACTGCTTAAGTTTCAACTCTCTCATGCACAGGCCAAAGATGCTGTTTTTCACCAATTAGATACTGAAAATATGCAAGCTCGGCTTAGAGATTTAAAATTTGAAAGTCTCATTGTGGAAAGTAAAGCAACCGACAAAGAAGTATATTTAAAACGTCCCGATTTGGGCCGTGAGTTATCGGAACAGGCTCAAACTCAGCTCACGACTTATGTGCAACAGCACCCACAGCAATATGATGTATGTATCGTGGTTGGTGATGGCTTATCAGCACGAGCAATAGAAGAGAATGCCATTGCCTATATCAATTCCTTACGTGAACATATTGATGCTGAAGGCTGGAAACTGGCGCCGATTGTGCTTGCAACTGGGAGTCGTGTGGCATTAGGCGATGAAGTTGCACAAAGTTTTAATGCACCCTTATTGATTATGTTGATAGGCGAACGGCCTGGTCTAAGCTCACCTGACAGTATGGGGGTTTATTACACATGGAAAGCGCGAAAAGGCAGTATGGATTCAAGCCGAAACTGTATTTCCAATGTACGACCTGCAGGGCTAAGTATTCAAATTGCCACACAGCGTTTAATGGCGTTGATGCGTAATTCATTTAAATTACAACTTTCAGGGGTCGATTTAAAAGATGACCACGTTGTTCCATTACAAAGCGATGAGCATCGCAAAAAATTATTATTCTAATGGCTAAATTTTTATATCTTGAAGAGAGCAGTGCCTTGATGTTTAAGGCATTGCTTTTTGAATACATGAGTATTTGTTAAAGCTTAAGTGTTGTACAAACTTTTAAATTTAGAAAATAAATCAAAAAACTAAGTGTATTTCTCTTAAATATCCTACATTTAATTCCAGTCATAACTCAGCGTTTTTATTGAATATGCTTGATGTGGCATTTCAGCAAAGCCTATTTTTGAACTGAAAAAGACATTTAGACGATCCACTTTTTGCACAATTTAGATCATGCTGTTGATGGTATCGCAAGCATATATCGACATGCTTCGAGAAACTTATTCGATCGAACTATCAGAAAAAGGGATGCAATGACATGTAAATGAGTCGAAATGACCTATGGAATTAAACCCAGTTAAGTAAAATTCTAATAAGCGCACCAGCTAAATTAAAAAAATGATAATCAGCCAGAGGCAGGATCAACCATGGGCATTTTAAAAAAATTTATTAAATCGAGTGTGTATCATGAGCCATTACCTATTCGCCGTGATGTCAGATTTAATTTACCCGCAGAGCGAATCGCAGATTGGCATACCGCCGCAGGTCCAATTTTTACCGCATTGCTAAATACGTTTTCTATTGTCTTGCCTATTGGCGAACGCTTCTTTATTGATGCGGTAAGGGCACATCGTGATTTAGTCCAAGACCCAGAATTACAAAAAGCGGTGACGGCTTTTATTGGTCAAGAAGCCATGCATGGACGTGAGCATGAAGAATACAACCAAGCCTTATTTGCACGCTCACCGATTGCACCAAAATTTGAAGCATTGGTTTTAGAGATTTTTGGTCTGCTTAAACAGCATTTACCTGCATATTTTTGGCTCAGTGGAACAATTGCATTAGAACATTTTACCGCTTTATTGGCAGATTCTGTATTACGGACACCTGAGTTATTTGAAGGTGCTGAAGAACATTATGCCAATATCTGGCGTTGGCATGCTTTTGAAGAAACAGAACATAAAGCTGTGGCTTTTGATGTATGGAATACCGTAATGGGACATGGTCCTTATGCCTATGCTGTTCGTAGTTTTGGATTGGTGGTCGCAACGATTGTGTTCTGGAGCTTAGTGATCCCTGTATTCTTGACCATTGTTAAAGGAGAAGGGAAGTTAAGCGATTTATCCAGCTGGAAAAAGACCTATCATTATACCTTTGGTGGTATAGGCGTATTGAGAAAGCAATTGGGAAATTATATCGATTATTTCCGTCCAAACTTCCATCCGTGGGACCATGAGAATCGTCAATACATGCAACAAATGGAACAATTGATTTATCAATTGGCTGAAAAAAAATAATCAAATATCATATTTAAAGGATTGTCTGTGTGTTTGTGATATATCGCACAGCACATGATTTTGAACAGCTTATCGAGTAGATCATCATGGTGATTTACTCGACTAGCTTTAAATCTGTATGAATTAGAAAAACTTGAGAAAAATGATTCAACTCAATCATTGATACAAACTATTTAAATAATGTGCCTGCTTGAGAAAGGATCTTTTTGCCTTTTTGAGTGACTTCTAATGTGACATCTGCTGTTTCATTTGAACCTAAAATATTACGATAAACCACATATTGATATGTACCACTGTCAAAAATGTAGTGGTGATCGCCGCCTGAACCATCCATTTCAACACGACCTTGATTTAAAATCAGATCAGGTTTTGTCGCTTGGGACTGTTTTGTTCCCCAAGATGCATAACGGTATTTACCATTGGGCATGGCATCTATACGCACTTGAAATTTGGCGGTTTTAAACTGCAATTCAGGTGTTTTAAAATTTTTAAGTGATGAATGTAATTGATTTTTCTGTTGTGAAATCAGTTGTGCTTTATATTTTTGTTCAGCATCACTACTGTAGTTGATGGCTTTAATTTTATGACCATCTAACCATATTGTGCCACCATTGAGCATCACACCACGCCAACCCATACTTTCCCATTGTGATGGTTTTGAGTTGGCGATCTCTTGAATAAGTTGAGTATCAAACACTTGGTTAAAGCGTTGTTTCATCTGGGGTGCATTGGCAATACTTGGGATGGGTTCTTCACGATGTAAGGGATAGGTAATATTGTTTGAAATCGCGGTGATATTTTTATTTTTAAATAATTTAATGACACTTTGCACATCTTTTAATTCGTTGGCATTTAGATTGTCGGCAAAGGCGCTAGTGGCAGTTAATGCTGAAATAAAGATCAGTAAATTTTTCATTTAAAATATGGCATAAGGCTGAGATAATTTAAATCATATAGTTTTAAGTGGACTATAAGCGAATGTTTTACAAATATAAGCTATAGGAAAGCAAAAAATATAAAAAAGCTTATATTTGAACGCGCTGATCATCAAAAAAATCACAAGTTTTACTGACTCAAACTTCAACCACAACAAAATATTTTTTAACTGCTTCAAGCACTTCAAATGTACCGATAAATGAAGGTGGGATAATTCCTGCTTCACCAGCTTTAATTTCTACAAATGATGAGGTGTTTTTATCATGCAATCGAACAATACCTTCAATTAGCTGAAAAAATTCCTGTTTATTGTCTGCAAATTGAATATCCCATGCACCGACCTCGCATTGCCAAATACCACAATTCATATTGGGATGTTCATACAAACTTTGCGTGAGTCGTTTTGGATTTCCTTTAACTAATCGCTCTGCACGAGGATAATCGATAGTGGTTTCACTGTGCGTTAAACCATGACCTGCCAACCAAATTAAAGACATTGTAAAACCCTATCGTAAAATAAAGCCTCAATAAAATGAGGCTTTGATATTTATATTGCTTGCTAAATGATTAGTCTTAATGTGCTTCAGGCACGGCAGATAAAAACTCACGACGTGCTTCTTTATCTGTTTTAAAATCACCGACAAATGACACGGTACGTGTGGTCGATTCTTGTTTGCTGACACCACGCATCATCATACACATGTGCGCTGAATCAATGACCACCGCAACACCACGTGCTTGGGTAACTTCAGCCACGGCATCTGCGATTTGTTTGGTCAATTGTTCTTGAATCTGTAAACGGCGAGCAAACATTTCTGTGATACGGGCAAATTTAGACAGTCCTAAAACATTGCCAGAAGGGAGATAGGCAATATGTACACGACCATGAAAAGGCAATAAATGATGCTCACATAACGAATAAAATTCGATATTCTTTACCAAGACCATTTCATCATTATCAGAAGGGAAGACCGCATTATTGGTCACTTCTTCCAGCGTTTTGCTATAGCCAGACGTCAAGTACGAAAAAGCTTTAGCCGCACGCATAGGCGTATCTTTCAGACCAGGACGGTCTAAGTCCTCGCCAACGGCAGTTAAAATATTCGCGTAGGATTGCTGCATAGACATAAAACGTGTTCACTTATACGGTTTGAACAAGGACGGCATTGTATCAGAAAAATGAATAATATTTTCTAATTACAAGATAAACCGACACTTAAGAGAGTTTTGATCATTTAAAACAAACGATCATGGATTTCCATTTGATTTTGGATTTCTTTCAGCACGTTTCAGTAAAACCAAAACTGCGCCTGTGCCACCTTGTTTTTCAGGAGCACTGACAAAAGCTAAAACATCACGATGTTGACGAAGCCAGCCATTCACATAAGTTTTGAGTATGGCTTCTGGACCTTTGCCATGGACAATTTTAATGACATTTTGGTTTTCATCTTTTGCCATTTGAATGATTTGCAATACAGCAGAGCGTGCTTCTTCAACAGTACAACCATGTAAATCAACAGCTTCAAACCAGCGTAGATTACCAGCTTTTAAGTCTTCAAAAACTTTATGTTGTAGTGTTGCGATGCGATAGCTTAAAGCCGCCTGACTTGCAACAGGATTTAAAATTGCTTGAGTATCTGACAATTCTGCATCATTAATTTCAAATGCACCTTCAGCCGCCGCGCGTTTGGCAAGGGTTTTTGCATCTGGTTTTTTGCGCAAATCACTACGCTCGATTTTGGCAATATTGCCGTTATCGAGTTTGGTTACACCGCCGAGTGCGGTTTTAAACAAATCAGCATCATCTAACTCTTCAGGTGCTGTTACTTGTGCATTCTTACTTTCAGGTTGCACTGCAACTTTTGAAGAATGCGGAGGAGTGATTTGTTTTTTGAATTGTTTTAATAAATCAAGCTGTGATTTAGAGAATGTGGAATCAGATTTACTCATAATTGCAAAAAACAGTAAATGGACGGTATTAGGCGCTCAGTATAGTCTGAATCTTGTCAAATTTGAACTGAATTGAATTCACACCGTTATATCTGCGTTGATCGTGACTTGAATGTTGGGAATTTAAAAATTTATAGGATGAGTGGGAGAAATATGAAAACAGGGTGAGCGAACTCACCCTTTGACTTTTAATTACACTGTTTCAGGCAGACCAAACAACGCATTAAATGCATGATCAGGGCGTGGTTGCTTCATAAAGCTTTCACCCACAAGGAATGAATGAATATCGTGTTCTTGCATCATGCGCACATCATCTGGTGTTGAAATACCACTTTCAGTGATCAGTAAACGTGATGGTGGAAGTAACTTCTTCAAACGCAATGAGGTATTTAAATCGACATCAAAGGTTTTTAAATTACGGTTATTCACACCCAGTAAACAACGCTCTGAAAGTTGCAATGCACGTTCCAGTTCAGCTTCATCATGAACTTCAACCAAAACATCAAGGTTCTGCTCAAATGCGGTCTTTGACATTTCTTCAAGTTGTTGATCTGACAAACAAGCCACAATCAATAAAATACAGTCGGCATGTAAAGCACGCGCTTCGATAACGCCGTAAGGATTAATCAAAAAATCTTTACGTAGCGCAGGTAATTCACAGTGACTACGTGCAATCTGAATATTTTCATCAGCACCTTGAAAGAAATCTAAATCTGTTAAAACAGATAAGCAGGCTGCACCGGCTTGCTGGTATTGTTGAGCAATTTCTGCAGGGTTAAAGTTTTCACGAATCACCCCTTTTGATGGCGAGGCTTTTTTAATTTCAGCAATTACACCTGGGCGTTTGCTGTATAAAGATTTTGCAAAACCACGCACAGGCGTTGCAGCTTGGGCAAGCGCTTCAACATCGTTTAAACTACGTTGTTTTAAACGTTGAGCAAATTCTTCGTATTTACGATCAACAATTTTACCCAACATTGTATTGGCAATATCCACCATGATAACGTCCTCTAATCCTTAAGCTTCATACTCTTTGAGTGTTTTGGTAAATTCAGACAAAATGCCCATTTTTTCTAAAGCTTGCCCACCATAGATAATATCATGTGCTAAAGCGACACCTTGTTTATAACTCTTGGTCAAACCTGAAACATAGATGCCAGCACCAGCATTTAATGCCAGCATACTGGCTGCTTTTTCACCTTTAGCTGATTTTTTCTTACCGAGTGCATCTTTGATTAATGCTAGGCTCTCAGCAGCACTATCAACAGAAAGACCAGTTAAGGTTTGAGATTCAATATCTACATCTTCTGGTTGAATCATCCATTCCGTGATTTCACCATTTTTTAATTCAGCAACATAAGTTGAGGAAGCCAAACTGATTTCATCTAAGCCATCTTTAGAATGAACCACCATGACATGCTCAGCCCCCAGTTGTTTTAAAACTTCGGCCAATGGTCGACACAATTCTGTAGAAAATACACCAATCACATAGCGACGTACCCCAGCCGGATTCGTAAGCGGGCCAAGGAGATTAAAAATACTACGGAAGCCCAATTCTTTACGTGGGCCAGCCGCATATTTCATCGCTTTATGATGGTTTGGGGCGAATAAGAAGCCAACCCCCATTTCACGGATGCATCGTTCTGTCTGGTGCATATTTAAATCGAGGTTAATCCCAGCCTGTTCTAAAAGATCAGACGAGCCTGATTTAGAAGAAACACCACGATTTCCATGTTTTGCAATAGTTGCACCTGCTGCTGCAATAACAAATGAAGAGGCAGTAGAGACGTTAAATAAGTTTTGTCCATCACCACCCGTGCCAACAATATCAATTAAATGCGGGATATCACCCACATCAATTTTAATTGCAAACTCACGCATTACACGTGCGGCAGCGGTGATTTCGTCAATACTTTCACCTTTTAGACGAAGTCCCATCATAAATGCACCAATTTGGGCATCTGTGGCTTCACCACGCATGATAGTACGCATCACTTCTTCCATTTGAGGTTGAGTGAGTTCGATATTTTTAGTGATGTTATTTAAAGCTTGTTGAATATTCATTATCTTGTACTACGTATATTAAGCATAAATTTCTAAAAAGTTTTTAAAGATCTGATGACCATGTTGACTCAGAATGGATTCTGGATGGAACTGCACGCCTTCAATTGGCAATGTCTTATGTTTGACACCCATGATTTCTTCGATAGAACCATCTGCTTCATTGGTCCAGCAAGTGACTTCCAGACATTCAGGCACACTGGCTTGATCAATCACGAGTGAATGATAACGTGTTGCTGAAAATGGAGAAGGTAAGTTGCTGAAGATCCCTTGGTCACTATGATACATGTCGGATAAACGACCATGCATCACCGTTTTGGCACGCACAATTTCGCCGCCAAAAGCCTGACCAATTGCTTGGTGACCTAGGCACACACCGAGTGTTGGAATTTTTCCTGCAAAATGCTGAATTGCAGGGATAGAGATTCCTGCTTCAGAGGGTGAGCAAGGACCAGGACCAATCACTAAGTACTTTGGTTGCCATCGTTCGATATCCTCTAAGGTCACGGCATCATTGCGAACAACTTTAACGTCTTGGTTTAACTCGCCAAAATATTGGACAATGTTATACGTAAAGCTATCGTAATTATCGATCATTAGAAGCATATTGATACTAACCTATAGAAATTTATCAATTTATTTTGTTTGATGGATTTGGATACCCGTTAGGTTACCCGTTTTGAAAAAAGTACCTAGTTACAGCACAAAATATAAAAAGCCTGCTAGGTGCAGGCTATGATATCAGATTCTTGTTTAAATTCTTCCACTTTTTGCTTTACATAGGACTCATACCAGAACACATCTTTTTCTGAAATTCGATTAGGTTGTTTGATATTTCCTTTCTTGATTTCAGAGTAAAACTTTTTACGACCATATCCTAAGTAATCCATAAAAACCTTTGCTCGGACACGACGATCAATTTCCATCAACCTTCCTCCTTCACTTCAGAACGAATCACATCTTTGCCAAACTTAAAATCGGCAGTTATGTTTTTCTTGCCATCATCAGTCCAGTTAAAAAATTCCATCTGCCCATTTTCCAGCCCCATTAACTCATGATTTGCTTTTAAGAATTCCAAACCAACAGCAAACTCTTTTAAACAATCTTCAATTCGATCATTTGGGATTTTGAAGAAATCAGATAGGGTTCGGATTTCGTAAGTTTTAGTCATCAACCTTCCTCCTTTTCTTCTTGCTTAATCCGTTCACCCGATTTAATTTCCTCATCTGTTGGCATTTCTTTAAGAAACACAGTAACTGGACCATTTCTGAAATCAATTGAGGTCATTTGGCCATCTAATTGATTACGCTCTTTAGAGGTTAGGTTTCTCCATTTTGCTATAGTCCATTCTCCCTTAAGTAAACCAATGGGCATATCTCTACACAGTGAACCAACGCTATAACCTTGATCCTCAACCCATGTTCTTGCTGCATGTAGAGCTGCAAAGTCACCAGTTTGATTAAATGTTTCTTCAATCATGCCTTTGCTCCTGTGCTTCTTCAAAGACTCGTTCATTTTCCAAAACTATCTCTTTACACTCACTCTCAGTGCCAACAAAAAACTTAGATCTTGATCGTTCTAACGGATTTCCAGCATCTGCAACCCAAGTACCATATAGCTTTTCTGTACCTATATTCGCTTGTGTGTGCTTATTGATTTGCATAATGTCACCTAAGTCAATGCAATCACCAAGACTGTCAAAATCTGAAGGCGAGTTACAGAAATTTTCAGGTTCATTATTATCTTGCCAGAAGCATGTGATTTGATCTTTCGGCACCAAAACAAACCCTTCAGGGGTGGCTTGGGATTTGGCTGCCTTCCATACTTCCCATGCTACATTTACGACCTCGGTATCTTCACCATGATCATTCTCATAACACTGGGTTTTCTCATCAAAATAAGTTTGTTCATGATGTTCAAAATCAAAATTTTCTATTAAAAAATCCTGAAATAATTTTCGTTCTTTATTAATTTCCATCACAACCACCACGCCATTTGCCAAAGTTGAAAGTAAAGTTTTAGGAGGGTCATGCTGCGAGCTCCTTTTGATTAAGCTGAATAAAGGCGCTATCAATTACCCGGTTAAAAGCAATAACTGAATTCTCAACACCTTGAATGTCCAAATCTTTCGCATAAATACGCTTAATGAAAAGCTGTAAATGCTCAGGAAGCCGCGGATCGTAACTCACAAAATCACACCACTCACGACGAGTGCAGGCCAATTGCCAAGTGATTTGTGGGATGTGTTCATCTGGAACTTCTTGCATCAAAATCGTATTTAAATGCGTTGTGGTAGAAGGGCACTTAATCTCAAGTTGCCCATTTTTCCCAACCAATCCATCAGGACTGGCGCCACTCATTTTGATAGCAGGGTGATCGATTAAACCAACATCTGTGACAAATGATCCTGTGTCATTTTCATAAGCAATTACTGCAAATGGCTCTTGATCAATCCCCCATTGCATAGGGCCAGTGGTTTTAGTTTCTTCCTGAACACCAGTAAGGCGCTCAGAAAGAATAGTTAACGCCAAAGCGTTGTAGCACTTGCCTTTGGATGGTTTTGCGCCCATATCTTTGATGCGTGATGCGGTAATTTTTCCGCATCGTTGAGCATGCCAATCATCATTCCGCTGCAGAGTGTTCATAAACTTCCCCTTGTGGCTGATCGGCTTTTTGTGCAGCAGCCTTTAATGATTCTTTATGCATAGTCCAGAAGTGCGAGCGACATTTACCTTTTGGTAATTCCGCATAGCCAGTCTCAAGAGCCTCCATTCCCTCAAATGCCAATTCACGCATATTATTTAAATGTGCTTCTTCGAATAATGCATACTCTTGAGAAAACCCATCATCAGGCGTCACATTTAAAGTAGGTGTGTTGTCTTGTAATTCATCCTCTGTATAAACACCCAAGATCACATCGGGAAAATGCAAGCGAGATAGCTTTTTAATTGCTAAATATGCAATTTGCTGTTTTGGATCATTTACCCAGTTTGGTGAATTGCGTGTTGTGCCGACTTGAGCAAATGAAACATCGAGCGTACGTGGTAGATTTTCACCTTTCAAAACAACTGTAACGGTTACGCCAATGCTAGGGTCTTTGCACGTCTTACCATCTACTTTTGACCAGTCGCCAAACCACTGATAATCAGGGCGACCAATGATCGGTGCACGATTGATAATTACCGCATTCACAAGTTGTGCTTCATAACCCAAGTTACCATTAACTAAGTGGGTCTTTTGAGCCACGGCAAAGGGATTCATTCCCCATTGCATTGCCTGCATTGTGATAGCCAGACAGTCTCCCGAATTACCTTGCAAGTGCTTTGGTACCGTAATAACGGCTTTGCACATAAAGTCAGCGAAAGCGACCATGTTTTGCATTGCAGCTGGATCTAAAACTAATGCTGAAGTTTGAGCATTAGCAGGAAGCGCAGGGGCTTGATTTGTTACTGGTGCATTCATCTTCTTATTCCTTAATATATTCAACATGTTCGAAATAAACTTTTTCAACATCTGACATTTTTGATTCATTGATTTTTTGACCACACTCGCAGTCTTTGGCGGCAACAGGCTGACCCATACACCCACATTCATTGCCAGAACAACAACCAACAAAAACTATTCCAGTGTCACCACAGTTTTTACATGTAGGGGTTTTGCTTTCCATCTCACGCAACCCCTTTTAATTCATTAACTTTTTCTTCTTCAAAATGCGCTTTAAGCATTTCGTTGAGTGCGTAAACTTGACTATTTGTCAGTGCAAATTGAAGTCCTTGAGCAGCAAAAATATCGTCAAAATCTTCAACAACTGGACGGTGCCAAGTCGCCACTTCAAGTAAGTCATAATCCACATCAACATCATTTTGCGGATCGCTTGTATTGTTCCAAGCAAGTGAACTTGTAGTTTGATTTGCTTCAACAACAGCAGACACATAACAAGCGCTGTAGTTCGGTACAATTAATGAGAAATAGACTTTTGAGTCTTGGATAACAAACTCATCAGCAACTACAAGATTTTGAAAAGTAGGTGCTTCAGGAGCGTAATTAGAAAGCATATTCATTGTTGTGGCTCCTTAACTGCGTCATACAACTTGATTGCATGCACTATTGCGTAACAGCACCAGATATAATGAAAGGTGTAATCATTAGTGCTGTATTCCCAAAAATCGTCCAACTGAACGCCATCTTTATTTGGCACCCAATTACGAATTGCATCTACAAATTCAAACTCGTCATCGGTATCGATTTGATCCAAATATTCTTTTTCTTCTGCTATTTGTTCTTCATCAAAATCTGTACATTCTTTCCAGTTTTCAAATTCTTGATTAAGGGCATCGCGTGCTTTTTCTGGTGAGTATCTTTTGAATTCTCCAGCCTCTATTTTTTCAGACCAATAACACGGATTAATCTCATCTGGTTGACCACGGAAAAACTTAAACATGTCTGAAAGACGTTCAAACACATAACAACCCATATCACCACTAATCATTAATAATCCTGGGCGAGTAGTGATGTTGTAGTAATAACTACTTGTGTTAGGGCGCTTGATTGTTAAATCACGAAATAAGCCGTGATCTAAATTGATTGTGAGTTCGTGATTTTTGGTATCTTTACTGAAACGCTCAAAAGTACAAACTTCCATACTCACCCCCTTACCAAAGCGATATAGAACATCGCACCGATTAAAAAGATGATGATTGAGCCAAGGAATACATCTTGGATGTACTGACGCTTAACGATTTGATCTATCGTCAGTAGACGTTGTGGTTTTTTGTGTGACATAATTACCTCGCCATTTGGTAAAACCCTCGAATTGCTTTGACCGGCTTCGGGGGTTTTGTTTATCTGATGAGATGTAATTTAGTATTTACTAATTAATTAGTCAATAGTATTTACTAAATATTTAGTAAATTTATTTAGTATTATGTTTTAATAGACAAAAGAAAACCCACGCTGGGTGGGTTAGATGGTAATTTTATTAGTGTTTATTTTTTCTTGTCTAACTTCTTCATTTCTCTATTTGTACCTTTTAGGCGTTTTTTGAGTTCTGCTACATTTTCTTCAATTGCTAAATCTTCAGGTAAAATACCACTATTTTTATACATCATCGATCTAACTTCACTGCCTACTTGTTCTGCTGTTTTCATTGCAGAATTAATACCATACCCATCTGATGATTTTAATCTTTCAGCTGTTTGAGTAACCCTAAACAAATTACCAGCCAACTCTGTTAAACCCATAACGTCATAGGCAGTTTTTGCATTTGTATCAATATTTTTATACTTTTTTAATTGTTCAAGAGGCATATCATACATTCCTCTAAAACCAGCATCTTGAAATAAACCATATTGATAACTATCAACACCAACTGATTTAGCTGCACCATTCATAATCTTATTCGCAGCAGCTAAATCTTTGCGTACCTCAAGGCGTGCAATATCATTATTTCCGATATGAGAATCAATTAACTGGGCTGCAATAGCAGATAAAACAACTTTTGCATTTTGAACTTCAATTTTTTTATCGTCAGCTTGCATTGTGATAAGAAAGCAAGCAAATCTACTTAATCGATAAGTTTTGAACGGCTTTCCAGTTACATCCACTGTGTTTTCTGGGATAAAGCAATCATCAGAATCAATACCAAGACTAGAGCATGAAGCCATAGCCTTACTGATAACACTTTTGAAATTTAACCAATTTTCATAACCCAGCTTTAACATAAATTCGTGAGCAAACCAGTATCGAATCCCATTTTGATGGGAATCCCTCTCAAAATCTTCAATATTTATTAAATTCATAAGCCACTCCTATATGTGCGAGATTGTGCCATATTGAGGTATTATTATCTACTTTACTTACCCGATCATTCTAAGGACTGCGTCGGGTTCCCAGTTTAAAAAACGATTGAAACCCAACAGAGGGCAACTGCAATAAGAATTATCCCTAGTTTCATGTAGTCAAATTTATTCATCTTAGATTCTTCTTATAAAAATTGCTTTTGGCTTATTAAGCTTCTGAATACTTCTCTAAAAACTCATCCACCCATCCTTGCGCCACTTCAAGATTGGTTATGTCAGTCAGCTTTAGATTTGTTTCTTCTGCTTCGTTAAAACCCTCAATAATGGCCTCAAAGATGTTTGCTTCGGTAATGACCTCACGTGCAATTTCCGCAGCGTCATAGCTTTGCTTAGCTTTTTTAAGTGAGGCTATTTGTTTATCAATTCCTGCGCCAATTTTAGCTAATGCCAATTTAAATTCTTGACGATTAATTGTTAGCGCAGTTTTGTATTTATTAAGTGTTGCGATCATAACATTCTCTTTTTTATGTAGAATTCGGGTGCTCTTGCTTATGTTGACTTGGTGGAATAATTTCGGTGATGGCGGTGATACTTTCTACGTCTTCCATATCAAATGTAATTCGCTCACCACCGTTTACAGCAAGTAAATTTAGAACATTGTTGTTTATACCAATCAATTCTTTAATCGTACAACGTCCATCTTTTAAGCAAACCTGAACAAATTCAGTTGGAGTTAGCTCTGCATCTGGATCACAAACTACATACCACCCATTTCGAATTGCTGGGTACATGGAATCACCAGTACCTTTTATCCCGTATGATTTATCACCAGCGGAACGGGAAGGAATATATCCATCACCACCGTTACCCTCATAACCCATATCTGTGAAAAAGCCATCCATTCCCATTTTGCTGTAAGCCTTAACTGGAACCCATCTTTTCCTAGATAGAAACGGCTTTTCAATCACATGCGAGAATAAAACAGCATCTTCACTATCGGGAATGTTGTATTGCTTTTTAAATGCTTCAATGTCAAGTTTTTTGAACTGAGCAGGTGTCTCATTTGTGGAATTTAATTCCCTGTCAAGCAAACCCTCTTCCCAGCCAACTTTACGCTCCAAGTTACGTGCGGCTTTTTCTCCAAAACTTCCATGACCATTAAGAAGTTGAGAGATGTGGCTTGGATTTAAATCATAGTGTTCACAGAAAGCAACATCAGACTTAAAACCTTTCGATTCATTAACAGCATTAATAGCTGTGCGCAAATTTATGCGTCTTAAAGCAATTTTATCCATATTTAGTATTTCATATAGTTTTTAGTAAAAAGTAAATTCGTGTTTGCTAAATATCTGTTGACATATTTAGTGATTAAAATTAGTATTTACTAAATATCACTAATAAGGAGATTCAACATGTCTTCTAGCAATACCCACCAACTCAAATCATTTTTAACTAGCCTCACCATTCAAGAAAAAGATGATTTTGCAAAACAGTGCTCAACGACAGTTGGTTACTTAAATCAAATTATGTATGGAAATAGCAAATGTAGTGCTTCACTAGCAATAAAAATTGATAAAGAAAGCAATGGTTTAGTTTCTTGCGATTTGCTTTGCCCTGAAGCTGATTTCAATTACTTAAGAGACCAGAAACTTAGCGCTTAGTTAATTATCTATTAACCAAAATATTAAATAAACGTGAAGAAATACAAGGATTCACATATGGAAATCAATTTAAGCCGAGAAGCTCAAAACGCAATTTGGCAAATGATAAGCAATACACCAGGCTTTACACCCAAAGATATTGCGCAGGTATTAGGTGATTCGCACAACACTATTTGCAATTACGCGAATATCAACATGCCAAATCACTTACCAAGCATAAAAAAGCTTGAGGCAATTCTTTACTACACACAAAACCCAGCTCTTTTGAAAATATGGGCGCATGAACTTGGCTATGCATTAGTTCCTGTTACATGTGACCGCAGTAAGCATCATGAATTGTCGATCTTTGAGGCAATGATGCAACACAACATTAAGTCTGGAAAGACCAATAAAGCTGTGTATGAAGCTTATGAAGATGGTGTTGTGACACCGCAGGAATATGAAGAGATTCATCAACTGACATTGCATCTAATTGAATTAGCGACCGCTGTAGACCAAGCAGCTTTAAAGCAAATGAAGAAGTACACATCAGGTACAGAAATAGAAAAAGCCTGATGTTCGAGATCAGGCTTTAAATTCATCAATTTTGGGACCAATGAATATGAAAACAAATTTAGCACATGAACCACCAGAGCCGCAAGCAACCTATCGAGAAAGAATGATTGAGCAAAAAATCAGACTTCTTGAAGGTGCGCTCAAAGCAAATATGGAAAAGCCATGCTTAGACAATGCCATGGGTGTTGCCAAAGCTCGTTATGACCTTTTTGATTTTCTGCGAGGTGCTGTGTGAATACATCAATCTCAATGATTAAGCTGATTGAGGCTATGAACGATCAACCAATTGCGTTTAACAAACACTATGTTTTTATCGGGTGTGGAATTAATGGCGCACTAATGCTATCGCAATTGGTGTACTGGACCGCACGTACTAAAAATTCTGATGGGTGGATCTATAAAACCCAACATGACTGGACTATGGAAACTGGTCTAACTCGCAAAGAACAGGAAAATGCCCGTAAAAAACTGAAAGACCTAAGTTTTTTAAAGGAAATGAAAAGGGGTGTACCTTGCAAGGTTTACTTCAAAGTTGAGCGTGAAAATCTATACAAAGCATTAATAGAATACTCTGAAAGCCTTGATTCATCACAGTATGCACCAAACGGGCAATCTAGTCTGAACGAAACGGGCGAACTAGTTGGCACCAAACGTACCAACAGTGTTGCACCAAACGGGCAATCTATTACAGAGAATACAACAGAGAATACTACAGATATTAATTTAGGCGCATCCGCACCTAAAGCACAAAAATTCTCTGCTAAAAAATTCTTATCTCAAAATGGAGTTTCAGAAGAAACAGCTCAAGAGTTTATTGATCTGAAAAACAAGAAACGTAAAACCATCACTGAACGCGCTTTAAAAATCATTTTCAATCAGGCAAGCGAAGCACAACTTTCAAATGAGCGTGTGTTCCAGATCATCGTTTTGCGTGGCTGGGAATCTTTCAAGGCAACTTGGGCATGGCATGAGACCAATAGTCAATTAGAGCAATTGGAGAATCCAAGAACTACACAACCACAATCCAATCAACAAGAATCTATTGAAGATTCATTTGTGGAGTTCTGATCATGTCAAACCTACACAAAATGGAATTCGAACAAGCAGTACTGGCTACATTGATGACTGTTGACAACAGCTACAACAGCCTTGAAGTAAAGCCAAGTGTTGAGGATTTTTACGCTACTCGTCACCAAGAAATTTTAAAGGCAATTGAAAACCTGAATATCCAAGGTAAGCCTTATGACGTGGTGATGGTTAAGGATTTACTGCAAGCCAATAATCAATTGCACATCCTTGGCGGTGAACAGTACTTGATGCAAATGATGCAAGAGGCACCAGCATCGTTTTACAACATTCCAAGCTACATCTTGAAGTTAAAGAAGCTTACTGAATGCCGAAAAATAGAATCTGCTGGCAAGAAGATTATTGAGCTGGCTCAAAACACATTGACTGAAGACATGCCAATGAAAGCCCAAGAAATTGTGGCTGGTGTTGAATCAGTGATTGCCACTGATACTCGTTACAACTTGCAGGATTCAAGTGTGATGGCGTTTGAAGTACTTAACGAGAAGATCCAGCACAAGACCAATAAAACTGGTTTGGCTTATGGCGTAAATACAGGTTTACGTGATCTTGATGCAATGCTTGGAGATATTGAACCAAGTCATTACATGGTTGTTGCTGGTGCACCAGGTGGCGGTAAAACAACAATGGCTCAAATGGTTTCACTCAATGCAGTTAAACGCAACAACGCACCTACATTATTTTTCTCAGGTGAAATGGCTCATTACGAAGTCACCAATCGAATTGTAAGTGCTTTGGGCAAGATTCCATTTGATCACATCAACAAAGGAAATATGACAACTGACGATTACTCATCGTGGGTTCATTTAACTGTCGATGTTTTTCCTCAATACAAGCTTGATATTGTTGATAAAACAGGTATCACAATTCAAGAAATCCGTGGGGAGATTAAGAAATCAATTGCGAAGCATGGACGAATCGGCTGTGTGATTGTTGATTACATTCAGTTGATGAGCGATCCATATTTCAAAGAACAATACGATGTTATCACTGCGGTTTCAAAAGGTTTGAAAAAGATTGCCAAGGATTTCAAGGTCCCAGTAATCGCTTTATCTCAACTCACCAAAGATGCCATTGGCAAAAAAATCACAATGTCTGATTTACGTGGCTCAGGTCAAATCGCTCAGGATGCCGACAAAATTGTGATGCTTTATCCATGCCCAAATGCACAAGGCGTAATCGTTGCTGATGTTGTTAAAAACCGACAGGGCAAAAAGGGAGAGGTTCGTTTGAGTGATCGATTTGAGTATTGCCAGTTCGGAAATGTAGGCAGTGTTTTAGATGGTATTGAAAGTGTGTCAATGCAAGGGGAGCTGGTATGAATGCAGTTGAGTTTGTGAGGAAATATGGTTGGAAAGAAGCCAATAAAGCAAGTGTGAGTATTTTTAATGGTGATGTTACTTACAAGCGAGAAGAGATAAATATTGACGATGTAAGAAGCTTAGTCAAAAGCTGGGAAATAGTTAAATCATTTGGTGGCTTGGAAGATTCTAAAGCCATTTCAAAGATGGGCAGATATTATAAATATCTTAAAAAAGCCATTCGAGACGTGGAAAGCGTAGGGGGTGGGGTGTGAATGCATTAAATAAAATTTTTACTGAACACAAATTAATCTTAGAAACAGACTTTGTAATTTGTAGTTTCGGTGGTGGCACAAACTCTACTGCACTTCTGATTGAATGTGTAAATCGTGGTATCAAAATAGATTTAATTCTATTTGCAGATACAGGTGGAGAGAGGCCATTTACATATCACCATGTCTACTGGATGTCGCAATGGCTTATCACAAAGGGCTACCCATCGATTATTACTGTGAAAGCACCAAACGTTACGCTCGAACAAGATTGCTTAAATCGAAATGCATTACCTAGTGTTGCTTATGGTTTTAAAACATGTAGTCAGCGGTTCAAGATTCAGCCTCAAGATAAGGCTATTAATCAAAATCCTTATGCTAGACAAGCGTTAAAAGATGGCTATCGCTTAGTTAAGTTGATTGGTTTTGATGCTGATGAGCCATATCGAGCAAATAAAGAATACAACGATAAATTCACCCGTATTTATCCGCTAATTGAGTGGAATATGGGTAGGGCTGAATGCATTCAAGCGATCCAGAATGAAGGCATAGTACTACCTGGGAAATCATCATGCTTCTTTTGCCCAAATTCAAAACCAAGCGAGATTAAATGGCTGGAGCAAACCCATCTGGATCTGATGCATAGGGCTTTAACAATGGAGCAGCAAGCGGATCTAAAAGAAATTAAAGGTTTGGGGCGCAATTTTTCATGGAAATCAATTTATCAGCAGCAAGATGCATTTATGGATCACTTTGTACCTGACATGCCTTGCGATTGTTATGAGGGCACAGAATGAAAGCTCACAGCACAGTAGAACAATTCGAAAAAATGGTTTTGGTTTTAAAGAACTCAATTGAAAAGCGAGGCAAAACTTCAATTGCTGATATTCAACAATGGATTGATGGGAACTATTCGAAATCAAAACGTTTCGCATATCAACTAAGGGAAGCAGGGTATTTGAAATCTGATAATGCCAAGCCTCTTGGGTTTACTGCAACCGACAAAGCAAAAGAATTATTTAAGGTGGCACTATGACAACTATAAACAACTCTGAAAACTTGATTGAGAAAGTAGGCGGGATTGATAGGGCTATAGCACTTGAAGCAATGCTTCAAAAACATGCTGTTCCAGAAGGTTGGAAGATTAGCATTATCAATGGAATGTGGCATAGAAGCTCAGTTGGCTTTACTCACAGCGACCTCCGCACCGCCATTTCAGAGCATGACGAGTTTAAGGTGGGGGATTTGGTGGTTCACCCTAAATTCGACAACAAGAAAATATATGAAATTATTAAAATAAAAGGTGATCTATTTACGGTTTTCTATGACAGAAACTCACACTCATTTCGTTCGGATTTAAGGCACGCCACACCATCCGAAATTAAAGCAGGTCACCGTTTGGAGGCAGAACGTCATGGATAAGTTTGAAGAATACATCAAGGCAAGATATCCAGTTGATTATGAGCATCTTAAAGAAAAATATCCAAATGTGCCTGTTGGTGAGTTTTACGGTGATGAAAAAGATCTTTGGAACTACCGACAGGCTGAGGTTGATGAACTAAGAAAAAGTTTTGATTCGTCGCAAAACCTTTCGAACTTGAGAGCCAGGACAATTGATAGCTTTAAAGAAAAAATCTCAGATCTTGAAAGCAAGCTTGAAGAGAAAGACAAGCGGATTGAAGCAGCTCTAAATCATCTTAATGATGTTCGAAATAAGGGAATGGATCAATCTTGTTATTTGGCGATAAAAGCCCTGCGAGGTGAGCATGAGTAAGAATCCAGTGACTGAACAAGATATTCGCTTGCCACAATTCCGTGACGCAAAACTTGAGGATCTAGAATTTGATGGATCAGGTGAGGTGGTTCGTAAAGATCGCTTTGAAAATTCAATGCGAAAAATCCAAGGAATGCTACACGGTATTAATGGGTTGTCATCTCGTAGCACTTGGACTTGTGATCAGGTAGTTGGTGCGGTTGATCAGTTGTTAAGGTTTAGACAGTTGGTCACAGCACTACATACTGTTCCAGATGATGCTGAGTTTTACCACTTTGATAACGATGTATATGTGAAAGACATTGATGCAGAGCATGAGTATTTAGCTAGAAGTGCGCCAAAAGAAAGTCATCTTATTAACCATATGATTTGTGAGGATGATGGCAATTGGGAGCAAAGTTCAGGGTTTATTGAATACATAGATCATTTAATCAGTATTGAAGCCATGAGGAAAGAAATTGCTGATTTTGGTGACAACAATGCAAATTCCTAAAGGGTGGCAAACACAGTCGAAGCCAGTGGCGAGATCAGTTCTCAAGCCAAGACAAAAACATGAACCATCATTAGGTGAACGGCTCTTATGCCGTCACCTTGACGCTTTGAAAATCGAATATGTGCAAGAGTTTAAGTTTCATCCAGAGCGGAAGTGGAAGGCTGATTTTCGCATTGAGGGTTATCCAATTTTGGTTGAGGTTGAGGGTGGTGTGTTCTCAGGTGGTCGTCACACAAGAGGCAAAGGTTATTCAGCAGATTGTGAGAAATACAGTGCAGCGGCAATCCTTGGTTGGGTAGTGATTCGAGGTACTACAGAACAGGTTAAGAAAGGGATTCTCATTGGTTGGATCGAAGAAGCGATTAAGAAGTTAAAAGTTTAAGGGGCAATTATGAACGTAGTAGCAGAGAAGTTTGAACAATTCGAGTGGTTGACTCATGGCATCACTGCTAAGTCACCGCAATTCAATGATGAGACAAAAGGCACAGGAGAGAAACCTTTGGACTATCAAGATCGCTTGGGTGCTATTGCGAGCATGGAAACCCAATTGGAGAAGTCGATTACATCAGTAATCATTTTTGGACAAAATAGTAAGAGTGATTTTGAGTTTGTGCAGAATCACTTAGCAAAAATCATGATTGCAAATGCATTGAGTGATAAACGTCGAGAACCTGAGGGGATTCAATTAGACTATTTGGCGGTGTTGATTGCTAGAATGGTAATTGATTTCTCTATTGATCCAGAGCTTGAGAATAACTTCACAGCTCAAGGACGGTTGTATTATGCAGGGATTCGCTCTTGGCAGATGACCCAAAATTCATATCGTTTAACATGGAAACAATACGAAAACATGATGATTATTGCTTTAGAGACTTCAATTAAATGCGCATCAGATGCAATTGAAAAGTATAGAAAAAATACTTACAAAGATTTAAAAGCATAGGGCTATCATTTAAATGATAACTAGGGTATAGTTTTTCTATACTGGTCGTATTACAGTTCATCTGAGACCAAAATTTAGCTACACATACATGGAGATGGGTGTGAGTATTTTTAATAACAATTTAACTATTAACGAAATATTAACTGTGAAATTACTATCTGCTCAAAATAAGTTAGGTGATTTAGCAAACTATATTAAAAATATGTCAAAAATCACACAGGCGGAGCTTGCTTTGCTTGCATGGAAGGGTCGTGGTGATGAGATCACTGATGAACAGTATCAATTAGACTATGCTTTAGAGCAAACAAAAGATCATCAATTTGCAGATTATTTAGCTAAAATGCCACTACATACTTATTTAGGTGATCTAGGATACTAATGTAATTTAAAATTAACACTAACCACCTCAACGGTGGTTTTTGCTTTTCATACCAACCAAAAGTGCTACACTCCCACCGATAAATAGGAAAACACATGAATATTTGCATCGGTGGCGATCTTAGCGGTCAAGTTGTAGAGAAAAGCCCTAACGATTACTTTCAACAGTCTATTGTAATTGGTGAAAAGACCTATAAGTTTTGGTTTTCAGATAAAGTAAGTTTTCATGATGCGTTTGTTGAGGCTGAGAAGCTGGCAAGGCAGGGTTGAATAAAGGGCGCTTAGGCGTCTTTTTTACATTAAGTTATAAATAACTTTATAAATATATTGAAAATACTTATTAATTTCACTACTTTAATATTTTAAACTTATTCAAAATTAAAGGTAGTTATGCTGATTAAATTAAATGAGAATACTTTTGTTAATAAAGATAATGTGACACATGTAAAAGTTATCAAAGGAATGCAATCGACTAAACTAGAGTTTCATCTTGTAGGTGGTGAAAAAATCTATCAACAAGTTAATGCAGATCATCTTGACTATTCGGTTAATGAAATTTTAAAACCGTTTGGTTTGAACTAGAAGAATCCCACCTTGGTGGGATTTTTTAATGGAGGTATCTATGCTCCGAATCAAACAAATCTTCTGCTTTCACGTTTGGGAATATTCAGATTTCTTTAGAGTGAGAGAGTGTCGGAAGGTGATTAGTACCACATAATTTTAACAAATAGTAAATTTTATCTAAATTGTTCTACAAACTAGTGAACAATATTTTTAATAAATGTTAAAAAATACCATAGGTTGATTATTGTGTTCCTGATTCCCTCTGAACAAGAATGTCTTAATTAATCTTAAAACCCCTTCCGAGGGGTTTTTTAATTCTTTAGGATTTGTTATATGTATTTAATACATAATTAAGCAGTATAAAACATGAAGAATATCATATTAGTAATTTCTTTATTTGTTTGCGGCTATGCCAATGCCTATCAAAAAGAAGATTTTGAAAAAAAATATAATCAGCTATCCAAAGCAATGGATGATTCAATTATTAATTCTATAGCATTTTCGAGTAGTGATAAGTCACAATCAACTAATCTAGTTTGTATATCAGTGCTTGATCAGATTAATTTTGTGAATTATATCATTGATAATTATAGTGATTATACGGAAATGCTTGAAAAAGTAGAAATGATATCACCGCCAAAAGATGAATTTGAAGAAATGAAAATAAGCCATTTATCTGAAATTGAAGAGTATAAGAAAGCGCTCGCAGGAACTAAGTACAATTGTACACCTGAATAAAGAATTCAATTGTAAATCTGACCCCACACTGTTGGGGTTTTTTAATGCCTAGAGGAAAGTGAAGATGTCAAACGAAAAGCAAATTGAACAAGAAATTCAAGACAAAGGTCTGAATGCACCACGATTAACGCCTGATCTTATTGATGGTGTGATTGTTGGTGAGACCTATACAAACTTACCAGATGGTCGAACGGTCATTTGTCAACTTACATTGAAGAACGGTTTTACTGTTGATGGCAAATCTGCCTGTGTGAGTAAAGATAACTTCAACCAAGAAATTGGTAATAAAATCGCACGACAAAATGCACGCGAAAAGATTTGGGAATTAGAGGGTTATCTTCTCAAAGAAAGCCTCTATCAGGCTGAATTAAATAAATAATTCAGAACCTTCCGCTACGTTTCCTTTGCCCCGAAAGGGGTTTTATTTTGTCTTGGAGATAACTATGGAAGGTTGGGATGGATGACTTATGAACAAACTCGAAGCACAAAAGAACCTCCAACTACTCGAACAAGATAAAGCACGCTTACTCTCACTTAATCATCTCAATTCCACTTGGGCGTTTAAGAATCAGTGTGAGTTGAGAGTGAAGCAGATTAATGGGTTTATTCGTAATTTAGAGTGTGGATTACAGAAAAAATAAAAGCCCATAAATTGGGCTTCTAATAAAGATTTCACAGTTACCGTGATTCTTTTGGGATGGCGTCCTTCGTTCTTTCGATTGACTACAGGCTGGTTACTGCTTCTGTCAATAGGAGTTCAATAACTTACCTAACG
Source organism: Acinetobacter sp. Root1280 (assembly GCF_001425285.1). Lineage (NCBI taxonomy): Bacteria > Pseudomonadati > Pseudomonadota > Gammaproteobacteria > Moraxellales > Moraxellaceae > Acinetobacter > Acinetobacter sp. Root1280. The sequence continues at coordinate 66,807 of NZ_LMED01000028.1, read as the reverse complement.
GCAGGAACCTTGTGCATTGAATCATCAAGCCATCGGGAAGTCCTTGCTCCTGCATTAACAATTATAAGTTTTGATTTTAAGTTAATCAATTAGGAGATTCCTTTATGGAAGATATTGAGCTTCCGAAAGGGAGTGAGCCATTAGCTAATCAGCAACATGAAAATTTAGCCCAAGCCTATGTTGAGACTGCGAGTAAAAAGAAAGCAGGGGAAAAGGCAGGCTACACAGATAAATCAAACGCATTTCGAGCCATTTTAAGACCAGATGTTCAAGAACGTATTAAGTTCCTACAAGAAGAACGGGCGGAAGAGCTGGGTATTGATGCTTATTATGTTCTTAAGAATCTAAAGTCTATCGCCGAGCGGTGTATGCAGGGTGAGCCTGTAACCGATCGAGATGGTAGTCCTGTTTTTATTCAAGGGCCCGATGAAGAATATTCAGCGCTCTATAAATTCGATCAAGCAGGTGCGAATAAATCCCTTGAGATGATTGGTAAACATCTTGGTATGTTTAAAGAAGAAGTGAAGTTGACGGGTAATTTAAAGATTCAAGCGCCAACTTTTAACATTGTTGGAGTTAAGCCAGATGGAGATAAAGATACCGTTTAAGCTGACTCCAGCTTTCGAGAATTTAAATACTTGTCTATATGATGCAATTGTTTGGGAAGGTGGGCGTGGTGGTGCAAAATCTGAAGCACTGGCACACATCGGAATTTTAGAATCGTATATTGATGATGGGGTGATTCTTTGTTGCCGCGAGATTCAGAAATCAATTGATGATTCAATCTATTCGATGTTGGTTGCCAAAATTTCTCAGCTTGGCTTAGATGAGCAATTTAAAATTCTCAAAGATGAAATTACCAACCTAATAACTGGTGCACGCTTCATTTTTGCGGGATTGAAGTCAAATATCACAAGCATAAAGTCAATTACGAAATTACGTGTTGTGCTTGTGGATGAAGCTGAAAATGTGAGTCAAAACTCATGGGATATTGTTAGACCAACGCCTCGTTATGGAAAGGTTAGAATTTATGTAGTGTTTAACCCGAAATTTGAAACTGACCCAACTTGGCAAGAGTTTGTAGCTAAAAAAGATAATCGAACTCTACATATTAGTATTGGTTGGCGTGACAATCCTTGGTTTCCTGAATCTTTAAACAATCAGCGTTTACGTGATGCTAGAGGTGATGCAGGTCGTTATGAGTGGATATGGGGTGGGAAGTTTTTAAAGCTTTCTGAGGCGTCAATATTCGGTAAAAAGCTTAGACAGCGTGAATTTGAAGTTGATGAAAGTTTTGGTGATCCAATGTTGGGCGTGGATTGGGGATTTAGTACAGATCCAGTTGCAGCAATTGAAGCTTATGTGAAAGGACGCACCCTATACATTCGAAATGCAGCAAGTAGGGTTGGTTTAGAGTTAGATGACACTGCTGCTTGGTTGTATAGACACATTCCAAAACTGAAATCCAATACTTCAAGAGCGGATAATTCAAGACCAGAAACAATCAGTAAAGTTCAGAAGGATAAAGAATGTCCTTTACCATTGTTAAAAGCTTGCGTGAAATGGTCAGGATCGGTTGAGGATGGTGTAGTCTACATTCAATCTTTTGATGAAATTGTTGTTCATCCTGATGCTGATAATTGCTATGCGGAATTGATGGCCTACAGTTATAAGAAAGATAAATTCGATGAAATTACTACAGAAATCTTGGATAAAGACAATCACTATGCTGATGCACTGAGATATGCCTTGGAACCTTACATAGCAGTTAAACATGTTCAGAAAGTCAAAACTCGAAGAATTCGAGGGATGGCTTAAATAGTTTGCACCTTCGGGTGCTTTTTTTATTGGTATTAATATGGCAGTTACAGATCAACATCCGCAGTACGCAGCGGTCAAAAAAAGTTGGCAATTGATGCGGGATTCAAGCTCTGTTGCTGGTGAAGAAACCATAAAAGAGGCTACAACCAAGTATCTGCCAAAATCAGCAGGTCAAATCGAAGCAGAAAAACAAAGCCCACTTGGTAAAGAAATCTATAATGGATATTTGCAGCGAGCTCAATATCCTTTGTGGGTTCAAGATTCATTAAGAACTATGATTGGTTTAGTTTCTAAACTTACTCCTGAAATTCAGATCAAAAGTAATTTGATGAAGCATTTAGAAGAAAATGCAACAAATGATGGATTTGGATTGAAGCAGTTATTCATTCGAATAGTTGAGCAGATTATTGAATTTGGACGTTGTGGGCTTTACATCGATGTCGATGGAGAAGGGAAACCTTATTTTGCTCTTTATGACGCACTGTCTATTATCAACTGGAAGGAGAACAGTGTTGAAGGTCGGAAAGATACAACATTGGTTGTCTTAGAAGAACAACATAGTTCAGGTGAAGATAAGTTCAGCCATAGCACAAAGACAGTTCAGCGTTCTTTAGAATTGAATGATGGTAATTTTGAAGTTTTCCTGCATGATGGCGGTAAAATTGAAGAAAAGACTCCGAAAATTGGAAACAACAATCTAGGTTTTATTACATTTGTTTTTATAGGTGCAACGAATAATTCTCCAAATATTGGATCAATTCCATTGTTATCGATGGCAAAGGCAGCAATTAAGTATTACCAATTATCTGCTGACTATTTTCAATCACTTCATCATACGGCTCATCCGCAACCATGGATTAGTGGCCTATCGGATGATGATGAAATCAGTGTTACTGGTGTAATGGCAGTTTGGGATTTACCTCAGGGTGCTGAGTGTGGATATTTAGAGATCGAAGGCGTAGGCATTGATAAAACCAAAGCTGAAATGGATTCTCAAAAGAATGCTGCATTAGAAGCAGGAGCCAAGGTCATTGATACCAACACTCAAGAATCAGGTGAAGCGCGTCGAGCAAGACAAGATGATCAGCATGCGAGTTTACATAGTATTGTGACTTGTGCTGCAGAGGGTATAGAACAGGCATTAAAATATGCAGCGCAATGGCTTGGGCTAAATCCTAATGATTATGTATTTACAGTGAAAGCTGAATTCTCCAATCAATCCTATGACATTAATTTGGCTAAGCAACTTTATGAAGGTGCTTTGGCTGGTAAAAACTCGTTCTCAACTTACTGGGATTACATTGCTACTGGCAAACTTCCAGAAGGTGGATATCAAGAAGAATTGCTTAAGGTTGAACAAGAAACTGAAGGCACACTAAATATGGGTTAGACCATGAATAACTCGATTCAAGAGCAAGCATTTCTAAATGCATTTATTCAGCATCAAACTTATTTGCATCGTGCATCGAGTCAAACTGTTAATGAGATGTGGCAGCTTTTTAGCAATCAATCTAATGAAATGGTTCTGAAACTTCGTGATTTGCTGGATGAATTAAGCGATCAAGAGAAAATAGCCTTATCTGGTGCACAGTACACAACACCAAAGCTCAAAGAAGTGCGCAGCCTTATTAATGAATGGTTCTTAAATCTAAGTTTCGCGCTGCCTGAAACTTTTGCAGTAACAGCAACGGCATTCGCAGTTTACGAGTCCATATGGTTATCCAAGGCGTTAAATAATCCAATTAAAGAGCCTGATGGCAAAAAGCTGTATACAAAGATCAGGCACAAGCCTTTGACTGGTGGTGCTTTGGTTGATAGCTTACTTGAAAATATCGCAACTACAGCACGTCAAAAAGTTGAATATGCGATTCGAGATGGAATTAATTCAGGTCAAACTAATTATGAAATCATTAAACGAATTCGAGGTTATGACAAAACTATTGATGGAAAGAAAATTCATTATGATGGTTTGATCGATCAATCGTTTAAAGATGTTGATCGAGTTGTTAGAACTGCCCGAAGCCATGTGTCGAATCAATCTTATGAGTCTACTTGGAATGCTTTAGGTTTCGAATTCTATAAGTTTTTCAGTGTGCTTGATGGTAGAACATCTATGCTGTGTGCATCATTAGATCAAACTACATGGCAAAAGGGTGATCCTAATATTAGAAGACCACCATTACATCCTCACTGTAGATCAACTTTACTTGGTGTAGATGCTGATGGAGAAATAGCAGGGTTACGACCATTTGTGGCAGATAATCGAGCGGTTAAGGATATTCCAAAAGATCAGCGTAGCGGCAAGATTGGTCAGATTGATGCTAATACCTCTTACAAAGATTGGTTTGAACGTCAAGATGAGAAATTCCAAAGAGAATGGCTAGGACCATCAAAGTTTAAACTTTATAAAGATGGTGGTTATACCATTGATAAATTTGTTGATCCACTTTCTGGTCTGCAATTCAATCTCAAGCAGCTAAAAGAAATGGATGAAAAGACTTTTAAAGAGGTTGGGTTGTTCTAAATTAGTAGCATTGCAAGGGTGTTATTTCTTGGAAACTATTTGTAAAGAGTGTAGTTTAAGCATTATCAAGAAAAAAGTTTTAAGTGATTAATGTGAAAAAACGAGAAGTTAATGAAGAGTATGATTGGTATTATGAAGATACTGGTCGTGACTACAAGCTGCAACACCAGATAAATGATATAAGAAATAACTTCGAATCGATTTCGAATTGGTTGTATCTGGGAGCCGATGCTAATGACCAAAGTTTCGTAAAAATAGGAATTACTACTGGTGATCTAAGATCAAGATCATATAGTTCAGCTCGCCCGACATATTATCTTTTCTGTGCTTTTAAATTTAAATATAACCTGTCTAGGCTGGAGATGGAGAGCGTTGAAGGTGATATTTTGACTAGGATGGAAAATATATATTGCAATAGACCAAATCATGCAAATAGGTTAAATCATTTTGAGTCAGGGAGAGTTTCTGAGTGTTTTCAACCAGTAGATTTTTACAATTTCTACAAAGACTTGCACATGGAAATTTTAGAATATCATTGAGATAGTTTTGTGATATGTGATTATGAAGATTATGAAGATTATGAAGATTATGAAGATTATGAAGATTATGAAGATTATGGGGAGTTTGTGGAATGTATTTTTAATCCGCGTTTAGACAACTCAAATCAAAGGCTTTTAGAAATGATTGTTCAATCATATTGATAAGAACTTAAATTAAACTTTTCAGCTTAAGCACCCAACCGGGTGCTTTTTTATTGCCTGCGCAAAGCTCAGGTTCACAAATCCGCTAGGCGGTTATTCGAGGAATATATAATGTCAGATGACAATAAAGTTGATTTAAACAACCCTGAAATTCAAGAAGCAATCAAAAATGCCGTAGATGAACAGGTCAAAGGCTTGAAGGCAAAAAATGATGAACTTCTTGGTAAGAACAAAGACTTAAACACTGAACTTTCAGGCATTAAAAAGCAGTTGGAAGGTGTGGATTTAACAGCAGTTAAAGACCTTCTTTCAAAAGCCAATATGGATGAAGAATCAAAACTAATTGCCGAGGGCAAGATTGATGAAGTCATTCAAAAGCGTACTGAAAAAATGAAGCAGGACCATGACAAACAACTACAGGCTGAAACTGAGCGGGCAAATAAAGCGGAAGTATATGCAAACCAGTTTAAACAGTCTGTAGTGAAAGGTCAGATTGCACAAGCATTCAGCGGTGTTGGTGGTTTAGCGGAAGCGACAGACGATGTTACGGCTTTGGCTTTATCACAATTTGCTTTAGATGAAAAAGGCAATGCTGTGATGATCGATGCCAATGGCGAAACAATTATTGGGAAAGATGGCTCAACTCCATTAAGCCCTAAAGAATGGGTCGAAAGCCTGCGCGAAACCAAGTCTTATTTTTTCCCTAAAGCGCAAGGTTCTGGTGCACCAGGTTCAGGAACATCAACTAAAAAATGGTCTGACTATACAGAATCAGAACGTGCAGCAATTGCGCGTGAAAATCCAAATGCATTTCAACAGTTATTAAAAACTAAGGAAAACTAATTTATGCCAGCTACTCGTATTGCGGATATTTTTGTTGGGGATTACTACCAAACATTAGATCCAGTGAACTCACCTGAAAAAACGGCAGTTTATCAATCAGGTATTGTTACCAAAAATCCAGCTTTGAGTGATATTGCAAATAATGGTCAAGGCACTTCAACAATTTCTTATTGGCAGGATCTAGATGCCAATGAAGAGGCAAACGTCTCTACAGACGATCCAGATCAAAAAGGTAAAGTAGGTAAAGCGTCGCAAGACAAGATGCAAGCTCGTACTCTCTATCTTAACAAACCATATGGCGTGTCAGATTTAACGACTGAGCTTGCCAATAGCGAACCAATGCAACACATTCGCAACCGTTATGGGAAATATTGGGAACGTCAATGGCAGCGTTACTTATTGGGTGCTGCACGTGGCGTGATTGCATCTAACCTTGCAAATAACTCTGGCGATATGGTGATTGATGCAGGTGCAACGATGACCGCTACAGCTATGCAGGATGCGGCATTTACTGCTGGTGATGCTGCTGATCAGTTTGCTGCAATTGGCGTGCATTCTGTTGTAATGAAGCAGATGGTGCAAAAAGATCTGATTGAGTATGTGAAAGACTCTCAAGGCAACATCATCTTAACTACCTACCTTGGTAAGCCAATCTTTATGGATGATGGCCTTACTTATGGCGCAAACCAGTACCTTTCAATGTTCTTTGGTACGGGTGCCTTCGGTTATGGTGAGGGTACTCCAACCAATCCAGTTGAAGTTCAGCGTGATGCCTTAGGTGGAAATGGTGGTGGTTCGGAAATCATCGTGGAGCGTAAGACTTACATCTTGCAGCCTGCCGGGTTCTCATGGAAAGGGGAGGAAGATCCAAATAAAACTCCAACAATTGCTCAGTATGCAAATGCTGCGAATTGGGAACGTGTGTTTGATCGTAAACTTGTGCCTTTTGCTGCGGTAATCTCAGGTACACCTTAATAAACTTGGCGGCTTCGGTCGCCTTTGTTTTGGAGAATAAAGTGAAAGTTATTTATACAAATACAATTCCTGAAAATCAGCAGCTAAATGTTTGCTATCGCACTTCATTTTTAGGTGTTATTTCTGCTGCAACTTCGGTTGAAGTGGATGATGAATTTCCAAATGCTGAAGCAGTAAAACAAGCCTATGCGTTCTTAAATGCTCAGGCTCTATCAGTTCAAGTTAATGTAGGCATCACGCCTGAATTACAGGCTGTTGTTGATGAAGCAAAAGCTGAGTGTGAAAAGGTGGTTGAAGAAAATACGGCCCTGAAAGCACAAATCGAAGCACTTTCTGCAAATGAAGCAGCGAAATCTGAACTTGAGTCAGAAAATTCAAGATTGAAAGATTCAGTTTTGATTCTAGAAGATGCTCAGAAAGAATCGCTCGAACAACTTCAAACTGCTAAAGGTGAATTTATTGCATTCCAAAATAACATTGAAGCAATGAAAGCCTGTATCACCGAATTGGAAGCAAACGCCGATAAAACGGATGAAGAAAAACCGAAAACAACCAAAGCAAAGTAGGTGAGTCATGAGTTTTGTCACTGAATCAGAAGTTGAGCAAGCGCTTGGGGATACTTGGACCAGCCAAAGTGAAAGTGACAAGGCTCAACTTCTTAAGAAAAGTCAAACATATTTAATCGCTCGAAACGTTAAAGATTATGAAAATGTTGATGATGTACCACAGGATTTAAAGGATGCATCCTTTGAAATCATTAAAGGTATCATTGATAAAAAACTCTACATTGATAAAGACCAAGAACTTAAATCTAAACGAGTAAAAGCGGATAGTATTGAAAGTGAAAAGGTATATCAGGATGGCTCTAAATCCATTAATGCAGTTGAGCAATTCATTTGGGATTTGATCAAGCCATATACTAAAAAATCACGCGTTCAAATGGTAAGGAAACTGTGATGGGATTGAGAGACGAATTGCAGGCCGATATTGCAGAGGCATTTGATACTGATTTAGCTGATGCCATTACCACTTTCACTTGCTCCAAAGAAATTCAATCAGGTGATTTCGACTTTGAAACGCAGACTTATCCTATTATTACCGTTGAACAATACTCAGGACGTGGCGTATTTGGCTCATATAAGCGAGATTTGGTAAAGCCTATCAATTATCAAGTTGAAGATGTAAAAGCTACTGTGCTTCAAAATGAAGTAACTGGTGTGCCTCAGATTGATGATGTTTGGGTGGCAGGTCGTGAGTTTAAAGTTTTGAGCATTAGCAAAGATCCAAGTGGAAGTATTTGGATTTGCCAGTTAAGAGTTACATAAAGCTATAAAATAAATTTTGGATTTTATTGAAAAAGTGTATGATTTATTTCAACTTGAATTCGAGTACACATAATGCTACCTACTGAATTAATATTAAAAGATTTGTCTGCGTATTTAGTTAATAAAAGATTATTGGATCCGAAGATTAAAGATATTACTAACTATGATCTATTGATGCAGATTTTTCTTGACTACATAAATAATGTAGACAGAGCAGAACACATATATTTCCATAAAAGCTTTTTAAATCTTGAACAAGATAGTGCTATTTTTCAGCTTAAAGAATCTGAAATTACATTACCCTTAAAAGAATTAAATAGTTTTGACTCAGATCAACTTAAAGAATTTTTATATAGAATATTTACTGAATCTGCTTATAAATAATAAAAACCACCTTAGGGTGGTTTTTTAATGGGTGAAATATGACTTGGAAAGGATTTAGACCATCACAATTTACACTCCAAGTTTTGCATGATGGATCAGAACTACAAAGAAAAATAACCGCTGCAATGCTTCAAGGTGTTGTGCTTAAAAGTCCAGTCGATACAGGGGCTTTCAGAGGTAATCATCGTGTTTCAATTGGTAGTGTGGATTACACCAAAGACTTTCAAAAAATAGATAAATCAGGTACGACAACCATTGCGGATGGAATGGCTAAAGTCCTTAGCATTCAATTAGGGATGAGAGTCTTCATTAGTAATAATCTGCCTTACGCAATTGCTCTCGAAAATGGACATTCAGGCCAAGCGCCTTTAGGGATTTATTCAATCACTTTCCAATCAGTTACGAGTAGATATAAATGATGACATTATCGGAAGCTGAATTGGCGATATACAAGCGAATAGGCCAATTTAGTGGTGTGGAAAAAACATATCTTCGAATTGAAAATCAGAAAACTCCAGATGGCAAACCATTTGATCCACCATCAAATAAACTTTGGTGCAAAGTTTATATTCAGTATGGAGATAGTTTGATTGCAGGTATTGGAAATGAACCCTGTATTCGAGATATTGGCACTATTTCAATTCAATGCTTTGCACCAAAGAATTCAGGCACGATTGAAATGACAAATCTATGTGTTAAATGGCGTGAATTCTTACAAACCTTTGGTGTTTCACATTTAGAAGTCTATAGAGTCCATGCGCCACAAGATATGGATGATGACAATTTTTATGCAAAGATAGTGAGAGCTGAGTTTCGAGTTAATTAGCTTAATCTCACAACAAACCGGAATTACTTTTAAACGAACCTGTCCTTAGTGACAGGTTTTTTAATGCCTGAAATATGGCATCCAAGCCAACTAGGGTAGCTCCTGAAAGGAAGATGGTCGTTTCGACTACTCATTGCATCTTCTTGTTGGCTTTCTTTTATTTATGAGTGGTCGGAGCATAACAATGAATGCGATTGTAAAAATTGAAGGTAAAAGTCCATTTATCGAAGTGGAGCTTAATGGAAAAATTCAACTTGGCGTAAATGCCCGTGATTTGCACAAAATGCTAGAAGTCAAAGCGGAGTTTTCTCATTGGATTAAACGACGAATTAACCAATGCAAATTTGAAGAAAATTTTGATTATATGGTTTTCGTCAAAAAAGACGAAAACCTAAAAGGTGGACGTCCAACAACTGAATACATTATTTCTGTAGATATGACAAAACATCTTGGAATGATGGAACGAAATGAAAAGGGTTTTGAAATCCGCAAGTTTTACATTGAGCAAGAAGAATTGGCACGCAATACATTAAACGGCATCCAAATTGAAATTGGAAAATTATCCTTGCTTGCCGATCAATGGAAAGAAACCTTATCAAATGCAGGAAGAATTCTAAGTGTTGGTGGAAAACAAATTAGACCACAGATACTGAAAAAATTAGATGAGCTAATTGAACATGCTCAACCAAGTTTAAAACTAGAGGGTTAGATTTCAAATATCACTTTCTAGCAACTCTATCCACCTCCTTAAAGGAGGTTTTTTTATGCCTAAATTAAGGAGAACTTCATGAGTTCTGGAGCTAAACAATTAACCCGAGTTGGTTTTGAAGCATCACCTGGTGTGATTGCAACCACTTGGAATACATTTGCATTTACCACTAATGGTTTAGATGCAGCAGCACAAACCACCGAATCGCAAACGATTAAAGATTCACGAATTGCAGCCGGTACTTTGGTAACTGGTGTTGAAGTGCAAGGAGATATTGAATCTGAATGGGCTTATGGGATTCAGGATAAAGTCTTAGAGCTAGTTGCCTTTAATGCTTGGAATAACAACGTTTTGAGCTTTGGAGGTACAACTCGAAAAACACTTTCGATTATTCGCGGCTTTAGTGATATCGATAACTTCCAAGCTTTCACCGGTTGCCACATTAACCAGTGGACTTTATCGATCCCTGATTCTGGTATTGTGACTTCTAAATTCGCAATTATGGGAATGAAGCGTACAGCTTATGAGGTTGCCCCGACTGGTACCGTAACACCAGCAGTGGATGCAGTACCATTAACTAGCCTATCAACTGGTGACATTCTTATTGATGGTGAGAAGAAACCAGGAATGTGCATCACTCAGATTGAATTAACCATTGATAATACAATGCAGATTCAAAAGTGCTTAGACTATGAAAATAACATTGCCGCAATCTTAGAAACCATTATGAAAGGCAGTGGTAACTTTACAATTGCATGGTCCAAAAACACTGCAGAACTTTATGAAAAACAATTCTTAAATGAACCGATTGGCCTTGAATACTCATTGAAAGATACTGCAGGTAATAAATACACTCTCAAACTACCTAAGGTTCAAGTATCTGCGCCTTTGCCAAGTGGTGGTGCTGGTGATGTATTAACTACCCAATTCTCGTTCACTGTCGCGGATGTTGCACCGACTCTTACACGTATTCCTGTAGTTGCGGGGCCTTAATCATGTTAATTGAAATCGAAGAACAGAAGTCTATTGAATACGTTCAAGAATGGTTTGATTTTAAAGATGGAGTGAAACTACTCATTGCGAGTATTGATAAGCCATCATTTCAGCGTTCACTTGAACTCAATGGGATTCAGGCCGAGCAAGAGCTTGCAGGCATTAAGGCTGTTACAGATGAGGGTGCAGTTAAAGCCAAATTAGGTTTTAACCGAGCTGTATCACATCTCTTGCTAGGATGGGTTGGACTAGTCGGTAAGGATAAGAAGCCAATCGAATACAGCGCGCAAAATGCTGAGCTGATTTGTACAAGCTCAAAGCAATCACTTGAAATTATCGTATTCATCATGGAAAAGGCTAAAGTGAACCATGACTCTAAGACTGTAGAGATTGCTGATGAAGTGGGAAAGTCCTCAAGCACTACGAACAAAGAAACATCAAATGGTGCGAAGAAAAAACCGCTGAAATCTACCAAAAGCTCGGCATAAAACCACCTGAGCGTTTAGAACCAAGTTACACCGCAAACCATATCATTAAAGCCTTTAATTTAATTTCAAAGGCTAGACGGTTTATTGCCTTTCCGCAGGGTGGTGGGTTCTATGACTCACTCACTCTTGCGGATATTAAAAGCTATTTTGATGTGTACGGTTGTGACTTAGATCGAGGGCTTTTTGTTGAGTGTATTTTTGCGCTGGATGGGAAGTACTTGAGTGAAGTGAATAAGTCATAAGTGCTATCAAGCCAAAACTTCTAACAAATTTTATTTAGAGGTGCACGTATAAGAGAGAACTATTTATATGGTTTTCTTGATTCCAAAACAAAACCCCGAGAGTTCACAGCTCTTGGGGTTTTTGTTTCCAACCCACAATGCACACTTGAGGATTAGAACATATATGAATTATACCCCCAAAAACCAATTAAAGGTAGACGGAAAAATGAGCGAATTAGGTGCGGATAAAGCTGGTAACAAATTAGCAACTGCCGCAATTATTGCATCAGTATTATTTGGAATCGCGGCAGTGATTGCTGCCATACGCTGGTGGTAATAAACATGATCATCAAACCATAAAGCCGATCTTTTAAAAGGTCGGTTTTTTAATGTCCGCAATAAGCCCTTGCCCAACTTACAAAGAATTGGATTATTTGTTATTTTATGAGCAAACACCAAGGGGTTTATATGAAAAAAATATTAATTTTATCTGCAATTTTACCTAGTTTATGTTTTGCGGACACAAAACAGTTAGATAACGATATTCATGAATGCCCTTGCCCAACTTACAAAGAATTGGATTATTTGTTATTTTATGAGCAAACACCAAGGGGTTTATATGAAAAAAATATTAATTTTATCTGCAATTTTACCTAGTTTATGTTTTGCGGACACAAAACAGTTAGATAACGATATTCATGAATGCGGTACGATTTTTAAAACAGCAGAAATGGTTATTCAGGCTAAGCAGCAGGGCGTATCTATAACAAAGCAAATAGAAGCAAATGATCTTGCATTGAAAAAAAGTAACGATCAAGCAACTTATAAAGAAATTGATACCATTATAAAAGAAGCTTATTCAAAGCCAATTTCTTCAAGTGATTCCGAAAAGGAAGCAGAACTATCGAGTTTTCCTTTAAAGCATTATATGGCTTGTTAGATACGCAGGGATCATACTAAATTNAACGATCAAGCAACTTATAAAGAAATTGATACCATTATAAAAGAAGCTTATTCAAAGCCAATTTCTTCAAGTGATTCCGAAAAGGAAGCAGAACTATCAAGTTTTCCCTTGAAACATTATATGGCTTGCTTAGATACGCAGGGATCATACTAAATTAGCTAACCATCCGCTTACCCGAAACAACTTTGCAAAACTGTCTACGAAATCGTAGTGGACTAATGTAATTTAATTCCATCAAACATAAAAAACCACTAACCTGAGTGGTTTTTTTATACCTGTAGCCCGCCTTTCCTGCGGGCTTTTTTTCATCCGTAGGAAAGTAAAAAATGGCTGAACAACGCAGCACCCTCGTTATCGAAATTAGCTCAGAACAAGCAGCACGTAATGCACGTGCTTTAGATCGAGAGCTACAAAGTATCGAACGCACTGGTAATTACGCAACTACTTCAATGAACTCTATGTCAGTGGCAGCACGTCAGTTGGCAGGGTATTTGGCTGGGGTTGTGACTGTTGGTACTGCGATCGCTAAGATGGATACTTATACTGGTTTAAATAACAAACTTAAATTAGTCACTAAGAGCCAATCTGAACTCAATACTGCAATGAACGATACCTTCAAAATCGCTCAAAATACTGCACAAGCATGGGATTCGGTTGCACAGATCTATCAACGTTTTTCTGACAATGCAAAGCGTTTAAACATTACTCAAGCCAAAACTGCAGAACTAACTGATACCGTTGCTAAAGCAATCGCAATTAGTGGTGGTTCAGCTGCTTCGGCAGAAGCTGCATTAGTTCAATTTTCACAAGCTTTGGCTTCCAATGTTCTACGCGGTGAAGAGCTTAACTCTGTAATGGAGCAAGCGCCTGGACTCGCAAAGGCAATTGCTCAAGGTATGGGAATCACAGTAGGTCAATTACGTTCAGTTGCTGCAGAAGGAAAGATTACAGGTGATGTACTTGTTGATGCTTTAACAAAGGCACGTGGTTCAGTAAATGAACTATTTGGCAAAACGGATTTCACTATTGCTCAGTCATTCACGCAATTATCCAATGAAGTCACTAAGTTTGTGGGCGAGGCTGGTAAAGGGAGTGGGGCTGCAAAGGTTCTATCTTCTTCTATTAGTGCACTTGCTGAAAATCTAGCCCCTATTGCAAACGCTGGTGCAGCACTAGCAATAGGAATGTTAACCAAAGCAATGATCAGCAATGCAGCAGCCACAACATCTGCAACCTACTCCTTGATTGCAAAAGTTGATGCAAGTATTGCTGAACGAAATGCCAATATTGCAGCGGCACAAGCCGAAGTCGCTTCTGCAGCTGCTGAAGCACAAAGCACTCAAGTAACATTGACCAATATCAAGGCAACACATGCACAGATCATGGCTGAAATTGAACTTGAAAAAGTTCGTTTGAAAGCTCAAATCACTGATCAAGGTCGAATGGCCACAACTACACGAATGGCTCAGCTTGGTCGATTACAGGCTCAAGTCGCTTTAGAAGTTGCAGCGGCTGAATCAGCACAAACCGCATCTTCTGCCAGATTATCTGCAGCTTTAACAGCACAAACCGTTGCTACAAGTCGTTTAGCTTTAGCCAAGTCAGCTCTTATGGCGATTTTTAGCCCAATGGGTCTAGCAATTGCAGCAACAGCAGCAACTTTCTATTTATTGAGTAGTAGTTCAGATGAAGTCAAAGAGTCTCTTGCAACTCAAGCTGATTCTGTCGAGTCTTTAACAAAGAAATACTTAGAGTTAAATACTGTACAAGCTTTGGTTGAAGGCGTGCGCTTACGTAAAGAGATTGAACAGCAAAATGATGTAATTGATGATGCAAGTAGTGCTACAAAACGTTTCGCATATATTCAAAAAGAATTGTTCAAATTATCTGGCAATGATTATGCAGATTACCAGAAGGCAGTTACTTCTATTGCTAAAGGTGCAAGTGATGCAGGTGATCTTTTAAATAAAATGATTGCTTCAGGTCGTTTTAGTCAGAATCAAATTGATAAATTGGTTGAGTTTTCAGGAGCAGTAGCAGAATCAAAGAACAAGATAGAGCAAAATAATAATGCTCTTAAATTATTGAATGCTACATCTGGGCAACATGTAGAAGTAACTGCTGATTCAATTAAGCAACTAACGATTCAAACAAATTTAACAAAAGTTGCTACCCAAAATTTCACTGATATGAAAACTCAAATGCTTGATTCATTACAAGCACAAGTAGAATTCATCCGTTTGAATGGTGGCAGTGAAGAACAAGTTAATTCGTTGAATAAAGTGATTCAAGCTTATTCTTTGAACCAACTTACAGCAACTGATGCTGTAAAAAAATTCAACAGCTCAGCCAAAGTTCCTTCTGATGTAATCAAAGGATTGATAGATTACGCTTCTAAAACAGACCAGTCTAAATTTGCAATGAATCAGGCTAATACGGAATTAAAAGCGATTCAAGAAAATGGTTCTAAAGCAAAGCAAGGTTTCATTGATGCAAGTCAGGGTGCTTCAACAGCAATGTCAGAAGTAGACAAACTCAATGAGAAAATGAAGGAGTTTAATAAAACTATTGCTCAGAGAAAATTTGATGCTGGTTATCAACAAATTTTGATTACTCAGTATGGTAAAACTCCAGAGCAAGCTGCTGCAATGTTAAAGGTTCGCAAAGAAGCAGAAAAAATAGGATTGAAAAATCCTACTGCAGATATGCTTAAAAATGAACTGTCAGTTTTAAGTATTGAAAACAAACTTAAAGACACTATTGAGGCAAAGAGTAAGGCTGAAAAGGATCGTACTAAAGAGCTTAAAGACCAAGAAAATATATCTAAACGCTTAGTTGGAATATCAGGTAATTCAGGTATCGGCACAGGCGCTCATCTTGATGTTCGCTATGGTGGATCTCGTGATGGGCAGAAAGTATCACCTGAACACATAGCACGACTACAAGCTGGTGGTAAATCCCTTTCAAATTATCGTGTTTCTTCTGATTATGGTCAAAGAAAAGCACCAACTGCTGGGGCGTCAAGTTTCCATAAGGGTATTGATTTTGCTATGCCTGTGGGCACACCAATCACAACAAAAGTAGCGGTAAAAGATGTAAAAACTGCATACGATCCAAAAGGTGGTGGTTACTACAGTACGGTAACTTTTGAAGACGGTGTTGTGCTTAAACTTCTACATCAATCGCCAAGCATGCAAAGCAAGGTGAAAGGTGGTGCAAGTACTGGGACTTATGGTTCCTATATTGCGCAAGATAAAGTTGAAGCTAAGTCAGAGCAAGAAATTGAAACATTAAGAGCAAACTACTACTCGCTAAGTGAAAAAGACGAAGCTGATCATATCAAGCGTGTAAAAGATTTGCGTAAAAATGGCCTAGATAGCCTAGTTGCTGATGAAAATGCTCGGTTTGAAAAAACTAAACAACTTCGTCAATTCGAATTCACAATGGAGGTTGATAGTTGGCGTTGGGTTGGTGAGGAAAAGATCAAGAATGATGCTTATGTCAAAAAACTTAGAGTTGAAGCTAGTACGGATTTCAATAAAAAGGAAAAGGCAGAAGCAATTAAATCTTTTGAAGAGCAAAGAGATTATGAACTAGCCGCATACCGCAGACTCCAAAAAGACAAACTCAATGAGTTTAAAGCAGCTTTGGAGCAGCAAACTGGTGAATTGCAACGTGCTTATTATGAGGTAATGGCACAAAACACAATGACTCAACCGCAACTTGCACAGTGGCAGTTTCAAAATCAATATGGTTCTTCTATAGGTGGTGCTTATGATTCTTATCAAAATTCTGTTAAGGATATTAACAAGAAGGATGACAAAGATCAGTACTTGATTGAGGCTGAAACACGTAATCAAATGTTGTTACAGGCTGAGCAAAACTATCAAAATCAACTTCTATTAATCAAAATGAAAGGGGTTGAGGATGAGAAGGTTTTACAACGCCAAATCCAAGATGAAAGGCTTAATGGCTATAACTTCTTATTGACCCAAGCTAGTTCTGTTTGGGGTGGTGTAACTACCATGGTTAAAGATGCAACTGGTGAGCAGAGCGCAGCTTATAAGGCAATGTTTTTAACACAACAAGCCTTAGCAATCGCTCAAGCAATTATCAGCACCGAATTAGCATCAACTAAGGCTCTGGAGTTAGGTCCGATTCTAGGGGTTCCTGCCGCTGCGCTTGTGAGAGGGCTTGGTTATGCCTCCGTTGGCTTAATTGCTGCCCAGACAATTGCAGGATTCTCAAATGGAGGCTATACGGGTTCAGGTGGAAAGCATGATCCAGCAGGCATAGTTCATAAGGGTGAAGTTGTATTCTCTCAAGAAGACATCAAGCGCTGGGGTGGAGTTGGGAATGTTGAAAAGCTACGCAAAACTGGTGGTTATTCAGATGGCGGAATTGTCGGTAATTCTTATAATGAAAGGAGGCAATATGATGCAATTAGTCAAGCCAGAACAAATGTAGCCTCACAGCCAAATATCATCATCAACAACTACTCCAATGAAACAGTTGAAACATCAACTGCATCAAATGGAGATTTATTGGTGCAAATTGGAAAAATGATGGATAAGAAGATTGATGATGGGGTTGATAGAGGTATTCAAAGGAATTTGAAACAAGGCTATCTATTAGATAAAGCAATAAAGAATAGACGTTAAGCTACTTCGGTAGCTTTTTATTCATTCAAATGTTAGATTTATTCAAAATAAATTAAGAGTTTGTGATGAAGAAAATTATATTAGGATTAAGTGTCGTAGTTGGCTTAGTTGGTTGCGTAAGTCCTGTTTCTGAAATGACGAATAATAACTTTACTAATGTGCAACCCACCATCACAAATTTAAGAGGTTTTTGGTCTGGTAATAATGGTCCTTATCTTGTCACAATTAAGTTTAATGATGATGGTACAGGGTTGATGTGTGCTAGCTATAATGGCAAAGATACATTAGAGAAGTTTAAAATCAATGGGGATACACTATTTATGCAAAATGGTTTAAAGCAAACTATTATTAAAAATGATGCATCTTCTTTAACTTTGAAAGTATCGTATTTTGGTGGTGCAACTTATCAATACAAACCTGACAATTCCTTATCAAACGCTTCACCTTATTGTGAAAAAGAATTTAAAAATTAAAAACAGGGCAAAAGCCCTGTTTTTTTGTATCAATTATTCAAGCTAAATACCATTCCATTGAATGTGGCTGCTTATCACCAACATGCTTAAGCGTAATGCCATAACCAATAGCTTTTCGGTTTAATATGTTAGCGTGACATGAGACTTCTTGAGTTAGTCCAATCAGGCGACCTGCATAACTGCTTTGAATTACAGTTAGAGCAGGATAGAGTTCATTTTTTACGAACTTCGCAAGAATCGGCACGTACCACATTAGAAATTGAACATTTTGATCTTGTAATACAGCTTGAATATGTGGCTCAGTGTCTTTGTGTTTGTTTGCCTGACTATACAAAGCAATCAAGTGATGAACATATTCCACTGCTACAGGAATCGTATCGTAAGGAATCTCATCAATGTGCTTTACGTTGAAGCGTTGATGAACGAGCTTGTATGCATCACTGTAGTTAAGATGTTTAGTCTTGGCTACGAGAAGATTTACAGCGTTTGTTAAGGGTTCGCGCTCTTCTTTAGTTGAGCGTGGGTTTACAGTAATACCTTTTGTCCAGTAATCCCAAAGAACATCGTCACACTCTTCTTGATATTTAATTACTGTATCTCTAAGTTCAGGCTTTACTTTATTTGGACTGATCGTCATCAGCCAGCCGAAAAGTTTTCTTAAGGGCAGGCAAATCATTTTATAAGATTTTCCATCCTTACCAGTTGTCATGATTTCCATGATAACTGAATTAAAACGTTGTTTTAACTTATCAAATTGAGCTTGCCATGCTAAACCCATACCCTCAACTATTGGGCGCATAGGGGTATATGGTTGTTGATTGTGCTCAATAATTATTAACTCTACACCGTTAAAGGGTGCATTTATTTGTGCTAAAGTATGCATATCAGATTCCTTGCGAAGGGTTTGATAGAAGCCCTGATGCCGTCGAAAGTTATCAGGGCTTTTTTATATCCCCTATGGGGATGTTTTATAATTTAAATCGTTAAAAACTTCTTGTCAATCCCCAGTGGGGATACTATTATAAATTAAATTGTTCGAGTGCAGAAAAATGGCTAGAAGTTCAGACGTTGAATACAAGATGCGTATGACGCAGGATCTCAAAGATAAGATTGTTGAATCAGCTAAAGAGCATAATCGTTCGATGAATGCTGATATTGTTGCGAGATTAGAAGATAGTTTTATAAGAAATGATAGTTCAGCACCAACAAATGCCGATGTTAAAATCTTTCATTTAAAGAGCGGTATAAAACGAGTTGTTTATGGAAAGCTTTTAAATAATCTTAGCTTAGACTACACACAAGATCTCGATCAACTTCGTGACGATATTCATCTTGCTCTTGAGGTATTGAGTGGTTCTTCTTTTTGGAATTCATTAAAGTTTTTAGGTAAAGATGTGCTCGTATATAAGGGCGACAATCAGATAGACGTTGTAGATAATGGTAAAAGTAGCTTAGGGTGGTTAACTGTCGAAGATCATATAACTGATGAGTATATGAAAAAACTTCATGGGCAGAAAAATGGAGATATATTTATGAAACTTGAGCAAGAATATGATTTATTCTTAGAATCGGAAGAATGTAATCAACAGAATTTAGATTCAAAAAGCAACGTTGATTATTTTCTACGAAAATTAGCTTTTGATAACTTCATTTCCTCAACTAATAAACTAATAGATCGAAACTGGTGGCAACACCGTAAAGTGATTATTCCAAAACAGAACTGCCAAGACACTTACGAATTCACCCAACAAGACAACAATGCTAAATTCAGCAATAAGGAAGGCTTCTTGGAATGGGTTGATTACAATCTAGAAGAAGCTAATAAAGTAATAAACAGTTAATGCGTAGCACCCTAAGCAGGGTGCTTTTTTTAAGCTTTTTAAAAATCATTGGTAAAAACTATGGTTATTAAAAGTTCTAAAGTGATAATATATTGAAGTTGTCAAAAGCTTATAGACAGCATTATAAGTATTGGAAAAATAAGTGAAATGAATAGTCAGTTAGAAATAATTGTAAAGCCAGAACTTTTGCAATGGGCTAGGGAAACCAGCGGCTTTAGTATTGCTGACGTGTCAAAAAAGTTAAAGAAAACAGAGCAAGATGTTTTAGATTGGGAAAATGGAATTGCAGCTCCAACTTATTCTCAATTGGAAAAATTAGCTTATGAAATTTATAAAAGACCTTTAGCTGTATTTTTCCTTCCAGAGCCTCCTTTGGAATTTACTCCAAAGCAAGAGTTTAGAACTTTACCCGATACAGATATTTCAAATTTATTACCTAATACTCATATGCAATTTAGAAATGCACGAGCATTTCAGTTAACTTTGGCCGAACTTTATAATGGAAAAAATCCTGAGAGAAGACCCTTATTTTATAGATTTGAATTAGATCCAAAAAAATCTGTTACAAAGCAAGCTGATATAATTCGATCAGTTTTGAATGCAGAAATAGAAGTTCGTGCAAAATTTAAAGACGATGACGAGGCATTAAAGTACTGGATTTCTGAAATTGAAAAACAAGGTATTTTTGTTTTTAAAAATAGCTTCAAACAAAAAGAAATTTCAGGTTTTTGTTTGAATGATGATGAGTTTCCTATCATCTATATAAATAATTCAACAACAAAAACAAGGCAAATTTTCAGTCTATTGCACGAATTGGCTCATATTCTTCTCGGGGTAAATGGAATTGGCAAATTTACAGATGAACATATAGCCTATTTGGATACAAAAGAACAAGCTTTAGAAATATTCTGCAATAAGTTTGCCTCAGAAGTACTAATTCCTGATAAAGATTTTAGCTATCAAATTCAAACCTTGCCCGAAGAGCTTGACTTGTACAACCTAGATGAAATTGTTATTAATTTATCTAAAAGATACTGTGTTAGTCGAGAAGTTGTTTTGAGGAAATTTTTAGACTTAAAAAAAGTTTCAGAGCATATATACCTAGAAAAAGTTAAGATTTGGAATAATCAAATAAAACCTTCAGGCAATGGAAATTGGTATGCAACTCAAAATGCTTATTTAAGTTCTAGGTTCACTAAAGAAGTTGTATCTAAACATTATAACCACAAGCTAAGTTTAGAAAGTGCATCAGAATATCTAGGTATAAAACCTAAGAATTTTGCAGGTCTTGAGCAAATGATTTTGAAGAGTGTCAATTAATGGATAGAACATATATTTTTGACACATCATCATTCAATAAAATGAAACACTACTACCCAACTATATTTGAAACAGTATGGAATCATTTAGATGATCTCGTAAAGAACGGACAACTGATTTCAACAAAAGAAGTGTGGACTGAAGTAAATAATGGAAGCCCTACACCACATTTACTTGAATGGTTGAATGATTGGAAAAATCAGATTTTTACAACTCCAACGCGAGATGAACTTTTATTTGTTAGTGAGATATTCAAGGTTAAGCACTTTCAAACACTTATTGGTAATACGCAAAAGCTAAGGGGAACTCCTGTAGCTGACCCATTCTTAATAGCTTGTGCAAAGATACACAATGGTATTTTAATCACAGAAGAGGCTTATAAGCCAAATAGCTCTAAAATACCAAATGTTTGCGAACATTTTGATGTCGAATATATGAATTTTGAAGAGCTTATGCTTGTACTAAAATGGAAGTTTTAATTTGTATTGGAGCGTCCAGATAAATCTATACATAATAAATTTTTTTAGTTAAGAGTTATATATAAGGAAGTCTATCTTAGGAATAGAAACCTCCCTCGGGAGGTTTCTTTTGATAAATTAGAACAACTCTTAAAGGTTTAAAGAAAATCCTTAAAACTAAATTGAAATCTTTATGAGGGTTTAAGATAACAAAACTATACTTTTAGCTAAGGGGTTTTAGAGCAATTAAATTTAGGTTTATTTTTTTTAAATGATTGATAATTATTGAATTATGTTAAATTCTTTAAAAGAAATCTATGTTTAATTTGTAGTATATGGTTATAGTTTAATTATTGACTTATGCCATGTTTAATAGATATTATGAAGCCACTAATAACCCTGTTATCAAATGATAAAAGGGTATTTTTGTCTAAGGAGATACTATCATGAGACGTACAAGTGCTTTTGTAGAGGGTATGCGTTCAGCTTTTGATTTAGCACCTAAGCAAACCAGACATAAAGCTAATTTTATTTCAGAAGCAAAAACCCCAAAGGTTGATACTCATATTTCAATCAATGACAGTGCATCAGCGTGGATTGCAGTTGGGTCATATATGAAAAAAGCAGCAAATCGTTATGAGCTTCAACATAATGTTAATAAATAGATCTAAGGCTGATTGAATTGACTGGTAATAATGAGAATTTACCTCATGTAAATTTAGATATTGATATTGACCCAAATCAGAAAGTAACGCCAATTAACACTGATAGGTATGCACAACATCAAATAGTCGAAGCATCTTTTCAATCCATTAAAACCCCTTATTTGCCTCCAGAGTTTTTAGAATCTTATGAGAAAACTCTGCCAGGCTCTGCTCGTGAAATATTTGATCTTATACATGAGCAGCAAAAATTTGAAATGGAATTAAAGCGAAAAGAGGTTGATTTTGTAGAGCGGAACCTATTAAGAAGTGAAACTGTTGATGCCGCAAATATCAGAGAGCAAGACTCTCTTAATACTGCTAGATCTAGAGAGATAGATATTAAGTCAAAGGGTCAATGGTTTGCTTTTGTGTCAATGATCTTGCTGTTATTAGCATCTTTTGGTTTTTCTTGGCTAGATAAACCTATTCAAAGTAATACTTGTTTGGGGTTGATTGTTGCTATGGCAGCTGTGATGTTTTTACAGAGAATCATAGGGCATGAGAAAGCCGAAGATGTTAATAAGAAAGATGCTGAAAGTTGATTGATGCAACTTTTACACAAACCCACTCACCTGAGTGGGTTTTTTATTGGACGCAATTTATGAGCAATGAAAAATTTACATTTCCGTGTGATCTGGATGGAAACTCAGGCAAACAAAACTTCAATATTTTGACTTCAAAATTTGGTGATGGCTACGAGCAGAGTATCTCAGTAGGCATTAACAATAAAAAGGGGGAGTGGACTTATAAATTTACATCTACCAAGGAAGAAATTCTTCAAATCAAAGCTTTCTTTGATCGACATAAAGGCTCTGATTCATTTCTATGGAATTCGCCATTGGATGGTGAGGTGAGAGTCAAAACAGATACAAGCTATACACCTAGTCAAGTGGGTGGAATGATCTGGACTATTTCCACAACCTTTACCCAAGTTTTTTACCCTTGAGAACTCTTAACTTTTGACCATCAATGTCTTACTATCAAATGGCTGAATTTTCAGCGATTAATGCATGAGGTCAAAAATGAAAGACGGAATTTACTTTGTTGAATTCAAGAGCAATATCCAAGATTTTGGAGCGGGCACTGTGATAGTAAAGGATGGTGTGGTCAATGGTGGAGATTATGGATTTATTTATCGTGGGAAGCTTGAAAATAATCTTCTTAAATTGAATGCAAAACAACATGACAAAGATGTTGTATCTGTATTTGGTAATATCAGTGATTACGAATTGGTTTTAGAGGTTAATCCAACTAATGCTGGTTATGATTTGGTTGGCAAAACTGAATTAGCACCAGGTGTGGTTATTAAAGTACAAGCCAAATTTATTGGTGATTTATTAGTTTAAAAACAATCAAAAGAGAAGGACGCATTTGCGTCCTTTTTTATTATCTAAAGGAAAGCAAAATGAAACAGTTTTCAACCGATTTATTCATTAAACTATGTGTAAAATATACCGGCAAAAGCAAACAAGATCTCGCTAAAAAGTGGGGTCTTTATTACTTCCTAACCCGATCAAAAACAAAAGCATATTGGCATACAATTTTCTCCTAATGTCGTGACCTCATGCAAGTAACTACGACATGCACATAAGACGGAGTTGTGCCCGTCACCTAATTCTTAATAATTTTCACGCCCCACTAGCTGGGGCTTTTTAGTGAGAAAAATATGGCTATTCAAACAATTAATTTAGGAACCGCACCAAGTGGGGCGGGTGGTGATACCTTTCGATCTACTGGTACAAAAGTAAATGAAAACTTCACTAATAATACCCATGCAGCGAGTCGATTGGTTGGTACAGCTGCTGGTAATGTTATGCAAGTTGGGGCGTTTGGGCTTGGTGCTGCAGCTGCAGATCCAGCAATAACAGGCGATCAGACTTTTCAAGCGTACTTTGATCAAATGTTCAGCAAAGGTTCTGGCATTTATAGAAATGATAATATTTCTGGGGAGGCTGCAACAAATACAGCTAATGCATGTCGAGTACTATATGCAACGATGCTCTATGGTCGGGGTGGTGATACACAGCTTGCATTCTGGACTGATCATGTAAACAGAAGAGTTGGATATATGGTACGTCAAGGAGGGGCATCATCGTCTAATTTTGCCCATGGTTACCTTTTGACATCTGGCAATACCACAAGAGATTCAAACGGCTTCATTAAAGCAGCATCCCCAATAGTCCAATTATTTGCAGATAAAATTGAATCAAATGAAGAGGCCTTAGAGCAAAATCCAGAATTTGAAAAAGTGGATATTGGTCATTACTTAATTAAAAACACTGAGGGTTTTGCAAAAGAAGGTTGGTGGATTGAAGTGCCTACTGATACAAACGGAAATCGTATTTGTGCAGTTGAATATCAAACCTTAGAAAATGGTGATCTTGAAATTAAGACATTCAAGAAAAAATTGAATGATGAGGGTGATATTGTAGCGAACTTGGATGCAGCGATTGATATTCCATACAACGCCAATGGCGAACCACGCTGGATTGATGTGCGCCTGCATTCTGTTAATAAAGCAGTAGTTCACAAAGTTCCACGGACTGAAAAACAGGCTCGAATGGTTCAACAAGTAAAGTATGCGCCACAACTCACATACATCACCAAATATGAAGATCTATTTGATGATGCTGGAAATCCAGTCATCGTGGATGGTCAAAAATACCAAAAGCCGGTTACCCATATTCAAACTGATAAGAATGGCACTCCAATCTTGAGCAATCAACCTGTTATCAATGATAAAGGCGAGCCTGTTTTTGAATGGGTGCAAGCGATAGATAGTGAAGATCAGCCGATCTTTGATGATGTGCCTGTACTCGATGAGGATGGGAAACAAATCTATGATGAGGTGACTTATGAGCCTCAACAGTGATTTTCAAAAACTCTATGTAGATGGGTTAATCACATTATTTGAATTAGACGCCAGTGCTTTAGGTGCTGGCGTTTTGCTTTTCCATGGTCATATTTCATATGAAGACTGGGAAAAGATTTATAGTTCAATCGGTTCAAATGGGCTAATGGGTTCAGATACTGGCTCAATTGGTAAGCTTTATGATGTTGGTGATGAAAAGGTCTGGCACCGTAATATCATTTTTAATGGTCAGACTTTTGAGCCAATGGCATTGCAAGTATCAGGCTTGGAAATGCGAAGTGATGGTAAAGCTTCAGCCCCAACACTAAGCATGGCAAATAACATCAAAGGCATTCAAGGTGCTGTAACTGCATATTGTTTACAGTTTGGTGATTTTGCTGGTGCAAAGATCAAAGTCATTACCACATTAGCCAAGTATCTCGATGCTGAAAACTTTAGTGCTGGAAATACCAGTGCGAATCCAAGTGAGAAACGTGAGCAGATTTGGTTTATAGAACAAAAGACTTCTGAAAATGCTCAGCAAGTGACTTTTGAACTTTCTAATCCAGTGGATTTTGAAGGATTAAAAATCCCTACACGGCAAATCTCAAACTACTGCAATTGGGAATATCGAAGTGAAGAGTGCGGATATATTGGATCGGCAATGTTTACTGAAAAAGATGAGTCTACAGACAATCCAGCTTTAGATCGATGCAACTACCGAACATCAGGCTGTCGTTGCCGAGAGAATGAGCTTCATTTTGGTGGATTCCCTGCATCTTCAATGGTGTAAAAATGAAATTAAATAAAAAACTTAAAGCTGCGATTTTATCTCATGCTGAACAATGTTTCCCCGCAGAATGTTGCGGGGTTATTGTTTCAGGTGAGTATATTCCATGCCGTAATGTCGCTGAAAAAGGTCAGTTTCAAATTCATCATGAAGACTTGGCGAATGCTGAAGATCAAGGTGAGATTCAAGCCTATGTACATTCACATCCAAACGCGACAGCACGCGCATCTGATTTAGATTTATTGCAAATTGAACTTCATGAAAAACCATGGGTGATCTGTGCTTGGCCTGAAGTAGATTTTCAAGTCTATAAGCCATGTGGCTATAAAGCACCACTCATTGGTCGTGATTATCATCATGGATATCAAGATTGCTATTCAATTGTTCGTGATTTTTATCTTCGTGAGTTAAATATCAAACTCATTGATTTCGAGCGTTTAGATAATTGGTGGAGTGATAAAGATCATAAATCCCTTTATCTAGAAAACCTAGACGCAGCTGGATTTTATGAAGTCAGCGAACCTCAATATGGTGACATGTTGGTGTGTAATATTGGCCGTACAGAACACCCGAATCATGCTGTGATTTGGTTGGGTGATCAGTGGCAATTAAAGTCAGAAGAAAGCACAAGTTGTTTTGGTGGACCATTAATCCTGCATCATCCTTATGGTCGAAAGTCAGTACGTGAAATCTTTGGGCAACAATGGCGAGAGCGTGTTGTCAAAATTGTGAGGCATAAGAATGCTTAAAACGATCAAATTATATGGCGTACTGGGAAAGAAGTTTGGTAAGGAATTTAAGCTTGCTGTTGAAAGCACCCGAGAAGCTGTAAGAGCGCTATCAGTCCAATTGCCCGGCTTTGAACAATTTATGCTAACCGCTCATGAACAAGGACTTAGCTTTGCTGTTTTTCAAGATGATGAAAATATCTCTGAGGATCAAATCGACTTTGAGACTGGTGCCAAAGTTATCAAGATTGTGCCTAAAGTCATGGGGGCTGGTGGAGATGGTGGTGTTATAAACTTAATCTTAGGTGCGGTTATGGTTGTTGTAGGAGCATGGACAGGGCAAGCATGGCTAGTTGGGATGGGGGTAGGCATGGTTGCTGGAGGGGTTGCTCAAATGCTTACCCCAAAAGTTGATGTACAAGATCAAAATCAAGATGGAAATAAGTCTAACTTTGGCTTTGGCGGGGCAGTCACCACAATCGCACAAGGCAATCCAGTCCCGATTCTTTATGGTCAGCGCGAAGTTGGTGGATTCATTGTAAATGCTGGTCAATTTGCAGTAGATACTTTTAGTTCTGCAGATGCTGGTTTTACAGGCGGTGGCAACAGTGGTGGTAAGAAATAATCTTAAGAAGAATATAAGCGCATTAAGCGCTTTTTTATTGTGTGGGAAAAAGTATGCTTAAAACAGTAAAAGGCGCTAAAGGTGGCAGTCAAAGCCAAAGACAACCAAAAGTTGCAAATGATACCACCGCTTCAAAAACCTATGCACGTTTACAATATGGTATGAGTGAAGGAGAAGTTGAGGGTTTGGCAAATGGCTTTAAGTCTATCTATTTAGATGACACACCCGTTGAAAACGATAGTGGTGCAAGAAACTTTCAAGATGTCACTCTAGATTTTCGCTCAGGTACCAATGATCAGGCATACATGGAAGGTTTTGAAAGCATTGCTTCTGAAACTGCTGTTGGTGTTGAACTTAAAAGTGATACGCCTTGGGTTAAAGGGATTACCAATCTTAATCTCGATGCCGTGATTTTAAGAGTGCGCTTTGGGGCCTTAAAACAGCAAGATCCAAGCAACGGTGATGTTTCAGGTTTTGTTATTGATTACTCGATCGAAGTGCAAACAGATGGGGGGTCATGGGAGTTAATGCTTGATACTCAAATGTCAGGAAAAACTTCAGCAAATTATGAACGTACCCATCGTATCGGCTTACCCAAAGCCAATAATAATTGGTTGATTCGCGTCATACGTAAAACACCAAATTCAAGCTCTGAATATGTCAGCGATAAGATGTATATTCAGGCCATTACTGAAGTTGTGGATCTTAAACTTGCCTATCCAAACACTGCATTGATTGGTGTGCAATATGATGCTGAAACATTCTCAAATATTGCCAAAATTGCTGTAGATCTAAAGGGTGTAAAGATCAAAGTACCAAGCAACTATGATCCAGTAAGCCGAACTTACATCGGGATATGGGATGGTCTATTTAAGCGTGCTTATAGCAATAATCCAGCTTGGATTTACTATGATTTATGTACCAATAAGCGATATGCACTTGGCAACCGTTTAACCGAGCAAATGATTGATAAATGGTCTTTATATCGTTTAGCACAATATTGTGATCAGTTGGTACCGAATGGCAAAGGCGGTCAAGAGCCTCGTTTCACTTGTAATGTATATATTCAAAGTGCCGAATCTGCTTTTGATATTTTAAGCAAACTTGCAGGTTTATTTCGTGCAATCAGTTATTGGGATGGTAATTCAATCGTATGTGAAGCTGATTTGCCACAAGATACAATGTTTACTTACACATCCGCAAATATCATTGATGGTGCTCAAGGAATCAATTATTCAGGTACACGTGCACGTGATCGTCACAATGCAATCAAGGTGGCTTGGGATAATCCGCAAAATCGCTATAAGACTGAATATGTGTTCGTTCGGGATGAATCAGCAATTGCACGTGATCGAGGCGCAGTCAAATTACTTGAGCTTGAGGCATGGGGCTGTACATCAGAAGGACAAGCACAACGGACGGGGCAATGGGCCTTAAAAACAGAACAACTAGAAACTCGAACTGTCACATTTAAAGTTGGGTTGGATGGTTATATTCCATTACCTGGTAAAGTGATTGAACTTGCTGATGAGTTGTTAGCTGGTCGTGCAAACGGTGGGCGTATTTCTTCAGTCAGTGCTGATTTAAAACAAATCACTTTAGATCGTGATGATGTGGTTTGCCGAGCTGGTGATCGTCTAGTTGTGAATGGCGAGAATGGAAAGGCACAAGCACGAGTTGTATCAAGCATTGCTGGTCGAGTTGTTACTGTAGTATCAGCATTTGATAGTGTTGCCCCACAAAATGTCTGGGTGATTGATGCACAAGATTTAGCGACGATGAAATTTCGTGTAGTTTCGATCTCACAAGATGAACCACACCAATTTACCATCACAGCACTACAACATGCTGATTCTAAATTTGATGCCATTGATCATGGTGCATTTATTGATGATCGGCCAATCTCTATCATCAATCCTACAACTCAAGATCCTGTTGAATCAGTCACGATTTCCAGTGAGCAAATGGTTCAGCAGGGAATGTCTGTTGAAACCATGGTCATCAGTTGGCCTCAAGCCAAAGATGCCACTAAGTATCAAGTTGAATGGCGCAAAGATAACGGCACATGGTTAAAACTACCATTAACTGGAAGCAACTCAGCTGAGGTGGCGGGGATTTACGCAGGGCAATATGAAGCACGCGTATTTGCAATCAGTGCTTTTGATATTTCATCCTTGCCAACATATTCAGTTTTAACAGAGCTAAAAGGCAAGCAAGGAAAACCACCAAAGTTAGCCAATATCCATGCTGAAGGTATTTTATTTGGCATGAAATTAAACTGGTTGTTTCCAGCGGTGGGAGCATTGGATACAGCATATACGGAGATTGAAGTTTCACCTGATAGCACATCAAATATTGCTCAACTGGGTTTGTTTGCTTATCCGACAACGGTGCACACGATTCAAGGTATGCAGCCAAACTTACGTCAATATTACCGCGGGCGCTTGATTGACAGAATTGGAAATGTGGGTGATTGGTCGGATTGGGTCAGTGGTGTGACTTCGGCAGATGCATCAGATGTACTTGAACTATTGAATGATCAAATCTCTGAAAGTCAGTTAAATCAGGATTTGAAAACTAAGATTGATCATATCGAAACGATCGACGCTGAAATTGGTCCAATTAAACAGGACATTCAGAATACAAAGGATCAGATCAACCAAGAAATTATTGATCGTCAATCTGCGATTCAACAAGCAAAAGAGGGTTTATCACAGCAAATTATTGATGGTGATGATGCAGTACTTCAAGTTGTTGATACTGTTAAAAAGTCTAGTGATGATGGTATAGCCGCTGCACAATCAGAAATTAAAGTTGTTGCGGATAGTCTTAAACTGACTGCTGAAAAAACTGATGGCGTTTACGCGCAGTTGAATCCTCCCTTGATTGGGTCGGCAACGGATTTGATTGGCAATGATCAAGGCTTCGCGGGAACTTGGTCGCTTCAATCAGCAATTGTCGAAGGTGATCTAGTTTTAAGTAAGCGAATCGATACAACTGTTGCCCAAGTCAATGATGTTCAAGCCTTTGCACAGCAAGAAGTTCAAGCGCGTATTGAGGGAGACAAGGCTACAGTTAAAAAGATTGATACTTACATTGTTGAAAATGATCAAGCTTTAGCAACTGTGCGTAATTCAGCACAAATAGCGGTTGATAAATCAAATGCAAATGCTGAATTAATTGCCGCATTGGAATTGGAGCTAGATGATAAAGCCTCAACAGGACAATTAACGCAAGTTAAGTCTGAGATTGAAGAGGATTATAACGGCAAGATCACAGCACAAACGACACGGATCGATGGTGTATACGCTCAAATCAATCCACCTTTAATCGGCTCTGAAACTGATCTTATTGGTAACAATAGCGGTTATGCAGGTGTTTGGTCTGAACAATCAGCACGTATTGAAGGAGATTTATCACAATCGATTCGTACTGATCAGGTTGTTGCGCAGATGAATCAGAACGATGCTTTATATCAGCAACAGATTAAAGCAACAGCCGATGCAGTATCAGCCAATGTTTCAGCAACTTCCACTTTGCAAACAAAGGTTGGTGAAAATACAGCATCGATTCAAACCCAACAATCATCAATTAATGGTTTGCAGGCGAAAGCCACAATTCAAGTTGCTGCAGGTAATACAGTTGGTGGGGTTGCGATTGGTAATGATGGTGGTGTTGTCGACTTCATTGTTCGTGCAAACAAGTTTGCAATTGCCCCACCTGAAGGTACTAGTGGATCGAGTAAGTATGCGTTTGTGTACCAATCAACACCAACAGAGTTACCCAATGGAACCATCGTACCTGCTGGCTTGTATCTTGATAATGCGTCAGTTGGTTATATTTCAGCGAGTAAGATCTACGCAGATAACCTGAGTGCTATTAGTGCTAATTTAGGAACGTTTACCAGTTCAAATAGTAATGGCACAACAACGATTACGGGCTCATATATTGAGGTTAAAGATAGTCAAAACCGTGTAAGAGTTAAGATAGGAGTCTGGTAATGCCAATAGGCATTTTGTTGCAAGATGAACAAGGGGGAGTCTCATTCGATGGGACTCAGCGAATACCAAAAGTATTGGTAGAAGTCACTATTAATGCAGGGGATGTGACTAAGACTGTCTCATTACCAAGAGCCTTAAAGGGCAATCTTTACTACTACTATAAACCCCTGATAGCCAATGATTCTGAGCCTTATTATGATCCAATGAGTTATAACTATAGGGTTTCAGTTTCTGGCACCCAACTTACAATTTCATTTGTACCTTATGCCTCATGGAGCTCTGCACCGAAGCCATTTAAAGTCTATGTAGGAGAGTATTGATGGCATCCTATTTAGAAATTAATAATGAAATCACTCAAGTTATTGATGATTCATTCTTCAATTTAGCGTTTGTTCGGAAAGAAAGACGATATTTTATTAAAACAGCGGGACCAGGTGTCTATGGTTGGATGGGTTATGATATCGATGTTTCAGGTATTGACGGTGCTGTTCTTGCTTTTAGCTCTATCTGTGGTGCTTGTTACTACAGTTTAACTGATTCGACTGTTCGAGTGATGGTGACTGGTGCGAACCAGCAAAATATTCCAAGTGCAGTCAATAAGTTAAATACTGAGACTAATTATATTGATATTTATATTTTTGGTAGACCGATTGATAACACCCCAAATATAGGTTTTAAAGCTTGGGATGCGAATGGCAAGTTAGTATTTGATGCAAATCATAGATACATGCAACCCGTTCAAATGATCATGGAGACTGATAACTATTCACCAGTAGTAGGTGGTAGTAATCAATATCGTAATAGCAAAACTATCTCATTACCTGTTGGTAGAAAATATGCGATTTATCCTTTAAATCGTATGTTCGCAATTTACGCTGAGTGGATATCTAATGGTTGGGAAACATTTTATCAGGCTGATGTCTATTCATCTGTAGCTGCAATTGATAGTAGTACATTGTATTTAACTTCTGGAAAGATTGATCAGGTAGAAGATACCTCTGTTGTATCTATAGGTGTTTGTCGACACCATTACATGATTCTTGACGTCACAAACTACTAAATATCAAACATTACAAGCACCCATAAGGGTGCTTTTTTATTGCCAAAAATTAGGGGGTTACATGTCTGAAAACGAAACGTATGGGATGCGGTTAGAAAAGAAAATCGACTCCATGCAGCATCAAATGTCTGAGATGAATAGCGCATTGATTCGGCTTTCTGAGCGAAATGAGGCGCATCAAAGTTTATCGAGCTCAAACAAGGATTCAATCGTTACTTTGCAAGCTGATATGAACCAAGCAAAAGGCGGATTGAACTTTGCAAAACTCATTGCAGGAACAGCCTTGGCGAGTGTGATAGGTTTTGGTACTTGGACAGTTCAAAGTTTATCAGCAACACAACAGCGCATGTCTGACGCAAATCAACGAATTGCGATTGTTGAGTCAAAACTTATTCGGCTTGATACAGACATATCAGTTTTAAGTAAACGAAACGTACTAGGGCACGAAAATGAACAGTGATCAAACCAAAACATATATTGCATACATCACACTAGGACTATCCGTACTCGTTGTTGTTGGTCTCTTCTTTTTCAATGTTCCTGAAAAAAACAAGGATCTATTAAACATTGTTATCGGCTCACTTATTGGTTGGACTGGTGCGGTAGTTAGCTTTTATTTCGGTAATTCTGAGCAAAATAAGGAGAAGAAACGTGAACTTTGAAAAAGCATTTGAACGTTTAATCGGTCATGAGGGTGGTTACTCTACAGATCGTAATGATCCAGGCAACTGGACAGGTGGCAAGGTTGGTAGTGGCACATTTAAAGGAACTAAATATGGTATTGCTGCCAATACTTATCCTAATTTAGATATTAAAAACTTAACCATTGATCAAGCCAAGGCTATTTATAAAAAGGATTGGTGGGATAAATTAGGTGCAGACCAACTACACCCAGCGATTGTTTTTCAATTATGGGATTTCGCTGTAAATGCAGGGAAAAGCCGAGCAATTAAAGAACTACAGCAGGCGGTCGGTGTTCCAGATGATGGAATGATAGGGCCTAAAACAATTGCTGCAGTAAATGCTAAAGAAGTGAATGATGTTTTAATGCTGCTGGCTTCTGAGCGCTTAAGTTTTTATACATCCTTAAAAACTTGGGCAACCTATGGTAAAGGGTGGACTAACCGTGTTGCAGAGAATTTAAAATATGCAGCTCAAGATAATTAGTTTATTGTTTTGCATGACACTTGCAGGCTGCACAGCCCACACCATCAATACAAATGTAAGTGTGGGTATTTGCGTGAAAGCCCTTTAGGGAGCTTTTTCAATTAGCATTTACTCTATAGAATAAGAAGTTAGTAAAGGATTAATTTTTTCAAATATGGTTTGCTTCGGCATCATTTTGGAGAAATATCCTTCAAATACTAGTTGAGTTCGTTCCCTAAACTCATAAATTGATTCTAGTTCCAAATTCTTAATTTTAAAGGAGTCATTTTTATCCAAATGTGAGCTTATGTAAAACATAATTAAACTAAAAATCCTAAATACTTCTGAATCTAATTTTTCAGATGAATTTTTTTCAAGATTATAAATTCCCCATTCTAAAAGCCAATATTCCTCAATAGCCCATATGTTATTTTCATGCAACTTTCCTATAAACGATAAGTTTTCATACAAATCATTGTGAGGAAAATTGTAAAGTATAATTAGCTTTTCATTCATAATTTATATTCTTTAAAACTTATTAAAAATTGATATGGCTTTTACGAAATTCTTTAATCATTTTACTGGTATCTCATAATTTACGGTAAGGCATAAGCTGCTAATGGAGACACGCAGCTGATGCAGAAAGATTGAGGGAAGCATGGCCCTCAGATTGAGGGCTAATTTTTATAGAAGAAATTCAGGAATTTCATCATCTGTTACAGACTTAAAATACTCGGATGCATTAATTTTATTCTCCAAGATATAAGCTTTAGATTTCTCTTTAGTAAAATTGATAGTGGAAAATTCACTTTTTAATAATTCTTTTGCTTCTGATGCTCCCGACTTTGCAGAAATTATAATGGCAGTAATAAGTTCAAAAGATTGTTGATTTGATATTGATTTCTTATATAGGTCTTCTATAAGAGTAATTTTTTCATTGATATTATTAGCGATATCATAAGAGTTATCCCCCGCTTGATTAATTATAGTTGTTATATATTCTTGAAAAACTAAAGGCTTGTTTTTGAATAAAGTTGTCAATATTTCGATGGTTGGCGCCTTCTTAAAAAGAATTTTTAGTACTTTTGAGAATTCATTTAGAAATTCATTATCTCCGTAAACCGAAGTTAAATATTTAAGTACTGTAGTAGGATGTCTTAATTTTGTTTGATTTAATGATAAGTTATCGTTATTGATTTTCTTATAGAGAATAGTTTTAATTCTATTACGATGAGTCTCTGTGAGTTCTTTATAAATCGCTGGTTGTAACGATAAAACTTCTAGGATTACATTACTAAATTTAGGATCATCACTTTTAGGTTTGATAATATGTTTCATAAGTAATGCAGCAGTTTCTTTACCTGCTTTATATGCTAATCCGCTTATAAATAAGTCTGCATTATTTGATATAGTTTTATCTTCTGATATTAAAGAGTTTAAAAGCTTGTTTATTAATAGAGGTATTGCTTCAATATGCAATGAAGACGACTCTTCCTTAACAACCTCAGAAAGTTGGTTGGCACGTGTATCTACGAAAAAATTTGAATTTGACAAGCGTTTTACAATTTCATCTACTAAATGTGTTGTTGCAAAAATCGGTTTAGATAAAAATCTATCAATGACTTCAAAAAAAACATAACGAGCCTCTTCAGCACTTGGTTTATGTCCTGAAGGATGCGCAGATTTATTTCTTAATTTTCTTAATATATCCGCAAATTCAGAATCAATCTCCTGCAAGAGTTGCTTTGACTTAAGTTGCTCAATTAAGTAGTTTTCATAAACTTCTTGTTCATTTTTTCTTTTTTTTACTTGATCGGATATGGTTTTAGCCGTTTTATTTACTGTTCCAAGAATTTCTAGTTTTGACGTAATATCATCAAACAGTGCAATGAAACTTAGAACAATGCATCCGCGATAAGCTTTTGTCATGTAACAGGTTAATGCTTCTCTCATGTAGTCTCTAATTTGTTCATTTTCGATTTTATGAAGTAGCTCTTCCATATCTGACAAATTTGCCATTTTATTACCTAAATTAAAAAATATTCAATTACGACGTAATCTCTATGTAAAATTAATATTTGTCAATAATTTTATATTACATATTAATAATTTAATTAAAACTCACTTAACCTTAATCAACCCAGCCTTCGTAAAATAATTCTTAGACAGCATATCCCGACTCATTGACCACTTACGATCCTTGAAGTAACACGGACCAACGGAAATTTTTGCCTTGCCGAATTTACTTTGAATATCTTCATAAGCCTGCATCAGATTTTCATTCTGTATTCTTGTCTCATATTCAGAAAGTAAGTCAGGGATATGATTCGATTTCAGAATTAACTCTGAATAAAACACACCGCATTTTTTGTATTTGATACCTGGTTTATATATCTTCTCAAGTAAAAGATATGCGACTTCAACCAAATCCAAAACACAATCAGTGGGTTCTACAAATTTGTACGTTTGAGCTTTGCTATAGTAAGGGGCAGACGCATTAAATGGATTTGATTGAACAAAAGCAGTAATCACACCACATAATAGTTTCTCTTTTCTCAAACGCCCAACAGCGTCTTGTACGTACTTCGACATTGCTTCTTTTAAGTCTTGAAGCTCTGTTATTTTGATACCAAACGTTCTGCTTGCAACAATCTGTTGTTTAGGCTTTGGTTGGTCATCAATGGGCATACATGAGATGCCTTGCAGTTCTAATACTGTTCTTTGCATACAGACAGTGAACATTTTCCCCATTATGGGTGGATTAGCTCTTGATAGATCTAGAACAGTCTTAATGCCCATATCATTCAATTTTTTATTTTGCTTTCTGCCCACACCCCATACTTCGCCCACTTCCACTAATGACCAGAAGTAATCACGATATTTCGGGTCCATAGTTGCAAGATCACAAACCCCATTAAAACGCTTGCCTTTCTTCGCCATGTGATTCGCGATTTTTGCTTCAGTCTTTGATCTTCCTATTCCAATGGAAACAGGCAATCCGATCCACTCTTGAATTCGTTCGCGCATGCCTTGACAGTATTCAACCAAATCATAATTATGCTTAAAGCTTGTCAGGTCCAGAAAGCATTCATCTATGCTGTAAATCTCTTGCTCATGAGGTGCAACATAGCCAGCAAGAATTGAATGAAATCTACGCGACATTTCAGCATATATAGCGTAATTGCTTGAGAGTACTTGAACATGATTTTTCTCTACGACATCTTTGATCTGAAAAAGTGGCACACCCATTTTAATGCCCATTGCTTTTGCTTCATTACTTCGAGCAACAGCACACCCATCGTTATTTGATAAAACTATAACAGGGACATTGTTTAACTTGGGGTTAAAGAAACGTTCACACGAGACATAGCAATTATTGATATCAATAAGAGCAAATATCTTTTCTCCATGTTTCATTTAAAGTTCTTAATAACTTTGGTGACAACACCCCAAATTACTAATTCTTGTTCTGAGCGGGGGAGGATAGGTTGGTATTCAATGTTTTCTGGTTTCAGCCAAACTGCTGGAAGATTCCTAAGATCATTTTCATTATGAAAAATATCAAACAATTCTTGATGAGACATTCTTTGTGTAATCATCATTCTTTTTACAGTGAAATCATTATCAATGAATGCGATAACAATGTCTTGATGCTGAGAGCGTATGCTTCTATCAACGATCAAATAATCATTTATATCAATCCCGATATCTTTCATCGAAAGCGATTCAACTTGAACAATGAATGTCGCTTCTTTATTTGAAATAAGTAGGTCATTCATGTCGACAGTCTTATCAATATAATCTTCAGCTGGGGAGGGGAAACCCGCAGCAATTTTGTTTAAAACTAAGGGGATTGAGGCTTTAGTTATTGCTTGAAATGACAAGATTTCAGAGAAGTCAGAAATTTGACGAGATTTTGAAGAATATTTTTTTATATCAATAACTTTAGAACCGTTCAAGTGATCTAGATTTGCGTCTTTAAGCCTTTGAAGTTTAGCTTTTGAGAAGCTTGAATTTGATTTAATATTCATAAAAAATATCACTTGATTACGTTACATATTCAAGAGTTTAATTTGTATGTTTTAAAATTTCAAATTTAAAAGCTGTGGATAATCATAGCTGATCTAAAATAGATCACTTTGTTTAGCTACTTCAGATGAATGGTCACGCGGGAAAGTGATAAACTCATCACGCATTTCAAAAAAATACTCATGAGCATTTTCTTTATCAGCATTCAACCAATCATTTCTATAATCTTCGGGTATGACTATGATCGATCTTTTTTCATCTGAAGGCGCATGAAATTGCTTCATAAAAGGGTGGTTATCAGAATTGATTGTAAGCATTGAAAACGATCTGACTTTAGAGTCTTTTATAAATGCGTCATCATAAATGGCTGCAACTGTAAACGGTTGACCATCCTCTCGTTTGATCGTGTACCAATGTGGTTTACCGTCAATATATTTTGGCTCGTAAAATTCTTGCACAGGCACAAGACAAAATTTACTGTATTTCCAAGCGTGTCGAAAGCTCGGTTTCTCTGCAACAGTTTCAGTCCGCGCATTATAAGTATAAGAACTAAACTTAAAATCTTTAGCCCAGCTTGGCAAAAGCCCAAACTTGCCGAAATCCAAATCAAAGTTTTTCATGATAATAGGGGCATGGTAACCTGGATAGATGTGTGACTTAAGATCAAGTTCTAGCTGATCAACTTCGACATCAAGAAAGGCGAGGGCATCTCTGGTGGGAATTTCATAGTTTGAACACATGAGCTTTTACTCAAATTTCAATCAGATCCATGTCTATTTATAGCAGCACTGCACTCACTGCACATAAATTCCCCATATTGATAAGCTTCAACTAGACTTTCTCCATAAAGATAATCATCACCTATGCAGTGCCCTTCAACTATTCCATGGCATTTAACTTCAGAAATTAATGGCATTACGGTTTTATTAAAAATAAAAGATTGTTTATCAGAAAGTGTTTGAAAATAGTTTTCATCACTTGCAACTTTTTCAAGAATTCTTAATGCTGTTTCAGGATTTAGATTATTGTCTTTAGCATTATGTTCAACAGATACAGATGCGTTTTTTAAAATAAATTCTAATGTTTTAAATTGATAATCATCTAGTTCCATTTCTAGTTTCCTTATTGCTTTTGACTGAGTTTATATTACTCAAATGAAACCGATAAAATCAAAAATAAAGAGTAAATAATTGTTTAACCTGAAAGTTCAGTTTACAAAATTGCACCAAATTTAATGATTGTAAATTATAAATTTCATTTCAAATCTTTCCAACTATCAACAATGTTCGCCCAGTCCTGGATCATTTTACGACGATCCTGTAAATACTTAGCATGATTATATGAAGCTCTTGTTTTATTATCATCGGCATGTGCAAGCTGTGATTCAATCCACTTCTCATCATAGCCCATTTCGTTTAATGATGTTGAGGCGGTTGCTCTAAAGTCATGAGCAGTGACTTCATCAAGTCCAATATACTCAAGCATTCTGTTAAGTGTCATTTGGCTTAACATGCCTGAAGCTTTATATACAGCAGGGAATACTAAGTCTTTATTGCCTGAATTTAAGTACTGCGCTTGAAGTACATTAAAAACCTGATCCGACATAGGCAAAATATGCGCGCGACTTTTCTTCATTGCTGATTTGGGAAAATTAACAACTCGATCATCAAAATCTACCCATGACCATTCCATTCTTCTGATTTCAATTGTTCTTAGCATTGTATAAAGAAGGATCAAGCCTGCATTTTTTACAGTTTCAGCACCTCTATAACTTTCAAGCTTAGTACGCGCTTGCTTTTTCTCTTCTTTGGTTAATGGTCTTGCATGGTTTACAGCTGGTCTAGCAATAACATCACGAACAGCATATGTAGGATCATTATCAGCTCTGAGAGTAGCAATAGCATATCGCATAACTGCGCCAATAAATTTTCTTGTATTGATTGCTGCAACTTCACCAGTGCCTGAATTCTTTTGGCGTTTAACTCGTTTCATTGTGTGCTTAATACATTGAAGTACGTCGCCTGAAGTAACCTCACGCACATCCTTGCTTCCAATTATAGGGAAAGCATCCTTTTCCATGTTGCGCATGAATTGCTGTACATATTTTTCAGTTCGCTTTGAAAGTCTCTCTTTGACAAATTCATCAGTAAGCGATTTAAAAGTATTTGTGATTTTTTCTTGTTCAGCTTTTTTAATATTTTTGCGTTCTTTAACCGGGTGAATACCTTTAGATAATTTCTCCCTCATTTCTTCACGCAAATTTCTCGCATCAGCAAGGCTAATGGCAGGGTATTCACCTAAGCTCATTGATGACTCTTTACCATCAAGCACAAACTTAAAACGCCAAACTTTGACACCTGTTGGGCGAACTTCAATATACAGACGATCTGCATCAAGTATTCTGTAAATTTTTTCTTGTGGTTTCAGTGTCTTGATCTTGGCATCTGATAGTTTTGATGTT
The DNA here is from genome assembly GCF_001425285.1 of Acinetobacter sp. Root1280. Classification (NCBI taxonomy): domain Bacteria; kingdom Pseudomonadati; phylum Pseudomonadota; class Gammaproteobacteria; order Moraxellales; family Moraxellaceae; genus Acinetobacter; species Acinetobacter sp. Root1280. Next base: position 26,885 of record NZ_LMED01000028.1, on the reverse strand, counting down.
GCCATACGGGTAACGAGTTTCTGAAAAATGACGTTACCCGTATTATTACCCGTTTTGAAGCGCAATTAAATAGGAATTGAGGAAACTATAGGAAACTAATATTTTAAATAATACAATGAGTTATGTTTTTATTAGACACTAATGGAAACAATAAGATACAAAGATTCTTCTTTTCGATCATTAGAAGCATATCAAACTTAACCTTTTGAAATATATTGCTTAATGTGTAGACTGGTTGTGAAGTTACTCACAATGTTACTCACTTTGCTAAGTGTCTATTTAAACAACAGCTTTTACAAAAAAGCCGCTATCTAAGCGGCTACTTTAGCAGATTTTTTACATTTTGTGGCTACAGCTTCATTCACATCACTATTTAACCAGAAACTAAGCACATCCTCCTTTTGATGAGGGAGGTGATTCTGTTATTTATTCGATCTCAAAGCGAAGGTTCCTTTTTGAATTAATTATTAGTATCTTGTTTTAAAATAAAACGTGAATTTATTATGAAAAAAACATTTTTATTCTTATTTTTACTTTCAAGCACAACTGTATATGCATATGAACAGGACGCTTGTCAGGTTATGAAAAATATGGCATCTATGTTAATGACCGAATACCAACAAGGTTTCGATATAGAAAATTATTTACAAGCTACAAGTGGGAAGTTATCGGAAAACCAATCTTTACTACTCATTGATATGATTTCTAATGCAAAACAATATCAAATATACGCTACTGATTTTGCTAAAGAGCAAGCTATTGAGAATTATGCAAATGAGTGGCGAGAAGATTGTGAAAGAAATATTGAACCTGAATGAGTTAATCTAAAGTTATTAAACCAACTGAGGGTGGTTTTTTACACCCCAAAAGTCAAATTTATAGATTTATAAAAACACTAGTTTAAGCGAACTTTATATGAAAATTTTAAATATAGTTTTAATTGCACTTACGTTTTATCTAGGATCAAACGTTCAAGCTCAAGAAGGGCAAAAAATTACAAATAATACAATGTTAGTCAGGTGGATGAGAGCACCAAAAGTCTCGTTTAAAAATGAATTATTAGAAGGCTATGACAGGAATGTCGTAATCTCATTTAAAACTGATGCGAGTGGCAAGGTTGAACACGCTGAGGTGTTTAAAAGTAGTGGACTGGAAGAATTAGATCATAAAGTATTAAGGGCTGTTCAAATATCTAAATTACGAGTTTGGAATGAAGGGGAAGAGAAAACCAATTACCCAGCTCGTGCAAAGCAGCCTTTTCAATTTAATGTTTCAAGAGAAGTGAGATATAAAAGTGAACCAATGATTTTTGTAAAAAAATCAGATTTAAAGGGTGAAGATAGATCAATAACGATCTATGCAGAAGCTGATGATAATGGGAAATTAACTAAAGCCGAGATTACTGAAAGTAGCGGATTAACTAAATTGGATAATTATGTATTAAACGAATTTCGAGAAAAAGCAAGTTTTCTCCCATTAAGTATTAATGGCAAACCATATCCACTTAGAAAGACAAAAAAATTTACTTTTTCTTTAGTTTCAGCTAATGAAGGATAGTTTATTTCTTTTCTATAAATTTTTAGTAAAACCAAACCTCTCTCGGGAGGTTTCTTTTTAACCCTATTATTAGTATCTTGGTCTAAATTTATAATTTAGGGTGGGGCATGAAAAAAGTTCTTATTTTATGTTTGTTCTCTATCTCGGTCAGCGCTTATGCTAATAAGAGTGCTAATGATTTAAACGTATATCCAGAAGTTAAAAAAGATCAAAATAGAAATGTAATTTTATTAGATCCTAAGGAAAATGAAGAAGACTATAGAGTCTTAATCACTGCTTCTGTGGAGGGTATGCAAGATTGTAATACCAAAAGTCGATCTGCAAAGTATACTAAAAAATTAGTTGAGGGCATGCAATATGCTTATTATGAAGTTGGTAAACTAGGTAACATAATTACGACTTTAATGGGTTGTTCTGAGATGCCTAAAATGGGTGAGATTCCTATTAACTTAAACGGTAATACTATACTTAATTACAATAGTAAACTTCCGATAGTTGTCTATGCGTCTAATGGTATTAAAATTAGCTCCAAGATTTTTAAGTTGGAAGAGATAAAGAAATCTAAGATACTTAATGATTAGGTATTGATTGTGTTATTACCTCCCAAGGGAGGTTTTTTATTTCTTCAATGCAAATTTTTTACATCATATAAAAATGTTCATTTAGCCATTCTTTTGCAGCATCTTCTGAAGAGAAATTTTTAACTATTGTATCGTTTGAATCAATAAATATAATTTCTAGATGGCTAAAGTCTTCATTGTTATTGTAGATGGTATTTATATGTGAAATCTTTTCATAATCTGAATGACTATAGCAATTTGAGGTGAGTTCAATTGCATCAATGGTTGATAGTTTTGAGTTTTCATAAAAACCTCCAGTGTTTTTGAAATCGGGCATTAGTGATAAAAATTTTTCTATCCAATCACAACAATCATACCAAGAGTCAAAGTTCTTTAAGTTTTCAAATTTTTCAGTTGAAATAGGTTCTCTTAAGGTTGTAAAAATGATTTGTGCAAACAGACGAGAATATTTTATATCAGTAAAATCCACAATGTTGTGAGCACATAAGTAATGTCCTTGATAATCTTCCACAAATATTTTTTTCATAAGTTTGGTGTATTAGATGGTTAATAATTTAATTTTTTAGCTTATGAGTTCAATAGCCAATCCACTAGATTGAAAAATACTGAAGCTGAGTATACAAAATGATTCCAATTAGCTGACATAGTGATAAAAATGTTTTGATTAATATTTAACAAATTAGTTAATACACAATTTGTCATATATTTATATTATCATTGATCAAAATTTTATAGACAAACCTGACTTATATTAGGGTGAAAATTGAATAATTTCAAACAAATATTTATTATTTTAGGACTCATTTTTTCCATGGAAACATTAGCTAATCCGACATTTTCAAATGAATTATTATCTAAAGCCAAAAGTGGCGATGCTGTTGCCCAATTGGAGTTAGCCGATGTATATATTCATGGTTATGGTGTTGATGAGGATGAAACTCAAGCTGAATTATGGGCTACAAAGTCTGCTGAAAATGGTAATGCTAAAGCGATGTATTGGCTTGGTGATGGATATGCAACTTATGCTGGGTTGGTTGAAGATATGGATCCAGCTGATGCTGATGAACATTACAAAAAAGCATTTACTTGGTTTTCAAAAGGCGTAGATCAAAATCATTCTGAATCTATGGTTGGCTTAGCGAATTTATACAGTCGAGGTGATGGCATCAATAAAGATTCTCAAAAAGCATTAGAAATCCGCAAGAAAGCTGCTTCACTAGGAAATAAAGAAGCAATGAGAGATATTGCATTTATGTACGAACATGGCTTAGGGGTCGAAGAAAATAAAGAAACTGCAAAGTTGTGGCAAGACAAAGCAAGCGATAAATAAATTAATAAAACCAAGATAGAATGTTTAGTGAAAAGGAATCACCATCGAGAGGTTTCTTTTTTGTATAAAAATTAGTATCTTGGATTAAATCTATATCTTGGATAAGATATGAAAAAACTTATAATTTATCTCTTTACAGCATTTTTACTAATTTCTAGTATATCTAGCTTATTCTATGGTCTTGATTTATTTGAAACTTACCATTCAAAGGGTATGGAAACACCAGATAAAATATATTCTGTTTCATTAAATAATCATGGCTCGGTTCATTATGTATCTAAAGAACAGAATAATAGAATTAATTCTTTTTTTTATATTGCAGTGATCAGTTTTATATTTTCAGCTGGTGGGCTTGCTTGGATTCAAAAAAATAAAGTTGGAGGTATCTAACGTGGAAGACTTAAATAGCAAAATCGAATGTTAATCAAACCCACTCAACAGAGTGGGTTTTTTATTGGACCCAATTTATGAGCAATGAAAAATTTACTATTCATTCTTGCAATGGGGGCATGTATTGGATTTGCCAAACTACTTGTCTCTGGTGGAAAACTTACATGGCGTTTAGCTATTGGCCGAACAACTTTAGGAGCAGCAACATCAACGATAGCGGGAGCAATTGTTTTACAGGTTCCTGATATAAACCCTCTTACTTTGATCGCAATAGCATCAACATTAGGTATTTTAGGAAGTACGTTTATTGAGTCTTGGCTTAAACGCCAAGCAAACACGTGGAGTATTAAATGAAATTAATCGATAATTGGAAACAGTCATACAAGCTTAAATCACTACAGATCGGCGCAATAAGCGCCATTTTTTTGCTTTGAGTTTATTCTCTGAGCACTTTTGACTCTATGGAATATTACTCCTCAAGAGTTCAAAAACTCAATTCCCGAATAATGGAAAGAATATGTTGGCGCTTTTGTTGGTGTAGCTTTGATTTTAGCTCGTTTGAAAAAGCAGCCAGAATTGCATGAGCCTCAGTTAAATTTAACCACCGTCAATACACTGATCTCAACACTGCTATCAAATACAAATGATTTAGCTTGGATGGTCGAAGCCAAAAAACATTTAGGTTTAAAAGAAAATACAAGCAAAACAGCTCATAACCCAACAATCCTAAAATGGATTCAATCCTTGGGTTCATGGTGGCAAGAAGATGAAACACCTTGGTGCGGTACATTTTTGGCGTGGTGTCTAAAATCTACTGGTGTGGCATATCCAAAACATTGGTACTGCGCACTTGATTATGTGAACTATGGATTTAAACTATCAAAACCAGCCTATGGCTGTGTAGCAATCAAAACTCGAAGCGGTGGTGGCCATGTTTGCTTTGTTGCAGGTCGGGATAGTAAGACAGGTAAGTTGGTCTGTATTGGTGGAAATCAATCAAATATGGTTTGTTATGCGCTTTATAATGAATCTGATTTTCAGGAATTTCGATGGTATGGGAAAACAAGTAAACCTGCTGAGTTTCGTTATGATTTGCCTGTTTTAAAAGGTGTATCTGCAACTGGAGTAACGGAAGTATAAAGTGAAATGCCCTCAATTGAGGGCTTCAATTTAATAAGGATTAACCAAGAGAAGTAGCATTAAGTAAATTAATTTCATAAAGTAGGTTTAGGAAGAGGAGTCTTTGGAATTAATTTTGAAGGTGAAGCTGACCCGAGTCCACAAGCCTTATTACCAGAATGTCCCCATTTTGTTACTTTACCCCTTTCAATTAAAAATTTTGCTTCACAATAACTATCTTTTCTAGAATTATATACATCATAAGATATAATTTTTGAACCATTTGAAAGGGTATAGTTACCGTTTGGTACACCCCATTGACTAATAAGTTCTTGCTCAGAAAGTCCTACTTTTTTATTCATTCTATCACTTATTTCCTCCCATCGTTTACTACCAAGTTGTTCGCCATTCGGTAATACATAGTTACTACATCCTGATAAAACTACGATTAATGAAGTGATAAAACATATTTTTTTCATAATTAGCTCTCATTTTTGTATCTAAATTCTTTTGATTGTTAATAATACAACAGTAGTAATTAAAAGTTAAAATTAATTGCTGTACTTCTATTTACTATTACGAACAGCCTTAGAGAGGGCAAGGTATTCTGTGTAGTTAAGTGTAGGGGCTAAAAAACCAGTTTTAAATTCTACATGCCATGCTTTGTATTTGTAACCTATAGGCTTCCATGGTGATGAGGTATTAGACCAATATTCACCATCTCCCAAACTAACCAACCAAAAGTGGGTTAGTGTGATTAACAGGTACTCATAATCTAAGTATCAGATGTATATCTTATATTCATAGCTACACTAAAAGTGTAGTTACAAGGGGCTGCATGATCGTCAGATCCTTAGTAATTTCAGTTGTGGTGATTTCCACCATACCTGGTTCTCAGAATCTGAGTACTACCTTTAATTTAATCAAATTGAATTGGCAGTCTTAATCTGGCAACAACTGCCTTGCCATTTACTTTCGGAATATCAAACTGCCAACGTTTAACCGCTGTAAGCGCCAACCAACTAAATTCATCATTATTCCCAGATACAATTTTAGGTAAAATCACCATACCATCCTGATCTAAATAAAATTCTAACATTACTTTTGATTTTTGTGATTTATCAGAACCTATAGGCATTTCAGGGTGTGGTGCATATAATGGTTTAGGTACCGAATCTAAATCTTTCAACTCATAGATTTTTGTTTTTCCACGCTCTAAATCAGCCAATATTTGAGTTGTTGAGTGGCTATTTGATGTATCTCTATTAAACTGATTAAAATTCTGTTCTTTTGTGATCACTGACCAACTATGTTTACCATCTTTTTTTGCAGGATAAAATTTCCATGACTGTAAAGAAGCCTTCGCAGCTAAGCCAAATGATGGCTCACTGGCTGAAAGCACATTGGCTTGACGCACATTTCCATCAGGATCTATAACTACATACACCTTAGCTTTACCAGTAGTTTTCGATTTAAGTAGCTCATAGGGATAAACTAAAGGGGCTGCTATACGAATCTGCGGTGCGACATCATACTGTAAATCTGCTGGAAGGTTTTTTGATGCAGCAGGGATTCTAAAAGGATCAACACCATTACTTAAACCTGCTGACACAGAAAATTCAATGGGTATTTTCACAAAGCCGCTTTGTGGCTTACCATTAATTTTTTCCGGTTCAAACAGTGCCCCCATGACAGCTTGAACAGCGGCACGTTCTAAATCGGGGTGTGGTGAATCCAGTACCTCAACTTCACTAACTCTACCTGTTTCAGTAATTAATACTTTAAGCAGCACTTTACCCCTATTACCGAAATCGCTAAGATTTTTAGGATAGGTGATTTTTGGTCTTTTTATGTACTTTATAGGGGTATTATTAGTGGATAAGGTTTGCATTACCTCAACATCTGGCAATGACTCTGTACTAGTCGTATTTGGTATTACTTCAGCCCAACCTTCTATCGTCAACAGCAATAGTCCCAATAAATAAATTCTTTTTATTACCATCTTGATATCATCCATTTTTGTTTGAAAGTTAAACTTAAAATTATTAATGCATTTAATCTCATTGGATCAGTAAAATTCACAGGATTATTCCCCAAATAGAGGTTTTATACATTTTCAAATTAATTTCATTTTACTACATCCATGGTCAATTTGATAAAAACAACGGGTCAGTTGCATAAAAATATCTAAGTAGCAAGCTCAACACTTGCTACTAAATCATTTAAGTTTCTAAAGAGTGATTCAGGCAGTACAATGATCAACGATTATTGTTTAAATATGGTTACTTTTAAATTCCATCAAATAAAACATTTAATCAAATCTAAAATAAAATGCAAAAAAAACGCAACTTTTTGCTATAAGTATTTGATACTTTTATTGAATAAAGGAGGTTGATGCGCCTTTTTTTGATATATTAGCCTTCATAAAATAAGCAATTTTATATATCGTTAAAATCCTAATACAGAAATATACGATACGCAAAAGCATATGGAATTATAAAGAAACAGTTGATGTTTTAAGAATGATAATTAAGTAACTACTATGTACAATAAGTGGAGTGCTTTGAATGATGTGAAGAATAAGGCTTTTAAATAGGGCTTTATTTCTAGGAATAATTTTGGAATAAAAAACCAACAAAAAAACAGACAGTATTAGTCAATACTTTAATGTAATAAAAAATAGTAGTTCACCACTGCTTTTGTTTTAAAATAAAGTCGCTATTGATGTTTTGCTATCTATTACATTGAATAACTCTAAATGGCTTTCTTTAAATGATTTTTTCTAAATCACTTTGTCTATATAATCAAAGCTAATTAAAGATGGGATAAAACAAATGAAAAAAATAATCTGTATTCTGATTCTCAGTTGTAGCGCACTTTCAAGCTTCAGTCATGCCTGTGATCCGACTTCATTAGACTGGGAGAAATTTTATAAAATCTATGATTCAAATAAAAATGGTACTTTTGAACTTAATGAATTTTTAAAGGTTAAAGATTTTGAACCATATCCTTGGCCAGATGATAGACGGTTTCAAGGCAAAGATAAAAACATTAAATTATTTAAATATCTAGATGAAAATCAAGATGGAAAACTTGTAGAAGATGAATTTGTCAAAATTTACGGTTTATTACCTAACCCTTGTGCTAATTGGCCANTTATTTAAATATCTAGATGAAAATCAAGATGGAAAACTTGTAGAAGATGAATTTGTCAAAATTTACGGTTTATTACCTAACCCTTGTGCTAATTGGCCTGATAAAGCTTGGTGGAAATTTTGGTAAGTGATTCAAAATATATATCCTAAGGTGCGTCAGAATAAGACGTTTTGTTTTTCTTCATCACGCGGAAAAGTGACAAACTCATCACGCATTTCAAAGAAATATTCATGAGCGTTTTCTTTATCAACATTCAACCAATCTTTGCGGTATTCTTCTGGTATGACTATGATTGAGCGCTTTCCATCGTCAGGCGCGTGAAATTGCTTCATGAAAGGGTGGTTGTCAGAATTGATCGTAAGCATTGAAAATGATCTGACTTTTGAATCTTTAATTACAGCATCATCGTAGATTGCAGCAACAGTAAACTGATCAACTTCGACATCAAGTTAGGCGAGGGCATCTCTGGTGGGAATTTCATAGTTTGAACACATTTGCGTTCATTCTTAATTTTCATTTTATCTTCTCTACACTTGTTATTATTTTAATCGAATCCATATAAGTATGAACGTATGCATATTGAAAGCAAACCTTGTCTCCATTTTTAATTATTTCGTTATTTTTAATTTTATTATGAAGATCAAATTGTGGAAAAATATTAAATGCCTCAACTTTATTTTCATCATTTTTAAAAGCAAAGTAGTCTTCCTTAAATCGAGCATTTATGGTTTTTACACCTAAAAAAGTACCGCATATATTTATTTTACTCTCTGAATTTATCGTGGAATTGATTCTAGATCTTGTAGAGAAGTAGAGAAACTGTCATATAACAAAAAAACAAGTATTCCAATAACAAGAAAAATAATAAATTTCATCTTAAATTTACCAACTATCAACGATATCAGACCAGTCTTGAATCATTTTTCTTCTCTCATCTAAATTTTGAGCATGGTTATATGTACAGCGTACAATGTTTTTATCAACATGGGCTAGTTGCATTTCAATCCATTCTGAACTGTAATTTTTTTCATGCCAAATCATGGATGCTATGGCGCGGAAGTCATGAGCAGTGCAATTTAGGCCCATTGTTTTTAATGCCTGGTTAATCGTACTTTTGTTCATTACTGGGATTTTTTGTTTTATTTTCTGAATTTTTTATAATACTTGGGTCATAAGAATGATGAGCGTAGAGTAAAAGGCAAACCAATACACGCTAAAAAGATCTATTTGATGCATGAGAATATAAGATTAACTGATCAAGTTAAAATTGATTTATTCATGTTATCGATATTAATATACAAATGTTATTAATATTTTTAAATAAAACATTTAGTTTTATTAAATTTGATTGGCATTATTTCTAAGCTAAAATATCACTGATTTAGCTTAATTTTAAATTAAGTTATTGAAATATAATTATATATGTTGTTTGTGTTGTCTAGGTTAAATTTTACTTGAGGATTTTTTTAATAACTATTCTTGTATTTTATGCGCTTAATAGTATATTAAATTTGTACAATTTTTTTACAGCAAATATAGTGTTTTATATTTTATTTTTCTATAAAAATGATAAACTGTTCACATTATATATGAGGCCATGGGGGCTAAATGAAAGAAGAAGTAAAAATCGCTATATTCGGTTTGAGTTTAAATGTGCTCGATGCAATTAAGCAGAAAATACGATCTATGTATGATGACTCACTTCAAGTAAGTTGGGCGAATATTGCTGACCCTCATTTAGATATTCTTCTTGTGAATGATATGTTTTTTAGTTCACCTACAATTCAAAATTTGGTTGGTGTTAAAAAAGTCCCTTATTTGCGTCTGGTCAATAAGAATGAAAAATCAGGGCAAATAGAAGGAGATAAATTATATTTACCTTTTTCTCCCTCAGATGAAATTCGAAAATGGTTTAAAGATCGCTATTTACATGTACCTGTCAGTGATAAAACCGTCAATATTGTCAATCAGATTTCTAAAAAAGCCGATTTAACCAAGGTGGTTCCTGAGCTTTTTAATGAACGAAATGGCAATGTTCAAGTATTCGACTCAAAAGGCAACATCGCATTAGTTAATATTCGCACACAGCAAGTTTGGATAGACCCGTTACGAAAAGTGCAGGGAACGGATGTTTCTTTAAATTTTACTTATGCAACTATGCAAATGGCACAGTCTGTCAGCACTTTTCAAGGTATAGAACTTAGATCTTGGGTGTGGAATTTATTGTGGTATTCAGATGATGTCAATATTCCAATCAGTTCTAACGATTGCTATAAACTGCTAGATTGGCCGCAACCGAATCATCAAAATGAACGGCAAATGGTTTTTAAAATTGCAGCGTGTTTTGAATTGGGAGCAAGTGTTTCCCAAGTGGCTCAGAAAACAGGTTATAGCAAAGAACAAGTCGCTAAATTTGTTTCAATTGGCATGTTGACCAATTCACTGAAAAAAATAGCGATTGAAGATGCAAAATTGCTCACTGAGGAAAAACAATCTTCAGGCATTTTACGTGGGTTTTTTGGTAAGTTAAGGAAAAAATTAGGGCTTTAAGTATGTAAAAAACATGCAAATCAAATAAGGCTTGTAAAAATTAACCCTTAAATCAAGTTTGTTTAAACTGACACGATAAATAAATGCATAGTCAGTTTATATGATGCAGTGATAAGTTTAAAAATAGGTGATGATGTGATCTTACAAAAGTATAAAATTGTTTTTGGCGGTAAAATGGGCGCTGGTAAAACAGAAGCAATCAAATCATTATCTGAAATTTCAGTCTTATCTACAGAAGCACAAAATACAGATGAGCAAGCACACAGTAAGGCATTGACCACTGTCGGGATTGACTATGGTGAAATTAAATTAGATGAAGGTGTTATTGTTGGATTATATGGAACACCAGGGCAGGATCGCTTTGATTTTGTTTGGTCAGTGATATGTAAAGGTGCAATCGGAGCGGTCGTATTGATTGACCATACGCAAAAAGATGCACTTGAAGATTTAAAATTTTACTTTCAACGTTTTAAAGAACATCTCAATAATATTGTGGTTGGTGTGACCCATATAGATGAAAATCCGCAGCATCTATTAAAACCTTATAAAGATTGGATGCAATTAAATCAATTGACCATGCCAATTTTTGCAGTAGACGCCAGAAAAAAAGATGATGTATTGGTCATGGTTGAAGCGCTTATTGCAAGAGCTGAAGTCGAATTTGGCTAATTGTCGATATAGTAGATCGTAGATTATAAAATTACGTTACTTTATTAAGGGTTGTATAGAACAATGTTAAAGGCGTACACAGACTGAATACGCCTTATTTTAATGCTTTTGAAATAAAAAATTGCCATCATCTTAAAAAATAGTCGATAAAAAGTGTTGTTCGCGTAATATAAGCACCAAGATAAAACATTTTATTCAGTTTGCACAAAAATAGTGCGTTAAAATTGTGCGTAATAATTTTAAAATGAGAAGTGTGTTTGAATATGGTGCAATTCTATTTGCACTCAGTATAATAGATGGAATTTAATCGTTGCTAAGCTTATTTTCTGATAAGAAATTCAATATTTTAGCAATTATTTTAAAAGTTGGTATGCTACTTGCTATATAAATACCAACTACTAACACGCACTTCACAAGTGCAACAAAAATTCATTGGAGCAAAATGAGCATGGCGAACAAGGTCCTTCAACTCATACAAGAAAGTGGCGCAAAATGGGTCGATTTTCGCTTTACTGATACTAAGGGTAAAGAGCAGCACGTAAGCTACCCATCAGACACTATCGATGAAGATACTTTTGAAGATGGTAAAATGTTTGATGGTTCTTCAATTGCTGGTTGGAAAGGCATTGAAGCATCTGACATGATTTTACGTCCAGATCCTGAAACTGCTTTCCTTGACCCGTTCTTTGCTGAAGCAACCATCGTCGTTACTTGTGATGTTATTGAACCATCTACTGGTCAAGGTTATGACCGTGATCCACGTTCGATTGCTCGTCGTGCGGAAGAATACCTAAAATCAACAGGTATTGGTGATACTGCATTCTTTGGTCCAGAACCAGAATTCTTCGTTTTTGACGAAGTTAAATGGGACATCGATATGTCTGGTGCTCGCCATACATTAATCGCTGAAGAAGCTGCTTGGTCTACAGGTAAAGACTACGAAGCAGGTAACTCTGGTCACCGTCCTCGTGTTAAAGGTGGTTATTTCCCAGTTCCTCCAGTAGATTCTTCACAAGATATGCGTGCTGAAATGTGTGCACGTATCGAAGACATCATGGGCCCTGGTCGTGTAGAAGTGCACCATCATGAAGTTGCATCTTGCCAATTAGAAATTGGTGTAAGCTTCAATACGATGGTTCGTAAAGCTGACGAAGTTCAACAGTTCAAATATGCTGTATGGAACGTTGCGCATCAATATGCGAAAACAGCGACGTTTATGCCTAAGCCTATGGTTGGTGATAACGGTTCAGGTATGCATGTTCACATGTCTATCTCTAAAGATGGCAAGAACTTGTTTGCTGGTGATGAATACGCTGGTCTTTCAGAAATGGCGCTTTACTTCATCGGTGGTATCATCAAGCATGCGCGTGCATTGAATGCGATCACAAACCCTTCTACTAACTCGTATAAGCGTTTGGTTCCTCATTTCGAAGCGCCAATTATGCTTGCTTATTCTGCACGTAACCGTTCTGCTTCGATTCGTATCCCATACGTTTCTAGCCCTAAAGGTAAACGTATTGAAGCGCGTTTCCCTGATCCAATGATGAACCCATACTTAGGTTTTGCAGCATTATTGATGGCTGGTCTTGATGGTATTCAAAACAAGATCCACCCAGGTGAAGCAGCTGATAAAAACTTATATGATCTTCCTCCTGAAGAAGAAGCTAAAATCCCAACAGTTGCGCATAGCCTAGATATGGCACTTGAAGCACTTGAAGCGGATCATGAGTTCCTTCTTAAAGGTGGTGTATTCACAAAAGAAATGTTGGATGCATACATCGAGCTTAAAACTGAAGATGTACGTCGTTTAAATACGACGACTCACCCAGTTGAATTTGATATGTACTATAGCTTGTAATTCGTTTTCGAATTTAAGTGATGAAAAACCTGCCTTGTGCAGGTTTTTTTATGCATGAAAATTAGAAATTCAGCATTTTAATTTTAAAATTATGAGAGAGGAGAATTGTCAGTAATGGTGTGTTTGGATTTTGACGATGTTGAGTTTGAAGATAAAAAGCCAGTTAAATAACTGGCAATGAATAAAATTTAAAATATGCTTAATGTGAACCCGTGATATTCTGTTGATATTTCACCATATATTGTTCACGAATTTCATTGCGCTCATCAGATGTTGATGCTTTTTGCATTTTTTTGCGCATTTCGTTGCGTTCAGCGGTGCTCATTTGCTGCCAGACTTCACGCATTTTTTGCTTTTCTTGTTCAGGAAGTTGCGTAAACCAATCCATGCGTTGTTGCAGTGCTGCACTTTGATCAGTCGGAATTTCTTTTAAATTTTGATAGCGTTTAATTAGTGCTTTTTGTTCGTCCTCAGAAAGGGCATCCCATGTTTCATTGACTTGACTGTTCGCATCTTTAGAAAAAATCCAAAAACGTTCAAATCCAGCAAAACTTGTTTGTAGAAAACCAATAGCACAAAATGCCAAAGCTAATTTTCTAGCTGCCATGAGAATTTTTATCCTCACCAAATACAGACAACATATCTAAATCTTCCATCATTTGAGGTGAAAGTTTAGGGCTAATCACCACTTGTTGCGGAGTTTGCGATTCTGGTGATACATCAAAAGCATTGGGAATCACAACAAAACCAGTAATTGCCGCTGCAAGCGCAAAGCCAGTCATTTTCCAGTGACCAAAACGTGAGGTTTGTTTATCTTGGATATGATCAAGCACATTGTTCATCACCACTGCTTTATTACGGTGATTACGTGCAGCTTCATCCAGTTTTGCCGTCACTTGTTTGGTGAAATCATCATTATTCATGTGATGAACCTCCATACGGATTTAAATGTGAGAGCGAAGTTCTTAGTCCTTGAATAGCTCTGTGATAATGGGTTTTTACACTACCTTCTGTACAATTCATAATAGATGCAGTGGTTTGAGTATCAAATCCTTCCCAAGCGCGTAACATAAATGCTTGTTGCTGGCGTACAGGGAGGCGGCTAATGGCTTCTTGAATTTCCTCAACGGTGACATCTTGATCTAGAAATTGAAGTGGATTAGGTGTGGATTCATCCACAATTTCCATGGCCTCTTCATCATCAGAATCTAAATCAATTTTTCGAAATAACGAAAATGGAGAAGCGCGTCGTGCTTCTTTGCGTCGCCAATCTTGTAATTTGTTATTTAAAATTGTATAGAACAGTGGATACCATTCTTCGGTAGATTTCTCAGCATAAGATTTATGTAAGGAAATAAATGCTTCCTGTACCAAATCCATCGCAATCCCATTGTGACCTTGGGTTGCATTTTCCATCATCACTAGGGCACGACCCGTCACGTCCTGCATGAAAAAACGCAGGCGCTGCTCGCTCGTACTCGTTTGAGCACTTGCTGTTTCAGACTGTGACTTCTTTGGTGCTAAGTCCATAGAGATGGAAAATCCCGTCATGGGTACCCACCATTATTTTAAATTCATATCTCTATAACGTTAAAAAAATGGTTTGGGTTGACATGTAAATCAATTATTTTTTTCAGTTTAAATGATTTTTTCCAATAACGGGCAATATTTAAAATAAATTAACCTTATAGTCGTTGTCTAACCATTTCAAAGAAACAAATCGAGCCTGCAACTGCAACATTGAGGGATTCTTGACCACCAGGTTGCGGAATAGATACCGCTTCTGCGCGTTTAAGGGCAAAATCTGAAACGCCTTGACCTTCGTTACCTAGAATCCAAACACATTGTTTGCGCAGGTTTTTAGTGTAAAGGCTTTCTGCCTGATGCGAACTGGTGACATACACAGGAATTTTAAATTGCTTGAGCAGGTCTTCAAGGATCACGTTTTCATATGTGTGTAATGAAAAATGCGCCCCCATACCAGCACGTAATACTCGTGGTGACCATAAAGATGCAGAACCTTTGGTACAGACAATTTGTTCAATACCCGCAGCGGCCGCTGATCTAAGTAATGTACCAACATTGCCTGGATCTTGGACATTTTCAAGAATTAGCGTGTCTTCAGTAAAATTCAGTGCCTGAGTTGAACTTGGTAAATCCACAATGGCTAGACATGCAAGGCTGGTTCCAAGGGTACTTAAATCTTTGTATAAAGATTCACCGACCACAAACACGATACCTTGATATTGGTCAAGGATGCTGCCTAAATCTTCATGTTCTAAGGCATGTTCAGTGGTGAAAATTGAATTAATCTTTCGACCTTTTTCTAACCATGCAAGCGTAAGGTGCGTTCCCTCAAGTACAGTTTGTCCTTGTTTTTTACGGTAAGTGTTTTGTTCAATTAAACCTCTAAGGTGTTTAATTTTGGGATTGTCTTTTGATTCAAGGAAAATTGTAGGCATGGGAGAGTACGTCCAAAAAATTAAGTAGGGTCTGTGATCATTCTATAAAGAAATTGCAACAGACCCTAGCTGGCGTTACTCCCTAAATAGAGAGTAAGAAAAGAGAGAAGAATTAGTTGTGGTAGCTGGTAACAAGCTCAACTTCATTCTTAGAACCAATGATAACAGGAACACGTTGATGTAACTCAGTCGGTTGAATCTCTAAAATACGTGTACGACCTGTAGTCGATGCGCCGCCAGCTTGTTCCATTAACATACTCATTGGGTTAGCTTCATACATTAAACGTAAACGACCTGCTTTTTTAGGATCTTTAGTATCGTATGGATATAAGAAAATACCGCTACGACATAAAATACGATGAATATCACCCACCATACACGCCACCCAACGCATATTGAAATCTTTTTCACGTATAGATGTTTTACCCGCTTGTAGTTCATCGATATAACGTTTTACAGGCGCTTCCCAATGACGATGGTTTGATGAGTTAATCGCAAACTCTTTGGTATCCGCAGCAACTTGAATATTTTCAGAAGTGAGCAAGAATTGCTTTTCTTCAGGGTCGTAAGTGAAGAATACAACACCCGCGCCAACGGTCAAAGCCATCATTGTCGATGGGCCATAAAGCACATAACCTGCTGAAACTTGTTGAATCCCTGCTTGCATGAAGTCTTCAGCTTGTGTTACGGCATTTTGAGCAGGAAGGATAGAAAAAATTGTTCCTACACACATATTAATGTCAATATTGCTTGAACCATCTAATGGATCAAATAAAACCAAATATTTACCATTTTCTTGAGCTGGGGTAAATTCATCTAATTCTTCAGATGCGAGTCCACCTACATTTGGATTGGCTTTTAAAGCATCAATCAAATAATCATTTGAAATCACATCAAGTTTTTTTTGCTCTTCACCTTGTACATTTTCATGTTGCGCACTTCCCAAGACACCAGCTAAAGCACCTTTTTGTAAAGCCTGATCGATGGTTTTACAGGTATTGGCAATTGTTTCAATCACATTGGCAAGTTCAGGTGTTAAGTTCCCTTGTTGTTGTTCTAAATATTGGGATAGGGTGCGATATGACATATCAGAGGTGCTCCAAAAGCGATAAATTTTTACAAACCAAATAATGGAGGCTATTTTAGATGAGTTCAGCACAAAATAGAAATTATCCTGTGTTATTTGTCGTGAAATTACCCTTGAAAGTATTTTAGAAAGTGTTATGTTGAATATACGTACAATAGCGTAAAGGAGCACTGACATGACAACGACAAAGTTTGAAGCGACTCCGACTCCAAATGAAAGCATTGATTTAAAAGATATTAGTGCTGAAAAAGTGAAAGAAGCATGGAAGAATTACGAAGCTAAGCCTGAATTCAAAGAATTCAATAAGCATGACATGATTGAATCTATGCAAAGCCCCAAGCCAGACGAGTCAAAGGCTTAATCAATAAAAAGCGTTCATTACTATATGAGCGCTTTTTTCTATTTATTTCATATTCATTCCGAACAATAACGCTTCATGATAGAAATTGATCACAAAACAGACATTATCATTCCGTTTAATAAAATTGGTGAAGTGGAGTGGGATGTTAAAACTCGCCTTATTTAAGTAAAATATTGGACTGTGTGGATGACTATATTAAAGGTTGTCTGATTTTAGTGCAGTCTGAGTTTTTTGCTGAAGCACATCCAGATGAAGTAGATGAATGGGTAGAGGAAAGGTTTATTGCGTTATTTAATGAGCAAATACTCAAGAAATGGCGTTATTAATATAAATTACCATTGAACATTCTAAGCAGTTTCTTATTTTACTTTACTAAATCAAGACTTTATCTTGAAATGGAAAAGCGCTGAATGAGAAGAATTTCTGGTAAAAATGCCCAATTGAATTGGGCATTTTTTTATGGTCTATTTTAATAATGCAACTTTGGCATTATTTTAAAAGAGGAGGAACGGCTTCGTAGTTGATTTCAACACGGCGGTTTTCTTTCCAAGCAGCTTCATCATGACCAGCATTGATTGGCATTTCTTTACCGTAGCTTACCGCTTCTAATTGGTTTGCTTTAACACCATTGGTGATCAGGTAGCTTTCAACGGCTTTAGCACGACGCTCACCTAAAGCCATGTTGTACTCACGCGTACCACGTTCATCTGTATGACCTGTTAATGCCACTTTAGAGTTGGCATTGGCAATCAAGAACTGCGCATGTGCTTGTAGTGTTTGGTAGTCATCATTGGAAAGATCACTACTGTCATAATCAAAATGTACCACACGTTTTGCTAAAAATGCTTTATTGGCTTCAGTCACGCCTTTAGATGAAGCACCATTTAAGTTTTGTGCATTTAAAGCAGCATCTTCACTTAAACCACTGGTATTTACTGTCGTTGCACTATTTGGATTGGTTCCTGATTCTACAGTGGCAGCAGGTTTACGGCTTGCACAACCTGTCATCACCAAGCTTGCTGCTAATAAGGGTAAAGCTAGATATTGAATTGACTTCATGTTGATCTCCGGTATTTCAATTTTAAATAAGTGATTTACATCTTGATTAAATTATTTAGGGGCCCAAGCCGGTTCACGTACTTCACCTTGTTCACTTGGTAAGTTCATGCGGAAGCGACCATCTGTAGACATGATTGCCAATAAGCCACGATTACCCTCACGTGTTGCATAAACCACCATTTGCCCATTTGGAGAAAAGCTTGGTGATTCATCTAAACTTGTTGGTGTCAAAATATTGGTGATACCTGTAGAAATTTCCTGAATGGCAACTTTGTAATTACTACCAGAAGGGCGGTGTACCAATGCCACATATTTACCATCGGCACTTAATGTACCACGTGCATTAAATGCACCACGGAAAGTTAAACGCTTGGTCGAGCCATCATCAAAACTATAACGGTAAATTTGTGCTGATCCACCACGGTCAGATGTGAAAATAAATGATTTTCCATCTGGAGCATAACGTGCTTCTGTGTCAATTGCGCTATCGTTGGTCATGCGCTTCACTTGACGTGAATCTAAATCCATTTGATAAACTTCAGGATTTCCATGCATTGACGCAGTAAACAGCATTGATTTCCCATCAGGAGAGAAACTTGGTGCACCGTTTAAACCGCGAAATGCAGCGAGTTTTTCACGTGCACCTGTGGCTAAATCTTGGATATAAATAGCAGGGCGCTTGGTTTCAAATGAAACATATGCAATTTTTTTCGCATCTGGCGTCCAAGCAGGTGAGAGAATAGGATCTCTTGAACTTAATACCGTTTTAGGTTGCTCACCATCGGTATCTGCAATTTGTAAGGTATAACGGGTATCTGGTGTTGCAGGGTTACGTAACACATAAGCAATACGTCCTGTGAAGTCGCCTTGAATCCCTGTAAGCGCTTGATAAATTGCGTCACTGATCATATGTGCCGCAGAACGTACACGTGATGCTGGGATTGAGAGCAATTCATTTAATAGGAATTTTTGCTTTTCAACATCATAGAGTTGGTAATGTACTGCCAATGAACCATCTGCATTGGTTTTAGAGTCACCTAAAACCACATAAGGAACCCCAGCCGCTTTCCATGCTTCTGCATTTATATTGTTTATGTTTGCAGTTGCAGGAAGATTTTTTGATGAACTGGTAAAGCGCCCAGAGCGGTTTAAATCTTGTTCAACAATAGGGTAGATAGATTGATCATTACTAAATGGAATGATGGCAATTTTAGGTGCAGATTCAGGTGCTTTGGCAATTTCTAATTGCAATTGTGCATATGATGCGGTGATCAATGCTGGACTAAATGCAACAATAATTGCGAATCCTAATAGATGTTTAGGCATGATTTTCATTGGACTTCATGTACTCAAATATCAATTTTTAACTATGCTTAGCTTTGTAGCACAAAGACATGATTTTAATCTATATAAAGCATGTAATTGTGAACAAAAGATTATCATTGAACAGATTTACTAAAAAAATTAAATTCAAATTTATTACACCAATGAATTTCGGCTTGATCTTTGGGTGTTGTAAATGGCGCAGTTTTAAAAATTACTTTTTTATAGATTTGAGAACAATGTCGTTGTTACTGCCATTAAAATATATTATTTCGTGTTCAATAGAGACTTATTCAACACGGAATTTGGTGCGAATCACTTTTAATAATTGATTGAGCGATGACTGTTTAGACATTTCAAAAGGTGCTGTTTGCTGAATCGCCGTTTTGATTGCGTTTGAAAACGTTTCGCTGTCCTGTTCTGTGATTAAAATATCTTTTACATTCCCACTGTCATCTAAGTAAATAATAACATCGGCATTTTCTTGGATGATTGTTAAATTTCTCAACTTTTTAACAATACGATTGACTCTAGCGGTATTTATCTGCTGAGCCATTTGACTTTGTAGAAGTAATGCTTCCGTTGTTGGTACAGACGGTTTTTTTTCGTATGACGCAGAAGGTGGGTGTTGTTGCGTATTTACTTCAAGTATTTTTTCTTGCTCGATATTTTTTGCAAATAATAACGCGGTTGGAAAAAATAATGAAATTGCTACAAATATGGGGTTAACTCGCATTTGATTTTCCGAGTGATTGTTCTTGCATTAAATTACACCCTGCCAAGGCAGGGTGTAATTTTAAGATTATTTCACAGTAAAATTTGCACTAAAACTTCGCGCTTCACGTCGTGCATCTGGATCAGATGGCATTGGGAAAGGTGCAGCATTGCGAACTGCTTGTTCCACACTTGCTTTTACATCTGGGTCTGATGCATTGACAATGATTGAGGCCACAGAACCGCTATCCGTTAGTGTGACACGAGCTGTAGCCTTTTGACCTGTTGAGCCAGCAGGCATACGCCAAGCATTCCGAACTTTACTTTCAAAGTCCTTTTTCGCAGAAGATGCAACTTTTCTCGCTTCTGCCTTTTTATTTGCAGCAGCTTCTTTGGCTTTTTCAGCAGCAGAGGCTTTTTCTTCATCTAATTCGCGTGCTAGATCAGCTTTACGTTTTGCGTCCGCATCCGCTTTGGCTTTTGCCGCGGCATCTGCCTTGGCTTTTGCATTAGCATCCGCTTTGGCTTTTGCAGCAGCATCTGCTTTAGCCTTTGCAGCAGCGTCCGCTTTGGCTTTTGCATTAGCATCCGCTTTAGCCTTTGCAGCAGCGTCTGCTTTGGCTTTTGCTGCAGCATCTGCTTTAGCTTTTGCATTAGCATCCGCTCTGGCTTTTTCAGCAGCGTCTGCTTTGGCTTTTGCATTAGCATCTGCCTTGGCTTTTGCAGCAGCATCGGCTTTGGCTTGTTGGGCCTTATCTGCGGCTTCTTTTCTGACTTTTTCAGCAGCTTCTGCTTTGCTTTTTGCTTCGGTATTGAGTCTTGCAAGTCTGGCTTTTTCCGCAGCATCCGCTTTGGCTTTTTGAAGCGCCTCTTGCTTGGCCTTAGCTGCTGCATCTGCTTTAGATCTTGCTTCAGCTTCTGCCTTAGCTTTCTCAGCAGCATTTTTAGCCTGCTTTACTTTTTCAGCTGCCTCTTGTTTGGCTTTTTCCGCAGCATCTGCTTGAGCTTGAGAAAGTTTTAAGGCTTTTTCTTGTGCTGCTTTAGCCGCTGCCATAGCCAATTGCTGTTCTAATGCGGCTGCCTTGGCCTGTTCGGCAGCTTTTTGTGCCTCTATCGCCTTGGTATCTGGTGTGTTATTTGCTTCAGTTGGAATTTCTGGTGCAGTTTGATCGGGTTCCGTTGTTTGCTGAGTATTTTCTGCAACCTTGCTATCTGCCGTTTCAGTGGCATCAGTTTCTACTAAAGGCTTGGGTTCAGGCGGTGGTAAATCTTCAGGCTTAATTAAAACGGTTTTAATTTGCTTGGGTGGCTCAGGTGGTTGACTTAAACCGAGAAAAAGTAAGCCAGTAATCGCCACCACATGAATACCTAAGGTAAATCCAAGTGCAATCGCTTTTTCTTTAGATTGTGGCTTTTGAATATTTTTCATAACTTACTTTACAGACTCTGTCAGTAAACCCACTTGGCTTAAACCAGCATCTTGCAGTGTAGACATGAGTTTCATGACTTCACCATAAGGGCGTGATTCACTACCATTGATCAAGACACTCAATTGCTTGTTATTTGCTTGAGCCTGTTGCTGATTTTCTGTAAGTACTGTTTTTAACTCATCTAAAGTTAAAACCTCATTTTTATGGTTTTTGTCTTCAAGTTTAATCGTACCATCTGCTTCTAAAGTCACGATGGCTGGTCGGTCTTCAGATTGAATCGGATTATTGTTTGCTTGAGGTAGATCAACTTTAACACCCGTGGTAATCATGGGTGCTGTCACCATAAAAATAACCAATAAAACCAACATGACGTCGATATAGGGAACGACATTCATATCACTTTTTAAAGGCTTTTTGACGCGCTCAAAACGTCCAGAACGTTGGATTGTCATTATTCATCTTCCTGTGTAGTTCCCACAGACTGACGTTGTAATAGCGCCACCATTTCTTCTGCAAATAATGCACGATCTGAATAAATTTCTTCGCCTTTTGCAGTGTAATGGTTAAATGCTAGTACTGCTGGTATTGCAGCAAATAAACCAATCGCAGTTGCAATCAATGCTTCAGCAATACCTGGTGCAACAGTGGCTAAGGTAACTTGTTCAACCTGAGCTAAGCCAATGAATGCACTCATAATGCCCCAAACAGTACCAAATAAACCAATATAAGGTGCGACAGAACCGATACTGGCGAGAGAGCTTAAGCCTTGCTCTAAACGGCCTTGGTCACGACTGAGTCCTACACGCAAGATACGTTCAGTACCTTCAATCATCGATGCAGTTTCAGCATGACGTTTTTTAAGTTTTAAAAACTCACTTAAACCTTGATAGAAAATATCTTCTAAACCGCTTCGCTTAGAATTAAGCTGAGCATTGTTATATAAGGTATTGAGTTCAGCACCAGACCAGAAGATTTTTTGGAAGTGCTCATCGCCTTGATGTGCTTTCTTATAGCCCATATGCAACTTGGCAATCAAATACCAACTAAAAACAGATGCGAGTACTAAGATTAGCATCACCAATTGAACCACAGGGCTCGCTTGTAAAATTAAATCAGAGATGTGTAAAGAAGATTCTAGTTGTGTTGCCATAGTTACATGTGCCAAAAGTATTTTTTATTCGTGAGCTAATTCTCGAAGAATTAAATCACGGATTTCGTCAGGAATTCTACGAGGTTTCATATCTGTACTTAAACATGCCAATTCCACCTCGCCAGAAGCAAGCATGATTTCACCACGATATATATTCTGTTGCAACACAAATGACGAAGCTTTACATGAAACTACACTTGCTGTAACAGTAATAAGATCGTCCATGAGTATAGGGCGAGAATATTTCAATGCAATTTTATGCACGACAAAATTGTAATCTTTTTGATGCCAATAGTGGTCAATACCGGATGCACGTAGCCATTCTGTCCGTGCACGTTCCATAAAGCGGATATGATTGGCATGGTATACGATACCGCCAGCATCTGTATCTTCGATATATACACGGATTTGGAATTCGAATTTATTACTCATGTTGCTATGCATTCCTGTGTTGTTTATTGCATATCTATCAATTGCTTGCCAGTATTTACTTGCGCTGATTCAATTTCAAATCATTCAGTTAAAAAAACAAGAGCTTTATCTTGCTGATCTGATTGCTTGATTGAATTTTACTATATTTATAAGGGAACCTATCAACTATGCCAAAAGCATCTATGAGATGTTTTGAGAGAAACGGAAATCTACATGAACCGCGGACTGGTTGCTTGAACAGTACGTGTATATAAGCTTTAGAGGCTATATTGTAGAAAAGTAAATTGATTTGCCGCACTTATAAATTTGCACAAGAGTTTAACCCTGACTTTGGCGCGAATTTTAGCACAAGGTCTGCTTTCTCAAATGGCACAAGATTACAATCCGAATGAGGAGAATAAGGGTGAAGGAGATTGGGTTAGGGGATTCTGTAAATGAAGTGGCATTACTGAGTTTAGTATTGCTCATAGTGATATTCTCGAAAGTTGCTTTACAGTATATCACGCAGTGGCAAAAGCAGCTGATGCATAAAGTTTGAGTGAAGCATGGGTCTCTGAGTGAGGGCTACTTAGTTTTAGAAAGAAGGGCTAAGCACAATGAAATAAAAATCATGCCGATCCAACCAATTGGTGCTAATTCTTCCCCAACTAGAGCAATAGCTAACACTGCAGCAACTAATGGCTCAAATAACGTTAAGGTAATGGCTTTACTTGCTGGAACAGTTTTTAATCCATATCCAAATAATACATAACCTAAAAACATTGGAATGAGCATCATATAACCAACAACATAAATATTTATATTTTCATCAAACAAATTTCCACCGGTAAAAAATAAAGTAGGCAATAAAAATAGAGATCCAATACCAAATATTAAGCCCATTGATGCTTTTGAATCTATACCTCTGTCTATGAGTTTTTTTGCAATCCAAGAATATAAAGCATAGGTAAGTCCTGCCAGTGCTCCTAAAAATATTCCTAGAATTTGACCGTTATTTTGGATCTGTTCTGATGAAATTGATGAATGACTCTCTCCAAGTGATAATAAAATTACACCACTAATACCCAATATAAAACAAATAAACCATTTAATCGAAAGCTTTTTATGATCAAAGAATCTTTCTAAAAGGGCTGTAAATAGGGGTGCTGTGCCAATCGAGACTACTGTCCCGATTGTAATTCCCGCCAAATGCATTGAAGAATAAAATGCTAATGGATAAATGAAAACAGAAATGACACCTATAGCAAGGATGACTAAATTGGAATTTATCTGAGCTATGTTATTTTTAATGCTTTTTCGAGCTAAAATTGCTTGTAAAAGGCCACCACCACCCATAGCTGCTGCGCCAATCGCGAGAGGACTGAGATTTGGAGCAAATGTAGCTATTGTACCTGTAGTTCCCCAAAGAAATGCCGCTGAAAGAACAGCAATAAAACCATAACTAGAAGGATTAGAAATTGAGTGACTCATGGAGCGAGCTCTTGTTTTAAAATACTAATTACAATGTTTTTGGCTGATATTATTTTTTGACTAGATCCTTCTAAACCAGCTCTAGCAATAGAACCCTCTAAAATAAAAGAAAACATTAATGCTATTTCGTGAGCTTTTCCATGATCTGAAATAAGCAGTGAGAGTTGATTTAAAATAATATTTTCAATTTCATCTTTATGTAATTTTATGGCCCATCTCTCATCACTATTAGCAGGAAATTCAGCAGCTGCATTTAATAATCCACATCCTCTAAAACCTTTTTCATAAGCAAACTCAGCATGATCTTGATATGCATCAAAAACAGCTAAAATGCTTTCAAGAGGTGATTTAGCTTGAGCATTCCTTTTTTCATATAGACCAAGCCATTCCTGATGTCTAGTTTGAATGTATGACGAGATTAGAGCGGATTTAGTTGGGAAGTTGTTGTACAGTGACATTTTCGCAACACCAGCCCTATCAGTAATTGTATTTATTCCTGTATTAGCAATCCCATTGTTATAAAACAATGTAGATGCTGCATCTAAGATTTTTTGTTTAGCAGATTTATTTTTCATATTTGAAATTAGGTAGACCGATATACCTAATATAGCCTAGTATGCTTAATCTCAACATTTTTATTTTGTAAGTAATCTTAGGAAGCCGAGTGGTATAATTTTTAGATAAGGCCTTGCCCTAAACTCTTAAAATGAGAGTCAGGGCAGGGTAAAGAAATCACATTATGGATCATTGATACTGTTGCGAAATACAATGATTGTAGTACTTCGAATGATTCGAAGAGTAAAGCGCTTAAGTGAGAGTTAAATTTTTTATTTTGTATAATTTTTTAAAACATTGGGATAAAGAGTAATTGTCTGATCTTAAATTATATTCGCTAAACAAGAGCGCTGTTACACTTGTTAAAACTCAATTTACTGACTTCGAAGCGCTTGTCGCTATTCGAATTGAAGCAATGTCTGAAAGCCTTGAGCGTCTTGGTCGCTTTGATCCCATACGTGTCCGAGAGCGTTTTCGAGAAGGCTTTACTCCTGAGTTTACTCGTTATATAGAAGCTTTTGGTGAGAGAGTAGGCTTCGTGGTTGTTAAACCTTATATCGATGGAATGTTACTTGACCATCTCTATATTAAACCAGGTGCACAAGGTATGGGCATAGGTTCTGTAGTCCTTCGTCATATCTTCATGGAGGTGGATGCAATTGGCTTGTCATTGAAAGTAGGGGCTCTAAAAGAGAGTGCTTCAAATCGATTTTATAGTCGTCATGGTTTTCAATTCGTGGAAAGTAGTGAATTTGATAACTACTATGTTCGTCATAATGGACAAAGCGGTTTTGGGGGATATTGACCTACACCTATTTATCGTTTAGGGAGATAAATAATTTAGAACGAGCTGATGCAGAGCGAATTAATAAAGAAAAATTAGATGAAGTATGGCCCTTAGAGTGAAGACTATCTCGTAAAAAAAGCTTATTAATTTAAACAAGTTTGAATGAGTGGTTGAATTACAGTTTCTAAAAATTTTGATAAGTGTTTTATGCTAAAGTTAAATCATGTTAAATTTTTTAAAATATAAGTACATGTTAAATATCGAAATTAAAATTTTAAGTAAAAATGAGCTTAAAGATTTCAGAACTATCAGATTATCAGCTTTAGAAAAAGCGCCAGAAATGTTTGGATCTACATACTCGGCTGAGGTGGAGAAACCCTTAATTTTTTTTGAAGCTTGTTTATCAAATTCAACCGTATTTGGTGTATATCATAAAGATGAAATTATAGGTTTAGCCACATTTACAAAACAAATTTCAGCAAAATCTTCTCATAAAGGATATTTAACAAGCGTGTTTATTGAGCCTCAATTTCAAAAGAAAGGCGTTGCTACTCGGCTACTTACTTCAGTTGTAGAATATAGTAAAAAGCATGTTGAACAAATTTTACTTTCTGTTGCAGATGATAACAAGGCAGCTGTTCATCTCTATAAAAAATTTGGTTTTGAAACTTATGGAATTGAAAAGAAAGCTTTGAAAGATAATGAAAAATATATTGATAATAGACTTCTTTCATAACTCACTTTTTACTCAGTTCTAAATTATAAATACCTGCAATCAAATTGAACCTTAAGCCAAGTCTTTTCCCTCTATTTCGATAACGCTCTGCAAGGATTTTGAAAGTCTT